>CAZYBF010000005.1:0-89012 GCA_964645525.1 uncultured Beijerinckia sp.
ACCGCGTGTACAAGAACTACGACCCGCGCGCGAAGCTCATGCAGAAGGCCTTCCATGAAGTGCTCGCGGAAATGGGCCTGAAGGACGATCCGCTGCTCGAAGTGGCGATGGAGCTGGAGCGCATCGCGCTCAGCGACGAATATTTCGTCGAGCGCAAGCTCTACCCCAACGTGGACTTCTATTCGGGCATCACGCTGAAGGCGATGGGCTTCCCGGTCTCCATGTTCACCGTTCTGTTCGCGGTCGCGCGCACGGTGGGCTGGATCTCCCAGTGGAAGGAGATGATCGAGGACCCGTCCCAGAAGATCGGCCGTCCGCGCCAGCTCTACACCGGCGCGCCCAAGCGCGATTACGTGCCGATCATCAAGCGCTGACAAGCGCGAAGAAAGGGCCGCCGCGTGCGGCCCTTTTCTTTTGGCCCAGCCGCAAACGTCCAGACAGACGCACATGCAGACGCCCGTCGCCGACGCGCTCACGCAATTCGCCCATGGCTTCTCGCTCGCGCGCCTGAGCCCACAAGCCCGCGACCGCGCGCGGCTCGTCTTCCTCGACACGATCGGCGCGGCGCTTGCGGCGCGCGCGAGCCATCTGGGCGCAGCGCTCGCATCGCGCGCAGCGCAGACCGACGCGCAAGAAGCAGGCGCTCAAGAGGCAAGCGCGCAAGAAGCCGGCCTGATCGGCGGCGGACGCACGGACGCGCTGACCGCCGCCCATGTCAACGGCGCGCTCGCCAATGCGGCGGACTTCGACGAGGGCTCCCATGTGGCGACCTTCGCCCTGCCCGCCGCGCTCGCCATGGGCCAGCGCCTGCGCGCCAGCGGCGCGGAAACGCTCGCCGCCTTCATCGTCGCCTTCGAGGCGGGAACGCGGCTCAAGGACAGCATCGACATTCGCGCGGGCGCGCCGGATTCCCTTGTCGCGCGCGGTTTCTGGAGCGTGGGGATCGTGGGCCCTGCGGCGAGCGCGCTTGCGGCCGCACGGCTCATGCGACTTAACGAGACGCGCACGCGCGCCGCGCTCAGCCTCGCGGCCTGCGCCGGCGGCGGCCTGCGCCTGCAATTGGGCGCCATGGCGAAGGCGCTGCATTCGGGCGCAGCCGCGCGCGCAGGGCTTGAGGCGGCTTTGCTTGCGGCTGAGGGCGTGACCGGCGATCCGCGCGCGCTCGATCATCCGCAAGGCCTGCTCGCCGCCTTCGCAGCGCCCGCAGCGCCGGCATCGGCGCCGTTCGATGCGCTGCGCGCAGGCGAGAGCGTTTTCGACGCGCCTGCGAAGATCAAAGCCATGCCGGTGTGTACGCCGATCGCGCCTGCGCTCGACGCTGCGATCGAACTCGCGCGCGCCCATGACCTGTGCGCCGCCGACATCGCCGCCGTGGACGTCGACGAACAGCGCGGCTCGCTGTTCCGCGATCTTCCCGTGGATGAGGATTCCGCGCCCTTCTGCGCGCCTTTTCTCGTAGCCGCCGCCCTTGCGCGCCGTCGGCTGACGCTGGACGAGACGAGCGGCGACGCGCTCGCCGATCCTGACATTCTCGCGCTCGCCGCGCGCGTGCGCCATGCGCCGGGCCAGACTTTGGTCATCGAGACGCGCGACGGGCGCCGCCTCTCGCGGACGCTGGGGCCTGTGCGACGGCTGATCACACAGGACGAGGTGGCGGCGAAGTTCCGCGCCTGCGCGCGCCGCGCCTTGAGCGAGCCGCAAGCCGAGGCGCTGCTGGCGCGCCTCATGGACGTGGAGCGGCTGCAGGATGCGGACGGCTTGTTGAGCTGAGCGCGCGGTCCGGGTCATTGAAGCGCGCGAGGACGCGCGGTCCTATTCAGCGCGCGAGGACGCGCGCGGTCCAAGCAAGCGCTCGGTCCAAGCAAGCGCGCGGTCCAAGCAAGCGCTCGGTCCGATCAGGCGCGCGGTTCGATGAAGCGCATCACTTCGCGCGCGGCCGCAGCGCTGGGGGCGAGATCGTCGCGCAGACGCATCAATCCGTCGAGCCGGGAGAGCGCGGCGAGCTGCGCGTCGCGCAGCGCGCCCCCCGACACGAGCGGGGCGAGCGCATCGGCGAGGCGCGCGGGCGTGCAGTCCTCCTGCAGCAATTCGGGAATGGCGTTCTCGCCCAGCACGAGATTGGGCAGGACGATGGACGGCGCGACCACGAGCCGGCGCGCGAGCGCGGCCTCGATGGCGGATACGCGATAGGCGACGACCATCGGCGTCTGCGCGAGCGCGAGTTCGAGGGTGACGGTGCCGGACGCGGCAAGCGCGGCGCGCGCCCGGCGGAAGGCGGCGAACTTCTCCGCTTCATCCGTCACGATGCGCGGCGCGATGGGCCAGGCCTGCGCCTTCGCGCGCACCAGCGCCTCCACATGGGGCACGGTCGGCAGCACCACATCGAGCGCGCCGACGCGCTGGGCGACAAGCGCGAGCGCGGCGCCGAAATCATCCATCAGCCGCTCGACCTCGCTGCGCCGCGACCCCGGCAGCGCGACGACGCAGGGCAAGCCGTCCGCAAGCGCGGGCGCGCCGCGCAATTCCGCGAGCCGCTCGATCAGCGGATGGCCGACATAGACGCAAGGAGGGCCGCCAAGCCGCGCATGGGCGGCGGGCTCGAAGGGCAGAAGCGCGAGCACCTCGTCCACATAGGCGCGCATCTTGCGCGCGCGCCCCGGCCGCCAGGCCCAGACGGAGGGGCTCACGTAATCGATGATCGGCAGAGCCGGCAGCGCCCTGCGCACGCGACGCGCGACGCGATGGGTGAAGTCGGGCGAGTCGATGATGACGAGCGCGTCAGGCGGATCGGCGATCACCGCCTCCGCCGTCTCGCGGATCCGGCGCAGCAGAAGCGGCAGGCGCTGCACGACGGGCAGGAAGCCCATCACCGCGATGTCGTCCATGGGAAAGAGCGGGCGCAGGCCCTCGCGCTCCATCGCCGGCCCGCCGACGCCGCGCAGCCGCGCATGAGGATCGAGCGCGCGCAACGCGCGCATCAGCTTGAAGCCGAGCTGGTCGCCCGAGGGCTCGCCGGCGACGAGAAAGACGTCGCGCGGCCGGGCGTCGCCGCCCGCCTCCATCTTCAGTCCGCCTTGGGCGTGCAGATCGCCCGTTCGCCGCCGTCGCGGATGAAATCGAGGATTTCATGCACCTGCGGATGGGAGGCGAACTCGCCCGCCACGTCCTCGACGCGCTCCTTCAGCGTGCCTTCCTCGGCGAACAGCAGACGATAGGCGCGACGCAGATCATGGATCGCCTCGCGCGAGAAGCCGCGCCGGCGCAGGCCGACGAGATTGAGCCCGGCCAGATGCGCGCGGTTGCCCATCGCCATGCCATAGGGAATGAGATCGTTCTCAAGCCCCGTCAGCCCGCCCACGAAAGCGTGCGAACCAACGCGCGCGAACTGGATGACCGCCGCGCCGCCGCCGCAGATCACATAATCGCCCAGCGTCACATGGCCGGCGATCATCACATTGTTCGACAGGATCACATGGCTGCCGATGCGGCTGTCATGGCCCACGTGCGAATTGGCGAGAAAGGCGCAATGGTCGCCGATCACGGTCTCCATCGTTCCGCCTTCGGTGCCGGGATTCATCGTCACGCCCTCACGCAACAGGCAATCGGAGCCGATGCGCAGGGTGGAAGGCTCGCCGCGATATTTCAGATCCTGCGGCTGGTGGCCGATGGAGGCGAAGGGAAAGATGCGCGTGCGCGCGCCCACGCTCGTGCGGCCGTGCACGACGACATGGGAGACGAGCTCCACGCCCTCGCCCAGCTCCACCTGCGGGCCCACGTGGCAGAAGGGGCCGATGCGCACGCCCGCGCCAAGCTGCGCGCCGCTTTCGACAATGGCGGTGGGATGAATAGAGGGCTGCGCGCTCATGAAGGCCTCACTAGTCCTTGGAGCCGACGTCGCCGACCAGCATCGCGCTCAGCTCCGCCTCGCACACGAGCGCGCCATCGACCTTCGCCTCGCCGCGATACCACCACATGTTGCGACGGCGGTTGAGCCGCTTCATGTGGAACTCCACGCGGTCGCCGGGCACGACGGGCTTGCGGAACTTCACTTTGTCGATCGTCATGAAATAGACGAGGTTCGGCCGCGCCGAGCGCGAGGCGTGCACGCACAGCGCTCCGGCGGTCTGCGCCATGCCCTCGATCAGCAGCACGCCGGGCATGATCGGCTGGCCGGGGAAATGGCCCATGAACTGCGGCTCATTGGCCGTCACGTTCTTGATGCCCACGCAGCTCTCGTCGCCCACGCAATCGACGATCCTGTCCACGAGCAGGAAAGGATAGCGGTGCGGCAGGTATTCCAGCAGCTTCTGGATGTCGACCGTTTCGAGCTTCGTGTCCGTCGCGTCAGTCATTCACCTCACCCCCGGCGGAATGCGCCTGCCCCATATGCGCGGGCCCAGCCCGCCATGTTCTCTCCGGCGCGCGCGGGCGCGCCCTCACGCGGCGCTCACGCGCCCTCGCCGCCGCCCTGTTTGCGCGCGAGCCTGCCGAGGATCGCGTGCGCCTTCAGCCATTCGCGCATGGGAGACGCGGGCGAACCGCCCCAGCGCTGGCCGGCGGGCACGTCTGTCATCACGCCCGATTGCGCGGCGATCTGCGCGCCGGGCCCGATCTTCAGATGGCCGGCGAGACCCGCCTGGCCGCCCAGCACAGCGAAGTCGCCGAGCTCCGTGGAGCCCGAGACGCCGACCTGCGAGACGATCACGCAATGGCGGCCAACGCTCACGTTATGGCCGATCTGCACCAGGTTGTCGATCTTCGTGCCCTCGCCCACCAGCGTGTCGCGGTTGGCGCCGCGGTCGATGGTGGAATTGGCGCCGATCTCCACGTCGTTCTGGATGATGACGCGTCCCGTCTGCGGCACTTTGAGATGGCCGCGCGGGCCCATCGCGAAGCCGAACCCGTCCTGCCCGATGCGCACGCCCGGATGCAGATGCACCCGGTCGCCGATCAGCGCGTGCAGCACCGTGGCGTTCGGCCCGATCGTGCATTCGCGCCCGATGCACACGTCCGGCCCCACCACCGCATTGGCGCCCACCAGCGTGCCTGCGCCGATCTGCGCGCGCGGCCCGATCACCGCGCCGGGATCGACCACCACGCCCGCCTCAAGCCGCGCCTCGGGATGCACATAAGAGCCCGGCGACACGCCCGCGCCCTCGAACACCGATTGCGGACGCGCCGCCGCCGGATAGAGTTTCGCGGCGGCGATGGCGAAGGCGCGATAGGGCTCCGGCGTCACCAGAGCCGCCACGCCCGCCGGCACGCGGGCGAGATAGCGCGGCGCGAGCAGGCAGGCGCTCGCGCGCGCGCCCGCGAGCTGTTCGGCGTATTTCGGATTGTCGAGGAAAACGAGGTCGCCCGGACCGCCCTGATCGAGCGGCGCAAGCCCCGTGATCGTCACGGAAAGATCGACGCCCTCGGCGGGCTTCGCTCCGGTCCATTCGCAAATGTCGGCGAGCGTCGGCGTCCCGTCGCGCCGAAAGAAGACCGGTTCGCTCATCTCAACGCCCCTCGCGGCTGTCCGCCGCTTGTCCTTGTGGCCGCAGGCCGCCCGACAGACGCCCCCGCTTCGAGGATGCGCCCCCGCGCCCCCGCGTCCCTGCGCCCGCGCAGGGCGCCCGTTTCGCGAATGAAGCGCGCCGGGTTCAATCGGCGCGCTTCAAAAAATCTCGTCACGATGTGGCGCGACCGGAGGCGAGGCTCCGGCCGCTCAGGCTCAGAAATTCGTGCCGCCGGAGAAGCGGAACGCCTGCGTCACGTCGCTCTTGTCCTTCGACAGGGCGAAGGCGTAGTCGAAGCGGATCGGGCCGAGCGGCGAGGCCCACAGCAGGCTCGCGCCCACGGAGCTGCGGATCTTGTGCTCGTCGCGGATCGTCACGCAATTGTTCTGCTGCCAATTGCCGCCCGCGTTGTAGCGCTGCTGACACGCGGCGCCGCTCGGCAGGCCGAGATAATCGCTGAAGTTCTCGCGGCCCTTGTAGCCGAACAGCGTGCCGGCGTCCGCGAAGAGCGCGCCGCGCAGGCCCACTTCGCGCGGCATGCCGAGGATCGGGAACTGGAGTTCGAGCGAACCGCCGTAATAGGACGTGCCGCCAAGGCCCGCCGCGCGGTTGTTGAGGCCCGGCGAGACGTCGCGCGGGCCGATGCCGCCCGGCGCGAAGCCGCGCACAAGCGTCGGCCCGAGGTTGAAGTTGTCGACGATGCGCAGCGGCGCGTCGCCGTAGCCCCACAAATGGCCGCCCTGCACGCGCGCCATCGCCACCACATCGTCGAAGACGGGGTAGTAGTAACGCATGTCGGTCGTGCCGCGCACCCACTTGGAATCGCCGCCGAGACCCGCCACGTCCGTGCGCAGTTCAGCGTAGAGACCCTTGGTCGGGTTACGCGTGTTGTCGAGCGTGTTGTAGGAGAAGGTCGTGCCGACCGCGGAGGTCAGGCGCTTGCCCGCCGCTTCCTTGATGGCGAGCGAGGCTTCCCCGTTCGTCATGCAGTTCAGCGTCTCCGACAGCGACGGAGCGCCCGTCGTGCCCGGCGTCACGCCGGGGATCGACGTCACGCAATCGTTGTAGGGACGATCGCTCGTGTTGGGCACTTCGATGCGCGTCTGGTAGATCGAATAGCGCAGGCCCATCGACACTTCTTCCGTCAGCGGAATCCCCGCGCGGATCGTGCCGCCCGTGGTGAACGTGTCGTAAAGCGCGTAGGTCGACTTGCGCATCTCCTTGTGGAAGAGATCGAAGCCGCCCGACATGCGGTAGCCCATGAAATAGGGCTCGGTGAAGGACAGGTCGACGCCGCGCGCACGCTGGCCGAGCATCGCCGCCGCGCGCACGAACTGGCCGCGGCCGAGGAAGTTGGATTCCGTGACCGACACTTCGCCGATGATGCCGTCCTGCGTCGAGTAGCCGCCGGAAATGCCGAAGGAGCCGGTGGGCTGGTCTTCCACGTCCACCACCACGACGACGCGATCAGGCGCGGAGCCCGGCTCGTTGGTGATGCGCACGCGCTTGAAGAAGCCGAGGCTGTTGAGACGGCGCTCGGCGCGGTCCACCAGCACGCGGTTATAGGCGTCGCCCTCGCCCAGCTCGAACTCGCGGCGCACGACATAGTCGCGCGTGCGGGTGTTGCCGCGCACCATGATGCGCTCGACATAGACGCGCGGACCTTCCTCAACGACGAAGGACAGCGCGATCGTCTGGGACGCGGGGTCGCGGTCGCCGCGCGGACGCGCGGTCGTGAAAGCGTAGCCCTTGCGCGCCACTTCGCGGGTGATGGCGTCGACGGACTTCTCGACGAGCTCGCCGTTGTAGATGTCGCCGGCGGAGATCTTGACGGCGTTGCGCAGAGCTTCCGGCGCGACGTCGGACAGGCGCGAGTCGACATTGACCGCGCTCACGCGATATTGCGCGCCTTCCTCAACGGCGATGGCGACGACATAGCCTTCGCGCGCCTCGTCGTAGCGCGCCTCGGAGCCCACCACGCGGAAGTCGGCGTAGCCGTTCTTCAGGTAGAAGCGGCGGATCGCCTCAAGGTCCGCGGAGATGCGGTCGGGATCATAGACGTCGGAGTTCTTGAGCCACGACAGGAAGTTCATCTCGGTCGTCTGCATCAGGTTGCGCAGACGCGAGGAGGAGAAGGCGTTGTTGCCGGTGAAGGCGATCTCGCGCACGCCCGTCTTGCCGCCTTCCTTGATGGTGAAGACGACGTCGATGCGGCCGTTCGGCAGATCCACCGTGCGCGCCGTCACATCGGCCGCGCCGCGGCCTGCGCGACGATAGATGTCGCGGATGCGCTCCACGTCCGCCTGCACGGTCGCCTGGCTGTAGGGGCCGCGCGAACGGGTCTGGACCTCGCCCACGAGCACGTCGCTCTTGACCTTGCTGTTGCCCTCGAAGGCGACGCGGTTGATGACGCTGTTCTCAACCACCTGCACGATGATGCGGCCGCCGTCGCGGCGCACGCGCACGTCGGAGAACAGGCCGGTGGAATAGAGGTCGCGCACGCCCTCGTTGATCCGCGCCTGATCCGCGCCCGTGAAGTACGAGCGAATCGTCTCGGCGTCGACGCGCTGGCTGCCCTGCACCACGATCTGCTGGGCGGCGGCGAGACCGGGAAGGCCTGCGACGACGCCCGCGGCGGCGAGAGAGATCAGCCGGGAACGAAAACGACCTGAAAAGGGCATAGGCGAGCGATCCTCATCGTTCAATTCAGGCGGAGGCAGGCTCCGCGAACCGCCCACAAGGGACGGGAAGACGCGACGGACGCTGACACGTCCGCGCTTTTACAACTTCAAAACCTTCTACTCCGTTTACGCTCGCGTGCAAACGCCCAATTGCCGGCGCCCCCCCTTTTCCGGGCCTTGCGACCGCCTGGCCACGATTCACGGTAAGCGTTCGGTTAACCAAACAGCTTCAGGAGTTTAGGCCCGACATGGAGCACATCGTTAACTGTCGCGAAGATCATCAGCGCCATGACCACGCCCAGCCCCAGGCGAAAGCCAAGCTCCTGGCTCCTGTCGCTCAGCGGACGACCTTTCACGGCCTCCAGCGCGTAATAGAGCAGATGGCCGCCGTCGAGCATCGGGATCGGAAGCAAATTCATGAGCCCGATGGAGACCGAAATGATTCCGGCGAGATAAACGAGGCTGGCGAAGCTCGATTTCGCGACCGTGCCTGAAATCTCGGCGATCCGGAGCGGTCCGGTGATCTGGTCGGGCGATTCGCGGCCCGCCACCAGGCCCACCAGATAGGCGCCCGTGCGCTCCACCACATACCAGGTCTCATAGGCGCCTTTGCCCAGGGATTCGATGAGGCCGAAACGCTGGCGGATCAGGCTCTCGGGCCGGGTGGACGGCTCGACCCCGATCAGGCCGACGCGATGGGCGCCGAAGGAGGTCTGGATCTCCCGCCGACGCGGGGTGACGTCGATAGCCACATCCCGGGCGCCCCGCTGCACGACGAAGGCGAGCGTCTTGTCGGGCGCCGCCTGCACGATGCGCTGCATCTCGCCCCAATGGACCACGGACTTGCCGTTGATCGAGACGACGACGTCGCCCGATTTCAGCCCGGCCGCCTCCCCCGCCTCGCCCGCCCGCACAGTCTCGATGACCGGCGCAAGCACGGTGCGCCCCTCGAAAAAGAACGAGGCGGCGAAGATCAGCGCGCCCAGAAGGAAGCTCGCGATCGGCCCGGCCGCCACAATGGCGGCCCGCTTGCCGACGCTCTGGCCGAAGAAAGTGACGTTGCGTTCCTCCGCCGGCATGTCGCGAGCCTCGTCGCTCATGCCCGCGCTGGCGCCGTTCGGGTCGCCGTGGAATTTCACATAGCCGCCAAGCGGGATCCAGGCGATCCGCCAGCGCTCGCCGTTCTTGCGGGTATAGGCCCAGATCTCGGGCCCGAAACCGATGGAGAAGGCGTCCACCTTCACGCCGCACCAGCGGCCGATGAAGTAGTGGCCAAGCTCATGGAAAAACACCACGAGCGTGATGACGAAAAGGAAGGGCAAAAGATAGCCGGCGAAACCCCACACGTGATCCAAAAATGCCATGCCGCACTCCATCGCGCGGTACAAAAGGCCGCGCAGACCCCTTCAAACAAGGTTACTTGACCCTTACTTTGTCGAAATCAGGGCCGCTTTCCAAGAGAGCCCGCGCCCTTTCTCTCGCGATATGGTCAACGGCGAGCGCTTCGTCCACTGATTGCGGCTCGCGCGCCTCCCCCGCCCCGTCCATGGCGGCGCAGGTGGCCTCCACGACCGCGGAGACGCCGCGGAAGCCGATCCGCCCTTCAAGGAATTGCGCGACCGCCACTTCATTGGCGGCGTTGAGGATGGTGGGAAAGCCGCCGCCGCGCGCGAGCGCGCTCATCGCAAGCCCCAGCGCGGGGAACCGCTCGAGGTCCGCCCGCTCGAATGTGAGCGAACCAAGCTCCGCAAGATCCAGTCGGCGCACGGGAATCGCGAGCCGCTCGGGCCAGCCCAGGCAATGGGCGATCGGCGTCTTCATGTCCGGATGCGCCATGCCCGCCGTCACCGCGCCGTCGGCGAAGGAGACGAGCCCGTGGACGATGGATTGCGGATGAACCAGAACGTCGAGCCGCGCGGCCTCCACGCCGAACAGGAAATGCGCCTCGATCAGCTCCAGCCCCTTGTTCATGAGGCTCGCGGAATCCACCGTGATCTTGGGCCCCATCGACCAATTGGGATGGGCGAGCGCCTGTGCGGGCGTGGCGGCGTCGATCGCCTCCCGCGACCAGGTGCGGAACGGGCCGCCCGACGCGGTGAGGATCATCTTTTCGATCGTGGCGGGATCGGCCCCGCCGAGCGCCTGATGGATCGCGTTGTGCTCGCTGTCCATCGGCAGAAGCTGCGCGCCCGTGCGCCGCGCGGTCGCCATGAAGGCGGAGCCCGCGCAGACGAGGCATTCCTTGTTGGCGAGCGCGATCGTGCGCCCGGCCGCCAGCGCCGCATGGGTCGGCGCGACGCCGGCGGCGCCGGATATCGCCGCCACCACCATGTCCACCGGACGCAGCGCCGCCTCGACCACCGCCTGCGGCCCGGCCCCGACTTCCACGCCCGTGCCCGCGAGCAGACGCGAAAGCTCGCCGTAGCCGGCCGGATCGGCGAGGGTCGCGCAGGCCGCGTTCAGCTCCAGCGCCATGGCCGCGAGCGCCTTGGCGTCGCGCCCGCCCACGACCGCCTCCACCGAAAAGCGGCCGGGCGAGGCGAGGATCACGTCCGCCGTCGAGCGGCCGATGGAGCCGGTGGCGCCGAGGATAGTCAGGCGGCGGGCGGACTCGGTCCGGCGCGGGCTGAGGTGTAAAGCGGGACTGACGAGCGTTTCCATACTGTAAGGCTTACCACACAAGCAGGCCGTGCGCAGCCGCTACGGCGCCTTTGTGGAGCGCGCCCACAAGCGCCGCGAAGGCGGCGGCGAAGATAAAGCCGTCGAGCCGGTCCATCGCCCCGCCGTGGCCGGGGATGAGACGTCCGGAATCCTTCACGCCGTAACGCCGCTTGACCATGGATTCGAACAGGTCGCCCCCCTGCGAGACCGCGGCGGTCGCAAGCCCCAGCAGGAAGACGGGCGCGAGCGGCGCCTCGCCGGGCGTGACCGCGAAGGCCACCACCGCCGCGCCCGCGGCCGCCCCGCATCCCACGCCCACGCAAAAGCCCGACCAGGTCTTGCCCGGCGAGACGCGCGGCCACAGTTTCGGCCCGCCGATCAGCCGGCCGCCGAAATAGGCCATCACGTCCGTGCCCCAGACGACCGCGAACAGCCACAAAACGGCGACGGGGCCGAGAAACAGCGAATGGCGCAACACGCAGACCGCGATCACCATCGCGCCCGCGTAAAGAAGGCCGGCCGCGCACCAGCCCGCCTGCCGCGCGCTTTGCGCGCCGTCCTCGAACTCGCGCCGGCCGAGCCAGCCCACGCCGGCGGCGCCTGCGAGGACGAGAACGATCGCCCATTCGGCGTCGCCCAGCGATGCGAAGGCCGCCGCCCCGCCCAGCGCGCCCGCGCCCAGCGCGAGCCGCACGAGCATGTTGCGCCCGCCCGCCAGATGCTCCCATTCCCAATAGACGGCGAGGCCGGCGAAAGCCCAGAACAGCGTGAACCACGCGCCGCCCGCCCATAGCGATCCCAGCGCGCCGGCCACCATCACCACGGCGGAGGCCGCGCGCAGCGCGAGATCGCCGAGCCCGCCCGAACGGCCAGACGCGGGCGCGCGCCCGTCCGAGTCTCCCCCCTGTGGTCTAAGCGCCTCCGTCATGACCCCGTCATCGCGTTCGACCCCGCGGCGCCGCACACGCCGCCGAAACGGCGCTCGCGTCGGTGATAAATGTCCACCGCCTGCTCCAGCGCCGCGCGATCGAAATCGGGCCAGTGGAGGTCGAGGAACACGAATTCCGAATAAGCCGCCTGCCACAGCAGGAAATTCGACAAACGCTGCTCGCCCGACGTGCGGATGATGAGATCAGGGTCCGGCGCGCCGGAGGTGTCGAGATGCGCCTCGATCACGGACTCGTCGATTTGCGCGGGATCGATCTCGCCTGCGGCCGCCTTGCGCGCGATGGCGCGCACCGCCTGCGCGATCTCCTGCCGCGCGCCGTAATTGAACGCCACGACGAGCGTCATCTTGCCATTGCGCCGGGTCAGCTCCTCCGCCTCCTCCAGCAGCGCGCGGATGTCGGGCGCAAGCCCCTCGCGCAGGCCGATCACTTTCACGCGCACGCCTTTGGCATGCAGGTCGGCGAGATCGTTGCGGATGAACCGCTTCAGCAGGCCCATGAGATCGGAGACCTCCTGCGCGGGCCTGCGCCAGTTCTCCGACGAAAAGGAATAGACGGTGAGCCAGGAAATGCCCATCTCGCCGGCCGCGCGCACGGCGCGGCGCAAAGCCTCCACGCCGCGGCGATGGCCCTCAAGACGCGGCAGGCCGCGCGCGGCCGCCCAGCGGCCGTTGCCGTCCATGATGATGGCGACGTGGCGCGGCGCGGCGGCGCCTGCGCGGACGCTGGACACGACGGCTTCACTGGCTTCGTTGCGCATCGCCTGCTCCGCCGTCCCCGGCGCCTCGTCAGGTTGAGGGCCGGACGCCCTAGACCTGCATGATCTCTTTTTCCTTCGCGGCGAGGGACTGGTCGATCTCGGACACCGCCTTGTCGGTGGCCTTCTGCACCTCGCCCTCGTGCCGCTTCTGGTCGTCCTCGCTGAGGACCTTGTCCTTCACGAGCTTCTTCAACGTGTCGATGCCGTCGCGGCGCACGTGGCGCACGGCCACGCGGGCCTCCTCGGCGTATTTGTGCGCGACCTTCACGAGCTCCTTGCGCCGCTGCTCGTTGAGCTCAGGGATTCGGATGCGCAGGACCTGTCCCTCGGTCACGGGATTGAGGCCCAGATTGGAATCGCGGATCGCCTTCTCGACCGCCGCCACCATGCCGCGGTCCCACACCTGCACGGAGAGCATGCGCGCCTCGGGCACGCTCACGGTCGCCACCTGATTGAGCGGCATGTGCTGGCCATAGGCGTCCACCTGAACCGGCTCAAGCAGGTTGGCGGAGGCGCGCCCCGTGCGCAGGCCGCTGAACTCCTGCTTCAGGGACGCGATCGCGCCCTGCATGCGACGCTGGATGTCGCCCAGCTCGAAAGATCCACTCATCGTTGGTTCCTGTTCACGTAAACGCCCGCACTCGAAAGCCCGCGCCCGCCTGCGCTCCTGCGGGGGAGCGACGCCCCGGATCGGCCGCGGGACTCGCGAAACCTTTTACAGGTCGCCCCCCGCCCCCGCCAGAGGCACGACGCAGGGGAGGCGTTGGCCGCCGGATCCGCCCGGCTCAGGGGGTGACGAGGGTGGCGCGGCCGGCGCCCTGGAGCGCCCGGGTGATCGCGCCCTCCTCGGCGATGGAGAATACGATTATCGGAATGGCGTTCTCGCGGGCAAGCGCGAAAGCGGCGGTGTCCATCACCCCGAGATTGCGGTCGATGGCCTCCTGCATGGTGAGCGTGTCGTAGCGCTTCGCGCCGGGATCCTTCTTGGGGTCCGCGCTATAGACGCCGTCCACCTGCGTGGCCTTGAGGATGGCGTTGGCCGAGACCTCCGCCGCCCGCAGGGCCGCGCCCGTGTCGGTGGTGAAAAAGGGATTGCCCGTGCCCCCCGCCAGCACCACCACCCGGCCCTTGCCGAGATGGTTGAGCGCCGCCTGCCGCGAATAGGGCTGGCAGACGTAAGGCATGGGCACTGCGGAAAGGGCGCGCGCCGGCTGGCCGGCCTTTTCGATGGCGTGTTCGAGCGCGAGCCCGTTCATCACCGTCGCCAGCATGCCGATGGAATCGGCGCGCGCGCGGTCGATGCCCTTGTCCGCCCCCTGTATGCCGCGAAAGAAATTGCCGCCGCCAACCACAATGGCGATCTCAACGCCCATGGCGGCGCTGGCCGCCACGTCGGCGGCGATGCGCGCCAGCGTGCCCGCATCGAGGCCATGGGTCTGACGGCCCATGAGCGCCTCTCCCGAAAGCTTCAGAACGACACGCTTCCAGGCGACCGCCATGCCCTGCTCCGCTGCTGCGCGCCGCCCGGGGCGGCCCGGCCTCCTGCCTAGCGCGATTCGCCGGGCCGCGCGACCCGTCAGCGATTCAGCGCCCAGATGGTCGCGTTCAGCACGGCTGCGAAGCTCACCCACGCCAGATAAGGAGCAAGCAGCAGCGCGGCGATCCGGTCGAGCGGGCGAAACGCCGCCATCGTCGCCGCGATGGACAGCCACAGCGCGGCCACGACGAACAGGCCCGCCAGCGGCGAGCGCGCCCCGAAGAAGGCGAAAGACCATCCCGCGTTGAGGACGAGCTGCGCGACGAACAAAGCGATCGCGCGCGCGCGACCGGGCGCGCCAGCCTCCACCCGCAGCACGCGGAAAAAGGAACAGGCCATCATCGCGAACAGCGTCGTCCAGGCGACCGGGAACACCCAGTTCGGCGGCGTGAACCAAGGCTTGTCGATTTGCGCGTACCAGGTGGGAATGTTCGGCCCCGTGGCGAGACTCCCCAGCGCGCTTGTGAGCGTGACGGCGACAACGGCGACAAGCGCCGCCCATGGCGCGCCCATGCGCTGACTTGCCTGATCCTGAGCCGAAGCGTTCGCATCCATGCGTCGAACATGGAGCCCGCCGGGCGAACGGCAAGTGGGGTCGGTGGTTGTGCGCGAGCGGCGCGCGAGGACGCGCGCGGTCCAGTTCGCCGCATCCCCCCACGCACAAAAGCCTTGGACCGCGCGCCTATGCGTCCCTGCGGCGCAAGTCCGGCAGGAACCAGCACACGGCGCCGAGCGCCGGCAGCCACGCGGCGATGCGAAACACGAAGTCGAGGCTCGTCAGGTCGGCCACATGGCCGAGCACGGCCGCGCCGAGTCCGCCCATGCCGAAACTGAAACCGAAGAACAGGCCGGAGACCACGCCCACTTTGCCAGGCGTCAGCTCCAAAGCATAGACCAGCGTCTGCGACATCGACGCGGACATGATGAGGCCGATCGCGATCGTGAGCAGCGCGCAGCCGAGCAGATTGGCGTAGGGGAGCGCGAGCGTGAACGGCAGGGCGCCGAAGACGGACAGCCAGATCACATGTTTGCGACCGATGCGGTCGCCCAGCGGCCCGCCGAAATAAACGCCCGCCGCCACCGCGCCCATGTAGATGAACAGATAGATCTGCGCATCGCGCACGGAGAGGCCGAACTTCTCCATCAGGTAGAAGGAGTAAAACGTGCTGAGCGAGGCGTTATAGAAGCTCTTCGAGAACATCAGCACGAGCAGCATGGCGATGGCGCCCGCAACCTTGCGCCGCGAGAAGCTCGCCGACACCGCGGCCTTCGCCTCGCGCTTCAGGCGGCTCGCCGCCGCAGCCATATTGGACTTGTACCAATTGCCCACCGCGATCAGCACGAAAATGGTGAGCAGCGCGAGGCCCGCGAACCAGACGATGCCGCGCTGGCCGAGCGGCACGACGACGAAGGCGGCGAGCAGCGGCCCCGCCGCCTGCCCGAAATTGCCGCCCACCTGAAAGGTCGATTGCGCAAGGCCGAGCCGCGCGCCCGCCGCCATGCGCGTGACGCGCGAGCCTTCGGGATGGAAGATCGACGACCCCGTGCCCACCATTGCGGCGGCGAACAGAAGCGCTGCGTAACTGGACGCATAGGCGAGCAGCACAAGGCCCAACAGCGTCGACCCCATGCCGATGGCGAGCCCGTAAGGCATGGGCTTGCGGTCCGTGACCATGCCGACCGCGGGCTGCAGCAGCGAGGCGGTCACCTGAAAGGCGAGCGCGATATAGCCGATCTGCGCGAAGTCGAGCTGATAGCTCTCCTTCAGCATCGGGAAAATGGCCGACAGCAGCGATTGCAGCAGATCGTTGAGGAAGTGGGCGAGGCACATCGTCCACAGAATGGGATAGACGGGCCGCATCTCCTCGCGGGTGAGCCCGACGCCAGCTGGCGCGGCGACGGCGATGGCGCCGGCGTCCGCCGGCTTGCTTTCAGCGTTCATGGGCGCGCGATCCGCAAGGCGTGAGGCGAGGAAATCCTCATCTCCCCGATTATCACGTGGGAGGCGGGACGCAAGGCCGCAGGCGGCGGCGGCCTGCCGATCCGCGTCATCGAACGCGCCAGCGGTTCCCATAAAGGAACGCTCTGGAAAGGCCCCGCCCGGCGGGGGCTTTTCTTTGACTGACGGGCGCGCTCGGCTAGGATCGCGCGCAACCGGCGCCACAGCCGGAGGGGAGGACGCGCATGCACCGGGAGACGAAGAACGCCGCCGCGACGCTCGCGCTGCTCGCCGCAACGCTGATCGCGTCAACAGGCCTTGCGCAGGACGCGCGCGCGCAATCGCGCGACGACATGTTCAAGGACAAGACGCTCACCATCGTCGTGGGCCATGAGCCCGGCACCGGCTTCGATCTCTACGGACGCACGCTCGCCCGCTACATGCCGCGCCATATGCCGGGCAAGCCCAACGCGGTTGTGCAGAACATGGTGGGCGCGAGCGGCGTGACCGCCTTCAACTGGCTGGGCTCCGTCGCGCCGAAGGACGGAACCACGCTTGCGATCGTCGCCTTCACGGTGCCCTTCGCCCCCATGCTCGGCCATGCGGCGGGACGTTTCGACGCCTCCCAGTACAATTGGATCGGCAATATGGATTCGAGCGTGAGCGTCTGCGCCTTCGCGAAAGCGTCGGGCGCGCTCACCTTCGAACATGCGCGCGGCCGCGAGGTTCTCGTGGGCGGCACGGGCGCCTCGGGCCCGCTCAGCCAATCCTCCACCGCCCTGCGCGCGCTCACCGGCGCGCAGCTCAAAGTGATCGAGGGATACAAGGGCTCCGCCAGCGTGAAGCTGGCCATCGAACGCGGCGAGCTGCATGGCGTGTGCGGCATATCGCTCTCCACCGCGCGCACGCAATATCGCGAGGCCTTCGACAGCGGCGAGCTTCTGATGACGCTGCAACTGGGTCTCGAGCCCCATCCCGATCTCAAGACGATTCCCCACGTCTACGAATATGCGAAGACCGACGAGGAACGGCAGGTGTTCGACCTGATCTTCGGCGCGCAGGGCCTCGGCCGCTCCTTCGTGGCGCCGCCCGGCGTGGCGAGCGAGCGCGTCGCCGTGCTGCGGGCGGCGTTCGAGGCCGCCATGAAAGACCCCGATCTCATCGCCGAGGCGGACAAGGTGCAGCTCGACCTGCGCCCGCAAACCGGCGCCGACGTGCAGGCCTTCGTGCAACGCGTCTATTCCGCCCCGCGTGCGGTCGCGGAACGGGCGCGCAAGGCCGTCCAGCCCTGAGATCGGCCCGGCGATTGTTCCTTCCGGCGGGAGCCGCTAAGCTGGCTCCATATCGGCCGCCAGAGCCAGTTTCCTGAAGGAGGAATCCATGCGCCACGCCCCCACCTCACGCCCCCTCGCGCGGGCGACCGCCGCGCTCGCCGGCGCGCTCGCGGCAACCCTTGTCGCAGCGCCCGCCCGCGCCGATGCGGTGGCGGATTTCTACAAGGGCAAGGAGATCAAGTTCATCATCGGCCAGCCCGTGGGCGGCGGCTATGACACTTACGCGCGATTCTTCGCGCGCCATCTCGGCCACTTCCTTCCCGGCTCCCCCTCGGTCATCGTGCAGAACATGCCCGGCGCCGCCGGCGTGGTGATGACCAATTCGCTCGTCGGCCAGCAGCCGCGCGACGGCAGCGTGCTGGGCGCCGCAGCCGGCTCCATCTCCACCGCCGCCCTCTTCGGCGCCTCCGGCGCGCGCTACGACGCGCGCGAGCTTGGATGGGTGGGAAGCCTGAACAGCGAAGTGGGCCTCGTCGTCTCCTACAAGACCGCGCCGGTGAAGACGCTCGCGGACATGTACACAACCGAATTCATCACCGGCGGATCAGGCGCGACCGACGGCAACGTGATCTTCCCGCGCACCATGAATCAGGTGTTGGGCACGAAGTTCAAGGTGATCCCCGGCTACAGCGGCACCACCAATGTCTCGCTCGCCATGGAGCGCGGCGAGATCCACGGCACGGGAAGCTGGCATTATTCGTCGATCATGGCCTCCAAGCCGCAATGGCTCACCGACGGCTCGATCAACGTGCTCGTGCAACTCGCCCTCGAGCGCCATCCCAAAGTGCCGAACGTTCCCACCGTCATCGAACTCGCCAAGACCGACGAACAGCGCGCGATCCTCGAACTCGTCTTCGCGCAGCAGGACATGGGCCGGCCGGTGTTCACCCCGCCGGGTCTGCCGCCCGAGCGCCTCGCCGCCCTGCGCGCGGCCTTCGACGCCTTCGTGAAGGACCCGAAAGTGAACGCCGAGGCCGACCAGATGAAGATTGAACTCAACAATCCGATGCGCGGCGTCGATATCGAGAAACTGATCGCCCGCCTGCACGCCATGCCGAAGGAGACGATCCTGAAAGCGGCCGACGCGATCAAGGCGGGAACCTGAGGCGAGGACGAGATGACCTATCTGCGCAACGCCTGGTACGTCGCCGCCCTTTCGAACGAGCTCAGCGACAAGCCCATCGCCCGCCGCCTGCTCGATCGCGACATGGCGATCTTCCGCACGCAGGACGGCGCCGTCGGCCTCATCGCCGACCGCTGCCCGCATCGCTTCGCCCCCCTGTCCATGGGCGCGGTGCGCGGCGCGGAGATCGAATGCGCCTATCACGGCCTGCGCTTCGGGCGCGACGGACGCTGCGCGCACAATCCCCATGGAGACGGGCGCATTCCGCGTGGCGCCGATCTTGAGTCCTGGCCGACCCATGAGCGCTTCGGCTTCGTCTGGTTCTGGCCCGGCGATCCCGCCCGCGCGGACGCAAGCCTCATTCCCGACCTGCCGTTCAACGCCGATCCCGCGCGCTTCGCGCCGGTCTACGGCTATCTGGACGTGGCGGCGAACTATCAGCTCGTCGTCGACAATCTCCTCGACTTGAGCCATGTGGAATATCTCCATCCCATGTTCGCCCAGCCCGGCGGGGTTAGCGCGCACAAGACGCAGCTGATCGTCGAAGACGACGTGGTGATCTCCAAACGCTGGAAGCCCAACGTGGCGATCCAGGGGCTCGCGCGCCTGTTCTGGACGTCGCCTTCAGAGCGGTTCGACGCGCGCGCGCATATGACATGGCGCGCGCCCTCGGCGATGATCTTCGACCTTGGCGGCACGGAATGCGGCGCTGCGGACGAAGACGGCGTCTGCCTGCCGCAGGCGCATCTCATCACGCCCGCAAGCGAGTTCCGCTGCCATTACTTCTGGTCGCTCGCGCGCAACCGCAAGCTCGACGACGCTGAGGCCGGAGAACATATCCGCACCGTCACGCAACGCGTCTTCGCCACCGAAGACGTGCCGATGATCGAGGCGCAGCAGCGTAACATGGGCGCGGTGTCGGACGTGATGAGCCTGCGCCCGATTTCGCTCGAGCCCGATGCGCCCGCCATGCGCGCGCGGCGCATCCTCGCCGAAAAAATCAGGCTTGAGCAGGAAGCCGGGCGCGCCGCCGCCGAGTGACGGCGCCGTCATAAAAACGTCATCTCATTGCGCTAAGCTTCCGCTATGGGTGACGTGAAGCTTCTTGCCCTTCGGGACGCCGGCGCCGGTGCGCCGGACATCGCGCGCGCGCAAGCGCCCCCGACAGGACGTGAATGCGAGATCAGGCTTCAAGGTCCGCCGCAGGCGATGCGCGCCGCAGCGCAGAAACTGGGGCTTGCGGATGCGCCGGGCCAGCTCATGCGCGCGATCTATTACGACACGCAAGATTGCGCGCTGGAGCGCGCGCGCATCGCCCTGCGCGTGCGGCGCGCTGGCCATGACTGGACCGCGACGCTGAAATGGCCGCGTGCGGGCGACGGCGCCTTCTCGCGCGGCGAGGCGGAAGCGCCCGCGCGCAAGCCGGACGCGAGCGGCCCGCCCGATCTCTCAGCCCTTGACGCTAACGCGCGCGACCTGCTGCAGGCGTGCGCAGGCGACGCGCCGCTTGCGCCGCGTTTCGAAACGCGCGTGCGCAGACGCGCATGCATGATCGAACGGGACGCAACGCGCATAGAGGCCGCGCTCGATTCCGGCGCGATCCTCGCAGGCGACCAGCGCGCCCGGATCGCCGAAATCGAACTTGAATGGAAGGCCGGCCCGCCCGCAGGGCTTTACGCGCTGGCGCGGGAGCTGGTGGAGCTCGGCCTGCGTCTTGCGCCGCGCGCCAAGTCCGAACGCGGCGGCGACCTCGCCGCAGGGCGCGCGCCGACGCCCGCGCGCGCGACCCCCGTGACGATCAGCCCCGAGGCGACGACGCGCGACGCCAGCGCGGAAGACGCGCTGCTCGCTCTCGTCGAAAACGGATTGTCCCATTTCCTTGGCGCGCATGCCGCGCTCGCGGGCGAGCAGGCGGCGGAATCCGTGCACCAGATGCGCGTGGCCCTGCGCCGCCTGCGCGCGGCGCTGCGCCTGTTTGAACGGCTCGCGCCCGACAGCGGCCTCGGCCCCTTGCGCGCGGAGGCGGGCAGGCTCGCGTCCGCGCTCGGCCCCGCCCGCGAACTCGACGTGTTTCTGGAAGGGCTCGACGCTGGAGCCTTCGAAGCCGCGCAGGCGGAGGCCGGCTTGCAGGACCTTCGCGCACGCGCCCAGCGCCGTCGCGACCGCGCCCATCGCGACGCGCGCGCCCTCCTCGCGCATGGACCAGCCGCGTCGCTGTTCACGCTCGATCTGCAGGCCTTCGCGGCCGCGCGCGGCTGGCGCGGCGATCCCGTCGGCGCCGCATGGGCGGGCGCCCCCGCGCGCGAACTGGCCGCGACCGCGCTGGCGGCGCTGGACAGGCGCGCCTGCAAACGCGGAAAGCGGCTGCGCGCGCTGGACGCGCCAGCACGCCATGAGCTGCGCATCGCGCTCAAGAACCTGCGCTACGCCGCGGAGATGTTCGCCAGCCTCTATGCGCCAGAAGACATGCGGGCCTTCCTCAAGAGAATCTCACGCCTGCAAGAGGATCTCGGCGTCTATAACGACGCGGTCTGCGCGGCCGCCCTCGCCCAAAGCCTCTCCGCAGGGCTTGGCGCGCAGGGCGCGCGTGCGGCGGGCGTGGCGCAAGGTTGGAGCCTGCGCGGCGCGCATGCGGCTGACGACGACCTGCGCAAGGCGTTCCGCCGCTTTCGGGACGCTGCGCGCCCCTGGGCGTAAGCCCGGCTGTCGGCAGGCGCCGCTTCACATCAGGGGCCGGCGTGATATGGTCAGGCCGCGCGTCGCCTGATGGCGGGGCCGCAACACCGCGCGGGCGCGCGGCGCCGGCGACATGGCGCTCCCCCCGCCGGACAGGGAGGGAGAGATGATCGCCAGGCCGGCAAGGACATTCGCCAGACTTTTTGCGTCCGTTTCGTTCGTTTGCGCCGCGGCGGCGACAGGCGCCCAGGCGCAGGTCAACGGCGCGGATTATTTCAACGGCAAGACCGTGAACTACATCGTGGCCACCGCGCCCGGCGGCAATTACGACACCTATGGGCGCCTGATCGCGGAATTCATGCAGCGCCACCTGCCCGGCTCCACCTTCGTGGTGCGCAACATGCCCGGCGCCGGCCATCTCATCGGCGCCAACGCGCTCTACGCCTCAAAGCCCGACGGCCTGACCATCGGCACGTTCAACACCGGGCTCATCTACACCCAGCTCGCCGGCCACAAGGGCATCAAGTTCGACCTGAAGGACATGTCCTGGATCGGCAAGGCCTCCACCGATCCGCGCGTGGTCGTGGTCGCCTCGCAATCCTCGATCAAGGCGTTTCAAGACATCGTGAGCTCGAAGGAGACGCTGAACTTCGCGACCTCCGGCCCCGGCGGTGCAAACTATGTCGAGATCCTCGGCCTCACCGCCACGATGAAACTGCCGATCAAAATGCTCTCCGGCTACAACGGCACCGAGGACCAGCTCGCCATGCGCCGCGGCGAAATCGTCGGCACCATCGCCTCGCGCTCCGCCTTTGAGCAATTCGTGAAGAACGGCTATGGCCGCTACATCGCGCAATTCGGCGGCAACGAGAAGGACGTGCCGCAGATGAGCGGCCTCGTGAAAGAGGAAGAGGCCAGCCGCCTCGTGCAGCTCATCACCGTGCAGGGCGACATCGGCCGGCTCACCGCCGCGCCGCCCTCTGTGCCCGCCGCCCAGCTCGCGACCCTGCGCGCCGCCTATCGCAAGGCGCTGGAGGATCCCGACCTGCTCGCGCGCGCCAAGAAAGGCGACATGCCGATCGAACCCTCCTATGGCGAGGACGTCGCCAAGGCGGTGGCGGCCGCCCTTCAGCAGCCCCCGCGCGTGGTGGAATTGCTGAAAGACGCCTTCGCCAGCGAAAAGAAGTAAAACGAAACCAAAACGAGGAGGACCGGCCGCGATGCCGCATGACGCCAACGACATGACCCATTGGCACGAGCCGAAGGCGGGCGAGAACGCCGGCTTCGGCAAGTTCAAGCGTCCGCAGATGCCCTATGACCGCTTCATGGAGGAGGAGGGAATCCCGATCTATCGCGGCATCGGCGTGAAGCGGGTGCAGGACCTGCCGATGACGGCGTGGAAGCGGCTCGGCGGCCGGGGCTCCTACATCCAGCTCTATGGCACGGAAGGCCTCTGGGGCCTGTATATTGCGGAAATCCCCGCGGCCGGCGCCCTCAACGTCGAAAAGCACATCTACGAGAAACAGGTCTTCGTGGTGGAAGGCCGCGGCTCGGTGGAAGTGTGGGGCGACGATCCCACGCGCAAGCAGACCTTCGAATGGCAGAAGGGCTCGCTGTTCTCGATCCCGCTCAACGTCCATCACCGTTTCGTGAACGCCAGCAATGCGCCCGCGCTCATCCTGTGCGGCACGACCGCGCCGAACGTGATGAACCTGTTCGACAACATGCGCTTCGTCTTCGACTGCCCGTTCGCCTTCACCGATCGCTACGCGGGCGAGTCCGACTATTTTAAGCCGAAGGACGACATAGCGCCCGATCCCGTGCGCGGGCTGGCCATGAAGACCACGAATTTCATTCCCGACATCGTGAACGCGGAGCTGCCGCTCGACAATCGTCGTTCGCCCGGCTACCGCCGCCTTGAGCCGCACATGGCCAACCAGCGCTTCCACCTGTGGATCGGCCAGCATGAGACCGGCCGCTATTCCAAGGCGCACAAGCACGAGAGCTCCGCCGTGCTGATCTGCATCAAGGGCAAGGGCTACACCTACACCTGGCCGGAGGCGCTCGGCATGACGCCCTGGCGCGACGGACACGGCGACAAGGTGTTGCGGCAGGACTACGAGCCCGTGGGCCTCGTCTCGGCCGCGCCCATGTCGGGCGACTGGTATCACCAGCATTTCGGCGTGAGCAAAGACCCGCTGCGCCTCACCGCCTGGTTCGGCGCGAACAACCATTCCGCCCTCAAGCCCGGCGTGCCCGGCGAGGCCATGGCTGACGTGTGGGCGATGGACGTCAACAAGGGCGGCAAGGCCGTGCCCTATTGGCTGGAGGATGAATTCATCCGCCGCGAGTTTGAGGAGACGCTCGCGCGCGAAAACGTCGCCTCCCGCATGGAGGACAAGCTCTATCGCAAGCCGGAATGACACGGCCGGCGACATCTTGCGCGAAGGGAACGGCCCGCTGAACGCGGGCCGTTTTCATTTCACTCCGCGGCGACCTGCGCCGGCGCCTCGAACGCCCGCGCCCACATGGCGCACAGGTCCGAACGCACGATATCGTCCAGCGTGAACTCGATGATGGGAACCGGCAGGTCATGCAGCCGGATCAGATCGATCATCTTCGACAGGCCCGACGTCTCGCCCAGGTCGCTTTGCCCGATATCGCCGTTGACCACGGTCACGCAGCCCTCGCCGATGCGGGTGAGGAACATTTTGATCTCGCCGACGCTCGTGTTCTGAGCCTCGTCGAGCAGAACGAACGCATTCTTCCAGGAGCGTCCGCGCGCGACCTCAAACGGCGCCATCTCAATGTCGCCGCGCTTGAAGGCGATGTCATAGACAGCCTTGCCGAGCCGCTCCTGCAGCGCCTCCACGATCGGCGCGGCCCAGGGCTGGAACTTCTCCTCAAGCGTGCCGGGAAAGAAGCCGAGCGTGCGCCCGCACGGCACATTGGGCCTTGTGAGAATGATCTTCGAAATCGCGCCCTGCCGATAAAGGTCGGCGGCGTAGGTGGCCGCGATCCACGTCTTGCCCGTGCCTGCGGGCCCCATCACCAGCACTTGCGGATTGTGGCGCAGCGCGTGGATGTATTCAGCCTGCCGACGGTTCAGCGGCGCCAGCGGCGGACGCGCGCGCTCGCGCTCGAACTTGTCGCGCTCGAACTTCACCGGCTTGAAGGCGACGACCGTCTCCTCGTCCTGGATGCGGGCCTTTCGTGCGCTGCGCTTGCTGGCGTTCTTCGGCATTCGCTCGTCTCCATGGCTGACGAAGGGACGCAAAAAAAGCCCGCATGAAACCCGTGCGAGCCTCGGTGGAAAGACAGCGCGCCGCAGGCATGGCGCGTGGCGGCGATGCGCGGCCGCCTGAGTCCGCACGGCGCGAGAAAAGACTACGCGATTCGAGAAAGCGGAAGAGGAGGCGGCGCGAGTGGCGTTGGCGCAGCGCTGCGGCGCGAAGGTCAGACGGAATTGCGAGCGCCTGAACGAATGCCAAGGGGAGACCCCGAAAAGCCAACCGTGCTTTATAAACTACGCGATTCGCATGACGTTTCCACCACGATATGCGGGGGCGCCTGAAATTCGCGCGCGGGCCGCGGCGAGCGCACAAATCGCGGGCGCCCTGCGCGCAGGAGCGGCGAGATTCGTTAACGCGGCGCCCGGCTTTCTTAACGATTATGGCTGCTACATGCGGCGTGTGCTCTCAGCTTCCCCGTCGCGCGGCGCGGCGGCCTCATCGTCGGCAAGGCTCAACAACAGGTTCAGGGATTCGATGGCGTTGCGCCGCCAGTGATCGATCTCCGCCTGCAGGCGTTGCATCTCGTCGTCCAGATGCAGACGATCTTCGCAAAACTCCGCGGGATATTCGGATTGCAGGCGTTGCAGGGCCGCGTGGGCGGCATCCATCGCGCCGCCGCATTCACGGCAATGCGCAAGCGCCTGCGAGCGCAACCGCTGTCTCAATTCATCCATCATCCATGCTCCTTCAGGGTCGCCCCGCCGCGCCCTCACTCCACCTCCACGTCCCGCTCGCGCAAGGCGATGCGCGCGACGCGCCGCACGTTCGCCTGCCCTTCGACGTCCAGATGAACGCCGACCCATTTCGCGCATTCCTTCAGCGCGACGCGTAATTCGCCGATCTCGTCGGACGCCTGATTCAAAAGCCGCTGGTCTTCTTCGCGCCAGCTGGAGAGCTGTTCGATCTCCGCGCACAAGTCCGCCTCGCGTTCGCTGAGCAGGCGCTGGGCCGCTTTAAAGCCGCGTCGGAACCAATCACGCGCGGAGCCGTGCGCGTCCGTCTCCAGACTCTCCGGCGGCGACGGAGCCCCGGACGGCTCGATCGTGTTCGCCCACAAGGCGTCGTTCATATCTTTCATGATGGCGTCGCGGAGGATGACCATGGTCTCGCGCAATTGCTCGTTCTGCTCCTCCAGAATACGGCAGCGGTTGGCCCACACCTGCGCGTCGGGAAACTTGCTCAGGTCGATCATTCGCCTCTCCAAGCGTTGCGGCGCAGGATGTCCCCTCGCCGCGCCCCCGGTCCAGTTGAGCCCTCCAGCCCGCTGCGAACGGCCAAGGCCGAAGTGCGAGCGGGCTGAGTCTGCCACGCACCCGCCCCCGCTCCAACGCATCAGAAGCATTATGGCGCGACATACATGCGTTCCTTCGGGAGGGTCGCGCGCCCATGGCGGGTCCTTAGCTGATTTGCGACGCCGCGCCTGAGCTCTCGACGCGAGGGGCGTCGTCCGCCCGCAAAAGCGACTCGCACCCGGCCAATCGGACGCATCGCGCCCGCGCGTGCGGCAACGCCTGCCCACGCGCCGGGTTTCACAAGAGCTAAAATTTTTCCGGAAGAAGCGGCCATGCTCGCACAAACATGCGCGCGCAGGAGCTCAGAAAGAAGGGCGCGCGAGGCCTTGCGCCCCGCGCGCCGGCCTGAAGCGTCAGCCGATGCCCGCCTTCACGCGGTCAGGCGTGAGCGGCAGGCGGCGGAACCGCACGCCAACCGCGTCGTAGACAGCGTTGGCGAGAGCTGCGCCCGTGGGGCCCTGCGAGGCTTCGCCCGTGCCGAGGAACGGCGCGCCGGGACGGTCGATCAGCACCACGTCCACGGGGGGAACCTCGTTGAAGGTGAGGATGGGATAGCTCGCCCAGTCCTGCGAGGTGACGGCGACGTCGTCGAACTTCACCTCTTCCTTCAGCGTCCATGAGAGCGACTGGATGAGGCCGCCCTCGATCTGGTTGCGCACGCCGTCCGGGCTCACGATATGGCCGCTGTCGGCGGAGGCGACCGCGCGCACCACGCGCACGCGGCCGTTGCGCCTGTTCACCTCAACTTCGAGAGCCACCGCGCAATAGCCTGCGATGTTCTTGTACTTGTTGAAGGCGATGCCGCGGCCATAGCCGTTGCGCTTCTGCCACTTGTCCCAGCCGAACGCCTCGGCCGCCTTCACGATGACGTCGCGCGCGCGCGGGTCCTTCATGAAGCGCAGGCGATATTGCACGGGGTCGACGCCCGCCGCGACCGCCAGCTCGTCGATGAAGGACTCGATGGCGAAGATGTTGGCGTAGGCGCCGAGACCGCGCGTCGACGAGACGCGCAGCGGCATGTCGGTGATGAAATGCGTCGTCACCGTCTGGCCGGGGAATTCATACAGCGCGACGGCGTTGCGGTCGGCTGCGAAATTCGGCCCGCCGTTGTTCTGCGGCGTCGGCATGGCGAAGGGCTTTTCGAGATAGCGCGCCGAGAGCAGGTTGCCCGGCTGTCCGCCGGGGCGCGTGCCGTGCGGCGTGGAATAGAGATTGTAGTCCCAATCCAGAATGTCGCCGTTCTTGTCGACGCCCGCCTTCATCTTCATCACCATCGCGGAGCCGTAGGGCTCCCAGCGGTGCTCGCCCTCGCGGGTGTATTGCAGGCGGATCGGCCGGCCCGGCATGGCGGCTGCGAGCAAGGCCGCGTCGGCGGCCGCGTCGTCGGCCATGTTGTGCCCATAGCAGCCCGAGCCCTGCACGTGCTGGCAGCGCACTTTGGACGCTTCGACGCCGAGCATTTTCGCAATCGCCTGTGAGGTCTCGAACACCGACTGGCTGTGCGTCTGAATCGTCATCACGCCGTCAGCGCCAAGCGTGGCGACGGCGGCGGACGTGCCGAGCGAGGCGTGCATATGATAGGGGCGATAATAGCTCGCCTCGATCGTCTTCGCCGGCGCCTCGCCGCCAGCCCGCGGCTTGTCGTGGGTCTTGATGACGCGCGCGGGCTTGGCGGAGGTCAGCCAGGCCTCCATGCCGTCTGTGCCCGGCAGCGCCTTCTCCACCTCCCATTTGGCGGCGGCGAACAGGGCTTGCGCGGCGGCGTTAGCGTATTCCTCGCGCTCAGCGATGACGCCAAGGAAGGAGCCGTTGCGCACCACTTTCACGACGCCCGGCATTTTCTCGACCGCGCTCGCGTCAAGCGAAACGAGTTTGGCCTTGTAGGTCGGCGGTCGCGTCACCTGCCCATAAAGCATGCCCTTGGGACGCAGCTCGTGGACGAAAATCTCCTCGCCCGTCATTTTGGCGGGGATGTCGAGGCGCGGCACGTCCTTGCCCACATAGCGATAGGCGCTGGCGGGCTTGGGTTTCACCTGACCCGTCGCCTCGCGCTCCAGCGCCTTGCCGAGCGCCAGATCCCAATAGGAGACCGACTTGCCGTCCGGCGCGGAAATCACGCCGTCCTTCACGGTGAGCTTGTCGGCCGGCTGGCCGAGCTTCTGCGCGGCGAGGTCCACCATGATGGCGCGCGCCTCCGCGGAGGCCTGCCGCACGGCGGGCGCGCAATTGGGCATCGAGAAAGAGCCCGCCGTCACGCCTTCATTCGGCACGAGCGCCGTGTCGCCGGAAATGATCTTGAGCTGTTTGAGATCGATGTCGAGCTCATCCGCGCAGATTTGCGCGACGGCGGTGAGGATGCCCTGCCCCAGCTCCACCTTGCCGACGAGCAAGGTGACGGACTTGTCGGCGTCCACGCGGATCCATGCGCTGATCATGCGCACGGAATTGAGATCGCCCGGAAGGCGCGGCTTTTCGCCAGCGGCGGGCGCCTGGGCGGACGCCTCCAGCGGAATGCCGAACGACAGGGCCACATAGCCGGCGCCGGCGCCGGCGAGAAGGGAGCGGCGGTCGAGCATGAGCGGCTTGTTCATGGTCAGACCTCCTTGGCCGCGCGCAGCACCGCGCGCACGATGCGGTTGTGCGCGCCGCAGCGGCACAGATTGCCGTTGAGCGCGCTGCGCACATCGGCTTCGGTGGGGTTGGAATTGCGGTCGAGCAGCGCCTGCGCCTGCATGATCATGCCCGCAGCGCAGAAACCGCACTGGGCCGCCTGCTCCGCAATGAACGCCTGCTGCAGCTTGCTGGGCTTGCCGTTCTCGCGCAGACCTTCGAGCGTCGTCACCGACCGGCCCGCAACCGCCGACAGCGCGGTCTGGCACGAGCGCACGGGCTCTCCGTCCACAAGCACCGTGCAGGCGCCGCATTGCGACTTGCCGCAGCCGAATTTGGCGCCATTGACCCCAAGGTCGTTCGCCAGAACGAACAGCAGGGGCGATGTGGGGGGCGCGTCCGCGCGCACCTCCTTTTGATTCAGCTTGAAAGCCGTCAATGTTTCCTCCCTTGTTTTTTGACCCGTGCGAGACGACGGCGATGGCTGCGCCCGACGCGCGCGAAGGGCCGGCCGTTCCGCAGAACCGCATGCTTGGTCAAAAGTATAGAGCAGAAGGCCCGGAGACGGTCAAATAGCGCGCCACGCCGGCGGGCGGGCGGGCGCGGCGGCGGCGACGAACGTCTGCGTGGCGGGAACGCGCGTCCTTTGCTAGGGTGGAATCAGGACAGGGTCGCGAGCGCGCCTGACTTCCCCCATCCGTGGCCGCTGGCCCAAGGAGCCGACATGCTGAAGCACGCCCCCATGCCCCGCGCGAGCTGGATCGCCGCGATCGGCGCCTCGAGCGTCCTGTTCAGCCTGGCCTTCGCCTGCGCGGCCCCGCTCGCCGCCCTCGCCGCGCTGTGCGCGCTGCGCTTCAGCCTGCGCGCGGGCGTGCTGGCGGTCGCGGGCGCCTGGCTCGCAAATCAGGCGGTCGGCTATCTCCTTCTGGGCTATCCGCTGGAGGCTGCAAGCTTCGGCTGGGGCGGCGCGATTGGCCTCGCCGCGCTGGCGGCGCTCGCGGCCGCGCGCCTGCTCTGCGCGCGCGCCTCCGGCATGATGACGGCGCTTGCCGCCTTCGCCGCCGCTCTGGGCGCCGACCAGCTCGCGCTGTTCGCAGCCTCGTTCCTGCTTCCCACGGGGCCGGAGGCGTTCTCGGCGTCCACCATCGTCTATGTGGCGCAGATCAACGGCCTCGCCTTCGCGCTCTTCCTGTGCCTGCAGGCGCTGGGCGAGCGCCTCGGCCTCGCCGGTTCGCGCAGCGCCGCGCTGGCGGCCTGAGAACAACGCCCGCCTATTTGAGCATGTCGGCCGTGCGCACGACCACGTCGGGCGCGATAGCGAAGGCCTCGCCGAGGATCTTCTCGATCTCCTCGCCGCTCACCGGCCTTATCTCGAAATTCGCGGCCTTCGCCTCCTGAAGAAGCGCGGGATCCTTCATCGCCCCTGAAAAGCCCGCGCGCAATTCCTGCACGCGCTGGGTCGGCGTTGCGGGCGGCGCCATGAAAGGCCAGGCCATCGCCTGACGCGCGAAGACGAGTTTGAGCGCGTCGCGCTGCTCCGGCGTTTTCGCGAAATCGAGCGCCAGCGGCACGTTCGGCAGATCGGGATGTTTCCAAAGGCCGAGTTGCGCGAGCACGCGCACCTGTCCGCCCTCCACCCACTTCGCATGGGTCGCCGACAGGCTCGACCAGGACCAGCCGCAGCGCCCGTGCACCTCGCCGCGCTCCAGCGCGAGGCTGATCTCATTGCCGCCGGGATAACCGCTCACGATCTTGAGTTTCGCGCCGAGCACGGCGTTGAGCAGCGTCGAGAAGATGAACGTGTCGCCGCCCGCGCCCGTGGATCCAACGGTGAGTTCGCGCGACAGCACGTCCTCGAACCGGCTCACGTCCGACTTGTTGGAGGCGACGCACACGCTCACCTCGTCGTTGACGCTGCCGATCCAGCTGAACTGGCGCCCGTCGAAAGCCGCCGCCTTGGGATTAAGCAGGGTCTCAAAGGCGACGCCGCGCCCGAACGTGCCGATCGAGAGGCCGTCGCGCGGGGCGACGCCATAAAGCCAGTTGGCGAGCCGCACGCCGCCGGCGCCCGCGTAGTTTTTCACCACCACGCTGGGCGCGCCGGGCAGATGCTTGCCGATGTGGCGTGAGACGAGGCGCGCATAAAGATCATAACCGGCGCCGGCGCTGGAGCCCGCATAGATCTCGAGCGTCTTGCCAGCGTAAAACCCGGACGACTGCGCAAGCGCGGCGCCTGACGTCGCGCCCAACAGCGCCGTGCAAACGGCGAAACCCACCGACGCGCGCATGGCCGCCCTCCCCTGACGTTTCGGTCGTTTTGTTCAATCGCTCGGGGCGCGCAAGCGCGGCGCGGCCCCCGTGCGATCAGAGCTTCAGATTGAACAATTGAATCGCATTGTCGCGGGTGAGCCTGCGCCGCTTTTCCTCATCAAGGCCCGCCAGATGGTGCTCCACCACTTCGCGCGAATGCGGGAACGTCATGTTGAAGTGCGGGTAGTCGTTCGACCACATGCAATTCTTGTCGCCCCACCAGGGGAAGGCGCGCGTGCCCACATAGTCTTCGAGGAAGGTGCCGAACACATGTTCGGCGAAGATCTCGCTCGGACGACGCTTGATCGGCAGCGGATCCGTATTGCGGAAGCGCTCGAAGTAATAATCCCACTGCTGCAGCAGGAACGGCAGCCAGCCGATCTCGCTTTCCGCGAGCAGGAGCTTCAGCTTCGGATGCCTGTCGAAGGCGCCGGAGAAGATAAAATCGAAAAGCGTGTTCGCGGAATCATCCTGCTTGCGGTTCACCGCATTGCGGATGCGCTCCATGCCCACCGCCCGCGCGCCGCCCTTGGTGTAGGAATGGCCCGTGAGGATGTGGCAGATCACCGGCTGGCCGGCTTCCGCGCAAGCCGCCCACAGCGGCTCGTAATGATCGGAGGTGAACGGCAGGCGCGGATCGGGCACCTGCCAGAGCATGGCGCCCTTGAGGCCCATGAGATGGCCGCGCTGCATCTCCTTGATGCCCGCCTTGATGTCATAGACCGACACGCAAGGCACGCCGTAAAGCCGCTTGGCGTCCGCCTGGCAGAAGCCGTGCACCCAATCATTGTAGAGACGGAACGCCTCCTGCTGGGTCTCCACGTCCTCCACGCCGAACAGCGCCATGCCGTAATTGGGAAACAGGATCTCCGCCTCAACGCCGTCGGTCTCCTGATCCTTCAGCCGCAGCTGCGGATCGGTCGCGCCGGGGGGCGAATTGCGGAACGGCACTTTCGGCAGATTCTCCTGCAGGCGCTTGGGAAGCTCGGTCCACAATTCGTCCGGCTCCATCACATGTGCGTCGGTGGAGATCATCTTCGGCATCGCCTTGATCTCGCTCTCGCTCATTTCCGCGCCGATCAGCGTGCGACGCGGGAAGGTGCGCGCGCGCTCCTCCGAAATGCCTGCGAATTTGATGGCTTCTGCGACGATCTCCGGCATTCTGTTCTCCGAAACTGACGACGTGCGGACGGGATGGCGGGGCGCGCCTCACTCGGGCGAGAAATACTTGCCCTTGGCGTAGACGCGCGGCTTGCCGCTCTCGCCGTTCTGCACGGAATTGCCGACCTTCACCGAGCCGTCGGCGAACACGGTCTGGCGATTGATCTCCTTGGGCGCGCCGAAGCGGGTGAGGTCATCAAGCCCGCCCTGCTGGCGCTGCCCGCCGCCTACGCGCAGCAGCACAAGGTTCTCCGCCTCGTCGGCCTCGAACTTGTATTCGACGCCTTTCGGGATCATCACGCCCTGATGCAGGCTGACGACCTGCGTGCGTCCATCGCCGAAGGTGAAGGTGGCCTTGCCCTGCAGGACGATGAAGGCGTGGTCCTCGCCATGATGGGCGTGAAGCGCGTTCTCGCCGCCGCTGGCGTAGACCTTGATGTTGACCCACAGGTTTTCAGCCGTGGCCAGCGGATCGTAGGACGTGCCCTGCTCGAGCAGCGGCAGATTGCGCATGGAGAACGTGACCGCCTTGTCCTTGGCGACGTTGATCTTGCGTTCGAACGGCTTTGAGTCGTCCATGGCGGCGGCCTCCCGGGCTCTCTTGATTGTCATGTGGTGCAGCGAGGCTAGCCGAGCCGCACGTTCCGCACAAGCAGGCCCGCGCGGGCGTTCCGCGCAACGGAGCGCCCGCGCGCCCTATTCGTGCAGGCCGGGAGCCTCCTGCCCGGTGCGCTCGACATATTCCAGGTAGCCGCCGCCATAGACGTGCCGGCCCTCCGGCGTAAGCTCCAGCACGCGGTTCGACAACGCGGCGAGGAAGCGCCGATCGTGCGAGACGAACAGCATGGAGCCTTCGTAATTGGCGAGCGCCGCGATCAGCATTTCCTTGGTCGCGAGATCGAGATGGTTCGTCGGCTCGTCGAGCACGAGGAAGTTTGGCGGATCGTAAAGCATTTTCGCCATCACGAGCCGCGCCTTCTCGCCGCCCGAAAGCACGCGGCAGCGCTTCTCCACATCGTCGCCCGAAAAACCGAAACAGCCCGCCAGCGTGCGCAGCGAGCCCTGACCCGCCTGCGGAAAGGACGCCTCGAGCGACTGGAACACAGTCTCCTCGCCGTCGAGCAGCTCCATGGCGTGCTGCGCGAAATAGCCCATCTTCACGCTGCCGCCGATGTTGACGACGCCTGCATCCGGCTGCGAGGCGCCGGCGATGAGCTTGAGCAGCGTCGACTTGCCGGCCCCGTTGACGCCCATCACGCACCAGCGCTCCTTGCGCCGAATGGAGAAATCCAATCCATCGTAAATGCGGCGCGCGCCATAACCCTTCACCACGCCTTTGAGCGTCACCACATCCTCGCCCGAACGCGGCGGCGTGGGAAAATCAAACGGCACCGACTGGCGCCGGCGCGGCGGCTCGACGCGGTCGATCTTCTCCAGCTTCTTCACGCGGCTTTGCACCTGCGCCGCATGGGAGGCGCGCGCCTTGAAGCGCTCGATGAACTTGATCTCCTTGGCGAGCATCGCCTGCTGGCGCTCGAACTGCGCCTGCTGTTGCTTTTCAGCAAGCGCGCGTTGCTGCTCGTAGAAATCATAATCGCCCGAATAGGAGGTGAGCGAGCCGCCGTCGATCTCCACGATCTTGTTGACGACGCGGTTCATGAACGCGCGGTCATGGGAGGTCATGAGCAGCGCGCCGTCGTAGTCGCGCAGGAAACGCTCGAGCCAGATCAGGCTTTCGATGTCGAGGTGGTTGCTGGGCTCGTCGAGCAGCATCGCGTCGGGGCGCATGAGCAGGATGCGCGCAAGCGCGACGCGCATCTTCCAGCCGCCCGACAAAGCGCCGACGTCCCCGTCCATCATCTCCGGCGTGAAGCTCAAGCCGGCGAGAACTTCGCGCGCCCGCCCCTCGAGCGCATAGCCGTCCAGCTCCTCGAAGCGCGCCTGCACCTCGCCGAACCGTTCGATCAGCGTCTCCATTTCGTCGGCGCGGTCGGGATCGGCCAGCGCAGCCTCAAGCTCCTTGAGCTCGGCGGCGATCTCGCTCACCGGACCCGCGCCGTTCATCGCCTCCGCGACGGCGCTGCGGCCGCTCATTTCGCCGACGTCCTGGCTGAAATAGCCGATCACCACCCCGCGATCGACGAGCACCTGCCCCTCGTCCGGCGCCTCCTCGCCGCAGATCATGCGGAACAGGGTCGTCTTGCCCGACCCGTTCGGGCCGACGAGGCCCACTTTCTCGCCGCGCTGAAGCGCAGCAGAGGCCTCCACGTAAAGGAGTTGCGAGCCGTTTTGCTTGCTGACGTTCTCAAGGCGAATCATGGAAGGGCGGGTTCCCGGAAGCGAATGGACGCGGCCGGCTTAAACCACGCCTTCGCCCCCGCGTCGAGCGCTCACGCCAGGCCCGGCCACCGCAGCGCGATGAGAACCAGAAGGCCGCCGATGTTTCCAACGTTGTTGAAGAAATAATTCATGTGGATGCGCCGCGCGACGGGATCCTCCAGCAGCCACCAGCGATGGAACAGCGCATTCGCCAGAATGGTGAAAACGATGAGCAGGCCTGCGCCGAAAGCGGCGTGCACGTCCAGCCCGACGCTCAGCCCGCCTGCGAACTGGAAGGCGAAGCCCGCCCAAAGGAAGGCGCGCGGAAAGGGCACGCCGAGCGCGGCGAATTTGCGGACGTGATTTTCAGCGAGCTTGAGATTGCGCAGGCCGATCACGAGAAAGAAAGCGGCGATGCAGACCTGCCCCAAGATCTGAACAGCCGACGAACCCTGATGAAACATCGCCCCGCCCCGCCCCGCGACGCGCCCAAACGGCCTGCGCGCCTCCATTGTCTTTTGACGCCGTTCTTATATCGTCGCGCCAAGCCGCGCCGCAACGAACGCGCAAGGCAAGCACGTTCCGGCGCACGCCACAAGAACCGGGAGGACATGAATGGCGCCCCACGCCTCAACGCCCTATTCGCAACGCTGGAAGGAACAGCGCTGGCTGCTCGACGCCGTGGTCCGCACCATAGGCATCGAATGGGACCAGGCGCGCATCGGCTCAAAAAGCCGCCCGGCTGGCGCGGAGGCCGAGGCGGAGTTCCGCGCCGTCGCCGCGCGCATCAAGCGCTATGACGATTTCGACCGCGAGTTCGCGGCGCAGGCGCGCAAGCGCGCGCGCATGGCCGCCCAGTTCGAGCAGGACGGGCGCTTCGTCGCCGCGCGTGAAGCCTATATGACCGCGGCTCTGCTTTGGTCCACCGCCTGCTGGCCCCTGCACGAACACAGCGAAAGGCTCCTCGATTTTGAGAAAGCCGTGAACGAATGTTTCGAAGGCTATATGCGCCATGCGCCGCAGCCTACGTTCCGCGTGGAGATCCCGTTCGAAGGCAAGCATCTGCCCGCCTATATGCATCTGCCGCGCGAACGGCGCGGCGACGAGCGCTTCCCCACCGTCGTCATCATCGGCGGCATGGACAGCAGCAAAGAGAACATGGTCAGCATGTACGGCGACCGTTTTCTTGAGCGCGGTTTCGCGGTGCTCGCCCTCGACGGCCCGGGACAGGCGGAGGCGATCACGCGTGGGATTTTCTTCACGCCCACCAATTTCGCCGACGCTGCGGAAGCCACCTACGCCTGGCTGAAGACGCAGGATTACGTGGACATCGACCGTCTCGTCGTGCGCGGCACAAGTTTCGGCAGTTATTTCGGCACCGTCTTCGCAACGCAGCTTGGCGCGCGCATCAAGGGCTTCGCCGCCACGGGCGTCTGCCAGGAGCCCGGCTGCGACACGATCTTCAACGCCGCCTCGCCGACGTTCAAAATGCGCTTCATGTTCATGTCGGGCTTTGAGGACGAGGAGAAGTTCGACGCCTTCTGTCAGGGCATCGATCTGCGCCCCCTCGCCCCGCGCATCACATTCCCCTACATGATCGTTGCCGGCGAGAAGGATCAATTGTCGCCGATCGAACACACCGAGGCGCTGCTTGAGCGCATTCCCGGCCCCAAACGGCTCGTGGTGTTCGAGGGCGCGAACCATGGCGTGGCCGCGGCGCCCAGCGTCGCCAACGGCGAGGAAAAGGTGACGATGATCGCCGACTGGCTGCTCGACCGCGTCAACGGCAAGCCATTCGCATCCGAGCGCTGGTTCGTCGAATCCTCAGGCGCGATCCGCGTGACGAAGTATTGAGAGATCGGGAGGGAGCGCGCTCCCTCCCCGCTGTCCGTTGCGCAGGGTCACTTGCCAGAAGTCACTCAACAAGAGTCACTCAACAAGAGTCATTTGGGCTGCGGGATCTCCTCCACCTTGCCGGTGGGGTCGATCGCCTCGATCGTGCGCTTGATCACATCCGCCGGCGTCGCGAACAATTTCTTCACCAGCGCCTCGACTTCCTCGCCGCTCTTCACATCCACGTCCTGCAGACGCTTGGCGGAATCCGCCTTGTAATCAGGATCGGCGACAGCCGCGTCGAATGCGGCGCGCCAGGCCTTCACGGCCTCCGCCGACACCCCGGGCGGCAGGTAATAGGGATTGTTGAACTCGTAGGGCAGGAGGAAGAACTCCAGCGCGTCGCGGTCTTTCGCATCCTTGATGAAGTCAAGCGCGCGCGGCACTTGCTTGAACTCGGGGTCGGCGTCCATCGCCACATGCACGAGTATTTTGAGCAATCCGTCGCGGATCCATTGCGGCCGCGTGGTGCGCAGTGAATTGAGCGTGGTGCAGGTGGCGTCCACCTCGCCACGCTCGAGCGCGAGCAATGCCGTCCCGCCCGTATAGCCGGAGATCGGCTTGAACTTGGTTCCGATGAAAGAATTCATCAGCAGGGCCGAGCGCGTCGGCGCAGAGCGCGCGCCGGTGGCCGCCACCGTCACCACGCGGTTCTTCACATCCTCGATGCTCGACACATTGACCGTATGCCAGACCGCGCAGACGGTGTTGCCCTTCGCGAGACTGCCGATCCAGGCGAATTTCGACACGTCGTAGTTGGATGGCATTTTCTCAAGGAAGGGGTCGGCGATCGGGCCCACATTGGTTGAGCCGATGGCTGCGCCCGTCTTGGGCGCTACGTTGTAGAGATATTGCACCGCCTGCGCGCCGCCCGCGCCCGGCATGTTGGAGACCACAACCGCCGGATTGCCCGGCAGGTGTTTCTGGAAGTAAGGCGCGATGGTGCGCGCATAGGCGTCCACGCCGCCGCCTGCTCCGCCCGCGACATAGATCGTGACGGTCTTGTCCTTCAGCTCGAGCGCCTGCGCGCCGGCCGCCACAGGCGCGAGCGCCAGCGTGAATCCCGTCGCGCGCACGGCGTGCAGCATGCTTGCTCTGCGCTGGCTTGTGAGCTTCATAACGCGTCCTCCCGTGTTCATCCGCGCAGAACCTGCGCGCCCTGTGGGAACTCATGCATGCGCACGGCGCCGTCCTTCGTGATCAGCAGCATCTCGCCCGTCTGCACGCCCGCCTTGCCGTCCAGCGTGGCGACATTGGGCTGCACGACCACCAATTGCCCCTCAACGAAAGGCTCGCTCGGCAGCGGCCCGTTGGAACGGCTTGCAGCGCCAAGAACGGGCGGGAAGTAGCCGCCTCCATAACCATGGAGAATGTCGTCGACGGCCGTGAAGCCGGCCTTTTCGATCACGCCTGACGCCTCCACAACTTCGCTAGGCATGGCGCCGGGACGCAGAACCTTCGCAATCGCCTCATACGCTTCCATGGCGACGGCGTGCAGATCGCGGTAGAGCGGCGACGGTTCGGAATCTATAAAGAACGTGCGCAGAACCTGCCCCGAATAGCCGAACAGATCGGCGCTGATCTCGGAGAAGACGACATCCCCCTTCTGCAGCTTGCGCGAGGAATGATATTGCCGCGGCGCCGGAATCTGCGGCGCATCCATCGGCGTGGCGCCAATGAAATGCAGCCCCGTCGCGCCGCCCTTGCCGACATAGGCGCGCTCGACCGCATTGGCGAGTTCACGCTCGCTCACGCCCGGGCGCGCGGCGTCCGCCAGCCCCTGCATGCCGAGGTCGGAGAACCATGCGCCGATGCGGAACCATTCCAGCTCCTCCTGCGACTTCACCTTGCGCAGATTGGCGTAGTGCTTGCCCATGTTGATGGGCTTGCCGAAGGCGACCGCGATCTTCTCATGATTGTCATGGGTGATTTGCCCAACCACGCCCACGCGGCCCTGTTTCGCGCCCCGCCGCTTCAGCTCCTCCACCACATTGCCGAACGTGGATTCGCCGCCCCACCGCACATCCGCATTGGTCGCGATATGACGCGCGAGCGCGAGATGGTTGAAGTAATGCACGAACATGACGTCGCGCTCGCCCGGCGTGTAGATGCAGGCGGCCTCCGTCGTCACGGGCCAGTGGGTGAGCCAATGCACCACCGAGCCGCGCCAGCCGGAGCCGTAGAACACGAGATGGTCGACGCCGGCCTGCGCCATGGCCTCGCGCATGCGCGCGCGCCGCTGCGCCAGCTCTCCTTCTGAAAACTTCGGATATTCCGCCTTCAGCAAGGCGTCGGCATAGGCGCTTGACATTCGCCGCGTTCCTCCCGCGACCGCTTTATCAGGGCGCGGTGCGCCAGCGGTTCGCCTCGAACATTATCGAAAGGGAGGGCGGCGTCAAATGCACCGTTCAACGGATGACGCCTAAAAGAAAACGCCGCGGCGAACCGCGGCGTTTCAGAGCTCTCTTGGCGCAGGCGCTCAGTAGCGCGCGCGCACAGGCGACTTGTCGAACAGCGAATAGCGCAGGCCAACGGAGACGATGTCCACGCTGCCCTTGGCGGTCGCCAGATACGGCACGCCGTTGAACGTCGGGTTGCCCGCGACGAGCGCGATCTGCGAGTCCTTCGCGAAGATGTGGGTGTAGCCCACGTCCACGTTCATCTTCGGCGTGATCTGATAGCTCAGGCCCACCGAGGTCCAGATGCGGTCGGCGTCGGGAAGACGCAGGCCACGCGTGGCGAGGGTGACGGGCGAGCTCTCATAGGCGATGCCGGTGCGCAGCGTGAGCTGCTGGTTCCACTTGTATTCGGCGCCGACCGAGGAGAACCAGCCGTCGCGCCAGCCGAAGGCGAGCGTGGTGAGCTGCTGGCCCGACGCGATCGGCCCCGTGGAGACGACCGGGAACGAGCTGAACAGGCTCCAGTTCGTCCACTCATAGCCGGCGAGCAGCGTGAGGTCCTTGGTCACCTGATAACGCGCGCCGATCGTGAGGCTGTCGGGCAGCTTCACGTCCGCGTCGATATTGGTGCCCGCAAGCCCGATCGGCACGAAGGGGAAGTTCTTCACATCGCCCGACAGGCCGATCGTCATGCGCGAGCGATAGCCAATGCCCAGATCGAGCCCCTTCACAGGCGACAGCAGCACGCCTGCCGTGAATCCATAGCCGATGCCGTCGCCCGCCAGCGTCAGGGTGGGCGCGTTCGGCAGAACGGACCCCGCCGTGGGCAGCGCGAAGGCCGACTTCAGCGAGGTCTTGAAATATTCAACCTGCAGGCCTGCGGCGACCGAGATCCAGTCGTTCACCTTCAGGGCGACGTTGGGGTTCACATTCGTCGAGAAGATTTTCGACGTGCGCGCGTAAACCTGACCCGACCAGTTGAGCGGCGCCTTGGTGACAAGGCCATGCGGCGAGTTCACCGACAGGCCGAACCACAGACGGTCATTGAACTGATAGCTCGTCGCGCTCGCCGGCAGCACCGCGGAGCGACCGATGTCGCCGCTCGTCGGGCCGAAGCCATAGGTCGGCGACGAGGAATTGGCGGTGATGTTGGAGTTCGGCGCAATCGCGGTGAACGTGTAATACGACTGCATGCCGCTGTATTGCGTCATCGCGGCCGGATTCCAGAACATGGAGCCGAGGCCGGCTCCACCCGCCGCGGCGCCCGCGAACGACGAACCCTGGCCCGCAGCGCTCTGCTCGCGCAGCGCGAACCCGCCGGCTTGAGCGACGCCGCACGTCAACGCGCTTACGCTGGCGGCGAGCAACAGGGCGCGCTTGATCTTGAACTGAACCATCTTATACCCCCCTTAACTGTGCGGCACGTTAGGAAGCGAAAGCGCGGCCGTCAACGCGGAGCGCGCGTTTTCAAGGCCATGTTCAGGATTTTCCATGCAGATTCTCACATGAGAGTAGCTTATTGTCCCAGCAACGAGCCTGAAGGGAGGGGGGGCCTTGAACCCGCAGACGTCGACGACGGACGCGTTCGCGCGCGTCATTCTAAACACGATCTCAGCCTGGACCGCACGGATCGAGACGATCGGCATGCACCATCTGGCTGAGGCCGGGCCTGGATGCGTGATCGCTGTCCACCACACCTCGCCGCTGGACGCGCCGGCGCTTGCGCGCCTGCTCCCCCAAGACGCCTTGTTCGCCATCGACTGGCGTGACGCCAAACAGCCCTGGGCGCGCCCCTTCGTAAATGCGGCGCGGTGCCACCCTGTGCAAACGCCCGATGGAATGGCGCCCCGCGCCCTGGCGCGCAAAGCGGCCCGCGGGCAAACGATCGTGCTGTTCTGCGGCGGCGCGCTTTCGAGCGACGAGCGCGCGAGCGCCTACAAACTCGCAGCCTTCATCGCGCTGCGCGCCGGCGCGCCTGTGCTGCATGCCCGCGTGGAGCGCAGCGGCGGCCTGCGGCCGACCACGCGCGTGGCGTTCGCGCCTGCAAAGCGCCTTTCCCCGCCAACGCGTTTGCGCGGGCGCGCGCGCACGCAAGCAGGCGCCGCCGAAGTCTACGACATGGTCTCCGACCTCGCCTTCGCCAGCGCCGATCTCAACCGCACGCTATTCGCCGCATTCGCGCGGGCGTCGCAATCCACGCCACGCGGACGCGCCTTCGTCGAGGATTCGCTCACTGGTCCGCTCGGCGCCGGCAAGGCGCGCATCGGCGCGGCATTGCTCGGCCGCAAGATCATGGCGTTCACCGACGAGGGAGAGCGCGTCGGACTCATGCTGCCCAACGCCATTGGCGCAGCGGTCGTCTTCTTCGCCTTGCAGGCCGCCGGCCGCGTGCCTGCGATGCTGAATTTCTCCGCAGGCTCAGCCAATGTGCTCGCTGCCTGCCGGGCGGCTCAATTGCGCGTCGTGTTGACTTCGCGCGCTTTCATCGAAAAGGGCAAGCTCGAGGCGCTCGTGGAAGCCATGGCGCCGCATGTGCGCCTTGTTTATCTGGAAGACGTGCGCGCGACGATCTCGCCCCTCGATAAGCTGCGCGCTATTCTTGAAGCAGGCAAACCGCTCGCAACACGCGCGCCGGACGATCCGGCGGTCATTCTTTTCACCTCGGGCTCTGAAGGGGCGCCCAAGGGCGTCGCGCTCTCCCATCGCAATCTGCTCGCCAATGTGGCGCAGATTCACGCACGCGCGGACCTCACCTGCGACGATATCGTGTTCAACGCTCTGCCGGTGTTCCATTCCTTCGGGCTCACGGCCGGCCTGCTCCTGCCGACGCTCTCGGGCATGAAATGCTTCCTTTATCCCTCGCCACTGCATTACCAGCAGATTCCCGAACTGGTGCACGCGACCCAAGCCACCGTGATGTTCGGCACGGATACGTTCCTCAACGGTTATGCGCGCGCCGCGAAGGACCACCAGTTCGCAAGCGTTCGCTATCTTGTGGCGGGCGCCGAAGCGGTAAAGGAAGGCACGCGCAAAATGTATCGCGAACGTTTCGGCGTGCGCATTCTGGAAGGTTATGGCGTGACGGAGGCGGCGCCAGTGATTTGCTCTAACACGCCCATCATCAACCGCGATGGCAGCGTGGGCCGCCTGGTCGCGGGCGTGGAGGCGCGGCTCGATCCTGTCCCTGGCATTGATGAAGCCGGACGCCTGTTCGTGCGCGGCCCAAATGTAATGCTCGGCTATTACCGCGCAGACGCTCCGGGCGTGCTGGAGCCGCCCAAGGATGGCTGGCACGACACGGGCGACATCGTCGCTATGGATGAGGAAGGCTTCCTCTCGATCCGCGGCCGCGCCAAGCGCTTTGCGAAAATCGCGGGCGAAATGGTGTCGCTGGCGGCGGTCGAGAGCATGTGCGCGGACCTGTGGGAGGACGAGCCCCTCGCCGTCATGGCCGCGCCGGACCCGCGCAAGGGCGAGCGGCTCGTGCTGCTGACCGCGCGCGCCGGCGCGACGCGCGAGGACGTGATGAGCCACCTGCGGCGCAGGGGCGCGACGGAACTGATGATCCCCTCAGAACTGGTCGTCCTGCCGGAGTTTCCGATGCTCGCATCCGGCAAGACCGATCTCGTCGCGCTCGACCGCATCGTGCGCGAGCGCGCCAGCGCGGCGTGAGGCGCCTCAGGGCTTGAACGGCCCCAGCGCCTTCACCGCCGCGTCAACAAAGGAATGGTCGACGATTTTCGACACGTCGACCTTGCCCTGCACGAGACCCTGTGAGGCGTAGAAGTCCACGTCCCGCTGCAGGCTCTCCACGTTCACGCGCCCGTCGGGATCCATGCCGGTCGGCGTGATCTTGCGCAAAAGCTCAGCGCTTTTGACCGAGGTGTATTCGGTGAGGATCGCGATCACCTCGTCCGCGGTCTCGCCCGCAAGTCGTCCATCCTTGAGCGCGCGCACATAGAAGCGGATGCCGCGCAGATAAGCGCGCATGAAGCGCTCCGCATCGCCGCGACGCGCGATGAAGTGGTCGCCATAGATCAGCGTCGCGATCTGGTGATTGGGATAAATCTGATCGTCGCGCATCACTTCGACGGCGGCGCCGCGCTCAACAGCGAGAGTGGCGATGGGTTCAATCGTCGCGCCCGCGTCCACGGATTTGTTCTGCAGCGCGGGGAAGTGATCGGGAAATCCGAGATTGATCACCTCGACGTCGGAATATTTGAGCCCCACGGAGGTCAGCATTGCGTTCAGCATGGCGGTGTTGCTGACGCCCGGCGCATTGCCGGCCACTTTCATGCCCTTCAGATCCGCCAGCCCCTTGAAACGGCCGGATTCGACAAGATCCTTGCGCACGATGAGCTTGGTCGCGCCATAGCCGGGCGTCGACTGCGCCTTGTCGGCGACGATTCGGATGTTGATGTTGCGCGCCACCGCATTGTACATGCCCGCCGCTGGCGAACCCGCACCAACCTCGAGCTGGCCGGCGCCCAGAGGCGCCACCATCACAGCCGCGGAGTTGAACGTGGTCATAGTGACCGCGAGCCCTTCGTCCTTGAAGAAGCCCTTCTTGTCCGCGATGAACAGGGGCGCGTCGCTGATGGCGCCGAGGGTGCCGACGCGCACAGGCGCCTGCGCCGCGGCGCTGGCCGCGCACAGCGCGGCTCCCGTCAGCGACAAGATGAACGAACGAATGCTTGCGGACCCTCGCATGACCCCTCCCCTTTGATGACGAACGCGCGTCGCCTGCTTCACACCTGCGCGCCGAAGCGCTCGCCGCTGCCAACTTTATAGCGCTGTTCTGACACGTCCGTGCGCCCGCCTTCCGTGGCGCCCTGCGTGTAAGCCGCCACCTGCAGCAATTCGAGGTCGCCCTCGCCGCAATTCTCGAACCAATAGCGCGAAAAGCGCGGGGTGAACGTGCCCTCCATCGGCCCGAACTCGCCGATCACAACATCGCCAGGCCCATAGAAGCGCACCCGCCCCTTCAGCACCATCCAGAAGGAATCCATCCGCTTGTGATAATGCAGATTGTTCTCGCCGCCGTTTTGCTTGACCACCTGCACCGCCGCTTTCAGGAGATCGGTGCGGGCAAGGCCAACAAACCCCTTGCCGGCGTTCACGGCTTCCGGCTTCGCATAGGAGAATGTTCGGATTTTGCCTTCCGCCTCGCGGTGCTGCGCCTCGAGTTCGGGATCTGTTTGCTTAAGTTCACTCATGTCGTCCTCCCACAGGCCCGCGTCTGGCGCGCATTTGCAGACAGATTAGCCGTCCCACACGCCTGCGCAAGCCTGCGCTGGGAAGCTCCGCCCGACGGCGCTTGAACGCCGCAGTTCGCCCCTGGCCTTGACGCATGGACGGGGAAACACGATCCTCGCGCCAACACAAAGCCATTCGGGAAGGGAAACGTCCATGAAAAACCGGCCTTTCGGATCCAGCCGGGGCGTCCGCGCCGCTGTCGCAGCGTGGGCAGGGGCCGCAGCTCTCGCCTTTTGCGCAGGCGCCGCGACAGCCGACCCCATCGCAGACTTTTACAAAGGCAAGCAGGTGCAGGTGATCGTCGGCTATGGCACCGGCGGCGGCTATGACGTTTACGCCCGCGTGATCGCTCGTCATTACGCCAAACACCTGCCCGGCGCGCCCACTCTGGTGGTGCAGAACATGCCCGGCGCAGGCAGCCTGCGCGCCGCCAACCATCTTTACGTGAACGCGCCAAAGGATGGCACGGCCTTCGGCACCTTCGCCCGCAATATGCCGCTGCTGGGCGTGCTGGGCGGTAACAAGAACGTTCAGTTCGATCCCCGCAAGTTCACCTGGCTCGGCTCTCCGTCGAGCGCGCAGGACGACGCCTATATGCTGTTCGTGCGCAAGGACTCGAAAGTGAACTCGATCGAGAAGGCGCGCGACATGAAAGGCGAGCCGCTCGTGATCGGCGGCACGGCGGAAGGCGCGACAGGCAACGACATCGCCTATCTGATCCGCGACACTGTGGGGCTGAACCTGAAGCTGATCGCCGGCTATCCAGACGGCGGCGCCATCTTCATCGCGATCGAGCGCGCCGAGCTCGACGGCCGCTTCGTCGGCCTTTCGGCGGTGGCGTCCAACAAGCCCGAATGGCTGAAGCCCAACGGCATCGTGAAGCCGCTGCTGCAATTCGCGCGCAGCACGCGCCACCCCGATTATCCCGATGCGCCGACCGCACGCGAACTCGCAAAGGACCCTGAGGCGCGCAAGCTCATCGAGCTTGCAGAAATCCCCTACATGCTCTCGCGTCCCTACGCCGCGCCTCCAGGCGTGCCGGCGGACCGCGCCGCCGCCTTGCAGAAAGCCTTCATGGAGACGACGAAGGACAAGGAGTTTTTGAGCGACTCCGCCAAACTCGGGCTCGACGTGAGTCCTGTCGGCCCTGATGAGGCGATGGAGATGCTGAACATGCTCGCCGACGCGCCCGAGAACCTGAAAGAGCAATTGCGCAAGCTGCAGACCGGCGGCTAGACGGCGCCGACCCGCTTTACGCAACCCCGCGCCGGGATTACCCTGCGCGGGACACGGGAGGCCTCATGCACATCATCGACTCACACTTTCACTGGTGGCCCCGTTCCGTTTTTGAGACGCTTTGCAAGCGCCAAGGCTTTCCGCGCGCGCAGCCCAATGACAAAGGCTGCTACACCTGCATCCTGCAGGACGGCGCCGATTATGTGATGAACTCCTGGCCCGACTGGTTCGATCTCGACGACCAATTCGCGCATATGGATGGGCTCGGCCATCGCGTGGACGCGGTGGGCTCCATCGGCCCCTTCTCCGTCTATTTCTCCGCCCTGCCGGTGGAGGAAGGACGCGACCTCGCGATCCAGTGGAACGAGGAAATGGCCTGGGCGCAACGGCGCTACCCCGGCCGTTTCTGGGGCTCGGCCGCCATCCCGTTCCAGAACGAGAAAGTGGCGATGGACGTGCTGGAGGACGCCATCGGCCGCCTTGGCCTGATGGGCGTGAACCTGCCGGGCTCGGTGGGCTTTGACCCGCGCATCGACGCAGAGCGGATGCAGTCCTTCTATGCGCGCTGCGCTGAACTCGGCCTGCCCGTCTTCCTCCACCCCACTGACGCCGTCTTCAACCATATGCTCGACGGCTACAACGGCGCGCTGCATCTCTCGCTCGGCCGCGTGATCGAGGTCAGCGTCGCCGCGATGCGGCTCGTTCTGTCGGGCACGCTGGAGCGCCATCCCGAGTTGAAGATCGTGATGTCGCATACGGGCGGCGCCCTGCCCTATCAATCCGGCCGCATGGACAAGAACACCAAAGGCGCGAAACTGCCGCGCCCCGCAAGCGAATATCTGCACCGCATGTACACCGACACGGTGAGCCCCCATGCGGCCGGCATCAAATTCGCCATCGAATATTACGGCGTGGATCGGGTGATGTATGGCACCGATTATCCCTGCTGGGATCCGGCCGCCTGCCTGAAGCTGATCGACGAGATCGGCCTTTCCGACGCCGACAGGCAAAAGATTTTCTACGACAACGCGCGGCGTATCCTCAACCTGCGCGACCCCGCGCCGGCAAAGCCCGCGATCAGGGAAGCCGCGCCCGCCAAGTGAGCAAGCGCGCGCGGACGCCTCAGGCGATCAGCCGCGCGCCGCGCCAGCGCAGACCCGCGACGTCGAGCTCCACATTAAGCACGAATGGCGAGGCGGCGTCGAAACCTTCCGCCGCGCCATCGGCGCTCGCAACCGCCGCAAGCGGATAAGAGCCGCGCGCCTGTTCGGCGCTCCAGTCTTTCACGACGCCCATGCCTGCAAACGCGCGCGCGACCGCGGCGGCGAGAGTCTCTGCGGCCCGAAGCTCAAAAGCCGAAAGCGCAGCCTGCGCTTGCGCAAAAGCCTTTTGCGCCGCAGGTTCGCTGACGAAGGAGCGCGCGCAGCGGCTCCACACGCCCTTATAGGCGACGGACACGCGCAGCGCGAAAGCGGAGCCGAACGCATGCGGCCGATCAGCGCGCAGGAAGCCGCCCTGCTTGGCGAGATCAGGCGCAAGGGTGATGAAACATTCCTCCGCGCCACCAAGCCGTGCGGCCTGTTCGCACGCCGCGACAAGCGCGAGCGGCTCCACCGCGGCCTCACCTGACACCGCATCGAGGCTCGCGCGCGCCAACGCATCCGCGCGCAGCATAAGGCCGCGCTCTGCGGCGTCCGCCCCCGCGCGCGCGGACTCATAGGCCGCCGACGCGTCGAGCAGACGCACGCCCGGCGCATCCTTGAGGAAGGTCTGCGCGTGCCCTGCGGGAAAGCCATCAAGCTCCAGCACGCCAACGCGCACAGCGCCGGCCTGCGCAAGCTTCTCCGCCACCAGCGCCGGCGGGCGAGGCGTCGTCGTCACTTCGCCTTGAGGCATGACGGATGAGATCCATTCAGCCACGCGTTTGGAAAGCGCGGTGGCGAAGATCGGCGCGCCCTCGCGCAGAACAAGCACAAGGCCTTCGTTCCAATAGGGCGTGAAGCCGGTCAGCCAGCACACGGCGGCGCCGCGCGCGATATTGGTGTAGGCGACGAAAGCATCGAGATTTTCGTCACGCATGCGCGAGCGCAGGCGCGACAGGCGCGCCTCAAGCGCCTCGCGCGGCAGTTCCGCGGCGTCCCAGGCCATCAATCCACGACGCATCTCGCCCTCACTGCACGCTGAAGAGTTCTTGCGGCGTGCCGCAGAGATTTTCGCTTCCCCCCTCGCGGACGATCAGCGAATCTCCCAGCACCAGATAACCCACTTCGGGATGATACGTATTGGGATGCACAATGATCGTCATGCCAGCTTGCAGGGGAATCTCGACGTCTTCGAGAATTTGCGGCTTCTGGTCCGGGAACAGGCCCATGCCGTGGCCGCGCACGCGCGTATATTCAGACGTCGTGTACTGGCCGAGCCCATATTTGCGGAACACGTCGTTCTCAGCCTTCGCCACGCTGGCCGCCGTCACGCCCGCCTTCGTCACGGCGATGCCGGCGCGCATCGCTTCGAGATAGACGTTGAACGCACGCTTCTGCGCCTCACTGGCCTCGCCCACCACGAGCGTGCGGCAGATCTGCGCGTAATAACCTTCGAAACAGGGCGTGAGCTCAGTCGTCACCATGTCCCCCTGCTTCAACACCTTGCCGCCGGGAGGCGCCATGCCGCGCACCTCCTGCCCGCCAACGCCGATGATCATGAAGTTCTCGGGCACGCCTTTGGTGCGAAAGAACGCCTCGATCTCCGCGATCAGCTCATAATCCCTGCGACCGGGCCGCGCGGCCGCGCGAAACACCGCATAACCCTCGTCGGCGAGCTGTGCGGCGCGGCGCACGCAGGCGATCTCCGCTTCGAGCTTCGTCATGAGCAGGCGCTCGATTATTTTCGCGCCGTCGTTCACGCGCAGGTCCGCGTCGCCATGCAACAGGCCGTAAGGCAGCAGATGGAAGGGCGCCGCAGCGATCACGCGATTGCCTGCGCGACCGAGCCGCGCCTTGGCCTCGCGCACCAGCGCGGGCGCGAATGCGACCTCGCAGGACAGGCCCTCGCTGCGCGCGCGCTCGCATTCCGCAGGATCATCGAGCAATAGAACGGCGGAGCCATCGGGATGCACCAGCGCGACGCCCTGGCCTTCCTGAATGCCGAAATCCACGGCGTAGCGCAGATGGTCCGCGTGCCAATTGTTCCCGAAGACGAGAAGAAGATCGACGCCTTCGCGTTTCATCGCTTCAGACAGGGCGCCCTGACGGGCTGCGAACGCCGCCGAAATCATGCTTGGCCTCATGCGGTGAGGGAGGACGGCACGCCCGCCTGCGCGCGCCAGCCGTAGTACTCGCGCGCCTTCTCGGCGGAGACGAAACCTTCCGCCACGTCGCGCGCCACGAGCGCGGGCGCGCGGGCGGCGGGATCGCCGAACCCGCCCCCGCCCGCGGTGAGGAAGGTCACGGCGTCGCCCTTCGCGAGCGGGATTTCCGTGCCCTTGAACACAATACGTTCGGGCCCTTCCTGCGGGCGCACGATGGCGACGTTATGCGCGCCCTCGCGTCCACCGCCGAGCCCCCACGGGGGAACCTTCGTGCGCTCGCAATTGATTGTCACCTTGCAAGGCACGAGCGTGCGATAGGTGATCTTGACGCCGAGCCCGCCGCGGAAGGCGCCTGCGCCGCCAGAATCCTCGCGCAACGCATGTTCCTCGACCAGAACCGGATAGCGGATCTCCTGCAGCTCGACCGGCGAGTTGCGCACATCGCCCTGACATACGGAGACGCTCGCATCCTCGCCGTCTTCGCTCGGCCGTCCGCCCCAGCCGCCGCCGAAAATGTTGAGCAGGAGAAACCGGCTGCCGTCTTCGCGAAAGCCATAGAAAGAGCACCCGCCCATGTCGCCCTTATGGGCGGCGGGAATCATTTTCGGCAACGCCGGCGCCAACGCCTTGAGGATCGTGTCGATGGTCGTGGGCAAGGCGATGCTCCACAAGCCGATGGCCGCCCCCGGCCGCGCGCTGACGATCGTTCCCTCCGGGATCACCACGTCAAGCGCGCGGAAACAGCCCTCGTTCACGTCGAGGTCGGGCGAGGTGATCGCCTTGAAGGCGACGCGCGCGGCCGCGATGCCGCCGGACTTGCCGGAATTCAGAGGCGAATGCGTCTGCGGATTCATCTGCGAGAAGTCGACCGTCATGGTCGATCCCTTGATGGTGACGATCGTCTTGATCCTGATCGGTTGATCGAGATTGCGCCCGTCGTTGTCGAGCGCGCTCTCGGCTTCGTAGACGCCGTCTGGAATTTGCTCGATGACCTTGCGCACTTTGATGTCGGCCTGTTCCCAGACCTTCTCGATGCAGGCCTCAACCGTGGCGCGACCATAGCGCTGCACGAGTTCGCCATAGCGCCGCGCGCCGAGCTGGCAGGAGGCCACCTGCGCGCGCAAATCCCCAAGGCATGCGTCGGGAAAGCGCACATTGTCGGAGATGATCTGCCACAGCGTCTCGTTACGCACGCCCGCCTCATAGATTTTCAGCGAGCGCATCTGCAGGCCCTCAGCGAAAATCTCGGTCGTCAGCGACGACCCAAAGCCGATGCGCATGCCGCCGATGTCGACCCAATGGGCGCGGTTGGCGGCGAAGGCGACGAGTTCTCCGTCGACGAAACAGGGCGCGTAGATCACCACGTTGTTGAGATGCTGGCCGCACACTTCGTGGTTCATGATCATGATGTCGCCGGGCTTGAACCCCTCCAGGCCCCAGCGTTTAATGCCGTCCTCAACCGCAACGCCAAGATCGGCGAGGAAGATCGGCAGCCCGCCGCGGTTCTGCGAAATCATCCGCCCCTTGGTGTCGATGAGGCCGCAACAGAAATCGCGCACCTCATAGATCATCATGTTATAGGCCGCCTTGCACAGGGCGTTGCCCATCTCGTCGGCGTAGGCGACGATGGAATTGCGGACCACTTCGACGGTGATGGGATGCGCTTCTGCGCTCTTGGTCTTGTTCGACATGGGTTCAGCCCTTCTGGGCGAGATCGACGATGAGATGACCCGCGTGCGTCACGGTCACCTTGTCGCCGGGATGGATGAGGATCGTGGAGTTCGGCTCCTCGATCACGGCGGGGCCGACGATCGTCATGCCCGCAGGCATCGACGGGCGCCACAGCACGCGCGCCTTCAAAGGCCGGGCGGGATCGTCATAGACCACCTCGCGCTCGCCCTCCTCCGCCTTGTCCGTCGGCGTCCATGGCTCGGTCAGCCAGGCTTCGGCGATTGTGTCATTGCGCGCGGCGGTGAGCACGAGTCGCAGGTTGACGATCTCGAGGCTCTCCTCGATCGCCGCCTGCCCATATCGCTGATCGTGCTCCACGTGGAACAATTCACGCACGCGGCTTGTGTCGCCGGTGAGCATAGCGGGCGAGGAAATGGGAATGGATAGCGCGTGCTCCTGCCCCACGTAACGCAGATCAGCGTAGAAACGGAAATCCGCGACCTCATTCGCCACGCCGTCGCGCTCCATCTGCGCGCGCCCCTCCCGGCCGAGTTCAGCGAACACGCGCTCGACGAGCGCCGCATCCAGCGCGCCGAGCCGGCCGACGAGCGTGCGCACGAAATCCTGCCGCCATGACGCCATCAACATGCCGAGCGCCGAGAAAGTGCCTGGCAGTTTCGGGATGACCACGCGCGGGATGAAAATCTCGCGCGCGATGGCGAGCGCGTGCAGCGGGCCAGCGCCGCCAAAGGCGATCATCGCCGTGTCGCGCGGGTCAACGCCCTTGTTCACCGACACGGCGCGCACCGACAGCGACATATTGGCGTCGGAAATTGTGGCGACGCCCAGCGCAGCCTCCATGGTGGAAAGACCAAGCGGCTTACCCACTTTCTCATCCAGCGCGCGGCGCGCTGCCGCAACGTCGAGCCGCATGGCGCCGTTGAGGAAACGCTCGCCATTGATGCGGCCGAGCACCAGATCGGCGTCGGTGACGACCGGGTCGAGCGAGCCATTGCCATAGCAGGCCGGCCCAGGGTCGGCGCCCGCGCTCTTGGGGCCAACGTGCAGGCCGCCGGCCTGATCGACCCAGGCGATGGAGCCGCCGCCGTTGCCGACTTCGACGATGTCGACCACCGGCAATTGCATCGGCTGCCCGTCAGCGGGCTCGCCGATGACATAACCATCTTCAATCGCGGGCTGGCCGCGCGTGATGAGAGAGGACTTCGCGGTCGTCCCACCCATGTCGAAGCCGATGCATTGTTCGAGCCCGAGATGCAGGGCGAGCTTGCCGGCGCCGATCATGCCGGCGACGGGACCGGATTCCATCATCGAAACGGGCTGCTCGCGCGCCTGCGCCAGCGACATCACGCCGCCGTTCGAGCGCATGATGTGAACCTTGCCGCCAAAACTCTCGCCACGCAGATAGCTCTCGAGCGTGCCCAGATAATCACGCACGCGCGGACCGACGAATGCGTTCAGCACAGTCGTGGACGTGCGCTCATATTCGCGGAACTCGCGCAGGATCTCGTGGCTGAGGGTGACGAACAATCTCGGCGCCTTGCGACGTAGAATGTCACCAACGAGCCGCTCATGTGCGGGATTGGCGTAAGCGTGCAGGAAGCACACCGCCACGGCCTCCACCCCCTGCGCCAGCAATGCGTCCGCGACCCGCTCCACCTCGGAAGGATCGATGGCGGTCAATACGTCCCCGGCCGCGTTCATGCGCTCGCTCACCTCCAGTGTGAGCGCGCGCTCGACGAGGGGCTTGGGACGATGGAACCACAGATTGAACGCGTCGATGCGATTGCCGCGGCCGATGGCGTAGACGTCGCGAAAGCCGCGCGTGGTGATGAGCGCGGTCTTCGCGCCCTTGCGCTCCAGAACCGTATTGATGGCGATGGTCGAACCGTGCAGAACTTCGCCGAGCTTAGGCAGATCGCAATGGGCGAGCGAGAGCGCGTTGGCGACGCCGCGCGTGGGGTCCGACGGGGTTGTGGATGTCTTGGAGGTGACGATTTTTCCGTCGATGCAGCCGACCAGATCGGTGAACGTTCCGCCGATGTCTACGCCTACGATATTCATTCCTTCACCGATGCCTTGAGGGCGTGCGTGCGCCGCATGCCTGGAGTGAGCCTTTTCTCCGCAATGCGGACGAGTTCATTGAAGACGACGGCGATGGCCGCGAGACAGCCGATCAGGGCGAAGAGCGGCGCCGGATTGTAGCTTTCGGCGAACACGCGCGTGTAATAGCCAACACCCCCTTGCGAGACGTAGAGTTCCGCAAGGATGACGCCGAGCAGCGTCATCGTCATGCCAAGGCGCAGGCCAGTGAAAAGGCTTGGAACCATATGCGGCAGCACGACATAGCGCACGATATCGACGCGCGAGGCGCCCATGGATCGCGCGGCGCGCAAGTGCAGCTCCTTCACGTCGCGCATGCCCGCCACCACGTTCACGATGATCGGGAACACGCCATGGCTGAGACCGAAAGCGATCTTCGCCGCAGGCCCAAGGCCGAACATCAGGATCACGAGCGGAAGCAGGGAGACCTGAGGAATTGCGTAGAGCAAAAGGACGATGGGAAAGAAGGCGCCGCGGCTGAAGCGCGACGCTCCCACCGCGAGGCCAACAAGCACGCCAATCAGGATCGACAAGGCGTAAGCGGCGGCGATCTCGACGACGCACATATATAGCGCGTCCATCACCTTCTGCTCCGGCAGGATCTCCTTGCGCAGAGCCTCCAGGATCGCAGTGGGCGGGCGCATGAAAGCGGGATCTGCGAATCCGCGCCCATAAATTTCAAGCGCGACGACAATGCCCGCGAGCAAGAGAATGCGCAGGCCAAGCGCGCTGCGCATGAGACGCCGCAGGGGCGTATCCGCAGCGGCCGAGGGAGCGGCGATAACGGGAGCGCTCATCGACTACCTCGCCCTGATGCGGTTTTCGACGCCGTAAACGATCATGTTCAGCGTCACCGAGGTGAGGATCACGAACATGATCCAGGCGTACATGCGGGCGGGCTCCATAAGTTCGGCCGAGAGCGCGATGTTGCGGCCAACGCCAGCGACAGAGGAAATCGTCTCCCCGCCCAGCACGGATGCGAAGCAGATGAAAAAGCCGATGCGCATGCCGGTGATGAGGACCGGCATGGCGCCGGGCAACAGCACGTGTCGGAACGTGTCCCACGCATTGGCGCCCATGGAGCGCGCGGCGCGCAGATAGCGCTCCTCGGCTTTCGAGAAGGCCGCAATCGTGTTCAGCACGATTGGAAAGAAGGCGTAAGTGGCGCCATAGGCGACCTTCGAGCCCGCGCCGATGCCGAAGAAGAGAATGAACATCGGCAGGAACAGGGTGATCGGGATCGTGAACAGGCCGGACAGGATCGGTTCGAGCACGCGCATCGCGAGCTTCGAGCGCGTGATCGCATAGCCTGCAAGCACGCCCGCGACCAAAGCGATGGCGAAGGCCTTGCCAATGGTCGTCAGCGTCACGGTGACGGCCGACCAGAAGGCCTGCGTGCCGACGAGCCGGTCAATCGCCGCCATCACTTCGCGCGGCGGCGGCAGGAACAGGCGGCTGACGCTGCCCGTTTCGCTCGCAAGGTACCAGGCGCCGGCGACGATGGCGACGAAGGAGAGCTGGATCGAGCGCGCCGCGAAGGAGGAGCCTTCCATGGCTCAAACTCCCTGAGCCTGCGGATCGCGCTGCGCCGCAACCGTCGCGCGGATCTCGTCGCGCAGCAGGGCGTAGCACTCATTGCGCAATTCGCTGAAACGCGGCTCAAGCATAAAGTCCGGCGAACGCGGATGGGCTTCGTTCACGTCGATGATCGTCTTGATCTTGCCCGGTCGCGCTGTCATGACCGCGATGCGATCCGACAGGAACACGGCCTCCGCGAGAGAATGGGTGACGAAGACGATGGTCTTGCCGGTCGCCGCCAGCAATTGCGACAAGTCTTCGCCAAGCACCATGCGGGTCTGCTCGTCGAGCGCGGCGAAAGGCTCGTCCATCAGCAGGATGTCGGTGCCGACGCAAATGCCGCGCGCCATGTTCACGCGCTGACGCATGCCCACCGACAATTGCTCCGGGTAATGGCGCGCGAAGGACGCCATGCCCACCGCGCGCAGCGCCGCCATCGCGCGGTCGTCCCACTCCGCGCGCGCGATGCCCTGAAACTTGAGCGCGATGTGGAAGTTTTCGATCACCGTGTACCAGGGGAACAGCGTGCTTTCCTGAAACACGAAGGCGATCTTGTCAGGATGCGGCTCGCCATCGACCGGCCGCCCGTCCACGGTGCACGTTCCCGTCGTCGGCTTGAACAGGCCGCCTACGATGTTGAGCAGCGTGCTCTTGCCGCAGCCTGAAGGCCCGAGCAGGCAAACGAACTCGCCCTTGCGGATGTCGAGCGACACGTCGTCAAGCGCGAGCACGGAGTCAGCCTGCCCCGCCCCGCCGAAACGCTGCGTCACGTTGCGAATGGAAATCGCGATATCGTTCATGGAACCCTCAAAAAGGCGGCCGGGCGCGAGAGCCCGGCCGATGCGTGTCTGCTTACAGCTTCACGGGAGCGAAGCCGGGCAGGAACAATTCCTTCGCTTCGGGCACGCGGTCGAGAATGCCGAGGTCTTTCAGGGAATGGCGGATCGTCTCGACGGCTTTAGGATTAAAGGCGCCGTCGAACGACATCATGCTGATTTCGTAATCATAGCTCGACTCAATCACGGATTCGGGCAGCTTCATCGTCTGGGCGATGAACTTCACCGTCTCCGCGCGATTGTCGCGCATATAGGCCGCGGTGCGGAACCACGCGCGCAGGAAAGCGTGCACGAGGTCAGGCTTGTCGGCGATCAGCTTGCGATGGGCGAAGATCACATGCGTGTGGAAATCAGGCACGGCGTCGCCAAACGTGGCGAGCAGACGGCCTTCGCCGGCCTCCACGAGATTGAACGTCTCCTGAATTGAGTTCACGCTGCCGGCGAGTTCGCCGGACTTCATGGCCGCGAGACGCGTGCGCATTTCGCCCATGGGCGTCACTTCGATGCCTTCCGGCCCCCAGCCCTTCGTGTCGGAGAGCTTGCGGGTGAGCCAGTCGGTGAGCGAGCCGGCGGTCGTTACGCCGATGCGCTTGCCCTTGAGGTCGTCGACGCTCTTGATGGGCCCGTTCTTCAGCACGACGAGCGACATGTTGCGCGGCTCGCTCGCCATGGCGGCGACGGCGATGCCGGGCACGCCCTTCGCGGCGTATCCCATGCCCGGTCCAGACCCCAGGCCAATGTCGATGGCGCCTGCGGCGAGCGCCTGCTGCATCTGCCCGTCTCCGCGGAACACAGAGATTTCAGCGTCGATGCCGGCGGCGGCGAAGAAGCCCTTCGCCTTGCCGTAATCGGCGCCGCTGAAGGGGAACGATGAGCCGATCGACTTGCCGATGCGGAGTTTCTGATTGGCGAAGGCGGGGCGCGTCCCCAGGCCCAGGCCAACGGCGGCGGCGCCTGCGAGCGCGGCGCGACGGGTGATTTGCATAAGTCCCTCCCCTCATCCGGGAATCTGCGTTCCCGGCAGTCATTCCACGCCTGCGCCAGCCCTCTGGCAAGCCGGCGGGCAGGCTTGGTCAATCATAGCCTATGGGCTATAAGTTAGATCATGATACGTCTCACAGGGCGGAAACTGCAGGTTCTGGTGGCTATCGCCGAGACGGGCTCCTTCGCGGGCGCGGCGCGGCGGCTTGGCATAGCTCAGCCCTCCGTGAGCGCCCATGTGCAGGCGATCGAGCGGGACGCGGGCGTGACCCTGTTCGAGCGGGCGAGCGGCCGGCAGGCGAGCCTGACCGAGGCCGGGCGCAGCGTGCTCGACCATGCGCGGGAGTCGCTCGCGCTCGCGAGCAAGCTTGAGGAGGAGCTCGACGCGCGCGGCAGTTCGGCGGCCTCGACGATCTCTTTCGCCTGCCAGCGCTCCCTCGCGCACACCATGCTGCGGGCGCCGCTGGCCGCTTACGCCCGCGAGCGGCGGGACGTGCGCCTTTCCGTGCGCATCGCATTTCAGGAGGAGGTTCTTGCGGCCGTGCGCATGGGGGCGGCGGACCTCGGCTGCCTCATCAGCGATTCAGACCCCGACGACCTGCCCTCGATCCTGCTCGGCCGGCAGCGCTTCGTGGTGTTCGCGGCGCCCGACCATGCGCTGGCGGGGCGCGCGCGCTTGTCTCCGGCCGAATTGTCGAAGGCGGATTTCGTCGGCCCAGTGGCCTCCTCCCTGTTCGGCCGCACCCAGAAGCGCCTGCTGGCGCGGGTGGGCGTGGAGCGCATGAACATCGTCGCCGAAGGCACCGAATTCTCCCTCGTGCGCGACCTCGTCATGGCCGGCGTCGGGCTTGGCTGCTCCCTCTATCCTTCCGTGGAGGCCGACGTGGCCGCAGGCCGCATCGCCGTGCTTGATCTCGACGCGCCCCCGCTGCACCTCGACACGCGTCTGCTGATGAACCCCAAACGGGCCAAGAACCGGAAGGTGGCGGAATTCGCCGATTTCCTCGCGGCGCGCGCGGCGCTCGCCTCCGCGGCCTCGCCGGCGCAAAGCGCTGACGACTAAAGTCGTAAGACTCGGTTGACAATTTCAGAAGCCTGAAGCGTGGTAAGCGCTTGAGCACGACGTCGAGGAGGGGCCATGGGCGGTTTGCTCGCCATCAGTCGAGGGATCGACTGGCTGAACGAACGGTTCGGCTCGTTATGCGACTATATGCTCGCAGCCGCGTGCTTCATCAGCGCAGGCAACGCGTTCATGCGCTACGCCTTCAGCTATTCCTCCAACGCTTATCTTGAGATCCAGTGGTATCTCTTCGGCGCGGCCGTCATGCTGGGCGCCTCCTACACGCTCAAGCGCAACGAGCACGTGCGCGTGGACGTGGTCTACGGCCAGCTCTCCGACCGCGGGCGCCTCTGGGTGGATCTGTTCGGCTTCATTGTCTTCCTTCTGCCCGTCACGCTCATCATGCTCTATCTCAGCGTACCCTTCTTCGGGCGCTCCTTCGCCAGCGGCGAAGTGTCGATGAACGCCGGCGGCCTCACTTTGTGGCCGATCAAGCTGATGCTGCCGCTCGGCTTCTTCATGCTGCTCCTGCAGACGTTCTCCGAGCTGATCAAACGCGTCGCCGCGCTCGCCGGCGCGATCGAGCTGGAGACGAAATACACCAAGCCTCTTCAGTAAGCGGGCGGACACTCATGTTTCAATATGGCCTCATCCCCCCGCTGATGTTCGTCGGCATGATTTGCTTCATGCTGATCGGTTTTCCGGTGGCGTTCTCGCTGGCCGCCGTCGGGCTGTCGTTCGGCTTCATCGGCGTGGCGACGGGCCATTTTGAATGGGCGTTCCTGCAGGCGCTGCCGCTGCGCATTTTCGGCATTTTGTCGAACGACCTGCTGCTCGCCATTCCCTTCTTCACCTTCATGGGCGCCATTCTTGAGCGCTGCGGCCTCGCGGAAGACCTGCTTGAAGGCACGGGCCAATTGTTCGGCGCATGGCCGGGCGGGCTCGCCGTCGCGGTCGTGATCGTGGGCGCCATTCTCGGCGCTATCACCGGCACGGTGGCCGCCTCCGTCATCGCCATGGGCGTGATCTCGCTGCCCGTGATGATGCGCTACGGCTACGACATGAAGTTCGCCACCGGCGTGATCGCCGCCTCCGGCACGATCACGCAATTGATCCCGCCCTCTCTGGTGCTGATCGTGCTGGCGGACCAATTGGGCCGCTCCGTGGGCGACATGTACAAGGGCGCCATCGGCCCCTCGCTGCTGCAAGTCGGCATTTTCCTCGCCTATATCGCCTTCCTTGCGATCACCAAGCCGCATCTCATGCCCCCCATTCCGCCGGAGGCGCGCGAGCCTTTCGGCTGGAAACTGCTCAAGCGCGTGCTGTGGGGCATGGTGCCCTCCATCGTGCTCATCTTCCTTGTGCTGGGCACGATCTTCATGGGGCTCGCGACGCCGACGGAAGCCGGCGCCATGGGCGCGGTGGGCGCGATCGCGCTGGCGGCCCTGCACGGCCGCCTCACCTGGGATCTCGTGCGTCAGGCGATGACATCCACCATGACGCTGACGTCGATGGTTGTCTTCATTCTGCTCGGCGCGACGGTCTTCAGCCTCGTGTTTCAGGGCATGGACGGCGGGCGCTGGATCGAACATCTGCTGTCGGGCCTGCCGGGCGGCAAGATCGGCTTCCTGATCTTCGTGAACATCTTCGTGTTCATCCTCGCCTTCTTCCTCGACTTTTTCGAAATCGCCTTCATCGTCATCCCGCTTCTGGCGCCGGTGGCCGTGAAGCTCGGCATCGATCTGATCTGGTTCGGCGTGCTGTTGTGCGTGAACATGCAGACGTCGTTCATGCATCCGCCTTTCGGCTTCGCGCTGTTCTATCTGCGCGGCATCGCGCCGCCGCAGGTGAAGAGCTCCGACATTTATCTGGGCGCGATTCCCTGGGTCGTGCTCCAGCTCATCCTCGTGGCGATCGTGATCTTCTGGCCGGAGTCCGTCACCTATTGGCTGGATTCTGGTCCGAAGGTCGATCCGAACTCCGTGCGCATCGAGGTGCCGCTCGACGATCTGGCGCCGCCCACGCTCAATTTCAAATAGCGCGGGCGCGCCGCACTGCTTACGCTGAAGGCGCAGGCCGCGACGATTGCGCGTGGCCCGCCGCTTCGCCATGATGCCTCCCGGGAGGATGACATGCGCAAGCATCGGGCCGCAGCGCTCGCTTTGTGCGTTCTCGCGCTGACGTCAGCGCCGGCGCGCAGCCACCCCCATGTCTATGTCGATTATGAAATGGCGCTTGAGGTCGCTGAAGACGGCGTCTTGAGACGGATTCATTTCGACTGGACCTTTGACGATCTCTACTCAGCCTTCCTCCTGCAAGGCGCCCCGCGCCAGGCCGGCGACGCGCGCGAGGCCGCTCTGCTGCGCATCGCCGAAGACATCGTGGAGAAACTCGAAGACGTGAATTACTTCACGAGCGTGCGCGCGAGCGACCACGATCTGCAGACCACCGGCGCCGATGGCGTGCGCGCGAGCCTAGCGGATGGCCGGCTGCGCCTGTCGTTCAGCGTGAAGATGCGGGCGCTACGCGCGGACGCGGAGCGCGTCGCGCTGCGTGTCTATGATCCGCAATATATCGTCGCGATGAGCCTCAAGGGCGAGGTGCGCCTCGCCGGCCCCGCTCATTGCCGCCATTCCTTCACGCCCGCTGGCCCGCTCGACGCCGCCGACGCGCGCCAGATCGAGGACTCCATGCGCACGAACCAGCTCCCAGCGGGCTTCGGCGCAAAACTGGCGGGCCTTGTCTCCATCGACTGTCGCGCGCCGCGCTGATCACGGGCGAAGCGAGATCGCCGCCTCGAGCTGCGCGCGCGTGAAATCATCCACGAGCAGGTCGATGCGGATGCGCCACACGCCGGGCGCGGGAATCGTGAGATCGTCGATGACCCATGCGTTCGCGCCTGCAAGCGCGCGCGCCTTGCGGCGCAGGGGCGCAAGCCCCTCGCCTTCGGGCGTCAACGATACGTCAACCTCCTGCACCGTCAATGGCGAAAGATCCGCCGCCTTCGGCTCAATGCGCACCGAGACCGGGCCCACACGCGCGGGCTTGATCGTCAGGCTCGCCATCGCCTGCGCGCCATGGGCGTGAATCTGGAACGCGCGCTCCTGCGGCGCGCCGAGCGCGGAAGGCGGCGGCGTCAGGCGCCAAGCCGACGCCACGGCGAGGATCGCGAGCGCGAGCGCCGCTTCAAACCGGATCGAGCGACGCAGGAGCTGAAGCGCTCCAGGCTCGCCCGCCAGAACGGCCGGCGTGAACAGCGCGCGATTGAGCAACGCGAACATGGTGACCGCGCCGACCAGCGCGAGTTTCGCCGCTAGAACGACGCCCCACGCTGTCTCGAGAGCGTCGCGCGGCGCGAAAAATTGCGTCGCAGCGAGCCATGCGCCTGTGCCGAGCAAGGTCAGATAGACCGGCGGCGCGAACCGCGAGACACGCGCCAGCAGACCTGCGAAATCCGGCGCGCGCCACATCAGCGCAAGCGGAAGCAGTCCGCCAGCCCAGATGAGAGCGGCCGCCACGTGCAGCATTGCGACAGGAAACGCCAGAACGTCCGGCCGGAAAGCGCGCGCATGTCCCGACCAGACGAGGGACATGGCCGCACAGGCGACAGCGACGAGCGCGAGCGGACGCGCGAGGCTGCGCGCAGCCTTGCGCACCGCAGCCCATGCAGCGAATGCAGCGCAAAGCGCGGCGAATGCGAACAAAGCGCTCACGCCGGCGGCGAGGCGCAGGCCCGTGCGCCACATCGCCCGATCATTGAGCGCGAAAAGTCCCTGCCCATGTGCGTCCGCGCCTTGCAACCCGATGGACGTGAGCGCGGCGAAAGCCGCCAGCGCCAGCATCGAGGCGTGAAACGGCGCGCGCACTGCGCCCGGCGCGAGGCCCGCCGCAAAGGCGAGCGCCCCGACGCCGAAAACGAGTCCTGCAAGAAGCAGAAAACGCGCGAAGGCCAAAGGCGCGGCGAGCGGCGTGAGGTGGATCGTCGGCTCCTCCGCCGGGCCCGCCGATCCTCCGCTGAGGCGCCCGACGGAGAACACGATTCCGCCGCTCACCACATGGCCGTCTTCCGACACGACGCGATAGCTGACCAGATGCGAGCCCTGCGAAAGTCCCGCAGGCAGCGGTATCGCAATGCGAGCGGCCTTATCCTCCGCCGCCTGCAGCCGCGCGACATCGCCCGCAGGCGTCACGTGGGAGACCGCGACCACGCTGACGGGCTCGTTGAACGCAAGTTCAAGAACGTTGGGCGCCTGCGCGAGCAGATCGCCGTCCCCCGGCCGGCTCTCGACGAGATAGGCATGCGCGAAGGCGCCCGCATGGGAGAGCGCGAGAAGCGCTCCCGCCAACAGAAGGGACGCGAGCCGGGCGAACATCAACGCGGCAAAATCAGGATGGACGGCGCCGGCGAGACGCTTTCGTCATGCTCGGCGTCGTCGTCGAGCGATTGCGCGGCGGCGCGCCCTTTCATGTCGATCCAGCGGGAGACGCCCTTCTCGCATTCTTGGACGACGGGAAAGAACAGCACGTCGCCCGCCTGCACAGAGGGCGCGAGTTCGATCGTCAGCGGAAACTCGCCGGTCTGCCCGGCGGGCAGAAGCCCGCTCCACGCGATTTCCCGCGCCTCGCCCTGAACATGCAGGCTTGCGGACCAGCCCGCCTTCTCGCGCGCGCGCACGCTCACGACTGCGGCGGGAAGGCGCATGCGCAGGCGAAGCGTCGGCGAGCCGTCGCAGCCATGGGGCACGCGCAGCGCGGTCTCGATGACCGCCCCCACAGGCGCGCGGCGCTTGACGAAGCTCACGTGAGCCAGAGCGTGCGAAGCCATCAAGCACGAGGCGCCCGCGGCAAGTGCGAGAGAGCGCGCCCAGCGAGGGGCGACGGCGTAAGCCTGAAATCGGAAACCGGAGAGCCGCGCCGGAGCGCCTATTGCACGCGCAATCATTCAATCAGTATAATCACGGAGGCTGCGTAGCGAAATGCTGATGGGCGGCCCTCGCCAGGCGGGCGCAATGATCCGCGGCGAACGGGAGGACGAATGAAGACACGCGCCACCTTGACATGCGCCATAGCGGAACACGCGCCCGGCGCCATTCTCCCCGCCCCCAAGCCCTGAATCCGCATCGCACCCGCGCGGCGCCCTGCGGCGCCCAACAGAAACATGGGAGGAAACATGAACGCCCTCGCCGCCAAACCCTTCATAGCGCTCGCCGCCTTCGGCTTCGCCGCCGCCCTCTCGCAGCAGGCCTGCGCTCAGGCAGGCGCGCCACTGGATCAGCGCAAGGCCGTCTATGCGCCATGGAACCCCGCCGACATGCCGCAGCGGCGCAAGGAACAGGGCCTCATCGGCCCCGGCCCGCAAACGCCCGTGACAGCGCCGGCCTTCCCCTCCTATCTCAAGAAGCCCAATTCGCTCGAGGAGCTTATGCCGCAGGCGCGCGCCGCCGTGCGTCAGTCGGGCGGGCGCACGCCGCTCGGCCTTGTCCTGCCCGGCAAGACGCTGCTCATCGTCGTCGGCGAAATCCGCGAGCCGCGCCCGAACATGATGGTGCAGGAAGCGATCAAGCGCGCCATCGAGGAGCGCGGCGCCAAGGCGCAGGTGGTTACGACCTGGGACCTGCTCGGCGTCAGCGAGGAAGATTATGTGAAGGTGCGAACCGCGCTGCGCGAATCGACCATCTCCGACGGTCAACGTGAGCTCGAGTATTTCTTCACCGTGACTGGCCTTATGCGCAAGCCTGAACAGGGTCGCGACTGGGTGAAGGCCAACGATCCCGATCTCTACGAGGCCACATGGCCCACCCCGAAGATCGCCGACCCCAAGCTCGCCGCGCTCGCCGCGCGTTATTCACGCGATATCCCGAAAGCGCTGGTCGCCTATCTCGACAAGAACCCCGGCGTCGACTGGGTCGTCTGGCGTTCGGGCGGACGCGGCAACACGCGCCGGCTGCTCGATCATCACGCCGACAAATATCTCGGCAGCTACACCTATTTCGATCTTTACGATCTGATGAGCCAGGTGCCGGCCTTCCCCTCCGACGTGTGGCGTCAGGTCGAAACCAAGACGATCGAATCCATCGCTTTCGTGGACCGCGTGGAAGTGACGGACCCCGAGGGCACCGCCTTCGGCTACAATGTCGCGCCCGAAGAGGCCAAAGCCTGGGCTGAAGGCATTTACCAGCAGGGCCATCTCTACATGTTCCCCGCGCAGGGAACCGGCCGCTTCCCTTATTCCAAGATCGAATATCCGAAGATGACGGGCACATACATCAAGCCCGTGCAGCCGGAAGTCACCGGCGTCATCGCATCCACGACAAGCCATGCGGCCACCCATCCGCGCATCGAGATTCAGGTGACGAAGGGCCTTATCTCGAGCATCAAGGGCGGCGGCCTTTATGGCGAGGGCCTGCGCCTGCTGCAGAACTATCCCGGCACGCGCGACAAGCAATGGCCGCTCACAGACAAGCCGGGCTATTGGTGGCTCTATGAAGCAGGCATGGGCACCAATCCGAAATATTTCAAACATCCCGCGGAAGTGCTCGAAGGCATCAATCTGTCCGAGCGCAATGTGGCTGGCATCGTCCACTGGGCGTTCGGCGCCGAGGTCGCGATGGGACCCAACAAGCCCGGCGACTGGGACGACAAGACCGTCGCCTTCTCCGAACAAGGCGCGCTGCCCATGGGCCACTCCATGCACAACCACAATACAATGCCCACATTCCAGGTGCGCATTCGCGAACTGGACCAATGGGTGACGCTGGTTGAACACGGCGGCCTCAAAGCGCTCGAGGACGTAGGCGTGCGCGCGCTGGCCTCGCGCTACGGCAATCCCTCGCAGATCCTCGCGCGCGACTATGTCACCGCCCTGCCCGGCATCAACGCGCCGGGAAGCTATGACGATTATGCGCGCCATCCCGGCGCCTATTGGACCCGCTGGGCCAATAGCATCGAGGACGGCAGCTACTCCTTCTTCAAGCCCTGAACAGATGCGACGCACATCCCAGGAGCGCCCTTGATGGCGAGTGAGACGACGCAAAGCGACCGCACCGTCCGCCTCGAGGGCGTTTCAAAAGTCTATGAGACGCAGGCGGCGCGCATCACCGCTCTTGAAAAGTTGAACTGGTCCATCGGCGCGGGCGAGGCGGCCGCGCTGATGGGCCCTTCGGGTTGCGGCAAGACGACGATCCTCAATCTGCTCGGCGGAATGGATCGACCCAGCGGCGGCCAGATCTGGGTGAACGGCGAGAACGTCGCAGCCATGAGCGAGCGACAGCTCGAAACCTACCGCCTGCGCAAGATCGGCTTCGTATTCCAATTCTTCAATCTCATTCCAAGCCTGTCAGCGCTTGAAAACCTCGAATTGCCGATGCTCATGGCGGGCGTTGGCGCGCAGGAGCGGCGCGAGCGCGCGCAGACCCTGCTCGAAACCGTGGGGCTCGCGGCGAAAGGCTTCAAGCGGCCGGAGGAATTGTCAGGCGGCGAGCAGCAGCGCGTCGCCGTGTGCCTCGCGCTGGTGAACGACCCGCCCATCATCCTGGCGGATGAACCAACGGGCAATCTCGACTCCCATAACGCGCGAGTGATCTCCTCCATGCTGATCGACCTCGCGACAAGCCGAGGCAAAACCGTACTGGTCGCCTCCCACGATCCCAAGGTTGTCGAGCAGTTCCCCCGCGTCTACCACATGCGCGACGGCGCGATTCAGCAGGTCACCTGACGCATGATGAATCAGCAAGCGCATATGGGCTGGCCCGTGCTGTCGGCGCTGTTCCGAATCATCGGCAAGCGCGTCTTCCTCACGTTCTGCCTCGTGTCGTTCCTCGTCGTCTTCTTGCTGGCGGCGGTCAACGTCACGTCGCGCCATGCGATGCAGCGTTATGTGGACGATCAGGTCACGCGCGTGCCCTGGGACGTCTCGGTCTACCAGACGGCGGATGTGCCGCAGGCCGGCAAGGTGCATGACAATGTCGCCCGCACGCCGGGCGTCGCACAGGCTGAGCGCCTCTATTTCCTGCGCACCATCCCGCCCTATTCCGTCATGTCCGTGATCGATGCGCAGCAATTGCGCACGCCCTGGCTCTCCATCCTGACGGCCACGGACCCAAGCCTCATCCCTCCCGACATCCGGCCGTCCGGAAATGACGCAGTGGTGGTGCTCGTGGGCTCCAAGGGCCAGATGGGCGACGCTTTCCTAAAGCTGCAGAACCGCAAGACGTTCGAACTCGTCGTCCAACCGAAGGACGCGCAGCTCGAAGTGGACGCGGGCCACAAACATCCCCTCGGCGTGCTCACGATCCGCACCGGCATCGAGCGCGTGATCCGCATCGATTCCACCGAGCTCAATCGCTGGTATCTGGAGCAAACGAGCTCGCCCACGCTGGTGCCTGAGCTCGGCATGATCCTCGTCCTGCCGTGGGATCCCGCCGCGATCCTGAAATTCGACGCCGTGTCACGCGGCTTCATGCATGAACACGGCCATGCCGACATTCACGGCAGCCCGGGCGAATACTTCCCCGAGATCATTCATCTCGCGCGGCTCGACCGCCGGGCGATCGTCTCGGGCTGGGACATCGAGGGCTCGCTGACGCGCATCATCGCGGCCGGAAGCAGGCTGACCGACGGCGTGCTCGACCAGACCGCGGCGGCGGCGGTGGATCATAACCTCGGCGCAATGTTCATCCGCATGAACGACATCGCGCAGAAGATCGCGCTCATCAGCCTGCTCGTCTCCCTGCCGCTCTTGCTCATGGCAGGCGTTCTGCTCGCCAATCTCTCGGGCTTGCTGATGCTCAATGAGCGCCGCAAGCTCGGTCTCCTGCGATTGCGCGGCGCGCCCGGGCGCATGATAGGCCGGACAATGCTGATCGCCATCGCGGCGGGCGGGCTGATCGGCGGGCTCGCCGGCGCCCTCGCAGGCACGTTGCTCCCGCTCCTCATCTATTATGGCGGGCTGCCCGCGCCCGCGCTGATCGCCAAGATTCAGGACCCGCGCGTGCTTGCGGGCTTCGTCATCATCGGCGTCTTCATTGCGCTGATGGTCGGCCGGCGCTTCGTGCGAGAGGCCTCCCGCGTCTCGCCGTTGCAGGCGTCACGCCGCGTCGAGGGGGCGGAGTTTGACGGCGCGCAGGTCCGCTTCGGTCCGCTGCAGGCGCTCGCGCTTGTGTTCGGCGCCACGAAAGTCGCGGGCTGGATCGCCAATCGTTCCCTCACGAGCTATCTGGACGGCGCGTGGGTCGCAGACCTCGACCGAACGCTCGACTTCGTCGCCTTTCCGCTTTTCATTTATGGCCTCGTCACGCTGATCGCCTCCCGCAAAGGATTGATGGCCGCGCTCATGGCGCCCGTGGCCTCGCTGCTCGCAGGGCCGCTAAAGGGCGTGGCTGTGCGGCACATGGAGATCAGGCGCCACCGCGCGGCGAGCTTCTTGCTCATCGTGGGGCTTATGGCGAGCCTCGCGCTTTATCCCACCGTCATGACCGCGGTGTTCGATGACAAGACCGAACGCGGCGCGCGCATCCAGCTGGGATCCGACCTCCAACTAACGATCAACGCGCTCGACCTCATGCCCTCGGAAGCGCAAGCGCGCGGCGGCTTGCGCGAACGGCTCGCGATCCTGCGGGAGAAGCTAGATCCGCTCATCGCGCGGCTGGAGGCGGAACCCGGCGTGCGCCGCGTGACCTATCTCACGGAAGGTCTCGTCGAGGGGCTCTTCATGCCGGACCGCGGCTTCGCTGGCCTGCCCATCTATCTCGTGCCAGAGCCAGCCCGCCATCTCGAAGCGACCTATTCGGAACCCACGCTCGGCCAGAACAATGATTTCAGCGGAACGTTGCGCCGCCTGAACGATCGCCGCATCCTCGCCTCGGCCCCGGTGGGCGCGTTCTACAAGAAATCCCTCGACGAACCCATGCCGGTCGGGCGCATGGTGGATGGCCGGCTCCAGCGTATGCCATATGGCGGATCGCTTCTCTTTTTGCCCGGCGCGCCGCTGCGCACCGTCAACGATCGCGAAGGCTTCGTCGCCGCGCGCGTGGATTATCTGAACCACCTGTTCACAAACGCGCCCTATCTCATCGGCGCGCAGAACGAACCCGCGCTTGCCGATCTCGACGTGCTTGTTCCGCGCGTGATTGTGTCAATCGCCGCGCGCTCGGGCGCAGATATTTCGGACCTGCGCCGTCGCTCAATCGCCGCTGCTGGGCTTGAACCTCTCGACGTGCGCGACATTTCCTCCGAAACCGCGCGTCTTGGCAGCGATATGTATATCTATCTCGCGCGCCAAAACGTGCAGATATATCTGCTCGGCGGTTTCCTGCTCGCGCTGATCGGCATCTATGCGGTGGCCTACGCCAACTACCTTGAGGACCGAAGGACGCTCGGCCTGCTGCGCATCCGCGGCGCCGGCCCTGCCGACGTGGTGCGCTTCTTCCTGCCTAACGTGCTCGGCCCCTCCATCGTCGGTCTTGTGATTGGCGGCGGCGTCGCGCTTCTCGCGGGCTTCGGGATCACCAAACTGATCTGGGAGCTGCGCCAGTTGCAGACGGTGCTGAACTATCTGCCAACACAGCTCGCGGTCTCATGGGAGACTGGCCTCGTCATGGCCATTCTGGCGCTGACGCTTGGCGGCATCGTCTTCGTCTTCGCCCGTTGGATTTTCGCGAAAACCGCGCGGCAAGGCCTGCTTGAAGGCTGAGCCTATCTGCTCACCGCCTCCAGCCACCGCTTCATCATGTCGATCTCGTTTTGCTGGTGCGCGATGATCTCCTGCGCCAGCCGGCGCACATCCGGCCGCACGCCATCCTTCAGAAGAACGCGCGACATCTCAATCGCGCCTTCATGATGCGGAATCATCTGCGCCAGAAAATCTCGGTCCGGATCTCCCGTGAGCGGCACGCTCGACATGCGCTCGCTCATCTGGGATTGCGCAGCAACGAGCGCGCGCGAGGCCGCCATGCCGCGCTCGCGGTCCACCGCCACCTCCGAACCGCCGGGAGACGCGGGCGCGGAATATGCGCCGCCTTGCGCGAAATGCTCCTGCAGCGCTTGAATAAGCCGCTCATTGCCCCGTTGCGCCTCGGCGCGCGCCTGCCGCAATTCGCGCGCAAGCTCATCGAGCCGGCGCTCAAGCCTGCTTGCCTCGGATGCGCTGTCAGAACATCCAACCCCCAGCAGCAACGCCCCCACGACGCATGCAGCGCGCGCCACGCGCGCCGACATCACACGAATTTCGCTCGCCCGCATCATGGCGCGCCCTCCTTCACCGGCCCTCGCACTTTGCTCAAATCGAAAGATTCAAGAAATTCGCCGCATTAGAGCTTAGAATTCTGAACTTTGTCTCTTCCGACAATTTGCTCGAGCTCATCACGAATTCCACTGGATGCGTCTCGCCGAAGGGAAAATCGGAGCCAAGCATGATTTTCGTTTCGTCGACTTTGTGAGCGAGAAACTCCAGCACGTCGACATTGAACAAAACGGTCTCGTAGTAGAACTTGCGCAGATAGCCGCTGACGTCATGTTTGAGTTGCGGCGTCGAGCCGCGCCTGTAGATCCAGTCAAAGCGCCCCGCATAATAAGGGATGAACCCGCCGCCGTGCGCAAATGCGATTTTCAGACTAGGGCACTCGTCCAGAACGCCGTCATAAATCAGGGAGGTTTGCGCATAGGCCTCCTCCAACGGCTGGCCGAGCGAGATGAGAAGCGAATGGCGCCGCATGCGCGGATCGGGATTGCCGGCGGGGTGAACGAAGATGGGCGCCTGCAATTCTTCAGCGCGCTTCCAGAATGGCCGTAATGCGGGGTCGCCCAGCTCCATCTCGTTCACGCGCGATGCGACGACAAGCCCTTTGAGCTTGAGATCAAGCACGGCGCGCTCCATCTCGGCGATCGCGGCCTGCGTATCCTGCAGCGGAATAGAACCGATGCCCACGAGACGATCGGGCGCGCGCGAGACGAGCTCGGCCATATAGTCATTATTGAGACGCTCTAGTCGCAAGCCCTCAGCAGGGTCGAGGGAATAGGTGCACTGATGCAGGATGTTCGGGCTGACCACCTGGACGTCGACGCCCATGCGGTCCATCTCCTCCAGCCGCAACGAGAGATTGGTCATGCGCTCCACCTGCTGGGTCGGGAAAGCGCGCACGGCTCCGCCGGAATCGGCGCGCAGGCGTCCCAGCACAGAGAGTTTATAGGTCGCGTCGAACACTTCCTGCGTCATGGAATGAGCATGGAAATCGATGACCAGCGGCTTCTTGCGCGGGCCCTTTGCGGTGACGTTCATTGAAAATCCTTCAAGAGATGGATGAGTGATCAGGCAGCGCCGCGTACGCGGTCGACGAGCGCGAGCGGATCAGCGCTCGCACAATCCCCGCGCCAGGCGACATGGCCGTCCGGCCGCACCAGAACAAGGTCGCGAACGTAGAGCTCGCGCGTCGCAGGGTCGGACACGCGAACGACGCTCAGCGGCGTTCCGCGACGGGCGAAAGCGTCTTTCAGCACTTGCGTCTTCGCGCCCTCGCCGCTGAAGTCGAGAAGCGTGAACCCGCCTTCGAACAGATCAAGCGTCGAGCGCCCATCCGCGAGCCAGGCGTGCGGCGCGCGCACGCCGGGATACGTCCCCGGCGCATATTCGGTGACGCTTTCCGCCGGCGGATCGCCGTCCTCCAGCGCGCAGATCGGCGAATCCGCATAGCGATAGCCAAGCGCGAGTCCCGTCGTGACGAACTTCTGCTTGAGCGCGCCTGCAATACGCTCGCCCATCTCCCTGCGGGCCGCTTCGCCCAGCGCTGTGTCGGCGCCTATGCAGGCCGACGGCTTCTGCCCACGGTCGTTTTTGTTCATGCGCTCGGCATGGCCGACATTGCGCACGGCGATTGGCCGCCGCTCCGCCTCGTAGGACGCAAGGAGCCCGGCCCCGCCCCAGCCCTGCTCGAAAGCCGCAAGCTTCCAACCGATGTTCGTCGCGTCGCCGAGCCCTGTGTTGAGGCCAAGGCCGGAGGCCGGGTGGTTCAGATGCGCCGCGTCGCCCGCAAAAAACACGCGTCCGACCTGATAGCGGTCCGCCACCACGTTGCGCGCCGTCCAGCGCCCAACAGAAATCACCTCGAAGGGAACCCTCTCCCCCGCCACTTCGCGGAAAAGATGCGCCACGTCGATCGTCTCGTGATTGTCGTAATATTCCTTGCCGCGGATGCCGAAGCGATACAATTCGCGACCGTCGAGCGACACGAGATTGCGCCACAGGCCTTCCGGCTCGATGAAATTCGTCAGCGCCGCCTTGCCCATGGAATGATGTTCCCACAGCCGGGGCGCACGGATATAGGCGCTTACGTGATAGGTCAGGCTTTCGCCGCCGCTCATCCCGACGTTCAACGCGCGCCGCACAGGCGTATGCGCGCCGGAGCAGTCCAGAAGATGGCGCGCGCGAATGACGCGCCGCTCGCCGACCGTATGATCATAAGCGACGACCTCAACGCAATCCTCGAACTGCTCAAGCCGCTCAAACTCCCAGCGGAAGCGCAAATCCACGCTGCCGAATGAACGCGCAAGCTCGCAAAGAATGGGATCGGTCCAGATCTGATTGCAGCGCTGCGCGCTCTCAGGGCTAACGGCGCTCGCTTTCGCGCCGCCGTGATCGGGCCGCTCAACTTTCGCGACGACGAAACCCTGCAGGCCGGTGCAATATAGAGCCGTGTGCGGAAAATCCGGCGGCGCAGCGGCGGCGCGAATCTTGTCGGCCACGCCCCAGCGCCGCATGAACTCCATAGAGCGCGCGTTGAGCGCCGTAGCGCGGGGATGTTCCGCAGGCTTGTCGCTCTTCTCCATCACAAGGCAAGGCACGCCCCGCAGCCCGAGTTCCGCAGCTGTGGCGAGCCCGACGGAGCCGCCGCCCACAATGAGAATGGGCGTTTCAATAGTCTTGGCGTTCATATGTCCTGTCCAGCAAAGCGTCTCGAGATGCTATTCATTCTGCTTCACGATTGCGCTGCGCGCTTGTCACGGCTTGCCGTCTTCACGCCCATAGGCCCCGCGCACTTTTTCGGCGATGTCATGCGGCGCGTCGACGATCTGTCGAACGAGACGCGCGAGGGTCTCACCGTCCATGGGGCGGATGTCCAGCTTCTGCGTATCGGCTTCCTTACGAAAGGCGGCGTCATTCATTGTGGCGTCGAACGCCTTGCGTAGGGCGGCGACGCGATCGCCAGGCACGTCGGGGGTCGTGAAGAATGGCCGCCCAAGCCCAACGGATTGCGAAAGGAGCATGAGGACCTCCCGCTGTTCATTCGTTTTCGCCAACTCCTGCATCAACGGCGTGTCGGGCAGGCTTTGCTCGCGCGCAAGCCCGGTCTGGAAGAGGATGTTGATCTTCTTCTGCTCGATCCAGTCGGGATGTTCGGAAAGAACGGCGGACAGGCTGAAACCCGCGCGCCCGCTCACTTCGCCGCGCTCCATGCCGAGATCAGCCTCGGTGCTCGTGCCATAACCCGACACGATCTTGAACTTCGTGCCAATGAGGATGTTGAGCACGTTTGGATAAAGGAAGCCATTGGAGCTGACCCCTGTAGCGCCCATAATGAGCTCGCGGCTCATCACGTCCTCCACGCTTTTCACATTGGTCGTATGCCAGGAAAAAGTGAGCAAATTGCTCAGTCCGGCGGAGCCGATCCAGTTGAACTGACGCACGTCGAAGCGAGCCGAGGGACCCGCGACCAATTGCTCCAGCGGAATGCCGTTATTGACGACGGCGATATGCGTGCCGTCTTTTGGCGCCTGCGCATACATGAATTGCGTGGCGCGCATGTGCCCCGCACCGGGCATGTTGCGCACCACGAAGGCTGGCGCCCCGGGCAAATGCCGTTGCATATGACGAGAAATCGCGCGCGCTGTGTTGTCAAAAATACTTCCCGCGCCCGTGCTCACGATCACATTCATGGTCTTGCCGGCGTAGAAGTCGCGCACAGGATCCGCCTGCGCGCCGGATACGCCACCACCGAAGCCGGCTGCCGCGCACACAAGGCCGCGAGCGATGATTTGACGACCGACCATGAATCCTCCCCTTCGTTTCTTTTTGTTCACCGCACGCCATCCGCCTCAGACGCGGCGCCCCGCTCCATTCTGAAGAGCCCGAGCCGCTCAAGCACGGGCTGGTCGCTGATGCAGAAAAGCGTTGCGTCCGCATCCCGCGCCTCATGGCTGATCCAATTGCCGCCCGGCATGGTCACGACATCGTTGCGCTCCCAAACGAAGGTATGGTCGCCCACCCGCGTGCGCCCGGCCCCCTCGACGACAATGAAGACAGCGTTCGCCGTGGTGCGATGCGTCGCCGTCGGCCTATGCGGAGCAAGCCGCAGCATTGCGCATTCCATCAGCGACAGAATGGGCCCGCCGTTTCGCGGATTGAAAAAGCGCATGCGGCGCGCTTCGTCCGCATCGGCGGGCGCGGCTGCGAGCGCGCGCGCCCAGTCCGCGCGCGCGAAACGGAACAAGGGCGAATAGTCTCGCGCCGGCGTCTCGCGCTGCGGCGCCATGCCGGCCTGCGCGAAGGCCTCATCGGGCTGCATTGCGGGAAGATCATTGGCGGGGCCAGGCTCAAAAAAGGCGGCGCCCAGATATTGATGCAGTGGAACGTCAAGCGCATCGAGCCAGATGAGCGGCCCCTCGCCCTCGTGGCGATGCTCGTGCCAGGACCATGCCGGCGTGATGACGAGATCGCCGTGCTCCATTGGGCAGCGTTTGCCGTCCACCACCGTCACGCCGCCACCGCCCTCCACCACGAAGCGCAGGGCGTTTGGAGAATGGCGATGCGGGCGCGCCGTCTCCCCCGGCATCAATATCTGGAAATTGGCGTTGAGATTGGTCACGGTGCGCCGCCCCGCCGTGGATGCGGGATCCGATAGAGCGAGCACGCGACGCTCAGCCTGCCGGGTGTCGGTGATGGCGCAGGCCTGTTCGATCAGCGGGCGCAAATCACGCCAGCGCCAGATGCGCCCGGGCGCCGCCTCCCGCTCCGCGCGGTGAACGCCAGTCTCCCAGAGCGGAACGACATGCGCGCGCGCCCAGGCATCACGCGCGCCGTCCACATTTTTCTTGTCCGCTTCGCTCGCCATGAGGCCTGTCTTTCAGATGCGAGGATCCATCGCCTTGAAGCCGAGACGCACGGCGCCGTAATTGAGCGCCTGAACGTCCCACACAAGCGCAATATGCTGCGCCACCGCGTGCACGTCGCGCCATAGCCGCTGAAAGGGATGGCTGCGTTCAAGGCCGCGACCGCCAAGAAGGGGCAACAAACGCTCAACAGCTTGCACGGCGAGTTTCGCGGCATAGCCCGTGTTGAGCCGATAGCGCACGCGCTGTTCGTCATCAGGCAGGACGCGCGCCCGGGCGCCCGCGACGATCTTCGCGCGATCCGCCGCGATCAGCGCGCGCGCAGCCTCGATCTCCGCGGTGGCCTCCGCGATGCGCATCTGCACATTGGCCTGCTGGGCGAGACGCACCTGCGCGACGGAGGTCTTTTCGCCGAGTTCATCAAGCAGAACGTCGAGCGCGCCCTGCGCTCCCCCAACGGCGACGCCCACAAGCGAATGAGCGAAGGCGCAAAACAGCGGCGTGTGGGAGAGATCGGAATCGCTCGCATGCGCCCCGGGGGTGTTGGCCATGCGCGTCGTCATGACGTCGAGCAGGCGATGGGCGGGAACGAAGGCGGAGTCGACCACCACGTCGTTGCTGCCCGAACCTGCGAGGCCCACGACGTCCCACGTCTCCTCAATGCGATATTGATCGCGCGCGAGAAGCGCGAAGAATTGCTTCGGCGGGCCGCTCTCCTGCGGCTCGACGGCGAGCACGATGCAGCCCTGGCAATTATCCACATTGCTCGAGAAACGCCAGCGGCCAGACAGACGAACGCCGGCGACGCCCGCTTCAGCGCCGCGCGTCAGCTGCGCCTGCGCCGGCAAAAACGTGCTCGCGATCGTCGATTCGGGCGCCTGCGCCCAAAATTCGTCCTGCGCGGCGCGGGGAAACATTCCCAGAATCCACGAATGACAGGCGGTCACGCTATAGGCCCACGCGCTCGAGGGGCAGCCGCGCGCCAGCTCCATGGCGATGCGCGTGTGGGCGCCGTAAGCCAGCTGCGCGCCTGCATAGGCTTGCGGCTGCAAGGCGCGATAAAAACCAGCGTCGCGGAAGGCGCGCTCGACGGTTGCGGTGATCTTGCGCGATCGCTCCGTCTCGCCAGCCTGCGCGCGCAAGAATGGAATCATGGCGCGCGCCGCATCGACGAGTTTTTCCTCCAAGACCAGCACGTCTGACGACACGCCCGCGTCCTCCCATTTTGCTTTGACCCTTTCTACCGCAGGACCGCGAGCAAGGCCACCGTTCCGCACGACGGTCGCACAGTTGGCGAGCGTTCGCCCGGCGCGCGCCAGCGCCCATTGCCACGCTAATGGGTTCAGGGGCGGCCTGCCGCCGGATCCGCTCTGTCCGCACGCCCAGATCTGTTTCCCACAACGGCGCAAGGTCCGCCTGACCGGAGTGTTCCCGCGCGCTTCTTGATTGACAGGCTGCGCCGGATCGCGACGATGCGTTCAAGAGCGACGCGTCGCCGCCAGGCGTTCGTCAATGCGCTTACATCGACATGGGAGGCTTCCAGCGACCGCGCTGGCGCAACAGGCGGCACGCCGGCGACGCAGCATCGCCCTTTCAGCTCACTGGAGAGATTATGTCTTATGCAATCGCCGTCGACATCGGCGGCACCTTCACCGACCTTGTCGCCTATGAACGCGAGAGCGGCGCGATTAAATACACCAAAAGCGCGACCACCTATGGCGATTTCGTCGAAGGCATTCTCGATTGCTTCAAGAAGGCGGGCGTCTCGCCTGACGCGGCGCGATTTCTCAACCACGGAACGACGCTCGTCATCAACGCCTTCATCCAGCGCAGGGGCGCGAAGACGGCTCTGGTGACGACCCGCGGCTTCCGCGACGTGCTGGAGATCGCGCGCGGCAACAGGCCCGACCCTTTCGATCTGCATTACCGGCGCGACGAGCCGCTCATTCCGCGCGCGCTGCGGTTCGAGACGAGCGAACGCATGGACGCGGAAGGAAACGTCGTTACGCCGCTCGATCTGGAGGAGCTCGACGAACTTGCGCAGGAGCTGCGCCGGCGCGAGGTCGAATCCGTCGCGGTCTTCTTCATGAACTCTTTCGCCAACCCGGCCCATGAAGAGGCGGCGGCCGCGCGCCTGCGTGAAAAGCTGCCAAATGTCTATGTGACATGCAGCACGGAGCTGACGCGCGAATGGTACGAATATGAGCGCACCTCCACCGTGGCGGCCAACGCTTTCGTAGGCCCGCAGGTCAGCCGCTACATCCGCCATCTTGAGTCGGACATGAAAGCGCAGGGCTTCACGGGATCCCTCTTCATGATGGGCTCCAACGGCGGCCTGCTTTCGGTGGAGCGCACCTGCCGACAGCCAGTGGCCCTCGTCGAATCCGGACCGATCGGAGGCTGCATCGGCGCGGGCGCCTATGCGGAGGCGTTGGGCTTCAAGAATGTCGTGGCCTTCGACATGGGCGGCACGACCGCCAAATGCGCTCTCGTTGAGAATGGGCGCTTCAATGTGGAGTCGATCTATTACGCCGGCGGCTATGTGAAGGGGTTTCCCATCAAGTCGCCGGTGATCGACATTGTGGAAGTGGGCTCCGGCGGCGGCTCCATCGCCTGGCTCGACGACCAGAAACGTCTTAACGTGGGACCGCGCAGCGCGGGTTCGACGCCCGGGCCAGTGTGTTATGGGCGCGGCGGCCTCGAGCCCACCGTGACCGACGCCAATCTCGTTCTCGGCCGTCTGAACGCCGCGCGTTTCCTGGGCGGCGAGCTTGCCCTCGACGTCGAGGGCGCGCAACGCGCGCTTGCGACGCTCGCAGGCCCGCTCGGTTTCACAGAGCCTGACGGCGTGGCCCGGATCGCCGATGGCGTGCTCTCCCTCGCCACCGTCATCATGGCGGGCGCCATTCGTCAGGTCTCCGTCGAGCACGGGCTCGATCCGCGCGACTTCATCCTTTTTTGCTACGGCGGCGGCGGCCCCCTGCACGCCTCAGCGCTCGCGCGCGAATTGTCGATCCCTGTGATCGTCATTCCGCCTGCGCCGGGCAATTTCTCCGCCGTCGGCATGTTGCTCGCTGACGCCCGGCTCGATCTTTCCAAAACCTTCACGGGCTTGCTGGGCCCCGAGGTGGAAAAAGATCTGCAGTCGGCCTTCGCAGATCTGGAGGCGCAGGCGCAGGCCGCGCTTGAGCGCGAATTCGGCGCGCGCGACATCGTCTTCGAGCGGCACGCCGAAATGCGCTATCTGGGCCAGCGCCACAACATCAAGGTTCCTGTCGGCGCCGCGAACGATCTTGCGGCGGTGCGCGAAGCCTTCGAGCGCGATTACAGCCGGCGCTACGGCCATTCAGACCCGGCGAAACCGGCGGAGCTGCAGGCGCTGCATCTCTCGGCCTTCGCGCGTCAGGAGCGCCCGCGGCTCGATCAATTGCCGCTCGCAGCGCGCGGCGAACGCGCGCAGGGCGCGGAACGGCAGGTTTATTTCACCGAGAGCGGCGGCTTTCTGCCAACCAAAGTGTTTGAGCGCGCCGAGCTGCCGCGCGGTTTCGCCTGCGCCGGCCCCGCCGTCATCGAGGAATATGGCTCGACCACGCTGGTCGGCCCGCAGGACCGTTTCGAAATCGGGCCTCTGCACGAAATCCGCATCTATTGCGACGTCGCGGGCAAGGTCTGACAGGAGCCGACATGGCGGACAAAATGAGACAAGATGACCTCGATCCGATTTCGCTCGCCGTCATTCGCTACGGGCTGATCTCGATTACGAACCAGATCGACGCCAACATCAAGCGAACGGCGTTCAGCCCCTATATCTACGAGTATAATGATTTCGCCGTCGGCCTGACCGACCCTGACGGCCAGCTCGTCGCGCAGTGCACCGGCGGCATGCCGCCCTTCGTCGCAGACAGCGTCGGCGCCGCGGTGCGCGACGGCCTTCAGGTCTATGGACGCGACAAGATGCATCCAGGCGATGTGATCGTCTGCAATCACGCAGCCGTACAGGGCCAGCATCTCAACAACACGGTCATGTACACGCCCATCCACGAAACGGCCGAGGGCGGCGCGCTGATCGGCTTTTTCGCCATCAATGTGCACTGGATCGACATCGGCGGCAGCGTGCCGCGCTCCACCGATATTTTCATGGAAGGGCTGCAATTGCGCTCGATCAAATTATGGTCGCGCGGCAAGCCCGTGGAGGAAGTCTACCGCATCATCGAATGCAACAGCCGCATGCCCACTGAGCTCATGGGCGACATCGCGGCGCAGCTCGCCGGCTGCCTGCTTGGGCGCGACCTCACCCGCGCGCTCGCGCTGCGCTATGGTCTGCCGACCTATTTCAAGGCCATCGGCGCCATTCTCGACCAGTCGGAGGCCGCGGCGCGCGCCGTCATCAAATCCATGCCGGACGGCGTCTATGAGGCCGAAACCTTTCTCGACAATGATCGCACGAGCGACAATCCGCTGCGGCTGAAAGTGAAAGTGATCGTCGCGGGCGACGAGCTCACCATCGACTACAGCGAGATCGCCGATCAGGTCGCAGGCCCGATCAACTCGGGCTATTTCGGCGGCGGCCAGACCACGGCGCGCGTCGCCTTCAAATACATTCTCGGCGCCGATGAAATGGCGAACGAAGGCACCTTCCGCCCGCTCAAGCTCATTCTGCCTCCGGGCAAGATCCTGAGCGCGGACGCGACCGCGCCGATGGGGAATTACTCAACCCCATTCCCCAGCGTGATCGACGTGGTCATCCGCGCGCTGGAGCATGCGTTGCCCGGGCGCGTTCCGGGTGGGCATTTCGCGACCCATTCAGGCGTGCGTTTTCATGGCCGGCGCGCGGACGGCGGCTTCTTCGACAGCCACGACAGCGGCCATGGCGGATGGGGCGCCTGCGCGACCCACGACGGCGCGGGCCCGTTCCGCACGATGGCGCACGGCGACACGCGCATCATTCCGCTGGAGCTGCAGGAAGCGAGCCTTCCTATCCGCATCGAAGCCTTTTCGCTTCGCCCGGATTCCGGCGGCGCGGGCAAGCATCGCGGCGGGCTGGGTTTCAAAAAGGTCTATCGGGTTCTCGCCTCCTGCCAGCTGCAGACGAATCTCGACCGCACGAAATTTCCGCCGTGGGGCGTGCAGGGCGGCGCGGAAGCGCAGCCGGGCAGATTCCTGCTGCAGCGAGAAGGCGAAGCCCCACGCGACGTAAGCAAAGAGAAAGGCATCCGTCTCATGCCGGGAGATCTGCTGACCGTGGAGACCGGCGGCGGCGGCGGCTACGGCCCGCCTGCGGAGCGCGCGCTTGAGGCGATCCAGAAAGACGTGGACGACGGCTATGTGAGCGCCGCCTCCGCCATGCGCGACTACGGCGTGCGCGTGGACGAAACGGGCCGGGTGCGCCGCGCTTGAGGCGGCGAGGAACGAGGCGAACATGAGCTTGAGGCGAAATACGGCGAGGAAACGAAAGGAGGCGACCATGATGCGCGCAGCGATCTTCTCCTGCTTTGTCGCGGCGATAAGCGCGGCGCCCTGCGCGTGGGCGCAGGCAAGCGATCATTATCAGGGCAAAACAATCGTCATGTACATCGGCACAGGCGAGAGCGCCGGCGCGGTCGGCGCCTATCCGCGCGCGCTCGCGCCCATCGTGCGCAAATACATTCCCGGCAACCCCAATGTCGTCGTCTCGAATATGCCCGGCGCGGGCGGCATCAAGCTCGCCAATTTCATGCAGACGCAGACGGGGCCGGACGGCCTGCACTGGGCGTTCATCACGCGCGGCTTCATGCTTGCGCCGCTTCTGAAAGTGCCGGGCGCGCAATTCGATCCCACCAAATTCCAGTGGATCGGCAGCCCCGCCCGCACGGTCTCCGTCGGCGCCGTGTGGACCGCCAACACCTCCGTGCGCACAATTCAGGAAGCGATGACGCGCGAGGTCGTTCTTGGCGCGACCGCGCCGAACCAGGACACCGCGATCTTCCCCAATGCGCTCAATCGACTCATCGGGTCGAAATTCCGCATCGTGACTGGCTACAGCAGCGTGGGCCAGGTGGACATCGCGATGCAGCGCGGCGAGATCGAAGGCAAGGTTGGCTTCACCTGGGGCTCGCTGATGAGCGGCGCGAGTTCGCAATGGTACAAGGATGGCAAGATCAAGGTGATCGTGCAGCTCGGCATGGAGAAGTCGCCCGACATTCCCGCCGACGTGCCGCTGGCGCTGGATCTCGCCAAAACGCTTGAGGACCGGCAGGTGCTGGAGATTTTGTGCGGCCCCTCCGCGACTGGCTATCCATCCTTCCTCGGCCCTGAAGTGCCGGCGGCGCGTGCGGCGATCATCCGCACGGCCTATGCCGCCGCCCTCGCGGACCCCGAGTTTCAAGACATCGCCCGCAAGCAGCAGCTGGAGCTCGATCCGATCTCGGGCGAAGAGATAGCGCGGCTGGTGCGCAATCTCTACGCGCAGCCCCCTGAAGCGGTCGAGCGCACGAAGGCCATCGTTCCGCAAGGATAGACACCCATGAAAACACGCTTTCTGCGTCGCGCCGTCCTCGCCCTGCTCGCAGTCGGGGCGAGCCATGTCGCGCAGGCGCAGGAGAGCCTCGAGAGCTTTTATGGCGGGCGCAGCGTCACCCTTCTGGTGGGTTATCCGCCCGGCGGCGGATACGACGTTTACGCCCGGGTTCTCCAGCGCCACATGGGCCGCCACCTGCCCGGCGGCGCAAGCCTTGTGGTGCGCAACGCGCCCGGCGCGGCGAGCCTCACGCTCGCTAACCAGCTTTACGCGGTGGAGGCGCGCGACGGCTCGGTCTTCGGAACCTTCGCGCGCAGCATTCCCATGGATCGCCTGATGGGTCGTCAGGGCGCGTCTTACGATCCCACGCGCTTCGGGTGGATCGGCAGCGCAAACAATGAAGTGAGCATCTGCACGATCAACGGCGCGCTCGGGGTCGCCTCGCTCGCCGATTTCATGTCGCGCCCGCTCACCTTCGGCGCCAACGCGCCGGGTTCTGAATCGCACATGTATCCCACGATTCTGAACAATCTTCTGGGCGCGCGGTTCAAGGTCGTCACCGGCTATCCGGCCGCCAACGACCTCATGCTCGCGATCGAACGCGGCGAGACCGACGGACGCTGCGGCTGGACGATCTCCGCGGCCAAAACCGCCTACGCCGACTGGCTGAAACAGGGTCGCCTGTTCGTCGCCGTGCAATTCGCGACAGAGCGCCACGCAGACATGCCGGACGTGCCGCTCGCGCTCGATCTCGCGAAAAGCGCCGAACAGCGCGACGCTCTTGAACTGATCCTGACCATGCAAGCCATGGGACGCCCCTTCGCGACGCCACCGGAGACGCCCGCCCCGCGCTTGCAGGCGTTGCGCCGCGCTTTCGACGCGACCATGACGGACCCAGCCTTCCTAGCGGAGGCCGAAAAGCAAAGGCTGGAGGTTCAGCCTGTCAGCGGCGAGCGGCTGCAGGACCTCGTCGGCGCAATGATGAAGGCGCCCCAGCCGACCATCGCCGCCGCCCGTCGCGCCATCGCATTCTGATGCGCCGGCGCGTCAGCGCGCGTTCAGCCGCTTTCGCTCATGTCGATATTGTGGACGAGACGCGCGCTGGAGAAAACAAAATGGATAACACGCGTATGATCGACGTTGACGGATGCTTTTTCCGCGGCTTGGAATGATCAGCAGCGGCGGTCCGCGAAAAGCCGGCGCAGATGATGGCCGCTCAGCTCAGCCGATGTCGCCTCGCCCGCCAGCTCCAGCCTTTCACGGCGCCCATCGGCGAGGGCTTCCACGCGAATGACATCATGCGTGCATGGCGATGCGACCGCGAATTATGGCGTCGGCGATCACGTTCCTGTGTCCCCCCTGTGCTTGACACGCATAACGCACCGCCCTGAGAATCCATTTACGGGCGACGGCGACTCAAATGTCGGAAGATCCGCGCAACGTGTCGGGAGGGAGTTATGGCTTTCAATGTTTTATTTCGCGGCCAGGTGTTTGGCGCGGAAGTCGCCGACCTCGCCCGCCGCAAAGGCCTCAACTTCTCTCACGTTCCCGATGACGCCTCTCTCTTCGCCCAATTGCCTGACGCCGATGTTTTATGGATCACGCCGTCTTGTTATCAGGCTCCCGTGGCGAAGGCTCTGTGCGAGAATCCTCACAAGTTGAAATGGCTCGCCCTTACAAGCAGCGGTTATGATGTGTTCACCCGCTTCGGCGCTCCAGCATCTGTTCAGCTCACCTACGCTGCAGGAGTTCATGCGCCCACTGTCGCCGAACATGGCATAGGACAAATCCTTTGTCTGTTGCGGCGAATTCCTGCAAGTCTCGAGGCGCAAAAGCAAGGTCGATGGATTTCCGCTGCGCTCATTCCTTCGCTGCGCGCGCTGGAGGATCTCAAGGTCTGCGTGATTGGACTAGGCCCGATAGGGCAGCAGCTCATTCGTAAACTGACCGTCCTTGCGCGAGAGGTCACGGCGGTCACTCTATCCGGCAAACCGTTCGCCGATATGCCCGTTTCAAAATTTGAGGACCTTGACCATGTCCTGCCAACGGTCGACGCCGTCATCATAGCGACGCCGCTTACAGACAAGACACAAAACATGTTCGATCAACGGCGCCTTTCTTTGATGCGTCCTGACGCCTATCTTGTTAATCTTGCGCGCGGGCCGATTGTCGACACCAGCGCTCTTGCGGCCGCCCTGCACAGCGGCGCACTCGCAGGCGCTGCGCTGGATGTGACCGATCCCGAGCCGTTACCCGACAATCATGCGCTCTGGAGCGCGCCCAATCTGCTCATTACGCCACATGTCGCCGCATTTGGCAGCATAGCGACGGGAACGCGGCTTTCAGATCATCTTGATCGAAACCTGCAACGTTTAGCCCGTCATGAACCACTCGAAGGCCGTGTGTCGTTCTGAATTCAATTCAAGGACGCCATTCGCTTGATCGGTCAAGCCGCCCTTGGATCAAATGAGCCTCTTTTGACGTATGGCCTGTTGCGTATGAAACGGTGAAAATTTCCGAAAAACGCTCCGCGCGCCGCTCGTGAGCGCTCGTCGATGTCCCGCGTCAATGATTGGCTGAGAGTTGCGCTGAGGCGCTATCGACGCACGCTTAACTCAACACATCCCACGAGGACGGCCTGCATCATTCCGCCGGCCCGTGGGATATTGAGCATTCAGAAGGCGCCCCTTGAGCGAAGCGCGCGCTACCAGCCGATGACATCGGGCAGCCAGGTCGCTATGCGGGGGAAGACGAAGACCAAGCCGGTTGCGAGCGCCTGTAGAGCAATGAACGGGACAACGCCACGATAAATGTCCATGGTGGACACCTCCGGCGGCGCCACGCCCCGCAGGTAGAACAAGGCCCAGCCGAACGGCGGGGTGAGGAACGAGGTTTGGAGCACCACGGCGATCAGCGTCGCAGTCCACACCGGATCAACATTGGCCGCGCTCAGCAGGGGCAGAAACAGCGGAACCACGATATAGCTGATCTCGATCCATTCGATGAAGAAGCCGAGAACGAAGATCAGCACCAGCATGAATATGATCAATCCGTCCGTTCCGCCCGGCACCATGGCGAACAGATCGTGGACGATTTTCTCGCCATTCAGGCCGCGAAACGCGAGCGCGAAGACCTGCGCGCAGACGAGCACGAACATCATGGCCGCCGTGATGCGCCCTGTCGCATAAACCGTATCGCGCAGCGTCGCCCACGACAGGCGTCCCAGAGATGCGGTGACAAGAATGCTGCCCAGCGCGCCCATGGAGGCCGCCTCGGTGGGCGCGGCGACGCCGCCAATGATGGAGCCCATGACGGCAAGCACAAGCGCGATGGGAGGGAAGCCCACCTTGAGGAATTTGGAGAAGGTTTCCCGCCCGGACTGGAGATTGCGCTCCTCCAGCGGAACGGGCGGCGCCATGTCCGGGCGCAGCATGCCCAGCACGACAAGATAGATGCAAAATATCGCCGACAGCATCAGTCCAGGAAACAAAGCCGCGGCGAACAGCGTGCCGACGGACTGGCCCATGATGTCCGCCAGCAGAATGAGAATCGTGCTTGGCGGAATGATCTGCCCGAGCGTACCGGACGCGCAGATCGTGCCGCAGGCGAGGCTCTTGTCATAACCGCGCCGCAGCAGCGCGGGCAGAGACAAAAGGCCCAGCGTGACAATCGTCGCGCCAACGATGCCGGTGGTCGCACCCATGAGAACGCCGACCAAAATAATGCCAATGGCCATGCCGCCGCGCAGGTTGCCCGCGAGATGGCCGATCACGTCCATCAGCTCATTGGCGATTTTGGATTTCTCCAGCATCACCCCCATGAAGACGAACAACGGGATGGCGATGAGCGTATAATTGGCGGTCACCCCGAAAATGCGCGCGGGCAGCAGGCTGAACAGAAGCGAGCCAAAGCCGATGTAACCGAATACGAACCCGCTGATGGCGAGGGTCAGAGCGACCGGAATCCCCAATGCGAGGAGAACGAAAAACGAGACGATGCACAGGATCGCCATGACTTCTGTGAAGGGCATCAAACTGTTTCCGGATTGGCGGCCGGCGGCTTCTGATTCAGGAAGGGCTCAAGCGCGCGCAAAGTCGCGGCGAGGCTTTGCAACCCAAGAAAAACAAAGCCTGCCGGTATCATCGACTTGACGATCCAGCGATAGGGCAGCCCGCCCGGATCGGGCGAGCGTTCGCCGATGTCGAAGGCCTGCATGACATAGGGAATCGACAGCTGGACAATGATGACGCAAAGCGCCAGAGCGCAGAGGCACGAGATGAGCTCGATCGTCTGGCGCGTGCGCTCGGACATCCGCGCATAGAGAATGTCCACACGGATGTGGCCTTCATGTTTTATCGCATAGGCGATGCACAATAAGGACACCGGCGCCATGAGGTGCCATTCCAACTCCTGCAACGCTATCGATCCCGTGCGAAACAGATAGCGCATGAGCACATTGCTGGCCATGACGAGCAGAAGCGCAAAGCCGCACCAAGCGCCGAAGCGGCCCGCGATCTCGACAATGGCGTCGAGGCCTCGGGCCGCCCTTTCGAGCGGGCCCGACTCATTTGACGCTTGATTCACAATTGTCTCCCGGACTCAGCTCGCCACGCTGCGGATCTGCCCGTGGTAGACAGCCTCGGACACGCCGGCCCATTTATCGTGGTTCGCCTTAAAGGCCATGAAACTGTCATGGACCTTCTTCACGAGGGGATCTTTCGCCGTGAACTCGGCGAGCAGCCGCGTGTTGGTTTCGCGCAGGGTGCCGACGATTTCAGGGTTGAGGGGTTGAGCGATGACGCCGTGGTTCTTCACGAGATCGTCGAGCGCTTCCGCGTTCGTCGCCTCACACCATGCCTGACTGATGGCGTTGCACGCAGCGGCGGCGGTTTTGACGATCTCCTTGAGATCCGGCGGCAGGGACTCCCACGCCTTCTTGTTGATGATCAGTTCCGTGGCCGTGGATGTCTCGTGCCAGCCGGTCGTGTAGTAGTATTTCGCGGCCTTATGCAGGCCCAAACGACGATCCTGGAAGGGGCCGACGAACTCGGCGGCGTCAATCACGCCGCGCTCAAGCGCGGGGAAAATCTCACCGCCCGGCAGCAGCCGGACGTCCACGCCATGTTGCGCGAGAACGCGGCCGGCAAGGCCGGGAATGCGCATTTTCAAGCCTTTTAGGTCATCGATTTTTTCGACGGGCTTGCGGAACCAACCGGTCATCTGCACGCCGGTGTTGCCCATGATCATCGGCACGAGATTGAACGGGGCGTAGACTTCTTCCCACAGCTGCTGACCGCCGCCATGGTAGAGCCACGCGTTGAACCCCTGGAAGTTGAGGCCGAAGGGAACCGCCGTGAAATATTGCGCCGCGAACGTTTTGCCGGACCAGAAATAAGCGTTTGCAGCGTTCATCTCCACGATGCCTTTCGACACCGCGTCGAAGCCTTCGAGCGCCGGGATCAGTTCGCCGGCGGCGAAATGCTGAATGGTGAGGCGCCCATTCGACATGGCCTTCACCATGTTGCAGAAGTCCGTCGGACTTCCCGGACCCTGCACATAGAACGGCGATCCTGGCCCGTAGGCGTTGGTCATCTTCCACGTGAAGTTACGCGCTTGCGCGGAGACGATGGCCGGGGCCGCGAGCGCGCCGCCGGCGGCGCCAAGCAATCCGGCCTTAATGAAGGAACGACGCTTCATGAGATCACCTCTATGTTCGCACAAAAAAACTCGCGAAAACAAAAAGCAAGCGCCGTGCCACGGCGCGCGCCTCTATCGGCGATCAATATTGGGGCGCGACCAAGGACGCCTTTGCTTGATCATTAGGCGCCATGCGCGAATTTGCGTCGTCACGCACCATCGCGCTTGAACCGTCACAGGGGCCGATCCAATTAGTGATCGATGAACAAAGAGACGTGCGCATCAGGAGCATGACATGATCAATACGCCACGGGCCTTTCGGGGCATGGCGACGTCGCCGCATCATCTGGCGACTGAGGCAGGCCTTCGTGTTCTGCGCGAGGGCGGCGACGCCATCGAGGCGACAATCGCCATGGGCGCATGTCTTGCTGTCGTCTATCCGCATATGACCGCCATCGGCGGCGATGGGTTCTGGCTCGTGTCCCGCGGCGGCGAGGATCCGGTGGCCATCGACGCCTGCGGAGCTGCGGGAAGCGCCGCAACGGCGTCGCTCTACGCTGCGCGCGGATGTTCGACCATCCCATGGCGCGGGCCGCTTGCGGCGAACACAGTCGCCGGCGCTGTGTCGGGATGGGGCGAGGCTTTCGACTTAAGCCGAGCGTACGGCGGCCGCCTTCCATTGTCCCGCATTCTGGAAGATGCGGTCTGGCATGCGGAGAATGGGTTTCCAGTCACCGCCAGCCAGTATGAGCTGACGGCGTCCAAGCGGGCTGAGCTGATCGACGCGCCCGGATTTGCGGCTTGCTTTCTTGCGAATGGCGAGGCGCCAGCGACCGGCTCCGTCATGAAGCTACCCGCGCTTGCGCGGACCTTGGCGCGCATTGGCGTGGAAGGGCCAGACAGTTTCTATCGAGGGGCGCTCGCACGCCAGATCTCGGCGGATCTGGCGAGGATTGGCGCGCCTGTTTCGCAAGAAGATCTCGCACGTCATTGCGCCGCGCGGCGCGACGCTCTGTCGGTTTGCGTGCGCGGCGCGCGTCTTTTCAACTTCCCGCCGCCCACGCAGGGACTGGCCTCGCTCATGATCCTCGCGCTGTTCGACAGGCTGGGCGTGCGCGACGCGGAGGGCTTCGCGCACATCCACGGACTCATCGAATCCACGAAGCAGGCGTTTCTCGTGCGCGACGCGCATATTGGCGACCCAAACGCCATGAGCGTCGACCCACGCGCCTTTTTGGCGGACGCCAGCCTCGATCGCCTTGTCGCCGACATCGACATGGAGCGCGCGGCGCCATGGCCGCGGCCGGCCAATCCCGGCGACACGGTGTGGCTGGGCGCCATCGACCGCAATGGACTCGCTGTCAGTTACATTCAGAGCATCTACTTCGAATATGGATCCGGCTGCGTATTGGAGAACTCAGGTTTCGTCTGGCAGAACCGAGGCGCGAGTTTCATGCTCGATGGCGGCGGACCGCGCGCCCTGGCGCCCGGGCGCAAACCGTTTCATACGCTCAATCCAGCCATGGCTCGTTTCAACGACGGGCGCTTCATGGTCTACGGCACTATGGGCGGAGAAGGTCAGCCGCAGACGCAGTCCGCGCTCTTTTCCCGGTACGGCATGTTCGGACAGGGGCTTCAAGAGTCGATCACGGCGCCGCGCTGGCTATTGGGCAAAACATGGGGCGAGAACAGCGTCACCCTGAAACTTGAATCGCGTTTCGACCCTGATCTCGTCGGCGCGTTGCGGGCGGCCGGCCACGACATCGAAATGCTGCCGGCCTTCACAAGCGTGATGGGTCACGCGGGCGCTGTGGTGCGCCACGCCGGCGGCCTGTTGGAAGGCGCGACCGATCCCCGCAGCGACGGCGCCGCCATGGGGTTCTGACGCGAGCGTGACGTCACGAATGCGGAAATCGATCTGGCGAAAGGTCGCTTGCGCCGGCCTTTCGCCCACGCCTCTCATCGCGCCCGGCCAAACCATGTCTCCAGCGCCCTGCTCCGGCGGTCGAAGGCCGGCTCATGAGCGAGCGCAATGCGGAACGGCGCGTGGCTTGGTGAACCAATAACGCGCCAAATTAGCCAAGACCCTGTTGCGTGCTCCGCCAGCTTCGCGCGAAACTCTGAGTGTCTTTGTCGCCAGTCGACGATCGCAGCAGACTTGATCGCAACTGCGCGACGTATGCGTCCTTTGTCGAAAATTTGGGCGACTGCGCAATTCTTGTCCTTGTCCTGATTACGAGAGTCGTTCGAAACTGATCGCACAAAAGGAAGTCAATGGTTTTAGCCTGCTTCGACGAGCCAGCGGATTGCTTGGAGAATTCGATATGCAGGTTCTCTGACCGGGAGCAAAAAACATGCGTGCGCATCTCTACACGTTATCGCTTGCTTGCGTTGCAGCCATCGCCTCTCCTTCAACGCCGGTCAGGGCAGCCGAGAAAGTTTTTCAGCTTGAGGAAGCCACCATCGCTGATATTCATGAGGCGATGAATGCAGGCGCGCTCTCGGCTGAGAAACTTGTCGAGCTCTATACCGCCCGAATTCTCGCCTATGATCGAGCGGGCCCGCGACTGAACTCGATCATTATGATCAATCCGGATGCGCGCGCGGATGCAGCTGCGCTCGACAAAGAGCGCCTGACGAAGGGCGTTAGGGGCCCCTTGCATGGAATACCGGTTCTCCTGAAGGACAATATAGATGTCGCCAAACTGCCAACGACGAACGGATCGGCAGTGATGAAGGATGCGGTGCCGCCGGAAGACGGAGCCCTCACCAAGGCGCTTCGCAACGCCGGCGCAATCATTCTGGGCAAAGCGGCAATGGGCGAATTCGCCGGCGGAAGTTATAATTCGGTACGCGGTCAGACCCACAATCCTTACAACACGAAGCGGGCCACCGGCGGATCAAGCAGCGGTTCAGGCGCAGCGATCGCCGCAAATTTCGCGGTTCTGGCGGTTGGCACGGACACGAGCACATCGGTGCGTGGGCCGTCCGCTTATAATGGCATCGTTGGCTTGCGGCCGACGACGGGCATTGTGACGCGAGCGGGAATTGCGCCGAAAAATCTAAACTTCGACAGCGCAGGGCCAATGGCGCGCACTGTTGCGGACGTCGCGCTCATGATGAACGCGCTGGCCTTCGCCGACCCCGATGACATCAAAAGCATTGAAGCGTGGGGTGAAATGAAGAAGCGAGGGGCGAGCGGCGGCGATCGCCTGGACTTCACGCAATCCTTGGACAGGGGAGCGCTCAAAGGGCGAAAGATCGGCGTGCTCCGCGATCTTTTCAACGGCGATCCAGAAATTTCCGCCCTTGCGGAAAAGGCGCTCGTCAGCATGCGGGAGGCTGGAGCGACGATCGTTGACATTCGGCTGGAGCCGTCTTTCATCGAAATGCATCTTCGAGGCGGAATCCGGAAAATGCGCGACCTTTCCGATTACCGGTTCCGCGCAGATTGGGAAGACTATCTCAAGCGCTTCAACAATCCCAACGTCCCCAAGACCGTCGCAGAATTCATCCGGATCTATGAAACGGAGATCTCGCAATCTCCGCTTCCCGTCGAAGCCAGCGTGATGAACCTTCTCAGAACGTCGATGAAAACCTCGACAAGCGCGCCTGAATACAAGGATTTCATCGAAAACCTCATGCCGAGGTCCACAGCGGAGAAACTCGCCGTCTTTGAGAAACATGGCGTGGACGCGCTCGTCCATCCCTATGTGCCCACGTTCGCAACTCCAATCACAAATCCGGTGTTCACGATTGAAGATCCTTCTTTCGTGAAGTCAGACGCGCCCGTGCCGGCGACGATGGCCGGATATAGCTCTGTTGGCTTCCCCTCCATCGTGATTCCGATGGGCTTTGGCTCCCAAGGATTGCCAATGTCGATCGCGATTTTTGGCAAGCCTTATGAAGACAGGCAGATCATCGGATTCGCTTACGCGTATGAGCAGGCGAGCAAATTGCGCAGACCGTCGAAACTTGTTCCCCCGCTCGCTGGCGAGTCGATCGCCTATCAGACGAAGTGAGGGCGTCGATAAACATCGCCACAGGCGACGACGCTCAGATCACCGCCCGGCGTGCCGCGCTGCTCCCAGCGCAGCGCCGGGCTGGCGCTCCATGATCGCAAGACCGGGCTCTCCGTCTCAACAGATGAACGTGCGGGGCGCCTTTGCGCCTGAATGGGCTGCCGGGAATATTCAGGGGCCAGGAGAATAGCGCCCTCAACCGGCCGTCGGTGAAGCATGCGCGTCCGCGCGCGTTCAGCCGCGACCGCTCATGTCAATAAGGTGGACGAGTGGCGCG
>CAZYBF010000006.1:0-53887 GCA_964645525.1 uncultured Beijerinckia sp.
ATTCCGCGCGCGAACGCTTGAAGCCCGTGGTGCCGACGTTGGCGATGTTGTTCGAAATCGCCGAAATGTCAGCCTGTGCGCCGTTAAGGCCGGTGAGCGAAGTATAGAATGACATGTGTCCGTCTCTCTAGATTAGTTTCGCCGCAGGGCTATTTCAGTACTTGAATGCGCGGATGTCCGACATGCGGACCACGCCGACGCCGCCGACTGTCACCGTTTGCTCTTCGCCGGCGGCGCTCACGCGGGCCTCCGTGATCGGGGCGTAGACATCCGTCGTCGCCTGGATCTGGGCGCCGCCTGAGGTCATCGTCGCTTTGATCAAATAGCGGGCGGCGCCGACCTGCTTGCCCTGATCGTCCTTGCCGTCCCAGGAGAAGCCGACAAGGCCGGCGGCGTGGGCCCCGAGGTTAAGCGATTTCACGACTTCGCCGTTTTCCTTGGTGATCTGCACGTTCAGGTTCGTAGCGTCCTTTGGCAGATCGACGGCGCCGCTAATGGAGCCAGTGTCGTCGGCAAGGGCGACATTGCCGGGCACAAGAACTGTCTTGCCGATGAAGTTGGCCGCCGTGGCGATGCGGTTCTCTGCGATCTGCGTCGAGATGCTCGTCATCGTGTTGTTGAGCTGCGTGATGCCAGAGACCGTCGAAAACTGCGCCATCTGCGCGATCATCTGATCGTTCGACTGCGGCTGGAATGGGTCCTGGTTCGACAATTGAGCTGTCATGAGCTTCAGGAAGTCTTCCTGACCAAGCGTCGTCTTCGGCGCCTTGGTCGTGTCGCTGAGCTTCTTGGCGCCGAGCTTCGTGAGAAGGGAGTCGAGCGTTTGTTGCGCGTTTGCGTTGATTTCGGCCATCGCTTCGATCCGTCCTTACTTTCCGACGCTGAGGGTTTTCATGAGAAGAGATTTCGCGGTCGCCAGGACCTCGATATTGTTCTGGTACTGGCGGGACGCTTCCAGCATGTCGACGAGTTCTTCATTCACGTCGACGTTGGAGGAATAGATATAGCCTTCCGCGTCTGCGAGCGGATGGCCCGGTGAGTAGCGCTTTTCTGGCTGAACATTCGAGCGCTCGATGTCGACAGCGGACACGCTTGCGACGCCCGCTGAATACTGAGATGTAGGAAACTCCGCCTCGAACACGGGACGCAGTGCGCGGTAAGCTTTGTCGGGCGCGTTCGCCACAGTCTGCGCATTCGCGAGATTGCTCGCTACGGCGTTGAGGCGAACCTGCTGGGCGGCCATCGCGCGCCCGGAGATGTCGAAGATCGTGAGGGCTTTCATCATTCACCCCGCAAGGCGCTGCGCAGGCCGCGCAGCCTGTCGCTTAGGAACTGAAGAGACGCTTCGTAACGCGTGGCGTTTTCGGCGAACTGCAATTGTTCGACGTGCAGCTCCACGGTGTTGCCATCGAGGGAGGCCGAAATCGGCATGCGATAGGCGGTGTCCGGGCCTGGCGCGCCATAGGAGCCGATGTGCCGCGGGTCGGTGGTGAGCACCGCGCCAGAGGCGCCCGTGGCCTGTTGGTAGGCCTGAGCGAAATCGATGTCGCGCGCCTTGTAGTTCGGCGTTGCGGCGTTCGCGATATTCGCGCCGATGATCTCCATCCGCTTGTGGCGAATAGAGAGGGCCGAGGCGTGCGGGGCAAGAAACTGGTCGATCGCTTTCATGGGCCGGGTCGCATTTCCTTCACGCCCGTATCTCAGCAATCTGCGTGCCAGTTTTATTTGGCTTTAAATCAGCACCTTATTGGACGAAATAGCGCGTCAGAAGCACGGCGTCGATTGGCGCGAAGCCCGTCTGCGCGCGCAGTTCAGCGTTAAGGGCGTGTTTCAGGCGCTCGGCGAGCTCCTGCTGCCCGCCCGCGGCTGCGGCCACCGCGACAGGAAATTCGGAGAGGGACGCGAGGACGAGCGCGCGCAATGGCATGCGCCGTTCGAAAATAAGCTTCTCCCCTTTCTCGCCACGTTGCGTCATGAGCGTGACCTCAAGAATGAGCGCCCGCTTGGGTTCGCGGAACCCGTGCATGATTTCATCGCCGAGCGAGACGTAGCGCGGCTTGAAGGGGCTTTCTCCTTCCGGGGGGGCGGGCACCAGCGTGGGAATATGCGCGCGCGCCGCCTCAGCCGCCGCGGCTTTGGCCGCGGCTTTTTTGTTCGCGTCCGCTCGCGCCATCTGATCGGCGACGATGAGGCCGACGATCACGCCGACGATAAGCAGCAGCGCGCCATAGCTCGCGAATGCGAAAGGCGTGGTGAGTTTCGCCAGCACGCGCGCGAGCATCACACCCAACCGCCGCCGCGCGGCGTTTTGCCGTCGCGCATTATGCCTTTGAAGGCGGCCGCCAGAACGCGCGAGCGTTCGCTCGTCGCCTTCTTCTTCAACCGACGCAGGACGATGTCGCCTTCGGGGTCGCCGCGCTCGAGGAGAAACTCAGGATAGCGGCGCAAAAGCGCCTCAAGTTGATGGATGAACTCGTATTCAGTCATGGGCGAAGCCTAGGCGAGTACGTCCACGTGTCGCCTGCGGTCCGACGCCATCCAGGGCAGATAGGAAACCGCTGCGTAGCGGGCGCTTGCATAATGATGCACGTAGGCGGGCTCGTGCCCGATGCGCGCCTCCAACCGGCTGAGCGCCGGAGCTGCGTCTGACGGCGCCCCGGATCGGATGTAGCGCGGCCGCGCCTCCTCCCAATTGTCCTGACGACGCATCGCGCCGGGCGCCATGCGTTGCGTTCGCAACGTTTCTGGCGAATAGGCGTCTTGCGCTTGCCGCTCGGTCCAGACGTCGCGCGGCAGATCGTCTTCCGACACCGGTCGCGTCGATGCCGTGCGCAACAATGGCGCAACGCTCTGCGCCTCCTGTCCAGGCGCTCCCGCCAAAACAGGTCGAACCAGCGCAGGCATGTCGATCGACATGGACAAGGTTCACCGCCACGACCGATCGGGGCGCGGAGCCCCGGGTGAAACGGTGTAAGTCTAAGGCGCCGGGCATGCCTGTTCCACTTCTTTCCGTCGTCGCGTAGCCGGCCGTTGCGTCAACGTATCAGGGTCTCAATGCTTGAGCGGAGCATTTCGGAATTGGTCTGCAGGGCGCGCGCATTGCCATTGTAAGCTTGCTGAGCCTGGACCATGCGCATCAGCTCGGCGGTCAGATCCACGTTCGCGCTCTCGAGCGCGCCCTGCTTAATGTCGCCAACGCCGTTGCGCCCTGCGCCCTGCAGTTCGGCGACGCCTGAAGCGTCAGTCTCCTGGAGTTTCGCTCCGCCCACGCTCTTCAAGCCATTTTCGTTGCGGAAGGAGGCGATCGCGACCGCCGCGGCCTTGACGCTGCGGCCGCTCGCGAGCTGAACCGACACAACGCCCTTCGCGTCGATTTCGACGCCCTGAACATTGGCGAGATTGCCGCCTGCGGCCGCTGTCAGGTTGATCGGCTGAATCTGACCTCCCACCATGCTTCCGGTGATCACGGGAAATCCCATAAGAGGAGCGCCGGAGGAATCTACGATCTGGCCTGACTTGTTCAGCGTGAGCTTGCCGGCGCGGCTATAGCTCATCGTCATATCCTGACCTGCGGGAACCCCAGCTTCGCCGAAGGTGAGATAGCCGGATCCGAGAATGGCGAGATCAAGTTTCGCATCTGTCGTGACGATGGATCCCTGTTCAACGCTGCGCCGCACGTCCTGGGTGGTGGCGCCATTTCCAGCCTGCGCGCCCTCGCGTCCGGCCGCGCTCGAGGCGCCCACGTCTGTGAATTGCGCCATCGATCTCTTGAACCCGGTCGTCATGGAGTTCGCGAGATTGTTCGAAATGACGCTGAGGTCGCGGGAAGCGGCCATGACGCCGGTGAGCGAGGTCTTGATCATGCGGTGCTCCAAAGTGTCATGGACGAATTCAGCAATTCATGTGCCATCGCTAACCAACTGATTAAACGCGGTTCACATTTCTTCTTTCATCCATTCGCGCAGCTGCCCGAGCGCCGATTTTTTGATTTGCGACACCCGGCCCACCGTTACGCTGAGGACCTCAGCGATCTCTTCAAGGTTCAGCTCTTCGACAAAGTAGAGCTGAAGCACAAGCGCCTCACGCTCTTTCAGTCGTTTCAGGTTTTTCACCAGCGACTGGCGAAGCTGATCGGCGACGATGCCGCTCTCTGGCGTATGTCTGTTGTCGACAAACCAGATCGAGTGATCGTCATAAATCTCGTCGAGGGACTTGTCGGGAGCCGCAGTGGCGCGGTCGCGCCAGGAAGCGAGTTCAGCAAGCGAGATGCCGAGATGCGCCGCAATCGCAGCGCTGTCGGCCGGATCGCCGCCTGCCGCTTTCACAGCAAGCTCGGCGGCCGCGATCTGGTCGCGCTGCTGCACGCCAAGGCGGGTGAGGGTGAGGTGCTTGCGCAGATGATCGATGAGGACGCCGCGGATACGCACCGAAGCATACGACCCGAAGGATGCGACCCCGGTGTCCTGAAAGCGTTGCGATGCTTCAACCAGCGCAAGCATCCCGATTTGAATCAGATCTTCAATTTCAAACAGGTCTCGAACGCGGCCATGGACCTGCCACGCAATCTTACGTACGAGCGGCATGTGAGAACGCACGCGCTCCGCGATTTCCGCGGGATCAGCTGCGTTAGCCGCATAGGCTCTCAGGCCACTCATCGCTTGCTCCCGTTCTTACGCTTAGGGACGTCGGCGAACGCTTCGCTGGAATCTGTTGGCGGTGCGGCTGCGCCGTCGATGAGCGTCGCGAGTTTCTCAAACGCGCGCGCTGAGCGAGCGTTAGGTTGGGAAACGACCACGGGATTGCAGCGGCTTACGCTTGCATGCAATTGTGTGTCCTCAGGTATGTTAGCGACATGGTGCAAGTTAGCTTCGAGGAAGCGGTCAACGATCCCTTTGAAGCGCGCGAAAACGTCAGCGCCGTGGGTGTCGTCGCGAACGCGGTTCACCACAATGTCAAAATTCCGCACGCCATTTGCCTGATGCAGCACTTTGATGCAGGCATAGGCGTCGATGAACGCGGCGGGCTCGCCGACGACAACGACGATGATGCGGTTGCAGGCCTGCACGAATTCAAGAACATTGTCATCAATGCCAGCGGCGGTATCGACGACCAGATAGTCGCAGTCTTCCTCAAGCTCTCGAAAAGAACGTATGATCGCGCCACGTTTCTCAGCGGATAGATTGGTGAGCTCGAGCAAACCGCTTCCGCCGGAGATCAGCTTGACCCCGAGCGGTCCCTTTACGCCCACATCAAGGATGCTTTTTTTGTCAGCAACGAATTCTGCGAGGGTTTGCGAAGGCTGGACGCCCATAACGATATGCGCGTTTGAGAGGGCGACATCGGCGTCGAAAAGGGTCACTTTCTTGCCCGCCTTCTGAAGCGCGAGCGCCAGGTTGACGGATATGTTCGTTTTTCCAACTCCGCCTTTTCCGCTTGTGATCGCGATGGCGTTTTTGAATTTCATCATCTCAACCATCACGCGGCCTGCTCTTTCCGCGATCCCGGCAGGCTGCCGCGGATCAGCTCTTCCATGGATCCCGCATCAGCGAACGCGAGGCCCTTCATCAGATGTGCGTCGGAGGCGATGTAGGTTACGGGAGCCTTGCGCATGCACAATTGGCTTATCGCGGGCAGCGTCATTCGAGCCTCGCAGAGTTTCGTCAGCGCGACGGCGTCAATTTCAGGATACGCCTCAAACATCTGGGTGATGGATTCGCTTGAGAGAGTCGATGCTACAACACCGATGCGCGTGATCGGTGCGAGGTCCGCAGATTGATCATTGAGCTCGCTCATAAGCGCTTCACACTCCGCCCCACCGCTTGGCATATCGATGAGCATTGTGAGCTGGCTTTCCTGAGTGCGGACGAAGCCGGACAGAGCTCGAACTTTTTCAATGTCCACAACCGGAACGTCGAGAATTCGGCCATAAGCCTGCAATTGCTCGCTGGCGGCGAGCCTGCGGGTATCTGCGTTAACGAAGGCGATGCGGGAATCCGAATCTTGCAGACGCATGCGTGCCGCAAGCTGCGCGAGCAGCGTCGTTTTGCCAGATCCAGATGGGCCGAGAGCAACGACGATCTGCTGGCCGCCGAGCAGCTCCGGCGGCTCCTTATGAACGAGGCGCGAGGCGAGAAAAGCTGCGAAGTTCTTGTCGGAACGGGATCCCTCGAATGCATTAGCCTGGGCGAGGAATAGGGAGATAAGGGCAGGAGGCGCACCGGCCGCCATGAGGCCGTTCGCCATTAACTCCGATCCCAACATCGCGCGGATTTCCGCAAGCGAGCTTTCCACCGCCTTGAGGCGGGATTCATCATTCGTGCGCGAAGGAGTGCGCGCGCTTTCAGATTTGCGGGGGCGTATTTCGCTGGCCTTACGGGCGTCGTCGAGAAGCGCCGTGAATTCAGCGATGCGGCTCACGCCGCCTTTCGCTTTCGCGCCGTTTCGTTCTTCCGCGAGATGGGCCGCAAAATCTCCGGGTGGAGCCGCGACGATTTCAATGCCTGCGGGCGTTTGGCGCGTCGAGATAATGCGCGCGTCGGCGCCGAGCTCTTTGGTTATCTTCGCCATCGCCGCGACGCTGTCCTCAGCGATCACTTTAACATGATTCTGCATGACTCAGGTCCTAGCCTTCCGAGCCGCCGATGACGGCGAGTACGTTGATGCGTTTGGTTTCCGGCACTTCCTTGTAGCTCAGCACCAGCGCGTCTGGCGCAGCCTGGCGAACAAGGACCGACAGATCTCGCCGCAGAGGCGGAGAGGTGACGACGACCAGCGTTTGATCTTTCTCAGCGAGCGCGCGCGCTTGATCCTGGAAGGATTCGAGTAGCTTTCGGCCAAGACCAGGTTCAATCATGCCGGAATCGCGTCCGCTTGCGCGCGCGTTTTGCAAGATCACTTGTTCGAGGCCCGGATCAAGCGTGATGACGGAAAGGGGATCTCTGGGCCCACATACGCGCTGAACGATGATTGGCGCGAGTGCGATGCGTGCTGTCTCCACTAGCTCTTCGAGCTCTTTGCTCTTGGCGCCCGCAAGCGACTCGAGGACGCGCCGCAAGTCGGCGATTGAGATTTGTTCCGCCACGAGGTTCTTGAGAACCTGCGTGAGCATTCCCAGCGGAATGAGTTTTGGGACGATTCCGGAAACAAGATTTGGCGAGGATTTCGCAACGTGATCGAGCAATTCCTGAACGTCGTCCTGACCAAGAAGATCGGCTGCGTTTTGCCGCAGCAGCTGGTTCACTTGGGTGGCGATGACGGCGCTTGGATCCACGACAGTATATTTCGCAGCAACGGCGCGAGCGCGCTCAGCGGGCTCGATCCACACTGCGTCAAGACCAAAGCTCGGATCCTTCACGATTTCGCCCGGCAGGACGATGTTGGCGCCCTCGCTCTGGATTGCGAGCAGTTTTCCAGGAACAACCTGATCTTCCGCGGCGATCACGCCTGCGATAGTCAGGCGATAAGCGTTGGGCGGTAACGAAAGATTGTCTCGAATGCGAAGGGAGGGAATGATGAAGCCGAGATCTCGCGAAGCTTGCTTTCGGATGCCGGTTATTCGCGCGACAAGGGAGCTCTTGCCATTTTCCTCGATGAGCGGAATGAGTCCATACCCGACCTCAAGCATCAACAGGGAGCGGTTTGAGACATCTTCTATGGTCAGCTGATCGCTCGGCTCGCCTGTCTCCCCATCGGTCGCCTTATCCTCGTTTCCGGGCCCGCCCGTAGCGGTCGCAGCATCAGCGCCGTTCTTTGTTTTGGGAGAGCGCCACGCAACCAAAGCTGCAAGGCCGGCGGCTGTGAAGAACAGCGGTCCCGGCATGCCGGGCACAAGACCAAATGCGGTGATGATTCCAGCGACCGCCCACCATGCCCGTCCATCGCCCAGCTGCTGCATGAGGCGATCAGACAAACTGTGGGCGGAGGAGTCGCGGGTGACGATAATGGCGGTGGCGAGCGAGAGCAGGAGCGAAGGGATCTGCGCCACAAGGCCGTCGCCGATGGCTAGCGTGATGTAGAGTTTGGCCGCTTTCGCGAGCGTGAGATCATGGAACATCATGCCGACGATCAGGCCGCCGATGATGTTGATCGCAAGGATCAGAAGGCCTGCGATCGCGTCGCCTTTCACGAATTTCGTGGCGCCGTCCATGGAGCCATAGAAATCAGACTCGCGGGTGACTTCCTCTCTGCGCACTTTAGCTTCTTCAGCGGTGAGCAAGCCCGCGTTCAGCTCTGCGTCGATCGCCATTTGCTTGCCGGGCATGGCGTCGAGGGTGAAGCGCGCGCTCACTTCGGAAACGCGTCCCGTACCCTTCACGATGACCGCCATGTTGATGATGATCAGAATGACGAACACCAGCATGCCGATGGCGAAGTTGCCGGAGGTGATGAATTCGCCGAACGCCTTGATGACGTGCCCTGCGGCGTCCGTGCCCGTGTGCCCCTGCGCAAGCACGACGCGCGTCGAGGCGACGTTGAGCGCGAGGCGGAGGAGCGTTGCGAACAGCAGGACAGTTGGGAATGACGAGAAATCAAGGGGGCGAAACGTGTTCATGCTCGCCATGAGGATCGCCAGGGCGATCACTATGTTGAACGTGAAGAATATGTCGAGCAGCAGCGGGGGCACTGGGATGACCATGAGGAGGATCATCGCCACAAGCGCCAGCGGCAGGACCACGGTGCTGGCAATTCGTGCGCCGCCTGCCTGGGGTGTCAAAGCTACGTCCGCCACTCACTCTCTCCGCTGTCGGTTTTCCGTCGAATGACGTTTCACCGTCGCAAACCCGGCGAAAAACGTCGTTCAACGGGCTTTCGAAGGGGAGTTAGCAAGGCGTATGCCATCGATTTTCTTGCGGCACGGTTCTTGCTGAACTGGTCTGGAAGAATTTCGACGAGGGTTTTGGCGTGAGAAAGATGGCTTTGGCGGCGTTGTTGGCTTTAACCACCGCGGGATGCGCCGTGCACGAAGATCCGTTGCTGGAGACGAGCGCCAGCGCGCCGCCGCTGCGGGCGATCGGTTATGCGACCGTGTCAGCGCAGCCTGGGCGCACGCCGGCGCAGCGTCAGTTGAACGCTATTCGTGCGGCGCGCCTCGCCGCGATGCGGGACCTCGTCGAGAAGATTTATGGAGCGGACGTCGCTGCGCGCACATCGGTGATGGAGGGCCGCGTCGTCGCAGACACCGTTCGGTCCGATGTGGAGGGGTTGCTGCGCGGTGTCCGCGTCGTGCGCATTCAGCCGTATCAAGCCGATGTCTATGAAGCCGAGCTTGAGGTTTCCGCATCCGAGGCGTCCGCCATGCGGCGCATGGGGCGACCGGTGTTTCGCTGAGGATCAAGCCGATGCGTCGTCTTTTTGCTTCCTGCCTGCTGTTTCTCGCCAGCTTTATTGGTGAAGTTGAAGCTGGCTATCGCGTAGTCACCGGTGAAGGTCGCGCCGCTATCGCGGGCGGCGGCACGGACTCGGCGCGCAAGGCGGCGCTTGCGGAGGCGCTTTATGACGCCGCTGGCAAACTCGGCATGAAAATGCGTGGCTTCAGCCATGTGGGCGCTTCTGGCGCCCTGCAGGAAGAAACCTCCGCTCTCGTTGAAGGGCGCTTCAAGGGCTATCAAGTGGTGCGCGAGGGGCGCGAGGGCGCTTCCTTCGTGGTCGTTGTTGAAGCGATTGGCGAGGTCGAGCAGGAAACCTGCGGCGGTCGCCGCGTTGATTTGAACCTGCGCGAAGTGATCGTGCGCGCCGCGCCTGGGGTTCCTGGCTATGTCGTGACCGCGATGAACGAAGGTCTGGCGCAGGCTTCCTCCATCCTCGCCGAAGGCGGCGCTTTCCGGGTCGTCGATCATCGCTGGCTTGGCCGGCCGCGCGGCGCGGAGCGCTTTCGCGCGTCCGACAACGATTATCAAGCTCAATTGCTGGGAGAATTACCGAGCCCCGGCGGCTATTCCTTGAGCGGCGCCTTGGTTGTGGAGCGTCACCGTCGCGATAATCTCGTGGCGAACGTGACCGATCTGGCCTTCACGATCTCGCTTAAGCTGCGCGATAACTTTACCGGCGCGATCGTCGGTGATGTGGTCCAGAAGCTTTCGATCGCTGATCGAAGATCCCTGTTCGGAATGGATGAAGCGGTTAACTCCGCGCCAGTCGTCAATCTGGAGCCATTGTTCGCCAAGGTCCGCGCGCAGCTCGAGGCGACGCTTGCCTGCAAACCATTGCGCGCTGTGGTGCTGGAGGTCGGCGCGCGTGGCGCCGTTCTGTCCGTCGGTCAGGAGCACGGCGTTTCGGTTGGAGATTACTTCCTCGTTCATCTGCAGGACGGGCGGCGTTCGCCCGGCTCCGCTTGGCAGATCGTTCGCATCGACGAGGTAACGCCCGAGAAAGCGCTCGCGCGCAGCATGAAAGCGAATCCAGTGATTCCCCCCAACTCAGTCGCGGTTTTGATGCGATGAACCCGTTCATGCGATTTTGCTTCGCTTATGTCCTCGCAGCCTTTTGCGCGATTGGCGCCCTCTCGGCTCGCGCGCAGGAGTCCCATTGGGGCGCCGAACATATCCGTGAGCGGGTCGCTCAATGGCTTTCCGATAATGGGCGTCGGGTCAGCTCGCCCGACACCATCGGACCGCTAGATCCACGCGTCCGTGTGGCTGCCTGCGAAGAGCTGCAGATATCGGGGCGGAGCGCTGCAAGCTCAAGCCTGATTGTTGAATGCAAAGCGCCGGCGCCCTGGCGGTTCGTGCTTCGGACAGACGCTGGCCCTGTCGGCTCCATCCTGCCGGGCGTTCCATCTGCGCCGGGCGCTCGCGAATGGACGGTGGTGACGCCGCGCACCTCTTTGGCCGCGGGGACTGTATTGAGCGAAGACGCGCTCGAGGAGCGCGTCGTCACGAGCCCGCCGCCCGCACAGGCGTTGCGTTCCTTGTCTCAGGCGGCCGGCTTGCGGCTCACCGCGAGCGTAACTGCAGGCGTAGCCTTGACCACACGCAATGTCGCGCGCACACCGCTTGTGCTCAAAGGAGAAAGCGTCATGCTCGTGGCCACCGGTTCTGGATTCGAGATAGCAGCGCCTGCGCGCGCTGAGGAAGACGGCTACGAGGGCGACCTGATCGCAGTCCGCAACATAAAGACCGGGGTGGCCCTGAAGGGGCGCCTTGAACGAGACAAGAAAGTTATCGTCTCTCAAATGTAGTTTCTCCTCTCCCTGCGCCGCAACGGCGCTAAAGAAATGGGTTCAACAGCCGTTATAGGCTTGGAAGGTGTCACATGATCGACGGCATTCGCCAAAACCTGACCTATCTCGACCCCGCCGCCCGTAAGGGAAGCAAGGCGGACGGCTCGTCTTCGGCCGGGCGCAATGCGTCCGCCTCGGCGGCGGCCAGCGCGGGAGCTGAGGTCATTCAAGTATCCTCCTCGGGCGCGAGCGCGGGTTCGGCCCCGCTTGACCGTGGCCGGATCGATAAGATCCGCGACGCCATTCGCAATAACGCTTATCCCATTGACTATGACGCGCTCGCCGAGCGCATGATCGAAGCCGATCTTTCGCGCTACGATCTGGATCGGTGATGAGTGCCGCCGAGTTGCTGGCCCTTCGGGCCGCCCTCGACGCAGTCGAAGCTTCTCTTGCAACCGATGACATGCGCGCATTGGAAAGCGGCGTGGCCTCGGTGCGGGAGGGTTTATCGAAACTGCCTCCCCCGGACGGGCTTTCGTCTGAAGCTGTCCTCATGGTCCGCGATTTGCATCAACGAAGCGAAGCGCTTGCTCTCCGCTTGCAGGAGCGTGTGCGCAGTCTCGATCTTGTGATCGCGTCGTGGAAAGAGGCGGAAGAGGCCAAAGATGAACGTCGTCGTTGAAATGCTCGCCCTCTCAGTCGTAATGGCTGCGAGCCTTGCCGCGGTTGCATTTATGATGCGCGCCCAGCAGCGCAAAGTCGCGGCCCAGACGGAAGAGTTCACCAGGGCGCTCGCCGAACTGACTGTGCGTCTCGATAAGCATGAGCTCGCGCTGCGTCGCCACACCCGTGAGCGCGAGGCGCAGATGTCGAGCTCGCTGAGCCAGCTTCAAACGGATCTCAAGTTGCTACAGCTTCGCGCGCAGGAGCCGGCTTCAGGCCGCGACTCGCCCGAAAGCCTCGAGCAGGCGATCAAGCTCGCACGCGAAGGAAAGCCAAACGAGCAAATCATGCGACGGACCGGCTTGCCTGCGGATGTCGTTGAGGCGATCGCCACGCTTCACGCGGGACGCCCATCTCACTGATGCGGCGCGGCTGCCTGGGCTTCCTTGGGCTGCTTAAGCGCGCGTGAGGTTGCGATCTCCACGCTCGCCGCATGGCCAGACGAGGCGATCGAGTACAGGCCCCGTGCGACATATCCATGTTTCAACGCCGCTTCTCGCAACAGTGCCGCGCCGAGCGCCAGAGGCGGAATTGTTGTGACGACATAAGCGATCACAAAGATGATGGGACCGCCCGCCAGAAAACCGACGGCCCATGTCAACACCGTGGCGGCGAACATCATCCATTGCCGGAAGCGCGTATAGAGCAGGGGCGGGAACAGCGCCCACGCCCATGAAACACGCTCCGGTATAAGAATGAACCCACCGCCAGGCTGCAGTCCTCCCCAGTAGCGGGGCCAGTCGACGCCGAGCGGCACGGTGACGCCCTCCGCAGCGGGCCCTTGCTCAATGTCTGCGCCTTCAAGGCCATCGCCGTAGGCTAGCCGAAAGAATACGCCGTCGCGCACGATCGTGAGCAGATCATCGCTTTTCATCGTCTCAAGAGACTCCGGCGATTCCTGCACGAGCCTGGGCGGATGTTCACCGAAAGCGAGGATCATGTCCCCTGCGATGAGGCCAGTGCGTTCCGCCCGCGAATAGCGCGCGACGCTTTTCACATGCGCGACGTCCTCGAACGAGCGAATTTCGGACTGCATCCCGACCTCAGGCTCAGGGGTAACGGATCATTGTATCGCGCGGGGCGGTCGCAGACGCGCTGGAGAGCTGACGAGGCGGCCGGGCCCGGGCTGACGCATTTCCGGACGTTCGCTGCGCGCTTGCGCGCTGATTGGGGCGCGAGGGCGCGGCCGCCTGCGGCGCCGGCGCCGGCGAGGGAGAGGGCGCAACGACCGGCGTTGGGGCGGGTTTCGCCGTCGCGGACGCCGACGCGCGCAGCTCGTTGAGCCGCGTCGTATTCGCCTTAGTGATCGAGTTCAATTCGTCGATCGATTGCTTGATCGCGGCGAGCGTCTTGTCCTGGTTGGTCAACTGCGTCAGCGAAAGGTTCACGTTCGCAGTCGCGCGTGAAAGCGCTTGCAAAGCGTTCGCCGTTTCCGCCTGGGCTTTAGATGTGGCGTCGAGCGCGGCGGCGTTGGCCTTGCCGGCATCATCTATCTTTTTGGCTGTTGCGACGAGTCCGTTGATTTCGCCCGCAAAGACGAGGAGGGCGTCGCGATTCACCGTAGTCAGCATTTCCATGTCATTCATCGCGCGCCTGAAATAGACAAGCGAACCGAACACGGCGATGGACGATACGCCGAATATGAGAATGGATGCGTACAGGAGCAGTTTGTTGTTGCGGCGCGTCCCCTCAACGAGTTTGAAGGTCTCGGCGCGCAGTCGCTGGATCTCCTGAGCGGAATCAACCGCAGTGCTCGCTGCCTCGAGCGCGATCTCAATTGCGTCATCGATATGCGTTTTGCGTGACGCCTCCTCCGCCGGGGCGGGCGGCGCCGGCTTCGCCTTGTCCTCGCCGACAGGCGCCTTCTCCGGCGCTGCGGCGCTAGCCTTCTCAGTCTTGGATTCAACGGGCTTCGCGGTCTCGGCCGCGGCGTCCGGCTTATCCGCCTTCTTTTCCGCGGCGGTCTTTTTCTTCGGCTTCTCGCTCATCGCGATCTCCTATGCGCCCGCATAAGGGCGTTGTCTTCTCGTTTCTGACAGGGCTTTCCTGACGCCGCCATCACCTCAATGCAGGGGAGACGCACGGTCTCGAACCCAAACGCCCGACACCCGTAGGGACGAACGGCATTATACGTGATGACGAAATGTTTGCAGCCAAAGCAGCTCACTTTCATTGAGCGCTCCCATTGCGTCGGCCATTTGAGTCGAAGCGCAGTTCCTCCGGCACCTCTACCTCAGGCGGTTCACCGTTGGCGCCGGCCTGGAAGACGAAGCTCAGAACGGTCGCTACCGCCCGATAAAGATCGGCATGGATCTCAGCGCCGATTTCGGTCGTGAAGTAGAGCGCGCGCGTAAGCAGTGGCATGCGGAGCACAGGAATGCCAGCGGCTTCGGCCTTTTCCTTGATCTGGGCCGCGATGACATCAGCGCCCTTGGCAAGAACCTTGGGGGCGGAGCCCTCGGAGAAGTCATAATGAAGCGCGACCGCGAAGTGCTGCGGGTTAACCAGAACCACCTGCGCCTTGTCGACTTCAGCGACAGAGCCTCGCTGAGCGATCTCCTGCTGAACTTTTCTGATGCGCGCGCGGATCTCGGGCGAGCCTTCCGTCTGCTTGTACTCGTCCTTCACTTCCTGCTTCGTCATCATCAGCTTTTGATTATGCCTGTACCATTGCAGGCCCGCGTCCATGACGCCGAGAAGCGCGATCGCCCCAACGAGCACGAGGATGATCCAGACAGTGAGGGACCCCACTTCGCTGATAGCTGATTGAAGCTCCACAAACGTCAATTTGATGATTTCAGGCAAGCTCCCAAGCACGATCCATACTCCCAGCGCCCCAAGCACGGCAACCTTGAGCAATGACTTGAACAGTTCGATGAGCGCGTCTACGCCGAACATTCGCTTCAGGCCGGCAAGCGGCGACAACCGGCTCCCTTTGAAAGCCAAATTAGCGGGGATGAAATGGATTCCACCCAGAAGAAACTGCGCGGCGATCGCAGCCAGGATGAGCGGGATGGAGAAAGCCAGGACGATCAGTAACGCATGAACGAAGCGATCGCCAAGAACGGCCAGCAGTGGCGTGTCACGGCTGATGACCGGCGTAATCTCCATGCCGTAGCGGAAAATGCCGACGATCTCCTGGAACAGCTGTCGCCCGAAAAAGGAGAAGCAGGCCGCGCCGGCGAGCAAAACGCTCGCCATAACGAAATCCTTAGAGACGAGTAATTGGCCCTTTTCAAGAGCGTCTTGTTTCCGTCGTTCTGTTGGGTGTTCTGTTTTTTCCTGTTCGCTCTCCTCAGACATCAGCGCCGCGCCTCCCCGAGGATCAATTCGCGGCTCAGATCAGCGCTTGCTGCAATGAGTCCTGCGAAGGAGGTGGCGATTGAGGGCATGGAGACCAAAAGGAGCGCGAGCCCGATCAGAATGGTCATCGGAAAGCCCACGGAGAAGATGTTCAGCTGCGGCGCAACGCGGGTGAGTAGCCCAATGATGATGTTGGCGAGCGAGAGCGCCACGATCAAAGGCATTGCGACAAGCAGGGCCGCCGAGAAAATAAGCCCGGCGCTTTGGGCTATGCCGATGAACACCTTTGGATCAAAGCTTGGCTCGATAGGCAGCGCCGCGTAACTCGAACCCAAGTGACGCAAGACGACATGATGTCCCTCGACGCTCAGAAAGATCAGCGTCAGCAGGATCGACAGGAATTGTGTGATGACTGGCGACTGGGCGCCAGTTTGCGGGTCAACCATCGACGCAAAGCCGATACCCATAGAGAACGCGATTTGCTCGCCGGCCATGGCGACGGTTGCGAATGCGAACTGGAAGAGGAGCCCGATCGATAGGCCAATCAGAGCTTCTCGAAATATCGTCAGGGCGCCGATCGGAGAGGCGATGTCAATCGTGGGCACATTGATCGATGCGCTTAGTACAACCGCAAGCGCCAGAGCAAGCATGATGCGGATCGGGACAGTGATCGCGGAGGCCGAGAAAAAAGGCGCGAAGATGAGCATGCCGGAAAGGCGCACCGATATCAGGAGCAGCGACCAAAGCCGCTCGATCAAAAGGTTTTGCTCAAGAACGATCATCTGCCGACTCTGGCGATCTCGACAAAGACCGACTGGAAGAAGTTAGAGATGGTCGTAACCATGAAGGGGCCTGAAAGGGCGAGCACGATGGCCACCACAACCAGTTTTGGCACGAAGGTGATGGTGGCCTCGTTGATTGAGGTGGCCGCCTGCACCATGCCGATTAACAGACCCACCAACAAAGCCGCGATCAGGACAGGCCCCACGGTGAAAAGCACGCTCTGCAGCGTCTCCCGTCCAACCATGGCGAATTGCTGGTAATGCATTCGATCAACCTTTCGTGAAGCTTTCAACGAGCGATGACATGGTCATGCTCCAGCCATCGACGACGACAAAGAGTAGAAGTTTGAACGGTAGCGAGATCAAAGTTGGCGAGAGCATCATCATGCCAAGCGACATGAGTAGGCTCGCCACAACGATGTCGATCACCAGAAACGGCAGAAACAGGAGAAATCCGATCGTAAACGCTGTTCTCAGCTCGCTCAGGATAAAGGCCGGCACAACAACGGCGATAGGCACCGCCTCTGGGCTGTCATAACCCTTGTCGCCCTGCATTTCCGCCATCAGCAGTAGGTCGGACTCACGTGTATGCCGAACCATGAAGCTCTTCATGACGCCCAGGCTGCGGGCGCCTGCGTCCTGAATGCTTATCTGTCCTGCTGTATAGGGCGCGAAGGCCGTGTCATTGATCTGCTTGAATGTCGGCGTCATTACAAACAGAGTCATGAAAAGCGCCAGGCCGACCAGAACCTGGTTTGGAGGCGTTTGCTGGGTGCCCAGTGCCTGCCGCAGGATGGACAGCGTGACGATGATGCGCGTGAAACTGGTGGTGACAAGCAGAAGCGACGGCAACAGAGTAAGAGCCGTCATAAGAGCGAGCGTTTGGAGCGTCAGGGACAGGGTCTGGCCGCCGCCTTGTCCTTCAAGTTTCAACAAAGGAACATCGAAGACGGACGCCGTCTGAGCATAGGCGGCAACGGGCGCCATAAGCAACACAGCGAGGATCGGGAAAAGAGCGGAACGTCTCATGTGCGCTGTTCCTGCTCAGCATCGCCCAACAATTGCATCGCGGAGACGCCATCGCGGTTGAGCGCGCACGCCAGGCGCTTTCCGGCGATTTCAATGACCACCACGCTCACGCCCGGCGCAATCATCACGCGCTCACGCTGCGGAGCGCCCGCGCCGAGTCGCGAAAACAATTTGTCGCGCCACTTCAGAAGAGCAAGAGCGGCCACGAGCCCAATTGCCAGGGTAGCCAGCGTCAATGGCGATATAGCGGATAGGGCGTTCAAAGGCTACGGACTCGCTTTTCTGGGGAAACGATCTCAGTCAGTCGAACGCCAAGTCGCTCACCGACGAGCACGACCTCACCCTTCGCGAGAAGGGTTCCGTTTACGAGGATGTCGAGGTGCTCGCCCGCCAGGCGTTCGAGTTCTACGACGGATCCATCGTTCAACTTCAATAGGTCGCCGATGGAAATTTTTGTCCCGCCAACCTCAACGGTCAGCTGAACCTCTATGTTCTCAAGCATCCGCAGGTTCGAGCCTGCGCCCTCGGCGGAGCCGTCCTTTTCGTTCGCGCTCATTGCTTGCCTCGTGTCTCCATATTGCTGACGATCCGAACCGCGAGATTGCGGTCCTGCTCGCCGAGCACACCTTCGAGAAGCGGCTCGCCCTCGACGAATATCTTCACTTGCTCAAAGGAGGGGATTTCAATCACTGAATCCTCCTTAAGCTGCATTAGCTCCCCGAGCGTGATGCTGGGATTTGCAATTCGGGGCACGAAGCTTAGAGGAACCTGCATGATCCCGTCATGGAGGAGGGCCTCCCATTTGTAGTCGCGTCCATCGCTTACGCGCTGGATTTTGCTGCGCAGGATCGTGGCGATTTGCTTAAGCGCCTGCCGCGGATAGAGCACTTCGATCGTCAACGGCTCTGCGAAGGGTAGTTGCACGATGAAGGATGAAATGATGCAGGCTTCCTGCCCCTCAATAAAGGACGTGAAAGCCGGGTTGGTTTCGCTCCCGATATAGTCGAATGTGACGGGATAGATTTCTCTCCAGCTCTCATCGAGAGTCTTGAGGGCGCCGTCGACAATCACCTGTAGAATTCGCTCTTCCGTCGGCGTGAATTCGGTCTGGCGGGTGATCGGACAGTCACCGTTTCCACCGAAGAACGAATTCACTAGGATCGCAATCAGCCGCGGCGGGATCTGGAGGAGGATCATCCCCTTCAGTGCGTCCGCCCGAGCGGTCGTGAAGCTCACGAAAGAGTCCGCGTTCTTCAGATATTCCTCAAATCGCCGCGTTTCCGGAGGCAGCGTGGATATCCGCGGCATGAACCGAAGCATGGGCAGAAGCACATTGCGGAGCTGCCGGCCGAATCGTTCATTGATCAGCCGTAAAGTATGCAGATCCCCAAGAAGGCCCGCATCTTCGCCGCCGAACTTATATGGACGATACTCCACGTCCTTAGCGACGCCGGAGCTCGCTTCCACTGAGCCGTCGTTCAGACCCTCGATAAGGGCCGAGACTTCTTCGTTGCTGAGTTTACGCGTGCCAGCCATGTGTCACTGCATCACAAGCGCGGTGATAAAGACGTTCTCGATCCCGCCGAACTCTGTACGTTCGATGAGGACGCGGTTGATCGCGTCTTTGATAAGGCCCTGGATGCGCCTGCGGTTATCAACGCCGACAAGATCAGCTTCGGTCTGATCAGCGAGGACAGACAAAACCTCAGATCGGATCGCAACCTCATGCTTCTGGACGTTTTCAATGACGCGTTTGTCATATTGCGTCGCGAGTCCGATCGCCATTTGCACGAAACGACGCGAACCCTTCATGTTCGTGGTGAAATTTCCCGGAAATTCGAAGTAACTCGTGACGTATTGCTCCCGAGATGGAACAGGTTTTCCGGACGCTGAAGGTTCTTTGTCCGCTGTCTTGCCCTTCTCGCCCGCCTCGCCCTTGGACGCTGCGTCTGATTTCGCATCATCAGACTTTTTCTCGATGACGATCGCGAGAGGATTTTCTTCCGGGGGCTTCGTTAGTTTAGCGTATAGAATCGCGGCGCCAGCGCCTATCGCAACAAGAGCGAGCGCGCCTACCACACCGATCAGGATTTTGACGATCGGGAGTTTCTTTTTTGTCGGTTCGGCTTCCGGTTCCGTGGCCATAATCCGGTTCCTTACACGTGAACGTCAATCGAGAAGTCGCTAGCTTTCTTCTCGTTTTGGGGCTTCTTTTTTTCATCGCGAGGGCGATCTTCGCCTTCGGAATCCTGTTGGGCGACATCGAAGCTCATGAGCTCGAACCCGCTATCGTTTAATGCTTCGCCGAGCGCGTCGGCGATGTCGCGAAGCGCGTCGGCTGCTTCGGCGTTTCCTGTGCGCGCCTGAAGCTTCAGCTTTCCGCCTTCAAGCGATACGCGCAGGATGATCTGTCCAAGGCCCGGCGGATACAATTGCATGCGGATCTGATCAACGCCTTCGCGCGCGGCAGCGATCACCTGACGTTCGAGCGCCCGCGCTCGCAGGTCCTCGCTCAATTGACGCATGCGAGGGTCACGCAAGGCTTGTTGCGTCGGTGCTTCGAGTTTCTGCGCCTCCGTCAGCGTGCGGCGGCTGTCCGTTTCCGCAACAAGCCTCGCATCATCGGTCGCCTCGATTGTTTCATGTGCTTCGCTCTCCACTGGCCGGAGCGCGCTCTTGTCCTGCGCCTCAGGTTTGCGGGTGGGTATGTCGCGCGCATCGGAAACGATTTTGGTAAGCGTCTTGTCGTCGGAGTCTTCTTCGGTTTTCAGCGCCGCGTCTTCCAGCGTGGTCGGCTTTGCAAGCGGCTCGGGTTCGGCGCTCCCCAGCGGCTGGTCAGCGGGTGCATCAATCGTCGTTGCTTGCCAGGACGGAATGGGCCGGCTTGGCTCTAGTGTCGTGAATCCACGTAGGGGCGAATTGGCGCTGCGTAATTGGTTCTGCTCACCCGACGACGTTTGGCGCGACAAGGTGTGATCTGCGTTGGTCGCGTTTTGGACCACATCGGTCCTGGGGCCGTAGGCGTCGTCGCTGCGGTGGGCTTCGCGCATCACGCCTGAGGCAGGAGGGCTTAAAGTGCGTTCCGCATAGTTCGCTCGGAATTGGGGAAGGTTTTGGGTGACATTGGTTTGCGTCGCGCGGTTGGGTTTCTGCGGCTCGTCAGCGTCACTCGGCGCTTGGTTGGGCGCAATCGGGTTTACCGTGGCCTCTAAGGGCTGATTGGCTCGTGACGCTTGGATAGCCTGCGCACTCTCGGCTGTGTTGGCAGGGTTCAGGGCGAAATCGTCTGTTTGCGAGATCTGCTCGTCCGGCTTCCTGCGCTCGGCCGTCTCGTTCGTCGCTCTCGTCTCAGGTCTTATTTTTTGTTCAGGGGTCGCGATTTTGATGACGCGGTCGCTAGCCTCGCCGCGTGCGGCAATGGCCGCTGTCTCCTTGACCAACACATGCTTTTCGCTGGTCGCTGAAGAGGAGGTCGGCGCGTGATCGAGATCCGCGGTTTTCGGCTTTGCGTCGGCGGCCTTTAACTCGTCGCCATGTTGTTGTTCAACGCTCTCCACGGCCAGCTGCGTGCGCTGTTGTGAGATTGTTTGAAGGGACGGGATCGCCTCGGCAGGCGTTTTTGTCTGGTTTGGCGATCGATCTGCTGACGTGACTGGCGTTTTCGCATCGACAGTCGGGTTCGCGGGTCCGAAGGGGGAGACGGAGCCAAATGTAGCGGAACTTTGCGCGAGGTCAGGCTCGTGCGCAATTGCAGGTCGAGCTTCGCGTGCCTCTTGGTTCGCGAGCGCATCGTCCAGCGGTTGAGGCGCTGGTGCTTTGCCTTCGAAATCGACGCGGTCGGGCGGGTCGATGTGCGTCTCGATGGGCGCGGCGCGGGCGGGGACCATCGCCTCCGGTAGTGGGCTCTGAAGGGCTGCGCCGGTGGTGACCGCCGTGTTAGGCGCCGCTTCGAAGGATGGAAGTTCGGCGTCAGTTTCGTCCAGGCGAGGGGCGTCGCTAGCCGTCAATTCAGCGTAGAGCGCTTCGAAAACCACGCTGTCGGGCGAAAGCGGTTGAGAGGCGACCTCAATCGGCACTTCGGCGTCGATAAGGAGAGCAGGGGCGTCTTGTTCGAAGGAATGCGTTTCGTTGGTGACGGGCTCCGCATCCACGGCGGCAGGTCGCCCAATAGCGATCGCCGCGGTGATCGCCGCTGCGATGGCTGCTACGTCGATGGGCATCGTCGGTGTCGGCTCGCCGACAGGCTGTGCGACGCGGCGTGACGCTTCGATCTCGAGCGTGACTTTCTCGACTTGAGCTAGAACGTCGAATTCAGCGTTTGAGGACGCCAGATGCGCGCCGAAGGATTCGCCTGAATTCGCTTGAGCGGAAGCATTCGGCGCGTCTGTTATGACGGCTGCTTCAACCTGCGTCGCGATTATGGGCCCTAAACTGTCCACTGGCGTCTCTGAAAAGCGGCGTAATCGACGGAAGGCCGACACTTTTCGATGAGTTTTGCAAGTGGCGTGCCATCACCTGCGCGGCGCTGGCGTCAACATTTCCCGCATTCTATCCTTTTCCATGCGTTCGGCCGCGAGCACGCGCTTGGCCTCTTCCTCCAAGCGCTCTATCTGCCGTTTCTTCTCCGCAAGGATACGCCCAAGTCGATCGCGCTCAACAGATAGAAGAGCCTGCCGTTGCGCGTCGATTTCGCGCCGCTCCGTCAGGCGCATCAATATGCTCGCAGTGTCGCGGTATTCCGAGGCCCGCAACGCCGGTAGCGTCAGATGCTCTCGATAGCTCGCATTCAATTCATCGATTTGCCCAATGCGCGTATCAAGCCGCTTAAGCTCGTCTGCGAGCTTGCGCGCTTCACGCTTATAGGCCTCGAGCAAAATCGTGACTTTCTTGCCCATAAGCTGAAGCGTGCGCGCTCTCATGGAAAGAGAGCCTGAAGCCTTGCGTCGCTCTCAACAAGGGTAGAGCGTTCATGCATGCCCTGCGTGATGAAGCTCACCAGAGAGGGGTAGGTCTGGAAGGCCATATCGAGCTCGGGATCCTGACCTGTCTGATAGCCGCCAAGCAACATGAGATCGCGGTTTTGCTCCCAGAGGCTGAGATAGCGGCGGAACTTGCGCGCGCGGGCCATATGCGCCTGGCTTACGCAATCCGTCATCGTTCGGCTTACGGATGCGTTCACGTCGATTGCAGGGAAAATGCCTTGCTCGGCTTGTTTGCGCGAAAGCACCACATGGCCGTCCAGAATGGCGCGCGCCGTATCCACGATCGGATCGTTCGTCGTGTCATCGCCATCTGCAAGAATCGTATAGATGCCGGTGATGCTGCCGCCGCTCTGCGAGTCGAGGCCTGCGCGCTCGAGGGCCGATCCGATCAGGGAGATGACGGATGGCGGATAGCCTTTAGTGGTGGGATGTTCGCCTAGCGCCAGTCCGAGCTCGCGCTGCGCATGGGCTACGCGTGTGAGTGAATCGACCATCAGAAGAACATTCTTGCCCTGCGAACGGAAATATTCCGCATAGGCCGTCGCGCGATGCAGGCCGCGCAGTCTCAAAACCGGCGAATGGTCGGCGGGCACAGCCACAACCACGGTGTGGGCGAAGGATTCAGAGGCCGAGAGCTCTTCCACGAAGCCTGAGACTTCGCGGCCGCGTTCTCCAATGAGGCCGATCACGACGACGTCGGCCGACGTGAAGCGCGCGATGCACGACAAGAGTGAGGATTTTCCGACGCCGCTGCCTGCGATGATGCCAACTTTCTGTCCGCGTCCAACCGTAAGCAATGCGTTCAGCGCACGCACGCCAACATCCAGCGACTGGCGCACCGGCTTGCGACGCAGCGGATTGACACGTTCTCCGCGAAGCGGCCAGTGCGCGTTCAACACCGGCTCCGTGAGCCCGTCCAGCGTGCGGCCTGCGCCGTCAAAAACTCGGCCAAGCAGGCCTTCGCCAACCGGAACGAGGTCGGCGCGCAGCTTTGTCTCCACTCGGGCGCCTGCGACCAGAGGCGCGGAGCCGCCCGTCAGCACCATGACGGTGTAATCGTCCAGGAAGCCGATGACCTCAGCGTCGGCCCAGCCACCGTCTTCTGACGCTATGCGACATTCGGTGCCTACCGCGGCGGGAAACGAGCTTGCATGGACGATCTGGCCGTCGAAACGCCGCACGCGGCCAGCGGCGCTGATCGTGCGGCTGGCTTTGAGCGCATCAAGGCGGCGGTCAAGCGTCAGGGCTGCGTTTTTCATTCCGGCGCCCGTTCATCCACCATGGAGGGAGCGTCCTCATAGTCGAGTTCGCGTGAGCTCAACCGAAATGCGCCGGGCGTAAGATCGAGATCTTCTTCGACACGAATGTCCTTGAACAGCGCCTCGCCCTTCAAAGCGCCCGCAAGTGAGGCGTAATCGTGAGGATTCAGCGTTAAGGTGAACTCGGATCCAGCCTTCGTGAAGCTGGACGCGGCGCTCTTAATGCGTTCGACGAAACGCTCCGGCATTTCGGCGAACACCGTCCCGAAAAGATCCTGCGCAAGGCGGCGGACGTGCCTCGCCATCACTTCTGCGTTGCGCTCGGTGGCGTCGTCAGCCAGAGCGGTGAACTCGGCGGCGAGATTTCGCAACACAAGTAGCGCGTCGCCGACCTCGCGGTGCGCTGCGTCATATCCTTGCTTATATCCAAGCGCCCGACCGTCCTCCTTGGCCTGCTCGATGGCGGCCAAAATTTCTTCCGGCGCGGGGGGCGGCTCGACAGGCGCTGGCGGGGGGGGCGGAGGCGAAAGCTCCTGAACCGCCGCATCGCCTTCTGTTGCTGTTTCAGGCGTCGCTTCTTCGATATCCGCTTGCGCGCCGCCCTCAGCTGCGTCCTGCTGCGTCTGCTCGCTGGCGTCCGCTTGCGCTTCTTCGTGGCGCGGCGGCTCGTATGGCTTGAAGCTCGCGCGCCCCCAAGGGACGAACTGCGCGTCGGGCTTGTTGAAGCGAGGATCCTCGAGGAACGGCCCGCCGCGTGGGGCGACGTTTGGCACGTCTGATAGCGCGACGCGCTGTTGGCTTTGTTCAGACATAGTCGTCGCCACGTCCCGCTAGAACCATGGTGCCCGCATCGGACAGTTTGCGCGCAGTGGCGACGATGCGCTTTTGCGCTTCTTGCACTTCAGTGACGCGCATCGGTCCTTTCGCTTCCATTTCGTCGATAATGGAGGCGGCGGCGCGCGCAGACATACAGCCCAGAATTTTGTCGCGCAGTCGCTCGTCCGCGCCCTTGAGCGCGATGGCGAGATCTTCCGGCTCAATGTTGCGCAAGAGAACGCCAAGATTCTTGTCGTCGACCGCAATGAGGTTCTCGAAGACGAACATATTTTCCTGAATGTTCGTCATCAGGTCCTTGTCGATCTTCTGCAGGTTGCGCATGATCCGCTGCTCGGTCGCGCTTTGCGTGAAGTTCATGATCTTCGCCGCCGCCTTCACGCCGCCGATCTTGGATGCCCGCAGGGACGTGTTCGCCTGGAATTGCAGTTGCATCACTTTTTCAAGCTGTGCGATGGCTTCTGGCTGGACCGAGTCGATGGTCGCCACGCGATGAAGGACTGCATGTTGAATGTCTTCGGGCAGAAGAACAAGCACGTCGGCGGCGACCGCGTAATCAAGCTGAGCGACAATGAGGCCGATGATCTGTGGATGCTCGCCCTCGATCATTTCCGCGATTGAGCGGGCGTCCATCCATTCAAGAATCTCAATGCCGCGGCTGCTGCTTGAAGGCGTTATACGCGTGAGAATGCTTCCCGCCTTGTCCTCGCCCAGCGCCTTCGTCAACATACGTCGAATGTAGGAATCCGCGCCAAGTCCAATGCTCGTCTGCGCCTTGATGATGGACAGGAACTCGTCAAGAACGAGGTTGACCGTGCGTTGATCCACATCGGCCACGGAATACATTGCGGTGCCGAGCTGCTGAACCTCTCTTGGAGAAAGGTTTTTGAGGATTTCAGCAGCTTCGTCTTCGCCAAGCAGCAACATGAGGATCGCGCACTTTTGCGTGCCCGAGAGCAAACGCAGCGCGTCGTCATCGGTGGGTTCAGGCGTGGCGACTGGTGTCTGGTCCGCCATCTGCGGGTGCTCCGATTAGTTCAGATCGCGCTGAATGAGGGACTTCAGCACCGCTGTCACGCGGCCGGCGTCGTCGCCCACAAGCATGCGTATGAGTGTGACTTTATCATCATAGGTGTTCGCGGTGTCGAGCAGCTCGGCGGAGATCGCCGCCTTCTTCGGCTTAAGCCGCGCCTTGATGTCTTCGAGCGTTTCGCCTTCTCGCACCTCAATAGATTCACCCTCGCCGATCACCGGTTCATCGGCGCGCATGGCGGAGGCGGAGGAGGCGTCGAGGAGGCGGGTCAGGAACGGCTTCAGGGCGCCGAGAACAACAACCGCAAGGATCAGGACGATGACAAGTTGCTTGATCGCGTCCTCAAGCCAGGGCGCATCATACCAGCTGCGTCCGGCGAATTGCTGCTCTTCCGCAAAATTGCTGGAGACCAGCGTCACCTTGTCGCCGCGTTGCGCGTCATAGCCGATGGCTTCCTGAAGGAGGCTCGTCAGGCGTTCGCGCTCCGCGTCCGACAGAGGTTTTTCTACCTTAGCGCCATTTTCGTCGACGCCCATCGCGGCGCGCAGGATGACGGCCACAGTGATCCGCTTGATCTCACCAAGCGCGGGGCGCGTGGACTTAACCTCACGGCTAACCTCGAAATTGCGCACAGTGGTGCTGGAGCGGTTCTTCGCGACGTCTGCTCCCTGCTGGCCCGCGGGGGGCGTGTTGGTGATTTGCGCAGCGTTAGGCGGCTGGTTGGAGGTCGCGCCAGGTACGCCGCGCGCACGATTGTCGCCCGATTCCTGGAGGCTCTCCTGAGCGCTGCGAACCGCATTGCTGTTGGGGTCAAAAAACTCGCGCGTCTGCTCCGTGCGGGTGAAGTCAAGGTCCGCGTTGACCTCCGTATTGAAATTGCCGGGTCCAATAACGGGCGTCAGAAGATTGACGATTCGCTCACGCAACAGCTTCTCAAGACGCATCTTGTGTTCGAGTTGCTGCGCGGTGAGGCCGAGGTCAGCGTCTCGCTGCGGCGCCGTGAGCAGGCCGCCGAACTGATCCACGATCGTCACGTTGGCGACAGGAAGGTGCGGAACGCTAGAGCTAACAAGGTGCGCGATGGATTGCACCTGCCCATTAGACAATGCGCGTCCAGGAGAAAGTTTCAGAAAGACCGAAGCCGAGGGGGGTGTTTGCTCGCGCACGAAGGCTGAGCGTTCAGGCACGGCGAGATGTACGCGCGCCCCTTCTACATCGCGAATCTCCATGATGCTGCGCGCAAGTTCGTTTTCTTGCGCCTGACGCAGCTTCACATGCTCGACCGCCCGGCTTGCGCCGAGCGGGAGCTGGTTGAGCATGTCATAGCCTGAAACTGCGGCCTTCGGCAGGCCGCTCTGCGCAAGCAACATTTTTGCGCGATAGAAGTCGCCGCGCGCGACCAGAACCTGACCGGTTGATTGATCGAGACGCGCTTTGATGCCCTGCGTCTCGAGCGTGGTCATGACCTGCGCTTTATCTTCTTCTGCGAGGCGCGGGAAAAGGGGGGTCATCGCAGGTTCGCGGAGCGACCAGATCGCGACAAGGCCGACCAGGATGACGATCGAGACGACTATGACAGGAGCCGCTCGCACGATAGCCGGCTGACGCAGAAAGTTCTGCACCGCAGCGAAGCCGTTCCATAGCTGTGCGCCGACAGGCCCAAGGGCGGCGGGCGGCGCGATCGTCACAGTCTTCGTCTCAGACACGGAATGCGGCTCCTGGTGGCGAATGCGTCAATGGCCCGCATCACACGGGCATGGAAACGATATCCTTGTAGGCGCTCAGCAGTTTGTTTCGGATCTGCAGGGTCGCCTCGAATGCGAGCGATGACTTTTCGCGCGCGAGCATCACTTTCGTCACGTCAACTTCCTGGCCGGCTTCAAAGGCCTTGACCATTTCGCTTGAATTCTGTTGCGCCTTGGCGACTTCATTCAGCGCCTGTTTCATCTGGGCGCCGAAATCATGCGTTCCCGACTTACTGTTGAGGCGCGGTTCAGCGGCGGAGAGTATCTGTCGCGTGAGGTCGACTTTGCCGATGGCGGTCATTGGCTTCTCCTCAGACTGCATGAAGCAGGGCAGGGGCAGGGTGAGCGGCGGGATGCATGAGATCCTGCAGATCGATCATCAGATGTTCGGGCTCGATTTGTCGTCCGCCAGACAGAACGAGCGCCCGCTGGAGCACATTTTCAAGCTCACGGACATTGCCCGGCCAGTCGTAGGTTTCGAGTTTGTCGATCGCAGCTTCAGTGAGTTCCGGGATCTTCGCGTAGCCGCCGGCGTGTTTGGCGAGCAGGGCGACTGCGATCGGCAATATGTCGCCGCGTCGCTCGCTCAGAGCATGCGTCACGAGGGGGAAGACATTCAGGCGATAGTAAAGGTCTTCGCGGAAGCGTCCAGCCTTCACTTCTTCGAGCATGTAGCGGTTTGACGTTGCGATTACACGCACGTCGACAGGAACCGGTTTTGCGCTCCCAAGCGGCGTGACCTCCTTCTCCTGCAGAACGCGGAGAAGTTTGGCCTGCAGGGGAAGCGCCATTTCCGAGACTTCATCGAGTAGGAGCGTGCCGCCGTCCGCGGCGCGGAAAATACCTTTATTGGGGTGATGTGCGCCCGTGAATGCGCCTCGCTCATAACCGAAGAGCACGGCTTCCAGCATCGTGTCGGGTACGGCCGCGCAATTGACGGCGATGAAGGGATTACGAGCGCGGGGTGACGCATTGTGGAGGAATTTTGAGAAGACTTCCTTGCCTGTGCCAGTCGGGCCCACCAGCATCACGGTTACGTCGCTTGCGGCGACGCGCCGTGCGAGGCGCAGAAGGTTGAAGGTTGACGGATCTCCGACAGCTACGCCCTGATCTTCGTCAAGAAACCGCGCAACCACTTCGGCGGTGAACCGCCAATTGTCCGTTGTGGGCTTCACCTGCAGGGTTGTTCCGTTGAATTCGCATTTGAGCGAAAAGGTTGCGCCACGCTCGCCGAGCACGACGATGCGTTCCGCTTTGAGCTGGCGGCACCACTTGACGAAGCCTGTCGCATCCTGCGCGAGTTTCTTGGCTGCGGCGTGTGACAGAAGCAGGCCGCAGCGGCCCCATGTCGCCTCAACCGCGCCCAGCGTTGCGAGCGTCGCAGTGTTGGTGTCGTAACCGCGCTTGTGAAGATGGGTCAGCCACGCCTCCGTGTCCGACAATCCATCTGTGATGCACAGAACCGCACTCACGGCGTTCTCCATTGCTGATCTTTCGTGTCGCAATGAGAGCAACAGGCGTGCCACGAGACGCTCTTGATGGGGACGATCGCAGCGGGCACGTCGGTTTGGGTGCGCTAACAAACTGATTCGCTGCGATGTTCCGCATGCGCCCATATCGGGCGGCGGGTCGCATTTTTGGGGTTAGACGCCCAGATTCGTCAAAAAAACTCGGCGCGGGCGTCGTGCTGCAACGCTTCGCCTTGTGTCGCGCTTTCGGCTCAGTCAAAAAATCGACAGCGTTTGTGGATGACGGCGGGTCGATGACGAGAGACGAAGTTCTGCGTTGCCTCGCATTGCCGAGCGCCTCGATGCGAGAAGCGCTTGACCTTGTCAATCGCGTAGCTCCGTCCTCCACCACGGTCTTCATCAATGGCCCGTCCGGCAGCGGAAAGGAATTCATCGCCCGCGCGGTTCACCTTCTCTCCCAGCGCGCCAAGGGGCCCTTCGTCGCGGTGAATTGCGGGGCGATCCCGCGCGAGCTTCTCGAGAGCGAATTGTTCGGCAGTGAGAAGGGCGCTTATACGGGTTCGGTGAAGACCCGCGTCGGTCTGCTCGAGACAGCGGCCGGCGGCACGCTTTTCCTCGACGAAATCGGCGACATGCCGCATGACATGCAGGTTAAGCTTCTGCGCGTCCTGGAAGATCGCAGCTTTCAGCGGGTGGGCGGAACCCAGGCCATTAAAGCGGATGTGCGCATCGTATGCGCCACCCATCGCGATCTCGTCTCCATGGTTGAGGCGCAGTCGTTTCGTGAAGACCTGTTTTATCGGATCAATGTGTTTCCGATTACGCTCGCGCCGCTCGACGAGCGCAAGGAGGATGTGCCGCGGCTGGCGGAGCTCATTGTAGAGCGGTTCCGCGCGCAGGGTTTCGCTCATTGTCCAATACTCACGCCCGTGGCGATCGCCGCCATGCAGGCGGCGTCATGGCCCGGCAATATCCGCCAGTTGCGCAACATGATCGAGCGCGCTGGCGTGCTTTACCCTGATCAGCCGCTGAACGAACGCGAGATGGAGCGATTGCTCGCGCCGCGGAAGTCCATCGACCGGCGTGTTGAGACAGTCGCGCTCATGGACGTCGCGCGTGATCTGGGCGATTTGTTCGCGCCCGCGCAGGACAGCCCGCAAGTTGCGGGCCCCGGCGTTGCGGATCTCGCCTTTGCGCCGATCCCCGAGCAAGCTGCGGCGCGGCTTGCAAGCCCGGATGATGTGGAGGCGGTGCGCGACCACATGCGTGTGGCCGCCGATTTCAATCTTCGCGACTATATGAGCGCGCTTGAAGCGAGCTTCATACGTGCGGCTTTGGCGGAGGCGCAGAACTCAGTCAGCGCCGCCGCGCGCCTGCTTGGACTTCAGCGTACGACCCTTATCGAGAAGATGAAGAAGCTCTCCATCGCCCGCGAGGACGCCTAGCCGCTTACACCGCTGGCTGCGCGACCTGTGCGGCGCGAGCGGCAGCATGCTGTCCGCCGATCGAGCGCCAGGCTTCTGCGATTTCGGAAACGGCCTGCAGGACCTCGTCGAAAGCGCTGGCCTTCCCATCGCGGCTGCCCTCGATGATCGTGCGACGCGACCATTCGTACAGTCGCAGAAGCGAGTCCGCGACGTCGCCGCCCTTCTCGAAATCCAGGCTGGAGGCCAGCACATGGATGATCGACAGCGCTTTCGAAACGCCTGCGGATTTCGCAGCCAGATCGCTTGAGCTTAAGCCCTCGCGCGCCGCGGTGATGGATGAGATCAGCTCCGAGAACAGGATCTCGACAAGGCCGTGCGCATCTGCGCCGCTGACCAGAAACTCTTGCTCGGCTTCGTTGTAGGCGCGGATCGCGTTTCGGCGCAGCATATGTCCCTCGTCGTTTACCCGCATTTCGCGGCGCACTTTGAAGACGGTTGCGCCGCGCGCGGTTTTAGTCGCAGTTAATTTTGAGAAGATTTCGAAAAATCAGTATGTTGTTTTTTGAGAAATGCTGGCACGGAGTTTGCTGACATAACTGCGGCGCAAGGGACGGCCTCTTGCGACGAGAGGCTACGAAGAAGGTTAGTCGGTCATGCTCTCTGTCATCATGTCGGGTTTGAAGGTCGCCCAAAAAGATCTCTCCGTCACCGCGAACAACCTCGCGAACGCGGGCACGGTCGGCTTCAAGCGCTCCGAAGCGAGCTTCGTCGATGTGTTCGCCAACGATCCCTCCGCCAATCCGAAGACGGCGGTTGGCGCTGGCTCGCTCACCAATGAAGTGGCCCGTGACTTCAGCCAGGGCTCCATGACGTCGACGGGTCGCTCCACCGATCTCGCGATCGCGGGCCAGGGTTTCTTCGTGCTGAACGCGGCCGACCCGGCTGCTGACGCCCCGACGCTTGTCTATACCCGCGCGGGCGGGTTCGGCATCGACGCCGCCGGCAATCTGGTGAGCTCCACCGGCGCACGCGTGCAGATGATCGAAAACGCCGATCCGGCGACCATTCCGGAGCCGCCCACCGAGTCCTCCGAGGTGGTGAATGCGGTGATCCAGCTCACTTCCGAGGCCGGCGCCAGCCTCACCGGCATCTCCATCGACAGCAAAGGCCTGATCGGCGTGACATACGCCGACAACACGACCGCTTACGTTGGTTATGTCGCGGTGGCGAAGTTCGCCGACCCCTCCGCCATGAAGGCGATCGGCAACAGCAATTACGTGCCGACCGGCGAAAGCGGCGTTGCGGAGTTCTGGCCTGGCGGCGCGCCGAACGCGGGCGACATCATGTCCGCGACGCTGGAGCAGTCCAACGTCGACATCACTCAAGAGCTGATGGGCATGCTCAAGGCTCAGCAGATCTACAATGGGAACGCCCGAATGCTGCAGACCGCCATGGAGGTGGCTTCCCGGATTACAGATAAAATCTGATAGTCTGCGGGATCGTCCGCCGCGAGCGCCGCGCAGCGGCCGTTCCCGGAAAAGCCGCGAGCCGGACGTCCGGCTCGCGCCATTGATTGGAGTAGCCAGTGTTCGGCATCATTGGTCTGGTTCTTTTGCACGTGTTCGTGTTCGGCGTGTACATCGTGCATGGCGGCAGCATGGGCCCGATCATTGCGGCCGCCCCTTTCGAGATCGCGACCATTCTCGGCGCCGGCGTGGCGGCCATGCTGATCGGCAATGACCTTGACACGATCAAGGGCGTGGCCGGCGGCTTCGGCAAGATCTTCGGCGGGCCGAAGTGGAAGAAGCAGGACTTCCTCGACACGATCTTTCTCGTGTCGCGACTCATGAAGATCCTGCGCGTGGACGGGCCTGTTGCGCTTGAATCCCACGTGGAGAGCCCGGAATCGAGCGCCATTTTCGGCGAATATCCGAAGATCCTCCACGACCATCATCTGCTGCATCTCATCACCGACACCATCCGCCTGATGGTGATTTCCTCGGGCAACCTCAACCCTTACGCGGTCGAGGAAGTGATGGACGCCGCTATCAAGGAGCATGTGAACCACGCGGGCCATCCCGCGCACGCGCTCGCCTCGCTCGCCGGCGCGCTCCCCGCGCTCGGCATCGTGGCCTGCGTGTTGGGCGTCGTGAAAACCATGAGCGCGATCGACCAGCCGCCGGTCATTCTCGGCGGCCTCATCGGTTCGGCGCTTGTGGGCACCTTCCTTGGCGTGTTCATGGCCTACGGCATCGTGGAGCCCATGGCCAACAGGCTTGCGGCGGTGGTGAAGGAAGAAGCGCAGATCTATCACGTCGTGAAGCAGATCATCGTCGCCACCCTGCATGGTCATCCGCAGCCGCTCGTCATTGAGGCGGCGCGCGTGGCGATCAGCGCCCACAACCAGCCTAGCTTCGGCGAGGTCTTCGACGGCTTGCGAGGCAAGTAATGGCCGAGGCCAAAAAGGGCGACAAGAAGGGCGAGGCGGCTCCACCGCCTGCGCCCATCATCATCAAAAAGATCATGGCCGACGAAGCCGCAGCGCACGGCGGCGCCTGGAAGATCGCGCTCGCGGACATGATGACCGCCATGATGGCGTTCTTCCTTCTCATGTGGCTGCTTGGCGCGACTTCGGAAGCCCAGCGCAAGAGCATCGCGGATTACTTCAAGCCGACGCCCAAGAGCCTCATCCAGACCGGCCAGCTCGCAGGCTCCAACGGCGTGCTCGGCGGCCGCTCCATTCTCGATCCCGAAGGCCTGCCTGTGGCCGCCTCGCAGACGTCGCTGCTCGATCTCGAGCCGCCGCGCGTGCCGGACGCCGGCGAACAGCGCGGCCTTGGTCCTGAGAGCGCCGACAAGGAAGGCAAGGGCTCAGAGCTCGACACGAGCGAAGGCAAGGGGCCGGACGGCGAGCCCAAACAGGGCAAGGGCGCCGCCGACAAGGAGCTTGATGACGCGGCCAAGGCGAAAGCCGCCGCCGAACTCGATCAGAAAAACTTCGACCAGCTTGAGCAGGAATTGCGCAAGAAGCTCGAGGAGAACAGCGCGCTCGCTGCGCTGCAGGGGCAGGTGCGCTTCGTGCGCGCGGCCGATGGCCTGCGCATCGAGATCATCGACAAGGCCGACTTCTCGATGTTCGGCCTGGGGACGACGCGACTGCTTCCGCGCGCGCAGGCGCTTATCGACGAAATCGCGAAGTCCATCTCCTCAATGCCCAACAAGGTCGCTGTGCGCGGCCACACCGACAGCGTGCCGTTCGCTGGCGGCGGCCAACGCAACAACTGGTCGCTGTCGGCTGAGCGCGCCGATGTGACGCGCCAGATTCTCGAAAAGTCAGGCGTGACCCCTGATCGCTTCGCGCGCATTGAAGGCGTCGCGGACACAGATCACTTCAATCCTGCCGATCCGCTGGATCCGCGCAATCGCCGCATCAGCGTCACGCTGAAATTCCAGGAGGCGGGGCAGAAGCCATGAGAATGGCGCTGGCGCTTGCATTGTGTCTGGGCGCGTCATGCGCATTGGCGCAGGACAAGCCGAAGCCCGGCGATCCGCCGCGCGCCAAGCCGGCTGCGCCCTCCGGCCTCACGGGAAACGTGTTGCCGCGTTGCGAGGCCGGCTCCTTTGCCGCCGGCCATATCTGCAAACCATCGCCGCCCGGTTTTTACGCGGTGTCGGGCGGTTCCTATCCCTTGCCATGCCCCCCAGGCAAGACGTCGCCGGCGGGTTCGCGTTCGCTGTCGGAATGCAAGTGAGCGTCCCGCGCGCGCGCGCGCCCCGCGTGGTGGATCTGACCGGCGGGCTGCGCTGGCACATGCGCGCCTTCGCGCGCCGCTCGGGTCTGTGGGGACCGTTTCGCTTCTCGCTCGCGCAATGGCTCGATGGCTGGCGGCCCGGTTCAGACCGCCTGTTGCTTGTCGGTCCCAGCGCCGGTTGGTGCCTGCCGACCTCCTTCCTCGCGCGCTTCTCGCAGGTTTCAGCCGTCGACCTCGACCCTGCGGCGCGCGTGCTGTTTGGCCTCAACCACGCTGCGCTGCGCACGCGGCTGAGCTGGCGCACGGAGGATTTCTTCGCCGCCCGCGGGCGCATTCTCGAGGAGCACGCCGGCTACGCGGTGCTGTTGTGCAATCTCGCGGGCCAGCGTCGGTTCCATCATGCGGACTGGCGGGCTTGTGAAGCGGAGATGCTTGGCCTGCGCGCAGCGCTTGAAGGACGCGACTGGGCGTCGTTCCACGATCTGATGTCTGGACCCTGCGCCTTTGCGCCGCTCTGGCCGCGTTCGCTGGACGCACGGCCCGATGGCGAGCGCCTCTTGCGCGATTACGGTCTCGACGGCGAATGGCTCGATCACCTCACCGCGGATCTTTTGCCGCCGGCGCAGGCGCGCATGATCTTGCCATGGCGGTTCAAGCGCGATCGGCTGCATCTGGTCGAGGCGGGCTGGGTCGCGGGCTAGGGCGCCTTCTTCATCCACACGCGATTGTCGTGGAAGGCTGCGCCGCCGAAGGGGGCGGGCGAGTCCGCGCCGGTGAGCGTGTTGATCCCGCGTCCATCCTCAAAACTGTCGTTCGGCCAGATGCCCTCGCTTACGAGAACGCCGCGCTGCAGGCCGTCGAACGTCTTCACGTGAATGCGGATCTCGCCGCGTCTGTTGCCGAGTATCACCTTGTCGCCGTCGGCGAGGCCAAGCCGGGCTGCGTCATCTGGATGCGCGAGCACGCTCGGCCGGCCTTCGCGCGCGCGTGAGCCGGGCGTGTTGTTGAACGTTGAATTCAGGAACGAGCGGGCCGGCGACGTCGCCAGTCGGAAGGGATGCTCCTCGTCAGCTTCCTCAATCACGGCCCAGTGGTCGGGCAGGGTGGGCATGGTCTCGCGCGGGCCTGCGGGCGGGCTGCGAAACGGCGTCTTCGTCCAGTCGGCATGAAAATGAAACTTGCCGTCTGGCCATGCGAAGCCGTCGAGATAATGCGCCTCGCGAAAATCGGTCTGCACGTCGCGCCAGTTGATGGCGGCCAGTTCTTCAAAACTTCCCCAGCCGATGTCGCGCAGCGTTGCGTCGATGAGTTCGCGCGGCGTCTTGTCGAAACCGGGATGATCCGCGCCGAGCCGCTTTGCGAGCGCGCAGATCACGTCATGGTTGGAGCGGCACTCGCCCGGCGGATCGATGAGGCGCGCGCCGAGTTCGATATAGGAATGGCCGCCGCCGGTGTAGATGTCGTCATGTTCGAGGAACATCGTCGCCGGCAGGATAATGTCGGCCATGCGCGCGGTCTCGGTCATGAATTGCTCATGCACGGCCACGAACAGATCTTCGCGCGCGAAACCCGCCCGCACGCGGTTCTGGTCGGGCGCGACGGACATGGGATTGGTGTTCTGGATCAGCATCGCCTTCACGGGCGGCCCACCGGCGAGCGCATCCGCGTCGCCGCACAGCACGGCGCCAACGCGCGACTGGTCGAGGCTGCGCACGCCGGGGTCCATCACGTTCGAGCCGTCGATGAGCGGCTGGCGCCATTTGTAGATCGCGCCGTTGTTATGGAAGGCGCCGCCGCCCTCATGGCGCCAGGCGCCCGTCACCGCTGCGATGCTGGTCGCCGCATGCATGTTGAGCGATCCATTGCGCTGGCGTGAAAAGCCATAGCCCAGTCGGAAGAACGTGCGCTTTCGCTCGCCAACGAGATGCGCGAAGGCTTCGATCTGCGCCGGCGCGAGCCCGGTGATGGACGCGGCCCATTCAGGACCGCGCGTTGACAGATGCGCCTCGAGCCCGCGCGGATCGTCGGTGTAGCGCTCGAGATAATCCCAGTCCGCAAGGCCATCGCGAAACAGAACATGCATTGTCGCGCAGGCAAGCGCGCCGTCCGTGCCCGGGCGCAGAATCAACGCCATGTCGGCCTGTTTCATCGTCTCGGTCTCGTAGACGTCGATCACGACGATCTTGGCGCCGCGCTCTTTGCGCGCGCGCATGGCGTGGGTCATCACGTTCACTTGCGTGGCGACCGCGTTCGTCCCCCATATGACGACGCAATCCGATTTCGCCATCTCACGCGGATCAGGCCCGGCGAGCCGTCCTGTGCCGGCGATGAATCCCGGCCAGGCGAGATTGACGCAGATCGTGCCATTGTGGCGTGAATATTTTTTGGCGTTGGTGAGGCGGTTCACGCCGTCACGCATCACGCGGCCCATGGTGCCCGCGTAGTAATGCAGCCACACGCTTTGCGCGCCGAACTCGCGCTCAGCGGCGAGGAAACGCGTGGCGATCTCATCGAGCGCCTGATCCCAGGAAATGCGCTCGAACGCGCCCGATCCCTTCGCGCCGACGCGACGAAGCGGATGCAGGAGCCGCTCGGGATGGTGGATGCGTTCAGCGTAACGCGCGACCTTCGCGCAGATCACGCCTGCGGTGTAGGTCTGGTCTTTCGCGCCATGGATGCGCCCGATGCGCTTGCCCTCGATCACCTCGACGTCGAGCGCGCAGGCGGAAGGGCAATCATGCGGACAGACAGAGGGGCGGCGTTGGACGTTCGTGGGCGCGTTCATGAGGAGACCTCCGGCCGCATCATGTCGTCATGCGCGCGCGCATGCAATCGGCCGCGCCCAAAAAGAAAGCGGCGCGCAGGTTGTGCGCGCCGCCTGGCTCGTTCGCCGGAGAATGGCGTCAGCCGACGATCTCGTTGCCGGAGAACCACTGCGCGATTTCGATCGCGGCGGTCTCGGGCGCGTCCGAACCATGCACGGAGTTCTCGCCCACAGACACGGCGAATTCCTTGCGGATGGTGCCGGCGTCCGCATTGGCGGGGTTGGTGGCGCCCATGATCTCGCGATATTTCTTGATCGCGTTCTCGCCTTCGAGCACCTGCACGACCACCGGGCCGGCGGTCATCGTGTCCACGAGTTCGCCGAAAAAGGGGCGCTCGCGATGCACGGAATAGAAGGTCTCCGCCTGGCCGCGGGTCATGTGCACGCGCTTCTGCGCGATGATGCGCAGGCCCGCCTGCTCGATCTTCGCGTTGATCGCGCCGGTCAGGTTGCGGCGGGTCGCGTCGGGCTTGATGATCGAGAAAGTGCGTTCAATCGCCATGGGAAAAGTCTCGCAAGTGAGCGGAAAGGAAGCCGGCTTATACCGGCGCGGACGGGGCCGCACAAGCCGCGCCGCCATGGCCGGGCCCGAGGCTGAAGCGCGGGCGAGGCGTGCGCCCGGGGCAGGGCTGGCGTGCGCGCGGCGCGATTGTTTCCGCCTATGAAATCAAGCTAAGGTGATCGTCCTGATCGATGGGGCGTTTATGAACCTGCGCGACCTGCATTACGTCATCGCCGTGGCCGATTACGCCCATTTCGGCAACGCCGCCGCCGCCTGCCATGTGAGCCAGCCGACCCTGAGCGGGCAAATCGCCAAGCTTGAGCAGGAGCTGGGGGTGGAGATTTTCAGTCGCGTCGGCCGCGTGGTGCGCCCCACCGAGGCGGGCGAGCAGATCATCGCCCACGCGCGTCGCGCGGTGGCCGCGGCGCAGGACATCGTGGATTGCGCGCGGGCCAACCGCGATCCCCTCAGCGGGCGCCTACGGCTGGGCGTGATCCCCACGATCTCGCCATATCTCATGCCCTATGTCCTGCCGGCGGCGGCCGAGAAATTGCCCAACGCCCCGCTCGTCCTGGTGGAGGACATGACGGCCCATCTCGTGCCGCTGGTCGTGGAGGGCAAGCTCGACGCGGCCATCATCGCGACCGAGGAGGAGGCCTCCGAACTCGCCCATATCGAGCTGTTCGACGAGCCGTTCTGGGTCGCCATGCCGGCCAATCACGCGCTTGTGGGCGCGCGTCAGGTGAAGGCGGCCGACATCGATCCCAAGACGCTGCTCCTGCTCACCGACGGCCATTGCCTGCGCGACCAGGCGGCTGAATTATGCAGCAATCCGCAGATCGGGCAGGGGGTGATGGCGGACATGCGCGCCTCCAGCCTCGAGACCCTGCTGCACCTGACCGCGGCAGGCCATGGGGTGACGCTTGTGCCGCAACTTGCGGTCGAATGCGGGCGCGTGCTCACCGACCGGCTTGTGACCCGGCCGCTCGCCGGGGCGGCGGCCTCCCGGCGCGTCCGGCTCATCCATCGCCGCCGCAGCCCGCGCACCCGCGCACTGGTCGAGCTGGCGCGCACGATCCGGGCCTGCCTGCCGCAGGGCGTGCGGAAATTGCAAAGCTCAAGCAATTGATAGAAATAATCTATTGAGGCAATCGGCGGCGCCTATGATCCGCCCGGATTCCACCCAGTTTAGAAGAAAAACAAACTGGCGGACGCTTCCCGCTCATTGACAAAGCATAGCGGTGACTATGTTTCCCAACAGCAGCCCGGCGCTGAAGGCGGCCAGCGCGTTTTGAACGTTCTGGTTGAGCCCCTCACGCGTCGGAGGCTGCATACGTCTTTCAGGAGGTGAGCCATGGCTCTCAAGGGCAGCAAGACCGAAGAAAACCTGAAGTACGCGTTCGCTGGCGAATCCCAGGCGAACCGTCGCTATCTCTATTTCGCTCAGAAGGCCGACGTTGAGGGCTTCAACGACGTCGCCGCCGTGTTCCGCTCCACCGCGGAAGGCGAGACCGGCCACGCGCACGGCCACCTCGAGTTCCTCGAGGTTTGCGGCGACCCCGCCACCGGCCTGCCGATGGGCAAGACCGACCTGAACCTGAAGGCGGCGATCGCGGGCGAGACCCACGAGTACACCGACATGTATCCCGGCATGGCCCGCACCGCGCGTGAGGAAGGCCATGAGGAAATCGCCGACTGGTTCGAGACGCTGGCGAAGGCCGAGCGTTCGCACGCTGGCCGCTTCCAGCGCGCCCTGGACGAGATGAAGGCCTGATAAGCCCCCATTGCGTCGCGGCCGGGGCCTAGCGTCCCGGCCGCTTTCTTTTTCGGCGGCCCCCCGCGTCACTAAAGGCAACGAGGACAGAATGAGAGAGGGTAGTCTCGAAGCGCCCATTCGGCATCCGCTCGACTGGCACAATCCCGAGTTCTACGATGAGGCGAAGCTCGACGAAGAGCTGCGTCGCGTCTTCGACATCTGCCACGGCTGCCGCCGCTGCTTCAATCTGTGCGACTCGTTCCCCAAGCTCTTCGATCTGATCGATGAGTCGAAGTCTGGCGAGCTCGACACGGTCGCCAGCGAGGATTTCAAGCCCGTCGTCGACGCCTGCACGCTCTGCGACATGTGCTTCATGACGAAGTGCCCTTATGTGCCGCCGCACGAGTTCAATCTCGACTTCCCGCATCTGATGCTGCGTTATCGCGCGCTCGAGCAGAAGAAGGGCGAGGGGTCCTTCGTTGACGGCGAACTCGCCAAAACCGATCGCAACGGCAAGCTCGCGGGCGTCGTGGCGCCGATCGCGAATTGGGCGACGCGCACGGAGAACAAGTTCGCCCGCAGCGTGCTTGAGAAGGTCGCGGATCTTGATCCGCGCGCCGAACTGCCGGTCTACGCCCGCTCGCCGCTCACCAGCCAGGCGAGCGCCGCCACCCCGGTCGTCAACCGCGACGCGCCGGGCTTTGGCCGCAAGGCGGTGATCTACGCGACCTGCTTCAATAACTACAACGATCCCGACGTCGGCCTCGCCGCGCGCGCCGTGCTGGCGAAGAACGGCGTCGAGACTGAGGTCGTGCATCCCCATTGCTGCGGCATGCCGATGCTCGAACAGGGCAAGATCGCGGAAGTCGCCAAGGCCGCCGTCACCGTCGCCGACGCGCTCGTTCCGTGGATCGAGAAGGGCTACGACGTCATCGCCCTCGTGCCTTCCTGCTCGCTGATGATGAAGTTCGAATGGCCGCTCATCGTGCCGGAGAACGAGAAGGTGAAGCGCCTCGCGCAAGCCACTTTCGACATCAGCGAATACATCGTCGACATCGCCAAGAAGAACGGCCTCGCGCCGGGCATGCAGCCTGTCGGCGGCGGCGTCACGCTGCACATCGCCTGCCATTCGCGCGCCCAGAACATGGGTCAGAAGGCCACGGAAATGCTGCAGCTTCTGCCTGAGGCCGACGTGCAGGTGATCGAGCGCTGCTCGGGCCACGGCGGCGCCTGGGGCTTCAAGAAGGGCAATTTCGATCTTGCGATGAAGGTCGGTCGTCCCGTGATGCGCCAGACCGCGGAAGGCGGAAAAGCGTTCGTCACCTCCGAGTGTCCGCTCGCCGGCGTGCATATCGCGCAGGGCGTTGAGGCGCAGAAGAGCGACAAGCCGAAGCCCCAGCTCGTGAAGCATCCGATCCAGATCTTCGCGCGTAGCTACGGCATCGAATCCTAAAGAGGCGCTCGCGCCTCTCTTCCCCCAGCCAGACAGGAAAAACGATGATGACGAACAGGCATCAAATCACCGCTTCCGACGTTCTGCCGCTGCCCGAATACATGAAGGTGCGCGGCGAGACCCGCAAGAAAATCGCGGCTCTCAAGCGTAATCGCCGCGTCGACGTGGGCCCCCATGTCACGTTCTATTTCGAGAACTGGGACACGATGTGGCTCCAGGTCCAGGAGATGCTTTACATTGAAAAGGGCGGCGAGGAGCAGATCGTCGACGAGCTCTCCGCCTACAATCCGCTAATCCCCAAGGGACGCGAATTGTGCGCGACCTTCATGATCGAGATCGACGACGCCGAGCGGCGCAAGCGCATCCTTGGCCGCCTCGGCGGCATTGAGGAGCGCGCCTTCATCTCCGTGAACGGCGAGAAGGTCATGGGCGACGCGGAAGAGGATCAGGACCGCACGACGGCGGAAGGCAAGGCCTCCTCCGTGCAGTTCGTGCATTTTAACTTCACGCCCGCCCAGATCGAGGCGTTCAAGAAGCCCGGCGCCCAGGTCGTCGTCGGCTTCGATCACGAGAACTACAACCACATGTCGGTCCTGCCGGAAGGCGTGCGCGCTGCGCTCGCCGCCGACTTCGACTGACGCGCCCAAGCGTCGCGCGCATTGCGTGCGCGACAAAAGCCGGCGTCGCTTCGGGAGGGGAGCGGCGCCGGCTTTATTTTTTGGCGCCGCCCGCGCCATGGGCGAGGCCGCTGGCGAGCGCGAAGAAGGAATAGAGGATCAACGCCGCCAGCGCCGGGTTCGACCAAGAGATCAGCGGATCGACCAGTTCGAAGGCGAAGACGATCACGGGGCCGAGCGCGCGCAACACTTGCGCGGTCAGCGCGGGGGTGAGCGAAATGCCCACCTGCAGCGCATAAAGCGGCAGCGCGATGAGGGGCGCGACCACAAGCCCCAGCATGATCCAGTCGCCGGCGCCTGCAAGTCCGGTCGGTCGGTCGCCGAAGGCGAGCACGCTCCCCGCCATGAGCGCGATCAGCACATAGCGCACGCTCGTCACGCTGTTGGCGCCAAGCCCGCGGTCGTTGAGCCGTTTGGCGAGAAGATGGCTGAGCGTGATGCAGACGCCGCTCACCGTAAGCAGGAACAATCCGCGCAAGGCGTCCGCGTAAGAGAAATCGGCGCGCCCCGAAAGGCCGTCGAGCACCACCCACCACAGAACGCCGATGGACAGCGCGAGCCCGACATAGAGCGCGTTCTCCAGCCGCCCGCGCCGGCCGCCGCCCGCCAGGCTCGCCCCCATGAGGCTGAGCGCCACCACGGTGAGCGGGCCCATGCCGCTGTGGATCGCGTTGACGAGCGAGGGCTGGATCGCCTTCAGCCCATGGAAATAGGAGGTCCACGCCGCCGCGGTCGTCACGTTCATGCCGATCACGCAGCGCCATTGCGCGGGCAAACGCCGCAGGCCCTCGCGGTCGCGCCACAGCGCCAGCGCGCCGAAGGCGATGGTCATCAGCGTGAAGGCGACGAAAATGGTCGCGAACACGTCCACGCTGCGGAAGACATGCGCGAGATAGACGTCGCGCAGCGCCTGCGCCACCACGAAGAAGGCGATCAGCGCGGGGCCGGCGTAGGCGGGCGGTGCTGACATCGGTCTGGCTCCCGGCTTGAGGGCGAATCCCTGAGCGTCGAGGCGCTGCAGCGCTGGCAGCTTCGCTCCTCCCGCCCACCGCCGCCACCCGTTTTTGAGGCGCTTGCGTCCGGCCGCGCGAGGCCGCACAAGAGCGCCCATGCTGAAGATCGAAGACCTGACCTATCGGCTGGGGCCGCGCCTTCTGTTCGACCATGCGAGCGCCATCGTGCCGGCCGGCGCGAAGGTGGGCTTCGTCGGGCGCAACGGGGCGGGCAAAACCACGTTGTTTCGTCTCATCTGCGGCGAGGTCGCGGCGGAGGGCGGCGAGGCGTCTTATCCGAAGGCCGCCCGCATCGGGCGGGTGGAGCAGGAGGCGCCCGGCGGCCCCGGCAGCCTCATCGATTTCGTCCTCGCCGCCGATCTGGAGCGCGCCGCGCTGATGGCGGAAGCGGAGACCGCCGCCGATCCCCATCGTATCGCGGAGATCCAGATCCGGCTCGCCGACATCGACGCCCATTCCGCGCCCGCCCGTGCAGCGAGCATTCTGTCGGGCCTCGGCTTCGACCATGGGGCGCAGGCGCGCCCGCTCAGCGAATTTTCCGGCGGCTGGCGCATGCGCGTGGCGCTCGCCGCCGTCCTGTTCTCCAAGCCCGACCTGTTGCTGCTCGACGAGCCGACCAATTACCTCGATCTCGAAGGCACGCTCTGGCTCATCGATTATCTCGCGACCTATCCCGCGACGATCGTGGTGATCAGTCACGACCGCGACATGCTTGATGAGGTGGCCGATCACATCCTGCATCTCGATCAGGCGAAACTGACCCTGTGGAAGGGCAATTACGCGAGTTTCGAGAAACAGAGGCGCGAGCAGCAGGCGATCCGCCAGAAGCATGCGAAGAAGCAGGAGGAGCGGCGCGCCCATCTGCAAGCCTTCGTGGATCGTTTCCGCGCCAAGGCGAGCAAGGCGCGTCAGGCGCAATCGCGCTTGCGCATGCTCGAAAAGATGGAGCCCGTCGAGGCGATCGTGGACAGCGAGGTTCTGCCCTTCGACTTTCCATCGCCGGAAAAGCCCCTGTCCCCGCCCATCGTCGCGATGGAGGGCGCGAGCGTTGGCTACGACGGACGCACGGTCCTCTCGAAGCTCTCGCTGTCGATCTCCAACGACGACCGCATCGGGCTTCTGGGCTCCAACGGCAACGGCAAGTCCACATTCGCAAAACTCGTCGCGGGCCGTCTTGCGCCCCTAGCGGGGGAGGTGAAGCGCGCGGCCAAACTGGACGTGGGCTTTTTCGCCCAGCACCAGATCGACGACCTCAATCCCAAGGGCACGCCTTATTCGCATGTCGCCGCGCTCATGCCCGACGCTGTGCAGGCGAAAATCCGCGCGCGCTGCGCGCAGATGGGCTTTCCCAATGTGAAGGCCGACACGCAGGTGTCGCTGCTGTCGGGCGGCGAGAAAGCGCGCCTGCTCATGGGCCTCGCCACGTTCAGCGGCCCCCATCTCGTCATCATGGACGAACCGACCAACCATCTCGACATCGACAGCCGCGCCGCGCTGATCGAGGCGATCAATTCCTACGACGGCGCGATCATCCTCGTTTCCCACGACAGGCATCTGCTGGAGGCCTGCGCCGACCGGCTGTGGCTTGTGGCGAACGGCTCCGTGAAACCGTTCGACGGCGACATGGATGATTATCGCCGTTTCATTCTTGAAAGCGCGGCGCAGGAGCGCAAGGCGGCGCAATTGGCCGCCCAGCAGGCGGCGCGGCAGGCGGCCGAACGCGCGGGCGATGCCCAGTCTGGCGGCGCGGGCGCGGCGCCGGAGCGCTCAGGCCCGCGCAGCAAGCGCGAGCTGATGCCGCTGCGCAAAAAGGTGGAGGCGGCGGCCGAGCGCATGGAGAAGTTCGAGGCGTTGCTGCGCCGCGTCGATGAGGCGCTCGCCAATCCGGACGCGTTCGTGAAGGAGCCCGCGAAGGCCGCTCAGCTCGCCCAGCAGCGCGCCGATCTTGAAAAGGCGCTGGCGGGCGCCGAAGAAGAGTGGCTGCTCGCCAGCGAGGAGCTGGAGAAGGCCGAAGGCTGAACGTCAGAGAGCCGGCGCCACGAGTGCGCCCGGCTTGCCGCCAGCGCCGATCACACGGCCATCGACGATCCGCACCGCGCCGGAGGCGGCGAGGCGCAGCGCAAGCGGATAGATCACGTGTTCCTGCGCCAGCACGCGCTTTCCCAGCGTCTCGGGCGTGTCGTCGTCGAGCACGCTGACGGCGGCCTGCGCGATGAGGGGGCCGGCGTCCATTTCCGGCACGACGTAATGCACCGAGCAGCCGTGCAGCTTCACGCCTTCCTTGAGCGCGCGCTCATGGGTGTGCAGGCCGGGAAAGGCGGGCAGGAGCGCGGGGTGGATGTTGATCATGCGCCCCTCCCAATGGTTCACGAAGCCCGCGGTGAGAAGGCGCATGAAGCCGGCGAGGCAGATGAAGTCGATGCGATGCGCGTCGAGCATTTTCTGCATCGAGGCTTCGAAGGCCTCGCGCCCGGCGTAGATCTTGTGGTCCACCGCGGCGGTGGCGACGCCTTGCGCCTTCGCGCTCGCAAGGCCCGGCGCGTCCGGCCGGTTCGAGAGGACGAGCGCGATTTCGGCGGGAAAGTCTGGCTCGCGCGCGGCCGCGATCAGCGATTCCATATTGGAGCCGCGCCCGGAGATGAGGATGGCGACGCGGCGCTTGCTCACAGCTTCAGCCGCCCGGACATGACGACAGGCTCGCCGGCGCGCGGGGTGATCTCGCCCACGCGCACGGGGTTTTCTCCCGCGTTCCGCAGGGCCTGCTCAACCTCCGCCGCCTTGTCAGCGGCCGCGACCACGATCATGCCGACGCCGCAGTTGAACGTGCGCAGCATTTCGGCTTCCGCGACGCCGCCTTCGCGCGCCAGCCAGCCGAACACCGGCGGCGGCGTGAAAGAGGCGAGGTCGAGGCGCACGCCCACGTCGTCGGGCAGCACGCGGGGAATGTTGTCGGGAAAGCCGCCGCCGGTGATGTGGGCGAGGGCGAGGATGCCATCGGTCGCCTTCAGCGCGACGAGCAGGGGCTTCACATAAAGGCGCGTCGGCGTGAGCAGCGCCTGCGCGAGCGTGCGTCCGGGCGCGAAGGGCGCGGGCGCGTCCCACGCAAGCCCCGTGCGCGCGACGATGCGGCGCACCAGCGAGAAGCCGTTGGAATGCACGCCGGAGGAGGGCAGGCCGAACAGCACGTCGCCGGGTTTCGGCGCGCCCTTGGGCAGAAGCCGGCCGCGTTCGGCCGCGCCCACCGCAAAGCCCGCGAGATCGTAATCGCCCTGCGCATAGAGGCCCGGCATTTCCGCCGTCTCGCCGCCGATCAGCGCGCAGCCGCTCTCCACGCAACCCTGCGCGATGCCCTTGACGATGGCGACGCCGGCGTCGGGGTCGAGCTTGCCGGTGGCGTAATAGTCGAGGAAGAAAAGCGGCTCGGCGCCCTGCACCACGCGATCGTTGACGCACATGGCGACGAGATCGACGCCGATCGTGTCGTGCAGGCCGCTCTCGATGGCGATCTTGACCTTGGTGCCCACGCCGTCGTTGGCGGCCACGAGGATGGGGTCCACGAAGCCCGCCGCCTTGAGGTCGAACAGGCCGCCGAAGCCGCCGATCTCCGCATCCGCGCCGCGCCGGCGAGTGGCGCGCACGAGCGGCTTGATCTTGTCCACCATCGCGTTCCCGGCGTCGATGTCGACGCCGGCCTGGGCGTAGGTGAGGCCGGGCTTGGCGGGATCGGTCATGGAATCCTCATCGGGGCGCGCGCTCGGGCGCGCAGGGGCGCGCTTTCGCCGGGGGTAGCCCGCCGGGGGCAGGGACGCAAGGGGAGGGGGTCATCGGAGGCGGGGGGAGCCGTAGCGCTGCGGCGCGCCGCGCCCTATCATCCCCCCAAGGGCGAACTGGCCGCCCCGCAACACGCCAGCAGGGCGGCGCGCCGCCGCGAAGGGAGAAACGCCAATGAGGACGTCAAAAGGGACGCCATCCATCCGCTCGATCATGCGCGGCTTCGCGCTCGCCGCATGCGCCGGCGCGGCGATGGCTGCAGGCGCGCGCGCGTCGCTCGCGCAGGAATGGCCCGCCCGCCCCATCACCATCGTCCTGCCGCTGGCCGCGGGCTCCGGCCTCGACACGATCGCGCGTCTGTACGGGGAGAAGCTTCAGGCCGCGCTCGGCAAGCCGGTGGTGATCGACAACCGGCCCGGCGCCGCGCTGATGCTGGCGGCGCAGGCGGTGGCGGCCGCCCCGCCGGACGGCTACACGCTCACCGTCGCCACCACGTCGGCGATGGCGATCAATCCGGTGCTCTACAAGCAGATCAATTACGATCCTGAGAAGAATTTCGCGCCCATCGCGCTTTACGTGAAGTCGCCCTTCATCCTCGCGGTCAATCCCGACATTCCGGCGAAGGACGTGAAGGAGCTGATCGCGCTCGCCAAGTCGCGCAAGGATCCGTTCAACTACTCCTCGCCCGGCGCCGGCGTCGCCCAGCATCTGTCGATCGAATACATGAAGCATCGCTTCGACCTGCAGATGACCCACGTGCCCTATCGCAACACGCCGCAGAGCATTCTCGACATCGCCTCGGGCCATGTGCATCTGGGCTTCGTGGAGGCGGGCGCGGGCCTGCCGCTCATCAAGGACGGCAAGCTGCGCGCCCTGGCGGTCTCCTCCGCCACGCGTCTTCCCGTCCTGCCGGAGGCGCCGCCCTTCGCGGAAGCCTCGGGCGCGGCGGATTTCGAGGCGGTGTCCTGGCACGCGCTGTTCGCCCCCGCCGGCACGCCGGCGCCGATCATCGACCGCCTGCATCGGGAGATGAAGACGATCATGGCGCAGCCCGACATGCGCGAGAAGGTCTCGCAGCTCGGCCTCATCCCCTTCGACACGCCGACGCCTGCGGAGCTGCGCGTTTATCTGGCGTCCGAGCGCGAGAAATGGGGCTCGCTCGTGCGCCGCATCGGGCTTGAGGGGTCGCAATAATCGCCGCCCCGCTTGTCGCGGCGTCGTTCGCGCTTATCTAGCAGGGCGACGTCATGAGCGCTCATTCCATCTTCTCGAGCCTGCCGAACCTCATCAGTCTCGGCAGGCTGATCCTTGTGCCGGTGATCGTGGCTCTTATCGCGGAGCCCGAATGGGCGGCCGCGTTCGCTTTGTTCCTGATCGCCGGCCTCTCCGACGCGGTGGACGGCTGGCTCGCCAAGCGGTTCGACCTGCGCAGCGAACTGGGCGCCTATCTCGATCCCATCGCCGACAAGGCGCTTCTCGTCTCCATCTACGTCTCGCTCGTCGTCACGGGCGTGCTGCCCGCCGCCATCGCCATTCTGGTCGTCTCGCGCGACCTGATGATCGTGGGGGCGGTGGTCTTCTCCTGGGTCGTGGACAAGCCGGTCGCCATTCGCCCGCTTCTGTTGTCCAAGCTCAACACGGCCGCGCAGATCGCGCTCGCCACGGCGGTTCTGTGGGCGAAGGCGTTTCAGATGCCGCTTCAGCCCTGGCTTGCGGTCTCGCTTTACCTTGTGGCTGCGTTGACGCTGGCGTCCATGCTCGCCTATCTGGTTCAATGGCTGCGCCATATGGAGATCTGGTGAGCGCCGGTGGCGCCGCGGGGGCGGGGATGAGCGTCGAACGAAAGATCGTCTTCTGGGGCGGCGCGGCGGTCGCGCTCGCCCTTCTCCTGTGGGCGCTGTCGGGCGTGCTGCTGCCCTTCGTGGCCGCTCTCGTGCTCGCCTATCTGCTCGATCCGCTGGCGAGCCGGCTGGAGAGGCTGGGCGCGAGCCGGCTGTTCGCGACCCTGTTCATTCTGGGCGTGGCGGGCATCGTCATCCTCACCGCGCTGCTCGCCCTCGCGCCGACGCTCATCTCCCAGTTCTCCCAATTCGCCGAACGCCTGCCGGGCTATGTGGCGAAACTGCAGGCGCTGCTCGCGCAGCATGGCGCGGAAGCCTTCGAGCGGCTGCGTCCCACGCTCGACTATCTCGGCCTGAAGGCCCCCAGCGAGGGCGCGGACGCCAGCCTGCCGGACGCCGGCGCGCTGGTGGGGCAGGGGGCGCGTTGGGCCGTCGCGGTCCTCGGCTCGCTCTGGCAGGGCGGGCAGGCGCTCATCGGCCTCGTGTCGCTTCTGGTGATCACGCCCATCGTGACCTTCTATCTGCTGCTGGACTGGCCGCGCCTGATCGCCTCGCTCGACGCGCTCGCGCCCGTCGGCCAGCGCGAGGTGGTTCGCCAACTCGCCCGCGAGATCAACGCCGCCATGGCGGGCTTCATCCGCGGGCAATCGCTGGTCTGCCTGTTCCTCGGCGCCTGGTACGGGATCGGCTTCTCGATGGCCGGGCTCAATTTCGGCCTGCTGATCGGCATCACCGCGGGCGTCCTGTCCTTCGTTCCCTATGTCGGCTCGCTCACGGGCCTCATCCTGTCGGTGGGCGTCGCCCTCGTGCAGGGGCCGGGCTGGAGCCTGCTCGCGGTGGTTCTGGCGATCCAGTTCGTGGGCCAGTTCATCGAGGGCAACATCCTCACCCCGCGCCTTGTGGGCGGGGCGGTGGGCCTGCATCCGGTCTGGATCATGTTCGCGCTGATCGCGTTTGGCGGATTGTTCGGATTCACCGGACTTATCCTCGCTGTCCCCCTCGCCGCCGTCATTGGCGTGTTGACGCGCTTCGGCGTCCGGCAATATCAGGCGAGCACCCTATATCTGGGCGCAGGCGGCGCGCGCGCGCCCTGAACGCCCCGATCGTCGCAAAGAAGCGTCATCCGTGAAAAGTCCGTCGCGTCAGTTGACCCTCGAACTGCCGCTGGAGCCCAGCTTCGGCCGGGAGGATTTTCTCGTTTCGCCGACGAATGCGGCCGCCTTCGACATGTTCGAGCGCTGGCCGGATTGGCCGGGCCGCTCGCTTCTGCTGCTGGGGCCGACCGGCTCGGGCAAAAGCCATCTGGGCGCGATCTGGGCCGAACGCGCCGGCGCCCGCATCCTCGCCGCGAGCGAACTGGGGCGGGCGGACGTGCCGACGCTCGCCGCCTCCGGCGCGCTCCTGATCGAGGACGCCGACCGGGCAGGGGCCGCGCCCGGCGGGCTTGCGGAGGCGGAGTTCTTCCATCTCCTCAACCTCATGCGCGAGAGCGGCGGCTATCTGGCCGTCACCGCGCGCGCCTGGCCCGACGCCTGGGGCCTCGCCACCCGGGATTTGCTCTCCCGCCTGCGGCTCGCCCCGGCGGTGGAGATCGGCGAGCCGGACGATGCCCTCGTCCGCGCTGTCCTGGTCAAGCTGTTCATGGACCGCCAGCTGACCGTGGACGCCTCGGTGGTGGAATATCTTGCCCTGCGGATCGAGCGCTCGCTGGCGGCGGCGCGCTCCATCGTGCTCACGCTCGACCGTGAGGCGCTGGCGGCGGGGCGGGCGGTCACCCGTCCCATGGCCTCGGAAGTCCTGCGCCGGCTTGATCTGGCCTGAGCGGCCCTTAACCGCGTTAACCGTCTGCGCCCCGCGCGCGTCGGCGTCATGGTATCGTCATCGCGCAGGGGCATGACGGGTCGTCTCCCGTCGAGCCTGAGGATGGTCATGGCGTCTGAAACCGCAGCGCAGAAAGCCGAGAAACCCGCGTCCCTCCGGGGCGTCGCCGACGCATGGCCGGCGCCGGCGGCCGACGCGCGGGAGCAGGCGGGCGAGGCTTTCGTCCTGCCGCCGCCGGCCGAGCGTTTCGTCAACCGCGAATTGTCCTGGCTCGAGTTCAACGACCGCGTGCTGTCGGAGGCCGCGAACATGAACCACCCGCTGCTGGAGCGGCTGCGGTTCCTGTCGATCTCCGCCAACAATCTCGATGAATTCTTCATGGTGCGCGTGGCGGGACTGCGCGGGCAGGTGCGTTCGGGCGTGACGACGCCCTCCGATGACGGTCTGTCGCCTTCCCAGCAGCTTGCGCACATCCGCGCCCGCGTGGCGGTGCTGGCGGACGAGCAGCAAAAGCGCTGGCGCGCGCTGCGCGCGGAGCTTGTCGCGCACGGCGTCGTCATCTGCGATGCGGACGGGCTGGAGACGACGGCCGCCAAATGGCTGAACGATTATTTCCACGAGCATATCTTTCCCATCCTTACGCCGCTGGCGATCGATCCGGCGCATCCCTTCCCCTTCATTCCGAACTTCGGATTCTCGGTCGCGCTCGAATTGCTGCATGTGAACGGCGGCGAGCGTCTGAACGCGCTGGTGCGCCTGCCGCAGAAAGTGGAGCGCTTCATTCGTCTGCCGGACGCAGGCGACGGCGTGACGCGTTTCGTGCCGCTGGAGGCGCTCATCGCCCAGCAGACGAGCCGCCTGTTCCCCGGCTACAAAGTGGTGGGGCAGGGCAACTTCCGCGTCATCCGCGACAGCGACCTCGAACTGGAGGAGGAGGCGGAAGACCTCGTTCGCTTCTTCGAATCCGCGCTCAAGCGCCGCCGGCGCGGCCGCGTGATCCGCCTTGAAATGGATTCCGGCACGCCCGAGGCGCTCGCCGCCTTCGTCGCCGAACAGCTCGACGTCGCGCCGGAGGAGACCTTCGTCCACGACGGCATGCTCGCCCTCAACGAGCTTGCGGAAATCGTGGCGCTCAATCGGCCGGAGCTGAAGTTCACGCCCTATAATCCGCGCTATCCCGAACGCGTGCGCGACAATGCGGGCGATTGTTTCGCCGCCATCAAGCAGAAGGATTTCATCGTCCACCATCCGTATGAATCCTTCGACGTGGTGGTGCAGTTCCTCTCGCAGGCGGCGCGCGATCCCAATGTGGTCGCCATCAAACAGACGCTCTACCGCACCTCGTCCGACAGCCCGATCGTGCGCGCGCTTGTCGAGGCGGCGGAGGCGGGCAAATCCGTCACCGCGCTTGTGGAGCTGAAGGCGCGTTTCGACGAGGAGGCGAACATTCGCTGGGCGCGCGACCTCGAACGCGCCGGCGCGCAGGTCGTCTTCGGCTTCATCGAGCTGAAGACCCACGCCAAGCTGTCCATGGTGGTGCGGCGCGAGGGCGCGGGCCTCGTGACCTATTGCCACGTGGGGACGGGCAATTATCACCCCTTCACCGCGCGCATCTACACGGACATCTCCTATTTCACCGCCGATCCCGCCATCGCGCGCGACGTCGGGCGCATATTCAACTACGTCACCGGCTACGCCGAGCCAGGCGACCTTGAGCGCATGGCCGTTTCGCCGATCAGCCTGAAAGCGCGCTTCCTCGCCCATATCGACGAGGAGATCGCCCATGCGAAGGCGGGCCGGCCCGCCGCGATCTGGGGCAAGTGCAACGCGCTCGTCGATCCGCAAATCATCGACGCGCTCTATCGCGCGAGCCAGGCGGGCGTCAGCGTCGATCTCGTGGTGCGCGGCATCTGCTGCCTGCGGCCGCAGACGCCGGGCCTGAGCGACAACATCCGCGTCAAATCCATCGTCGGGCGCTTTCTGGAGCATGCGCGCATCTACGCCTTCGGCGCCGGCCATGGCCTGCCGCACCCCAAGGCGAAGGTCTATGTCTCGTCAGCAGACCTCATGCCGCGCAATCTGGACCGGCGCGTGGAAGCGTTGCTGCCGCTCACCAATCCCACGGTGCACGAACAGGTGCTTGACCAGATCATGGTCGCCAATCTGATCGACAATCAACAGTCTTACAGGGTCTTGCCCGACGGCTCGAGCCAGCGCATAGTCCCCGCCGCCGGCGAGGACGTGTTCAACGCGCATGAATATTTCATGACCAACCCGTCCCTTTCGGGACGCGGCAAGTCGCTGAAGACGTCCAGCCCCAAGACGCTCAGTCCCAAAACCCTGTTTCGACGCCTCAAGCCAGCGGATCGATGAAGAAGACCAATATCGCGCCCGGTCGTCTCCCCCAGCTGGAGCCGATCGCCATCGTGGACGTCGGCTCGAACTCCGTTCGCCTCGTCGCCTATGAGGGCCTCACCCGCGCCCCAAATCCCATCTTCAACGACAAGGTGCTTTGCGGCCTTGGCCGCGGCGTGGCCACAACGGGCCGTCTGAACGAGGAGGGCGTGGAGCGCGCGATCAAGGCGCTGCAACGCTTCAGGGTTCTGTGCGCGAACATGCGCGTGCGCGAGATCCGCGTGGTGGCGACGGCCGCCGCGCGCGACGCCGCCAACGGGCCCGATTTTCTGCGCGCTGCTGAGAAGGCGATCGGCGCGCCGATCGAACTGCTCTCAGGTCAGCGCGAGTCGCAACTGGCGGCGCTTGGCGTCGTCTCCGGCTTTCATAAGCCCGACGGCATGGTGGGCGACCTTGGCGGCGGTTCGCTCGAACTCGCGGACGTGAAGGGATCGAAGATCGGCAAGATGGCATCCCTGCCGCTGGGCGGTCTCGCGCTGATGGACGTGTCGGATCGCTCGCCCAAGAAGGCGCAGAAGATCGTGCGCGCGGCGCTCAAACAGGTGAAGGGGCTTGAGAAGCTCAAGGGCCGCACCTTCTATGCGGTGGGCGGCACCTGGCGTTCGCTTGCGAAACTGCACATGGTGCAGCGCAATTATCCGCTCAACGTCATGCACGGCTATGTGATCCCCGCGCGCGACGCCGCCGATTTCGCCCATCTCGTCGAGCGCGTGAACGCGGATGCGCTGGTCGCCATCGAAACCGTGTCCGCCGGTCGCCGGCCGCTGCTCGCCTATGGCGCGGCGGTTCTCGAGGAGATCATCCGCATCGCCCAGCCCAGCGAGATCGTCGTCTCGGCGCTCGGCCTGCGCGAGGGCTTGCTGTTCGACCGCCTCAACGCGGCCGAACGCGCGCGCGATCCCTTGCTGGAGGCCGCGCGCGACCTCAACGTGCTGCGCTCGCGCGCGCCGCGCCACGGCGAGGATCTGTGCGCCTGGACGGACGCTTTCATGCGTTCGACCCAGATCGACGAAACCGATGAGGAGCGCCGGCTGCGCCATGCCGCCTGCCTGTTGTCTGACATTGGCTGGCGCGCCCATCCTGATTATCGCGGCGAACAGGCGCTCAACATCATCGCCAACGCGGCCTTCGTCTCAATCGACCATCCCGGCCGCGCCTTTCTCGCGCTGTCGGCTTCCTATCGCCACATGAGCGCGGACCACAACGTTGCGCCTCATCTGCGCACGCTCGCCTCCGCGCGCCTGCTCGACCGCGCGCATATTCTGGGCGCTGCGACGCGGGTCGCCTATGCGATCACGGCGGCCATGCCTGACGTCTTGCCGCGCACGCCCCTGCGCTGCACGAAGGAGAAACTCGTGCTCTCCATGCCGCAGGCTTTCGCGCCGCTCGCCAACGAGCGGCTGGCCGGTCGCCTCAAGGCGCTCGCGCGGCTCATCGGCCGCGAGGCGGAGATCAGGGTCGGCTAGAGCCCTCGCGCGCGCCCGCTCAGGGCGCGTTCTGCGCGCTTATCTGCGCTTGCACTTGCGCGTCGAGATGGGCGGCGAGGCCCGCGGGCAGGGCGAGCGCGCCCGCGAGCGCGTCGAGGTAAGCCTTCTCGGCGGGATGGTCAGGCTCGATGGCGAGGCGCGCGGCGAGATAAAGCTCCGCGCCCTGTTCGACGCCAGCCGCCATGGCCGCCACTTCGCGCGGGGAGAGCGGCTTCGCCAGCGCGTCGAAGACGAAGGCTTTCGCATCCGCATCGAGACCCGCGCGGTTCACCGCCTCGAAAATCTGCTTGTGCTCGTCGGGGCCGATATGGCCGTCCGCATGGGCGGCCGCGATCATCGACTGGATGAGCGCCAGCGCGAAGGGCTGGCCGTTGGCGGCGGTGTGGGGCAGGAAGGGCGAGCCTTCCGCGGGCGCGTCCGCCGGCGAGGCGAGCGTCGCCTGCGGCTGCTGCGCGGACGTCTGCGCGCCTGCGCCGGCGCGCTGTGTTTCGCTCCAGGTCTGGTAGGCGCGATGGGCGAGGGCGCCGAGCGCGGCCGCCGCGCCATAGCCCGCGAAGCCGCCCATCATCTTGCGCGCGCTCTTGTTGCCGAGAAGAACGCCGAGCAATCCGCCTGCGGCGAGGCCGCCGATCATGCCGCCGCCGCCGAAAGATCCGCCGCCGCTCTGCCCGAACATCTGATCTTTCGCGCGCTGCGCCTGCTGCGCGAGTCCGCCAAGCCCGCCGCCGAGTCCGCTACCAAGTCCTCCCGCGCCGCCGGACAGACCGCCGAGCGCGTTGGGGCCGAGGAATTGGTCGAGAAGCTTCTTGGGGTCCATCATCATCTCCAGCA
>CAZYBF010000006.1:53987-73921 GCA_964645525.1 uncultured Beijerinckia sp.
TTGGGGCCGAGGAATTGGTCGAGAAGCTTCTTGGGGTCCATCATCATCTCCAGCAGGCGAGCCTTCGGAGAGATGGCGACGGCGCGCGAACCCTCCAAGCGGGGAGGGGCGCCTAGGGACAAATACTCAGGCTTGACGATTGCGCGTCACGCGAATTGCGCGTGTTGGGCGTCGTTGGCGGCGGCGGGGGCGTCCTCGCCCTTGGCCGCGCCTTCGCCCGGCGCCTCCTGCCATTCGAGCGTGATGACGCGGCCGCGCTCCACCGTCAGCGCCAGCTTGCCGCGTTTCAGCTCGAGCGCCTTGGCGCCGAAAATCTCGCGACGCCAGCCGCGCATCGCGGCCACGTCGGCGGAATCGTCGGAGGCGATGGCTTCCAGATCGTCCACCGTCGCGATCATCTTGGCGGCGACGCCGTGTTTCTCGCTCACCTGCCGCAGCAGCACTTTCAGCAATTCCACGGTGGCGCCCGCGCCGCCGCCCGGCCGGCGGTCGCGCTCGATGCGCGGCAGGCTCTTGGGGTCGCGCGCAAGCCCGTGCTCGATGGCGGCGAGGATCTCCGCGCCCGAGCGCGAGCGCTCCATGCCGCGCGGGAAAGAGCGCAGGTTCGCGAGCGCCTCCGGCGTGCGCGGAGCGGCGAGCGCGACTTCGATCATCACGTCGTCCTTGAGGATGCGCGAGCGCGGCACGTCGCGCGTCTGCGCTTCGCGTTCGCGCCAGGCGCATACGTCCATCAGAACGGCGAGATCGCGCGGCTTGCGCGCGCGATGACGGAAACGCTCCCAGGCGTTTTCGGGATGCTGCTCGTAGGTCGCCGGCGATATGAGCGGCGTCATTTCGTCGCCAAGCCAGTCGCTGCGGCCGGCCTTCTCCAGTTTCGCGGTTAGCGCGCGGTAGATGTCGCGCAGATAGGTGACGTCGGCGAGCGCATAGGAGATCTGCGCCTCCGAGAGCGGGCGGCGCGACCAGTCGGTGAAGCGCGAGGACTTGTCGATGGCGACCTTGCACAGCGACTGCACGAGTTCGCCATAGGAGACCTGATCGCCGAAGCCGCACACCATGGCGGCCACCTGCGTGTCGAACAGCGGCGCGGGGATGGTGCGGGCGAGATGCCACATGATCTCCACGTCCTGCCGGGCGGCGTGGAAAACCTTGACCACCGCCGTGTCGCGCATCAGCGCGAAGAAGGGCGAGAGGTCGATCCCGTCCGCCAGCGCGTCCACGGCGATGGCCTCCTCGTCGGAGGCGATCTGGATCACGCAGACCTTGGGCCAGAACGTGGTCTCGCGCAGGAATTCCGTATCGACGGTGACGAAACTGTGTCGGGCGAACCGCGCGCAGGCCTGCGCCAGCTCGTGGGTGGTGGTGATGAGGCTCATGTCTCCTCGATAGTACCGATTCGCGCCCCGCGCACGCGTTTAGTTAGCGCCGGGGCCCCGGGGGCCGCTTTGGGCGCGGGGCGGAGCCCGCGCCGGCGGCGCTGGCACGGGGGGCGCGCTGTCGCTATTGTGCCGGCAAATCAGGGATCACCCAGGGAGCGAGACCAATGACGGGGCCCATTTCGGCCGCTGCCGAGGCGGCGACGGCGCAAAAGGCCGGGCTCAAGGAAAAAGGCCAAGTCCAAGGCGGGGCGGCGGGTTCCGCAGCGTCGGCGCAGGGCGCGAGCCGGGCGCTCGAGGCCTGCCTCAACATCGCCGACTTGCGCGAAGCGGCGCGCCGGCGCCTGCCGCGCGGCGTGTTCGAGTTTTTCGACCGGGGCTCCGAGGACGAATTGTCCCTCACGGGCAATCGCGAGGCGTTCAAGCGCATCAAGCTGCGCAACAAGGTTTTGGTGGACGTCTCCGCCCGCTCCTGCGCGACCACCCTGTTCGGCAAGCCTTCCGCCATGCCGCTCGCCATCGCGCCCACGGGCGTTGCGGGCGTTTGCTGGCATGAGGGGGAGGTCGCGGTGGCGCGCGCGGCGGCTGCGGCGGGCGTGCCCTTCACGCTTGCGACGCCGTCCGTCACGTCCATCGAGCGCATCGCGCAGGTGGAGGGCGGGCGCAAATGGTTCCAGCTCTACATGTGGCGCGAGCGCGAGCTCTCGCACGCGCTGGTGCGTCGCGCGCGCGACGCCGGCTTCGAGGCGCTGATCCTGACGGTGGACACGCCGGCGCCGCCGATCCGCGAATACAACCGGCGCAACGGCTTCAGCATGCCCTATCAGCCGACGCTGCGCTCGCTGATCGACATGTCGCTGCATCCGCGCTGGCTGCTGGGCGTCATCCTGCCCTATCTCATGAAGGGCGGCATGCCGAAGCTCGCCCATTATCCCGAAGGCGCGCACAGCCGCATGGCCGCGCCCACGACGCCGCAGAAAAGCGCCGTGCCGAACCTGCGCGGCGACGATCTCACCTGGGACGACGTGAAGCGCCTGCGCGACATGTGGAAGGGCCCCCTGCTCATCAAGGGCGTGCATCTGGCCGAAGACGCCGCGCGCGCCGCGCAGGAGGGCTGCGACGGAATCGTGATCTCCAACCATGGCGGGCGTAATCTCGACAGCGCCGTGGCGCCCATCGCCGTCCTGCCGGAAATCGCCCGCGAGGTCGCGGGCAAGGTGACGATCATCGTGGATTCCGGCGTGCGGCGCGGCGGCGACGTGGTGAAGGCGCTCGCGCTGGGCGCCGACGCCGTGCTCACCGGCCGCCCGGCGCTCTACGGCCTCTCGGTCGCGGGGGAGGCGGGGGCCGCCCATGCGCTCGCGATTCTGCGCAAGGAGATCGAGACCACCATGGCCTTCGTGGGGGCGCCGCGCGTCTCCGACATCGGCCCGCGCGCGGTCTGGATGGAGCCCTGAGCCGCGCTGGCGCGCCATTGTCAGCGCGCCGCGCATAAGATAGCCAGTCGTCGAGAAAACGCTGGCCCTGTGTTGAACCGCCAGCCCTTCGGGAGGATCGCGTGTCCGTCAAAACAATCGAGTCCGGCATCGTCGCAGACGCCTATGTGGAATTGCTCGTCGACCGTGGCATCGAGTTTCTGTTCGCCAACGCCGGAACCGATTTCGCGCCGCTGATCGAGAGCCTCGCCAAATTCGAGGCGCAGGGACGCCAGACTCCCAAGCCCATCATCGTGCCGCACGAGAACGTCGCCATCCACATGGCGCTTGGCCATTACCTGCAGAGCGGGCGCCCGCAGCTCGTCATGGTGCATGTGAACGTGGGCACGGCCAACGCCATGTGCGGCCTCATCAACGCCTGGCGCGGCAATCTGCCGGTGATCTTCACCTCCGGCCGCACGCCCTACAGCGAGGAGGGCGGCGTTTCGGGCGGACGCTCGGGCGAGATCCACTGGCCGCAGGAAATGCGCGACCAGGCCGCCATGGTGCGCGAAGTGGTCAAGTGGGATTACGAGGTGCGCAACGCCGAGACGATCGAGGCGGCGGTGGACCGCGCGATCAACCTCGCCATGTCGGAGCCCAAGGGCCCCGTCTATCTCTCGCTGCCGCGCGAAGTGCTCGCCGCGCCGCTCTCCAACTGGTCCTATTCCTCGCCCTCGCGTCGTCGCGCGGCGAGCCCGCCTTATCCCGATCTCAACGCCATCGACGAGGCGGCTGACATGATCGCGAAGGCGGAGAACCCGCTCATCATCACGGCGAGCTGCGGCCGCGACCGTGAGGATCCCGCCCATCTCGCAGCGCTCGCGGATCTGTTCGCGATCCCCGTCACCCAGCGCAAGCCCCGCTATGTCGCGCTCGACAGCGACCATCCGATGCATCTGGGCTACGAGCCCGACGCCTTTCTCGCCGACGCCGATCTCGTGATTGTGCTCGACGCCGACGTGCCGTGGATTCCCAACAAGAAGGCGCCGCGCGCGGACGCGAAAGTGATCCACATGGGCGTGGATCCGTTGTTCACGAACTATCCTCTGCGCGGCTTTCCCTGCGATCTGGCGATCACCGGCGCGCTGAGCCCCGCCATGGCGGCGCTCACCCATGCGCTCAGCGTGCGCCTCGCGGGCGCGCGCGACAGGGTGGAGGCGCGGCGCAAGCGCATCGCGGAGCGTCGTGCGACGCAGCGTGAGCGCTGGCGCGCCAATCTCGAAAAGGCGAAGCATGACACGCCGATCAATCCGATCTGGGTCACCCATTGCCTCAACGAGGTGAAGGGCGCCGATGACATCATCGTGAAGGAAGGCCCCATCACCTATGAGCACCTCACGCTGAAACAGCCGGGCACGATGTTCTTCACCGGCGCCGGCGGCGCGCTGGGCTGGGGGCTTGGCACGGCGCTCGGCATGAAAGCGGCGCAGCCTGATCGGCGCGTGATCTGCTGCGTGGGCGACGGCGCCTATATGTTCGGAAACCCTATCCCCGCCCATTACGTCTCGAAGGCGGAGGGCTGGCCGATCCTCACCATGGTGTTCAACAACGCCATGTGGGGCGCGGTGAAGCGCAACACGCACGAGGTCTATCCCTCGGGTTACGCTTCAAGGAGCAATCGCGAGCCGCTGACCTATTTCAACGAGCACATCGCGTTCGACAAAGCGGTGGAGACCGTGGGCGGCCATGGCGAGACCGTGAGCGATCCCGCGCAGGTGCCCAAGGCGCTCGAGCGCGCGCTTAAAGTCATCGACGTGGAGAAGCGCCAGGCGCTCCTCAACATCGTCTGCCGCGGCGTTTAGGCGCGCAGGCCGCAGCGAGCGCGGGCGCGGCCTTAGGGCGCCCGCGGTCTCCGCCTCGTTTCATCCTTCACAAAATCGCCCGTTTTCGCCTTCAGTTGAGGCGGCCGGGGGCGGGCCGTTAACACGGCGTCAACCATGGGCTGCTGAATTGGCGGCTCGTGCAGTGAGGGTTTGCGTTGGGCTATCTCTATCCCCCGCCGTCTCCGGCGCCCGTGATCGTCCAGAAGGACGTGGGCGGCCTCGTTTCGGATTACAGGGCCATTACGGAAGTCTATCGCCGTGAGAACCGCGAAGTGCGCCTGCATGAGTGCCGCTCGGCGTGCACGCTTGCGCTCAGCCTGCCGAACGTCTGCGTCTACCCTTCAAGCGTGCTGAGGTTCCATTCCGCCTATCATCGCGACACGAAACAGGTCGATCAGTCGGTGTCTGCGGAATTGTTCAACGCTTATCCGGAGGCGGTGCGTCAGCGGCTGGGCTATCTCACGCGCGAATACCGCTCGCTTTCAGGGCGCGAATTGATCGATCTTGGCGTGCGCGATTGCACGAAGCCTGCGAGCGAGACGATGATCGCGCGCGCGAAAGCTGCGCCGCAGCCGGTGCAGGTCGCGATGGCGCCCGCCGCCGTCAATCCCTTCGCCGGCGTCTTCGACGGCGTGAAGTCGCTGTTCGGCGCGCAGCAGCCCACGCGCCAGCAGGTCGCCTACGCGCAGCCCTCGCAAACTCCCGTAAGCGCCGCCCCACGCGTCGCCGCAGCCCTGCCGCAGGCCGCGCTCGGCGCCATCGACGCGCGCGAGAGCGTTGCGCCCGCGCCTCCGCCGCGCCCGGCGGAGCTCGCAGGTCCTGCGTCTCCCGCCGCCTCATCGACCTCGCGTCCTGTGCTTATGGCCGGCGCGGCGCCTATTCTTCCGCTCGCCTTCACGCCTTACGCGGGCGTGCGCTAGCCGCGCTCGGCGGCCCCGCGGAGCCTGACGCCGATTTCGCCAGTCATTCGGCTGCGCTGCGCGCGTCCCACGCGGGGATCACCGCTTCGCCGGCGATCGTGTAGCGGCGCATCAGGCGGCGTTCTTCCTTGGGGAAATCCGTGCGCGCGTGCGTCGAACAAAGATTGTCCCACATCAAAAGGTCGCCCGGCTTCCACACGTGGGTGTAGCGGATCGCCGGATCCTCCGTATAGGCGAACAATTCCTCGAGCAGTTCCTCGCTCTCCGCAGGCGACAGCCCCTCCACGTGGTGCGACATGAGCCGGCTCACGTAAATCGCGCGACGATGCGTTTCGGGATGTTTCAGCACCATGGGCTGGAAGCAATGCGGCACGGTCTCGAGCGGGCGCGCGCTCAGGTCGATGCGACGATCCTGCAATTCATCGAAAGCCTGCAGCACGGTGCGTCCCTCGACGCGCTCCTTCAGGCGCTGCGGCAGATTCTCATAGGCCGCGTACATGTTCGAGAACATCGTGTCGCCGCCGCGGCTGGGCACTTCGATGGAATAGAGAAAGCTCGCCCGGTTAGGCGTGGGCGAATAGCTCATGTCGTGGTGGAACCACATCTCCCCGTCCGGCAGAACGCCGATGGGCTTGCCGCCTTCACGAATGTTGGAGACGAGCATCGCGTCGGAATTGTAGTCGGGGCCCTCGTCGCGCTTGTAGCCGGTCGGCTCGATGCGCTTTTTGCGCCCGCCAAGCGGGCCGAACTGGGTGACGAAGGCGCGCTGTTGGTCCGCGTCGAGCTTCTGGCCGCGGAAGACGAGCATGCAATGGTCCAGCCAGGCCTTGCGCACCGCCGCCAGATCCTCCGGCGGCAGGGGCCGGGAAATGTCGACGCCGCGGATTTCCGCGCCAATGGCCGGCGAAAGCGGGTGGACTGTGACGGGCATGTCTTCTCCCCGGACGCGTTTTCGTGTTTATCTGGGGGCAAGTATAGCCGGGCCGGCGCAGGCGGCAAGAAGGCGGCGCACCGGATAGAGGAACGCGGCGCCCTGAAGGGGACGACAAGGGAGAGCGCATGGAGTTCGGCGTCTTCGATCATCTCGACAACGACCATCTGCCGCTCAACGCCTATTTCGAGGAGCGCATGAAGCTCGTCGAAATGTACGATCGTCTTGGCTTCCACTCCTGGCATGTGGCGGAGCATCATTGCACCACGCTTGGCATGGCGCCGTCGCCCAATCTCGTTCTCGCCGCCGCCGCCCAGCGCACGCGGCGCCTGCGGTTCGGGCCCATGGTCTATGCGCTGCCGCTCTATCATCCGCTGCGGCTCGCCGAAGAGATCGCCATGCTCGACCAGATGTCGAACGGGCGGCTGGACATGGGTTTCGGGCGCGGCTCCTCGCCGGTGGAGATCGCCTATTTCGGCGTCGATCCCGCCGCCACCGAGACGATCTATCGCGCCGATCTGCCGCGCATTCTGGAAGCGCTGGAGACGGGCGTGATGAAGGCGCCGGGGCAGGTCGAGCCCTATGCTGAATTCGCGCTCAAGGTGACGCCGCTGCAAAAGCCGCATCCCCCCATCTGGTACGGGCTGCATACGGTGGAGAGCGCGCAGCGCGCTGCGCAGCGCGGCTGGAACACGATCAACCTCGACACGGCCGAGGAAGCCGGCGAGTGCAATGAAGCCTTCGTGCGCGCCTGGCGTGAGGCTCACGGCGAGCGGCCCTTGCCGCTGATGGGGATCGGCCGTTTCGTCGTCGTGGCCGAGAGCGACGAGAAGGCGCTGGCGATCGCGCGGCGCGCCTATCCGCACTGGCATCAGGGCTTCACCCATTTGTTCCGGCGGCTGGGCCGGACGAACAAGCATCCGCGTCCCGACAATTGGGACATGCTGCATGGGCAGGGCAAGGGCGTGGCGGGTTCGCCGCAGACGGTGGCCGCGTTCCTCTCCCGCCAGATGGCGACGAGCGGCTGCAATTATTGCGTGGCGCAGATCGCCTTCGGCGACCAGAGCCTGAGCGAGCTCACCGAATCCATCGAACTGTTCGCGCGACGGGTCATGCCCGCCATGCGCGCGCAGGAAGCCGCCGCGCGCGCAGCCGAGTGAACCCCGGCGCCGGCGCATCCCGCTGGGGAGGCGCCATGCGCCGCAGGACGATCAGCGACGCTGGCCCGCAGGATCGGAGCCGGCGGGCGAACCCGAGCGCGCCGGCGCGCTCGTTGACGTCGCGCCCTGCTGCCCGAACGAAGGCGCGGCTTCAAGATCAGCGCGCGTCATGTTTTTGAGCACGATGCGTTCCGGCTTCATCGTTCCCATGCTGCCACGCTGACCGCCGGAGGCCGCGCCGGAGCTTGTGGAGGCCGGCCTGTCTGCGCCCACCGTGCCTGTCGTCTGCGGATCGCGCTGGGTCGACGGCGCCGCGCCGCTCACAGCGCTCGGCGCGCCGGAAATGAAATCGAACGCCTCGAAGGGAAGGGCGACGTTTTTCTCGCCGATGCCGAGGAATCCGCCGACGCCGATCACCATCGCCGCCACGCGCCCGTCGCGGTCGAGGAGAATATCTTTGATGTCGCCAAGGTTCTCATTTTTCGACCCGTAGACGTTGGAGCCGCGCAGGTCAGACGCCATCATCTGGCCTGCTTGCGCGGCCGCGAGCGGACGCATGGAGCCGCGCGCCTGGCTCGCCGCGCCGGGAGAAGACGTCATGTCTGAGCTTGCGCCCGGCGGCATGGCGGACGGGGGCGCCGGCTGGGACAGCGAAGGCGAGGGAGCGGGCGCGGAGGGGGAGGGCGCCGTCGAGGGCGCCTGCGCCAGCGCGAGGCCGCTTGTGGCGGCGATGAGCGTGGCGATGCTGGAGGCGCGCAAAAGGGCGCGGGCGTGCAGGTGAAGCATGAAAGTCTCCCATGCGTGAAAGTGAGGCGGCCGTTCAAGGCCGCTGCGTCAACGATCCGCAAGGAGGAAGGTTCAGGTTCTGCGCGCCTTCGCCATGGCCGCAAGCCGGCGCTGCGCCGCAGCCTCCGCCAGCGCTTCCTCGGCAAGACGCGCGCAGCGCCGTCGCCAGTTTGGATGTTCCTCCACCGTGCCCGGCAGGTTCGGCTGCTCGATCTCGCCGAGCACGTCTTCGAGCGGCGCAATGGCGAGCGCGCAGCGCGTGCGCGCGATGAACAGGGTCGCAGCGTCGGCCATCGCCGCGTCGCTTGCGAGCGGAGCTGGAATCTCCGCGCAATCCTCCTCCAGCGCGCGCGCCATCGCGGCGCGCTCGTGCTCGCGGGCGTCTTCTTCCTGCGCGCGCGTGCGGCCGTGCGCGAACAGGCCCAGCCGGTCGCGCCATGCGATGTCGGTTCCGCGCCGCCAGCCCACGATGGTCGGCGTGTCGTGGGTGGACGTCATGGCGAGCGCGTTGCGCGGATACCATTCAGGCCTGCGGTAGCGATCGTGATCGCGCTCGAATTGCAGCACGCGCATGCCATAGGCGCCCGCAGCTTCGAGCCGTTCGCGGAAACCTGGCGGCACGGTGCCCAGATCCTCCGCGATGACGATGGCGCGGTTGCGCCAGGATTCCAGCCGCAGGAGGCGCAGCAAATCCTCGAACGGATAAGCGACATAGGCGCCATGCGAGGCGTCCTCGCCCTCGGGCGTGAGCCACAGGCGCATCAGGCCCATCGCATGGTCGATGCGCACGCCGCCCATGTTCTCCATCATCACGCGCAGCATCGCGATGAAGCTTTCAAATCCGCTGGCGCGCAGCCCATCGGGCGCATAGGCCGCAAGCCCCCAGTTCTGCCCCTGCGGGCAGAGCGGATCGGGCGGCGCGCCCACGCTGAGGCCGGGCAGGATCTCCGCCTGCCGGCTCCAGGCCTGCGAGCCGCCGGGATTTGCGCCCACCGCAAGGTCGCCAATGAGGCCGATGCGCATGCCGGCGGCCAGCGCATGCTGCTGCGCGCGGGCGCGCGAGCGCGCGGCCAGCCATTGCAGGAAAACATGCAGCTCGATTTCGATTGCGCGCTCCTGCGCGAAGGCGCGCGTGCGGGCGCTGCGCGGATCCTGATGCGCGCTCTCCCAGCTGCGCCAGCTCCATCGCGCCAGGTCCTGCCCGAAGTAATGCGCATGCAGCGCTTCAAACATAGCGTGGTCGGCCAGAGCCTCGCCGCCGCGCGCGCGAAAGGCGTCGAAATCCGCGCGCAGCGCCGCGTCCTCGCTGCGGCCGGCGCGGAAATCCTCGAACAGGGCGGCGTTGAGCTTGCGCCGCGCCCGCGCCGCCTGGGGCCAGTCGATCAGGTCGAGCGCCTCAAGCTGGTCGAGCGTCTCGGCCACGCCCGCGCGCCGTGCGCAGGCCGCGACGCGCTCGCGCGCGAAGAGAGCCTCATGGTCGATGTGCGCGGCGTTCATGAACAGGCGCGATGAGGGCGAATAGGGCGCGTAATGGCACGGGTCGGCGGTGAACAGCGCATGGCTCGGGCTCAGCGCCAGCGCGTCCGCGCCCGCCAGCGCCGCGCTGCGGGCAAGCGCGCCCACCCCGGCATATGTGCCCGCGCCTCCGTCGCCGCGCGTGCGCAGCGCATGGATTTGCGCGGCGATGCCGAAAAGGCGCGCGCCGGGCGCGACGTCGTCCAGCGTGAAACAACGCGCCGGCGCCACGGCGAGGCGCGTGGGCGCGCCGTCGATCTCCAGATCGTAATAGCCGGGCTCGTCGACGCGCCCGCCCAGCACGCAGCCGTCGCAGTCCTCCTCAAGCGCCATGTCCTGAACGCGGCCGTCCTCATCGATGAGCCGGGCGAAGCGCGCGTCGATTCCATCGGCGGGAATGCGGATGCGCGCGCCGGCGTCGCTGGTGAGCAGAGGCGGGCGGCGCCGCGAGGCGGCGCGCTGCAGCGCGCGCGCGCGGCTTTCGACGGCTTGCGCCTGCGTTTCACAGGGCGCGCCGAGCGCGGCGAGTATGCGGCGCAGATCGTCCTCGGCGACCTGATGCGCAGCGCCTGCGGCGTCCGTCCACATGCAGGCCACGCCGGATAAATGCGCAAGCGTGCGCAGGGTCTCGTCCATTCCACGCGCTCCTCAGGCGGCGTTCTTGTGGCGGCGTTCGCGCGCACGCGCCAGTCCGCGCGCGTGAAATGCTTGCTATGTGGCTTCCGCGCGACGGTAAGCGTCGACATAGCCTTTCGCGGACTTGTCCCAGCCATAGCGTTGGGACATCGCGGCCCGGCGCATGGACCAGATGCGGCGGCTTGAGTCGAAGGCTGCGAAAGCGCGGCGCACGGCGCGGTTCAGGCCTTCGCTTGTCGCCTGATTGAAGAGAAAGCCCGTCTCGCCGTCGCTGATCGTGTCCGCGAGCCCGCCCGTCCTGTGGGCGATCGGGAGCGAGCCGGATTTCTGCGCATACATCTGGCTCAGGCCGCAGGGCTCATAGCGCGAGGGCATGAGCAGGAAGTCGCTGGCGACGAACATCGCCCGCGCCTCCTCGGCGTCGAAGCCGATGCGCGCGCCCACCGCGCCCGGATGACGCGCGGCGAGGTCTTTTATGCCCTGTTCCAGCTTTGGCTCGCCCTTGCCGGTGACGATCAATTGCCCGCCTTGCTCGACGATGGTCTGCGCGGCGTCGATGGCGAGATCGACGCCTTTCTGGTGCACGAGACGCGAGACGATGGCGAACAGGGGCCCGCGCGAAACCGCGAGTCCGAATTGCCGGCGGATGCGACGGGCGTGGCGGTTTTTCCATTCCGCCGGCGCGAAGCGGCGCTGCGGCGCGCCGGGCGGCAGCATGTCCCATGTGTCGTCGATGCCGTTGAGGATGCCCGAAAGGCGCCCCTCGCGCGCGCGGTCCTGCAGGAGGCCGTGCAGCCCGCAGCCCAGCTCCGGCGTCGTGATCTCGCGCGCATAGGTCGCGCTCACGGTCGTCAGGTGCGAGGCGTAATAGAGCCCCGCCTTCAGGAAGGAGAGCTTGCCGTAAAGTTCGACCCCATGCATGTCGAACGCATGCGCGGGCACGCCCAGCGCCTCCGCCCGGCGTGGGTCGAAACAGCCCTGGTAAGCGAGGTTGTGGATCGTCAGCACGCTTGGCGCGTCGTGGCCGCGCCAGGCGACATAGGCGGCGGCCATCGCCGTCGGCCAGTCGTTGAGGTGCAGGTTATCGGGAACCCAGCTCGGGTCGGCGGCGCCGCTGATGAATTCCGCAGCCGCGAGGCTGAGGCGCGCGAAGCGCACGTCGTTGTCGGCCCAGTCCGCGCTTGCGTCATCTGCGTAAGGCGTGCCGGGCCTGTCGAACAGATGCGGGCACAGAACCACATAGACGATCAGCCCGTCCTCCGTGCGCACGCGCCCAATCGAACATTGCGGCACGTCGCCAAGACCGGGCAGGCCGCTGACGCGCTCCACGGCGGCGTATTGGCGCAGCACCTGCGGATAGCCGGGAATGAGCACGCGCACGTCGCATGTGGCGCGCAGCGCGCGCGGAAGCGCGGCCGAGACTTCGCCGAGCCCGCCCGTCTGTACGAAATCTGACATTTCGGAGGTTACGAACAGCACCTTGCGACGCATCGGCTGCGCCGCGGCGCGCGCGGACGCCGGCGGCTCCGTCGACAAAGCTCTCGCTTCACGCGCCATGGAAGGGCTCAGGGTTCGAATGCGTTCGTGAATGAAAAATCGTGGATGCGAATAGTCGTGATCATGCTTTAAAGAGCGTGAATCTTCTCTTAATCCAAGTCGGCGGCGCGGATGAAGCGCGGCCTTTCATCTTGCGCAAGCGCAGGCGCGCCTTTCGAAAAAGCGCTTTTGTAAGCGGCGGCGAGACGGCGAGCGGGCGAGCGTGCGCGCGCTCTTGCGCAAGGCGTTGCGGGTTGAACAGCGCCTGCGCGGCGGGGTTTTGCGGACGCGGCGGGCGAAACCGTTAACTGCGGCCCGATACCCTTGCGTTCGTTTCAGACATTCGTTTCAGGGGGCCTCAATGAGCAACCGGCTGGGCGTCGCGACGCGCGCAGATGAGTTTCGCGGCAGTGTTTTGGGGGCCGTGGGCGCCGGCGCCGATCCGCAGGAATTGCGTGCGCAGATTCTCTCCAAGCTGACCTATTCCGTCGGCAAGGATCCCGCCGGGGCGCGCGACCACGACTGGCTCACGGCCGCCATTCTTGTGCTGCGCGACCGCATGGTGGACGGCTGGATGCAATCGATCCGCGAGGCCAAGCGCTCCGGGCGCAAGCGGGTCTATTACCTCTCGCTGGAATTTCTGATCGGGCGCCTGTTCAAGGACGCGCTCGGCAATGTCGGCATGACCGAGCCCATGCGCGAGGCGCTGCGCGGGCTCGGCGTCGATCTCGACGCCATTTTCGCGCTGGAGCCGGACGCTGCGCTGGGAAACGGCGGGCTTGGGCGGCTCGCCGCCTGTTTCATGGAGAGCATGGCGACCGTCGGCGTCTCGGGCCTGGGCTATGGCATTCGCTACGACCACGGCCTGTTTCGCCAGAGCATTGTGGACGGTCAGCAGGTGGAATCGCCGGAGGACTGGCTGTCGTTCCGTAACCCTTGGGAGTTTCAGCGTCAGGAGATCGTGCACGAGATCGGCTTTGGCGGCGAAGTCGCAATGGCCAACGGCTGGGACGGCGCCGCGCGGCACGACTGGCGGCCCGCCGAGACGATCCTCGCGGTCGCCTTCGACACGCCGGTGGTGGGCTGGCGCGGACGCATGATCAATACGCTGCGCCTGTGGAGCGCGCGCTCGGTCGATCCGCTGCGGCTCGACGCCTTCAATTCCGGCGACCATGTGGGCGCGATGGTGGAGCGCGCGCGGGCGGAGAGCATTTCGAAAGTGCTCTATCCTTCCGACGCCACGCCCGCTGGGCAGGAATTGCGGCTGCGGCAGGAGTATTTCTTCACCTCCGCGTCGCTGCAGGACCTCATCCGCCGGCACATGCAGCGCTTCGGCGACATCCGCAGCCTCGCCGACAAGGCCGCGATTCAGCTGAACGACACCCACCCCTCCATCGCCATCGCGGAATTGATGCGCCTGCTCGTCGACGTGCACGGGCTGGAATGGGGCGAGGCCTGGCGCATTACGCAGACCGCATGCTCCTACACCAACCACACCCTCTTGCCGGAGGCGCTTGAGAGCTGGCCGGTGGAGCTGATGCAGCGCCTGCTGCCGCGCCATTTGCAGATCATATACGCCATCAACGCCCGTTTGCTTGATCAGGCCCGCGCGGCGGGAGCGAGCGCGGAGCGCGTGGCGCGCCTCTCCCTCATTGACGAACACAACGGCCGGCGCGTGCGCATGGGCAATCTCGCTTTCGTCGGCTCGCATCGGGTGAACGGCGTCTCCGCGCTCCACACGGATCTTATGAAGCAGACCGTGTTCCGCGATTTCGACGAGACGCTGCCCGGCCGCATCGTGAACATGACGAACGGCGTCACGCCGCGCCGCTGGTTCGCCCACGCCAATCCTGGGCTTGCCGAGCTAGTGCGCGAATGCGTGGGGCCGGAGGTCACGGAGGATCTTGAGGCCATCGCCGCCTTCGCACGGTTCAGCGGCGATGCGGGCGCACGCGAACGTTTCGCGCGCGTGAAGCGGGCCAATAAGGCGGCGCTCGCCGAACACGTGCTTGAGCGCTGCGGCGTGCGCATCGATCCGACGGCCATGTTCGACGTTCACGTGAAGCGCATCCATGAATACAAGCGCCAGCTGCTCAACATTCTTGAGACGGTGGCGCTGCATCAGGCGATCAAGGCCGACCCGGGAGCGGGATGGACGCCGCGCGTCAAGATTTTCGCAGGCAAGGCGGCGGCGAGCTATGCGATGGCGAAATCGGTGATCCGTCTCATCAACGACGTCGCCGCCGTGGTGAACGCCGACCCGGCGACGCGCGACGCGTTGCGCGTCGTCTTCCTGCCGAACTTCAACGTGAGCCTTGCTGAAATGCTCGTGCCCGCCGCCGATCTGTCAGAACAGATTTCAACCGCGGGCATGGAGGCTTCTGGCACCGGCAATATGAAATTCGCGCTCAACGGCGCGATCACCATCGGCACGCTCGACGGCGCCAATGTGGAGATGAAGGAGCGCGTCGGCGACGACAACATCGTCATTTTCGGCATGACGGCGCAGGAGGTCGAAGCGCGCCGCGCAAACGGATATGATCCGCGCGCGACCATAGAGCGCGATCCCGCGCTCGCCGACGCGTTGGCCGCGATCGCTGCGGGCGCCTATTCTGGCGGAGAGCGCGCGCGCTACCACGCGCTCGTCGATACGCTCTACAACAGCGACTACTTCATGGTGGCGGCCGATTTCGCCGATTACGCCGCCGCCCAGCGCCGCGTGGATCTGCTCTGGTCGCGGCCCGAGGAATGGACGCGCAAGGCCATCATCAACACGGCTGGCATGGGCTGGTTCTCATCCGACCGCACCATCCGCCAGTATGCGGACGGGATTTGGAACGCGCCTCACTGGCGCGCGTCCTGATCCATGTCCATGCGGGGGGCTTGCGTCGCGACGGCGGGCGCCTGCGCGCCTGTGCGGCTGGGCGCGACGCTTGCCGAGGGGGGCGCATATTTCGCCGCGCTCTCGCGTCATGCGCGCGCCATCGACGTCTGCCTGTTCGATGAATCCGGCGCAGCTGAGACCGCGCGCTGGCGTCTTGCGGGCAGGGAAGGCGACGTCTGGTTCGGTTTCGTGCCTGGCGTGCGCGCGGGCCAGCGCTACGGCTTGCGCGCGCATAGCGAACATGCGCCCGAGCGTGGCCTGCGCTTCGATCCCACGAAACTGCTGATCGACCCCTATGCGCAGCGGCTCGACCGTTCGTTCATATACGACGAGGCTATGTCGATCTTCGGCGCGCAGACGGGGGATCTCGTTCCGCGCTGCGTGGTGGAGGCGCAGGAGGGTCTCGACGCCACGCCGCAGACGCCGGCGCGACGGCCGGGCTTTCTCTACGAAACGAACGCGCGCGCATACACCATGCGCGACGAGACGATCCCGTCGGAGCTGCGGGGCACGCTGCGCGCGCTAGCGCATCCCTCTTGCGTTGCGCGGTTCAAGACGCTGGGCGTGACCCATGTCCAACTGATGCCGATCCACGCCTGGATCGATGAGCCCCATCTCGCCCGCCTTGGGCTGCGCAATGCTTGGGGCTATAATCCGGTGTCGTTCATGGCGCTTGATCCGCGGCTGGCGCCGGGGGGCTACGCCGATCTCGCCCATGTCTGCGCCCAATTGCGCGGGCATGGCGTCAGCGTGATCGTGGACGTTGTGTTCAACCATACAGGCGAGGGCGACGCGCACGGGCCGACGCTGAGCCTGCGCGGGCTCGATGAGGCGCTCTACTATCGCAGGCTTGACGACGGCTCGCTCGCCAATGACGCGGGCTGCGGCAATGCGCTCGCCTGCGGGCGCGCGCCTGTGGTGCGGCTTGTGATGGAGTCGCTGCGCCGCCTTGCGCGCGCTGGCGTGGAGGGCTTTCGATTCGACCTTGCGGTTTCGCTTGCGCGCGGGCGTGACGGCTTCTCGCCCGACGCTCCGCTTTTGAGCGCAATCGCGCAGGATCCCGTACTGCGCGAGCGCCTTCTCATCGCAGAGCCCTGGGACGTCGGGCCCGGGGGCTATCGTCTGGGCGCTTTTCCTGCGCCGTTTTTGGAATGGAACGACCGCTATCGCGACGACGTGCGACGGTTCTGGCGCGGCGATTTCGGCGCCATCGGCGCCTTCGCCACGCGCATCGCCGGCTCGCAGGACGTGTTCGGCCCCATGCATCGTTCCGCCGGCGCGAGCGTGGACTTCATCTGCGCCCACGACGGTTTCACCTTGCGCGACCTCGTGAGCTACGAGAGCAAGTTTAATTTCGCCAATGGGGAGGAAAACCGCGACGGCGCCGACGACAACGCTTCGTGGAATTGCGGCGTGGAGGGACCGGGCGACGAGGAGACCGAGCGTTATCGCCAGCGCGACATGCGCGCGCTGCTCGCCACGCTGTTTCTGTCGCGCGGCGCGCCCATGCTGACGGCGGGCGACGAATGCGGGCGCACGCAGGGCGGCAACAACAACGCTTATTGTCAGGACAATGAGATCACCTGGCTCGACTGGTCGCGCGCGGACATGGCGCTGTTCGATTACGTCGCGCGCCTGTCCCGCCTGCGGACGCAAGCCCCGCTGCGTGGCGATGGCTGGCTGCAGGACGATGCGCCTGATGCGCATGGCATGCGCGCGCGCTGGCTCACGCCCGAGGGCGCGCCGATGCGTGGTGAGGACTGGCGCGACGGCGATTGCCTTGTTCTCTTATGCGCGAGCGGACGCGGATATGAGGAGGAGCGCGCGCTGCTCGTGTTTAACCGGGGCGGGCGCGCGCTCAGGCTCGCGCCGCCGCAGGCGCGGACCGGATACACTTGGGAGAACGCGCTCGACAGCGGCGCGGCGGACCCATGGGAGGGCGGCTCCTTCGCAGGCGAGGTGGGCCCGCGCAGCGTGCTGCTGCTCGTGGAGCGTCCGGCGCCCTGAGCGTCATCGCGCGCTCTTGGGCGCAGACACGGCCTCAAGCGGAACAAACTGCGCGGCGCGACATTCTCCCGCCATCTGGAAGCGGAGGTCGGACATGCCCAGCGATACGAAGGCGTCCATGGGCGCGAGCGTGAGCCATGCGGGAGAATCTTCGCGGGGCGCCACGTCGCCCTCCCTCGCCGCGCAGGCCCAGGGCCGGGTGAGCGGTCTGCTGCGCGGACAATTGCAAGCGGGGGCTGATTACGTCGGCATGGTCTCGCAGAGCGCGCATGACTTCGCGCGCACGCTCGACGAAAAGGCGCCTGAGCTTGGACGCTATATGCATCTTGCGGCCGACGGCGCCGATCGAGTCGCCGATCAGATGCGGCGCAAATCGCCGGACGAATTGTTCGACATGGCAGCCGATTACGCGCGGCGGAATCCGCGCATGTTCTTCGGCGGCGCTATCGCGGCCGGCTTCCTCCTGTCGCGCTTCCTCAAGAGCGAATCCCCGTCAGCAGCCGCTTATGCGTCGTCGGGGGACGATTACGGCGCGGGCCTGACAGGCGGCTATGGCGCCGGCGCGCAGGGCGCGGGCGCGCGCGGCTCGCTGCAGGAACGTGACGAAGGTTTGCGGCGCGATCCGAAGAAAGAGGGCTCCAATGCCTGACGATCGAATTCTTGAAGCTGCTGCGCCCTCAAGCCAATCTCCGGCTGCGCTGGTGAGCGCGCTGTTCGCCGATCTCGGCGACCTCGTGCAAAAGGAAGTCGCGCTCGCGAGGGCGGAGATCCAGCACAACCTCATGCAGAAGGCGATCGGCTCCCTCTGGATGGCGATTGCGGGCCTGATCGGCTTCGTCGCGTTTCTCACGGTCGTCGGCGGCGTTGTCTTTCTTGTCGCGAGCCTTGGGTTTGCGATGCATTGGGCGGCCTTTGGGGTCGCGCTGGGTCTGGCGATTTTGAGCGCTGTCGCGTTCATGATCGGCAAAGGCAAGCTCAACGCAGGCATGGCGCCTGAGCGCAGCATGCGGCAGGTGCGCCGCGACGTGGCGACAATCAAGGAGCAGGTGCAATGACGATGATCCAGCAGGAACGCGCCTCGCGCATGTCGGGGCCGCGCATGTCGAGCTCCGGCGGTTCGCGCAACCGTTTCGGCGGCATGGGCGCGATGAGCGATTATCTGCCGGACGGCGGCGCGATCCTGCGCGTCGCCCGTGAGCGGCCCGAGGCGCTGCTGGTGATCGCAGCCGGACTTGCGCTTTTGATGCGCGGGGCCGGCGGCGCGCGCGACTGGGGCGCGATGGGCGAGCGTGAATCGCGCGCCCGCGGCCTGCGCCGCAATCTCGACGACGAGGCCATGGCCGACTGGGCTTCCAGCGCGGCCGCGCAAGCGGAGGGCGTCGGCGAGCGCGTGCGAGAGGCGGGCGAACGCATGACGTCTTACGCCGGCGAAATGGGCGAACGGGTGGGCGAGGCGGCCTCCGGCTACGCCTCAGCGGCGGGTCGCTGGATGGAGGACGCGCGCGACGAGTTGAGCGAGCGCTCCATACGGCTTGCCGATCAGGCGCGCGCGCTTCCCGGCGAACTCGACGACGCCGTTCGCGACCATCCGCTTGTGCTTGCCGCGCTTGGCGTCGCGGTAGGCGCTGCGCTTGGCGCCTCGCTGCCGGCGTCTTCTTTCGAAAACCGCGCCATGGGCGGCGCGCGCGACCAGTTGGGCGAGGCGGCGAGCGCTTTGGCCTCCTCTGCCATCGGGGGCGAGCAAGGCGAAGGCGAGCTGCGCGCGTCGGGCGATAGAGGCGGCGAGGGGGCGGTTTCGCAGCGCCCTTAAAACGTGCGGGCGTTGCGTCACGCGGGCCGAAAGGATGAATGGGAATGGCGAACGACAGATCGCTGACGGAACTCGAGCGCGACGTCGAGCAGGCGCGCGCGCGGCTCGCCGCCGACATTGCGCGCCTGCGTGCGCCCGAGACCCTCGAAGGCGCGAGGCGCAGCGTGATGGACGCAGCCTTCGGCTATCGCGACCAGGCCATGGGCAAGGCGAAGGAGAGCGCGCGCTCGTTTCTTGATGACGTGAAGGCGCGCGCGTCCGCCAATCCCGGGGCGGCGGCGGCTATCCTCGCCGGCGTGGCCTGGCGGCTCTATCGCCACCCTCCGGTCGCCAGCGCGCTGATCGGCGCCGGCGTTGCGATGCTCGCGCGCACGAACGCGCACGACGATCGCTATGCGCCGGGTCGGCTCGCTCGCGTCCTTGCGCATGAGGCTTCAGAGCGCGCGCGTCGGGTGAAGGAGCGGGCCGCCGCGCAGATCGCCGAGCTGAAGGAGAGCGCGCTCGGCGGGCCGGAGGAGGCCGATCAGGATGCCGCGCCGGCCCCGGCGGCGCGCGTTGGGCGGGCGGGCAGGGCGGCCGTCATTGAGCGCGCCGTCGCCGACCCGCGCGAGGCGGCCCAGCGGCGCGACGCTTATCTGCTGGGGTTCGCGGCGCTGGCGCTTGGCGCAGCGGTGGGCGTTGCGCGCCGCCACCGTGCGGAGAACGTCACCTGAGAACGAAAGGAACGCCATGAGCATCATCTGGACCATCATCATCGGCTTCGTTGCTGGCGTCATCGCGAAGCTGGTCACGCCGGGCGACAACGAACCCTCCGGCTTCATCCTCACCACCGTTCTGGGCGTCGTCGGCGCTTTCGTCGCCACCTGGCTCGGGCAGGCGCTCGGCTGGTATCGCGCGGACCAGAGCGCTGGGCTGATCGGCGCCGTCGTGGGTGCGGTGATCGTTCTGGTGATCTGGGGCGCTTTCCAGAGCCGACGCCGCATCTGATCCCGCGTCGCGCGCGCAAGTCCCGCTCTCCCGGCGCGGCGCCGCGCCCGCGCGCAGCCGAGGCCCGGCGCCATCGGGCCGGCCG
>CAZYBF010000007.1:0-50016 GCA_964645525.1 uncultured Beijerinckia sp.
GAAAGCCTCAGGCTTCCAGAACCTGCTTCGACTCCACGGTGGAATCCGCGCGCAGGCGATAGACGACCGGCACGCCGGTGGCGAGTTCGATGCCGGGGATCGTCTCGGGCGTCGCGCGCTCAAGCACCATCAAAAGCGCGCGCAGCGAATTGCCGTGCGCCACAACGACGGTGGACTCGCCGCGCAGCACGCAGGGCAGGATCTCCTGATTGTAATAGGGCAGAACGCGCGCGAGCGTGTCGCGCAGGCTTTCGCCGCCCGGCGGGGGAATGTCGTAGGAGCGGCGCCAGATCATCACCTGCTCCTCGCCCCATTTCTGCGCGGCCTCCGCCTTGTTGAGACCCGACAGATCGCCGTAATCGCGCTCGTTGAGGCGAATGTCCCGCACCGTCGGCACGCTCGCCTGCCCAAGCTCCTCAAGCACGAGGCGGGTGGTGTGCTGCGCGCGGGTGAGCGCGGAGGTGAAGGCCTTGTCGAAGCGCACGCCAATGCCCTTGAGGCGACGGCCGGCGGCGCGCGCCTCCTCCACGCCCACGGGCGTGAGGTCGGGGTCTTTCCAGCCGGTGAACAGGTTCTTCAGGTTCCAGTCGCTCTGGCCGTGGCGGATGAGAACAAGCGTGCGGTCCATTGATCGCTCCATGAAGCCGGCCCTGGCCGGCGGTCGGGTTTAGGGATCGGAGAGGCCGAGCACGTCGGCCATCGTGTATTGGCCGGGCTTGCGGCCATGAGCCCAGAGAGCGGCGCGCACGGCGCCGCGGGCGAAAATGCTGCGGTCCTCGGCGCGGTGGCCGAGAATGAGCCGCTCGCCGGGGCCGGCGAAAATCGCGTCATGGTCGCCCACGACCGTGCCCCCGCGCAGGGAGGCGAAGCCGATGTCGCCGTCGCGCCGCGCGCCGGTGTGCCCGTCGCGCACGCGCACGGACTTCTCCGCGAGGGAAACCTTGCGGCCTTCCGCCGCCGCCTCGCCCAGCATGAGCGCGGTGCCGGAAGGCGCGTCCACCTTCATGCGGTGGTGCATCTCGACGATCTCGATGTCGTAGTCGACGCCGAGCGAAGCGGCCGCCTTGCGCACGAGGCCCGCAAGAAGGTTGACGCCGAGGCTCATATTGCCGGAGCGCACGATGGTCGCGTGGCGGGCCGCCGCCTCCAGCGCCGCCAGATGCGTCTCGCCCATGCCCGTCGTGCCGATCACATGGACGATGCGCGCCTGCGCGGCGACGGCGGCGAAGGAGATGGTGGCGTCGGGCGAGGTGAAATCCAAAAGCCCGTCGGCCTTCGAGAGTACGGCGAGCGCGTCGTCGCTGACGGGAACGCCGAGCGCGGGCAGGCCGGCGAGCGCGCCCGCATCCTGCCCCAAAGCGGGCGAGCCCGCCCGCTCAAGCGCGCCGGCGAGCACGGCCCCGGGGGTGGAGCAGACGGCCTGCACGAGCATGCGCCCCATGCGGCCGGCGGCGCCGGCGACGACGAGACGCATTGGGTTCGAGGGCTCCACGGGGACCTCCCAGCAAGGATTGGCTGGCGGGGTCTATAGCCCTCCCCGGCCGGCGCGCCAAGCGCCCGCGCGAATCAGTCCGCGCCCTCGACGATCACGATGTCGCCCTCGGCGGCGCCTTTGCGCCATTTCGCGGCTTCCTGATATTCGGGCGAATTGTAGCAGGCGAGCGCCTGTTCGTAGCTGTCGAACTCAATCAGCACCTGGCGGGCGCGGATATTGCCTTGGAGGGCGGAATGGCGGCCGCCGCGCACGAGGAAGCGGGCGCCGTGCTTCTCGAAAGCGGGCGCGCTGCCGGCGAGATATTTCTTGTACGTCTCGGGATCGTGAACGTCGTTCTGCGCGATCCAGTAACCCTTGGGCATGGCCTTTCCTCCTGCGACGCGGCCCTTGAGCGGACCCTGCGGCGTCATGGGGCTGTGATAATCCCGGCGCAGAAGCGGGGCCAGCCGTTTTTAACGGCTGCAGCCTTGCGGGACGCCGCGCGCTCAGCCATGTGAGGCGCAGGAGAGGACCAACGCCATGCGCCATCGTACAGCCGTCTCGACCCGATCCCGCGCCTGCGCCCGCAGGCCGCGCGCGATCGCCTGCGGCGCCCTGCTGCTGGCGCTATGCGCCCTCGCCCCGCCAGCGCCCGCGCAGGCGCAGGGGGCGCCGACAAGCCGCGCGTTCCATTTCGTGGCGTTCGGCGACATGCCCTACAATCCCGGCGACGAGGTGAAGGTCGACCGGCTGATCGCGCGCATCAACGCCGACAAGCCCGCCTTCTCGATCCACATCGGCGACATGATCTCGGGCTCCGTCCATTGCACGGACGCCACGCTCGAAAGCTCCGCGCGCCAGCTCGCCGTTCTCGAGGCGCCGCTCGTCTACACGCCCGGCGACAATGAATGGACCGATTGTCATCGCGACCGCGGCGGCGGCTTCGATCCGCTCGAACGGCTGGCGAAAGTGCGCGCGCTGATGTTCCCCGCGCCCGGCCAGTCGCTGGGGCGCGCGCGCATGGAGGTGGAAAGCCAGTCGCGCGCGATGGCGCAACGCTTCGCGCCTTATGTGGAGAACGTGCGCTTCGTGAAGAACGGCGTGCATTTCGCGACCGTCCACGTGGTGGGCTCCAACAATAATCTGGACGAGAAACGCCCCGCGGCCATGGCGGAGTTCCGCGCCCGCGACGAAGCCAACGCAGCCTGGATCGCGCATGCGTTCGAACAGGCGCGCGCGCAGGACGCGAAGGCGCTCGTGCTCGCCTGGCAGGCCAATGTCACAGCCGGCATGGAGCGGCGCAACGGCCGCTTCTCGGAAGCCTTCCGCAGCGTCATCGAGGCGACCGCCAAGGGCGCGCGCGACTTGCGCAAGCCGGTGCTTGTGATCTGGGGCGATTACCACTTTTACGAAGTGTCGCGCTTCGTCGATTTCGACGGCGCGCCGGTGCAGGGCGTCACGCGCCTGCAGGTCTATGGCGACAAGCTGGTGCATGCGGTGCGGGTGAACGTCGATCCCGACGCGCTGCAGCCTTTCTCCTTCACGCCGCTCATCGAACCCGAGAACGGCCTGCCGTGAGGCGCATTCATAAATCCTTCATGCTTGAGCGTTAGCATGATCTCGTTCTGAAACGCATCGCGGTTCAGGAACGGAAGCGCCGGGCCGGAGGTACGCCCGGCGTTTTGCGTTTCAGCCTGCGGCGCAGTCGCTTACTTCGCAATCTGGTCCGCGATCTGGTCTGCGATTTCTTGCACGATGGCCTGCGCGGCGGCGCGGGGATCGGGCGCCTGGGTGACGGGCCGGCCCACAACGAGATGGTTCGCCCCGCCGGCGATGGCGCGCGCAGGCGTCATCACGCGCTTCTGGTCGCCCAGTTCCGCGCCGGCGGGCCGCACGCCCGGCGTGACCAGCAACATGTCAGGCCCCAGAAGCGCGCGCATAGCGGGCGCTTCCTCGGGCGACAGGATAAGGCCGTGGACCTGCGCTTCCTGCGCCTGACGCGCGCGACGCGCCACCAGCTCTTGCACGCCATAGGCGTATCCGGCCTGCGCGAGATCGGAATCGTCGTAGCTCGTCATCACGGTGACGGCGAGAATCTTCAGGCTTGAGGAGCCAAGCGCCCCGCGCGCCGCACGCATGGTCTGCGGATAGGCGTGGACGGTGAGAAAGGTCGCGCCCATCTCCGCAACTTGCGCCGTGGCGCGCGCCACCGTGTTGGGGATGTCGTGCAGTTTGAGATCGAGGAAAACCTTCTTGCCCGCGCGCGCCAGCTCCTGCGCCAGCGGCAGGCCGCCAGCGTAAGTCAGCTCCATGCCGATCTTGTAGAAGGACACGGCGTCGCCGAGATGGGCGACCATCGCGCGCGCATCGGCGACGGAGGGCAGGTCAAGCGCGACGATCAGCTTGTCGCGAGCGGCGTCGATGGTCATGGAAGGCTTTCGCTTGGCAGAGGCGCCGATGACGGGCGCGTGTGGATCACCGCCGCTTGCGCGGCTCGCCGATGCGGCGCAGCAGTTCGATGGCCGGCTTCACCGCGCGCTCATTGCGCACGCGCGCCGCGCGACGCTCGAAATCGATGCGCACGCGCTCGCGCGCAAGACGGATTTCGGTTTCGATGCGGTCGCAGGTTTCGAGAATCTCGTCCTTCACGCGCCCGGCGCCGGCCTTGAATTCATGGATCAGCTTTTCAGCCGGATTGGCGCGCAGCGATGCGCCTTCGGCGAGCGGGCGATAGCACCACACGCGCGCCGGCGGCAGATTGAGCCACACGGGCTGCGACGCCTCCGCGGAAAAGCGCGGCGCGCTCGTCTCCTTCGTTCGCCGCGGGATCGGCGACACCATGCCGTAGGTGAATTGCACGAACACGCCGCGCGGACCAATCAGGTCGAAGGCGTCGGCGAGCAGTTTGAGCCTGTCGGCGTCAGGCCGGTTGAGCAGCGGCAGGCTGGAGACGACCGCGCAGGCCGGCCCGTCGAGCACGCCCTTCAGCGCGCCGGCGAGATCGTAGGCGTCGCCCTGCACCACGCGCACGCCGGGGAAACGGCGCTCGAGCAGGCGGCAGAAGGCGGGATCGTATTCGACGAGAATGAGACGCTCGGGCGCGATCCCGCGCTGAAGCAGCGCCTGCGTGACAGGGCCCGTGCCCGGCCCCAGCTCGATCACCGCGCCGGGCGCGTCCAGATCGACGCAACGCGCCATCGCGCGCGCAAGAAACCGTCCCGACGGCGAGACCGCGCCGGTCGCGCCCGGATTTTCAAACCACGCTTTGATGAAGCGCGCCTCGTCGGCGAAGCGCTGGGGGAAGAGCCCGTCGCTTTTGCGGCCGGACCCCTCTGGCGGATCGACTTGCGTACGCACGGAACCTCTTCGTCTGGCTACGCTTGCGCCATACTTCTTTGGAATAAGTCGCCGACTTCGCAACCGGCGTCAAGGAAAGGCGCAGACTTATCATGTAAGGTCAAGCCCATGGCCCGACTGGACGCGTCAAATGGGCGGCCGGGGGTCTGGCGGGGGCCGCCACGCCCGCCCTATATGGCGCCCATGCTCGAGCTCGCCCCGGGACTGATCCACCTGCCCGACTTTTTCGACCGCGCCGCCCAGGAACGGCTCGTCGCCGACCTGCGGGAGGCGAGCGCTCGGGCGCCCCTGTTCACGCCCCGCATGCCGCGCACCGGCAAGCCCTTCTCCGTGCGGATGACCAATTGCGGCCCGCTGGGCTGGGTCTCGGACGCCGCTGGCGGCTACCGCTATCAGGCGACCCACCCGGAGACCGGGACGGCCTGGCCGGCCATTCCCGCCCTCGCGCTGGAGGCCTGGAAGGCGGGCGGCTATCGCGCGCCGCCGGAGGCCTGCCTCGTGAATTTCTACGACGCCTCGGCGAAAATGGGCCTGCATCAGGACCGCGACGAAGCCGCGCTCGACGCGCCGGTCGTCTCCGTGTCGCTGGGGGATTCCTGCCTGTTCCGCTTCGGCGGAGAAACGCGCGGCGGCTCCACGCGCTCGGTGCGGCTGCATTCGGGCGACGTCGTGCTGATCGGCGGCGCCTCGCGCCTGTGCTTTCACGGCGTGGACAAGATCTATGGCGGCACGTCGACCCTGCTCGCGCAGGGCGGCCGACTCAATCTCACCCTGCGCCGCGTGACTCAGCCTTTGGAGGGCGGATAGGTCGGCAGCGACCAGTCGCGCGCAATGGCCAGCGCCCGCAGGCCGAAGGCGATGGCCACGCCGCACAGCGTGGCGAGCCCGTCGCCGGCCCCCATCGCATGCAGCGCGACAAAGACCGCCGCGCCCAGCGCCGCCGCCGTGACGTAGATCTCACGCCGCAGCACCAGCGGCGTCTCGCCCGCCAGAATGTCGCGCACCACGCCGCCGAACGTCGCAGTGATCGCGCCGAACACAATGGCGGTGAAAGGATGCGACGGCGCGGCCAGCGCCTTCTGCGCGCCGGCGACCGCGAAGATCGCAAGCCCCGCGCCGTCCGCCCACATCAAAAGGCGAAAGGCCCCGCGCGGCGTGGCGGACACGCGCGGGCCGATCACGAAAGTCGCGAGACCCACAAGCATGCAGATGATGGGCTCGGTGGGATCGACCACCCAGCCCGCCTGCTGGCCGAGCAGCACGTCGCGCAGCGTGCCGCCGCCCACGCCCGTCACCGTGGAGAGCAGCGCGAAGCCGAGCGGATCCATGCCCTTGCGGGCCGCCGTCAATGAGCCGGTGAGCGCGAAGACCGCGACGCCGATCCAGCCCAGAAATTGCGAGACGTCGCCGATCACGCGCTCGCCTGGGCCGCGTCGTCGCCCGCAGGCGCCTTGGGCCCGCCGCGCGACACGCCCACTTTGGCCGGCCGCAGGCAGCGCTCGCCGATGGAATAGCCCGCCTCCACCACCTGCAGGACCGTATTGGCCGGCACGCTGGGATCGGGAATCTCAAACAGCGCCTCATGCATGTTCGGGTCGAAGCGCTGTCCCTGCGGCTCGAGTTTCTTCACGCCGAAACGGGCGAGGCGCGAGAGGAAATCGCGCTCCGTCAATTCGATGCCTTCCACCAGCGCCTTCAGGTCGCCATCCGCCTCACGCGCGCCGGCCGGCACGGCGTCCAGCGCCCGGCGCAGATTGTCGGCGAAGCCCACCATGTCGCGCGCGAAGCCGGTCACGCCGTAAAGCTTGGCGTCGGCGACCTCTTTCTCGGTGCGACGGCGCAGGTTCTCCATCTCGGCCAGCGTACGCAGCATGCGGTCCTTCAGCTCGGCGTTCTCCGCGTTGAGCTTCTCGAGCACGGCGAAGGGATCCTGCGCGCCGGCCTCGGCCGGAGCCTCGGTCGCGGGCTTGTCGTCGGCGGGGGAGGCGGCGTTCCGGCCGGCGGCGGCCTCGACGGGGTCCTGCTGGTCCTTGTCGTTCATCATCGGTCCATCGAAAGGGGGCTGCGCGCGCGGGCGCGCGGGTTCGAAGTCGGCTCCGATATCAGGTCGCCGGCCCCAAAAATCAAGCGGACGGACCGCCTCAAGCTTGTGCTGCGCTCAGCTTTCGGCCGGTTTGCGCCGCCCCGCAGGCCGGGCGGGCTCGCGCGCCGCCTCCTTCTCCTTCTCGGGCTCGCGGGGGGCGAAGACCTCCGTCAACGCGCGGCGGATCGCGCCCTGGCGGGCCGCGCTGGAGACTTTGAGCCCCGTCAGGTCGGTCACGTAGAACGTGTCCACCGCCTTTTCGCCGAAGGTCACCACATGGGCCGAACCGATGTTGAGGTTCAGGCGCGAGATCGCCGAGGTGAGGTCGAACAGCAGGCCCGGACGGTCGAGGCCCGAGACCTCGATGACCGTGTATTGGCCCGACAGATTGTTGTCGATCGCCGCATTAGGCGCGATCGCGAAAGTCTTCTCGCGTTCGCGCTCGCGCGGAGCCGCGGCTTTCTCGGCGACCGCCTCGCGCAGGCGTATCTCGCCGCGCAACGCTTTCTCGATCACCTTGGCGACGCGTTCGGCGCGCCGCAGCTCGTCCTCGTCGCGGTCGAAGGCGCGGCTGATGGAGATCGTGTCGAGGGCGAGCCCGTCCGTGGTCGTGAAGATCTGCGCGTCAACGATATTGGCGCCCGCCGTGGCGCAGGCGCCGGCGATGATCGACAGAAGGCGCGGATGGTCGGGCGCGACCACGGTGAGTTCAGTGACGCCGGCGAAGGAATCGGTCGCGACCTCGGTGGCGAGCGAGCGCATCTCCTTCTCGCACACGCGCAGGATCTCGGCGTGTTTCACCTTGTGGGCGAGATCGACCTTGAGCCAATAGGGCTGGTAATGGCGCTGCGCGTAGGATTCGAAATCGGGATCCGACCACAAGGGCAGCGCGCGGCGCAATTCGTCCTGCGCGCGCATGACGCGCTGCTTGCGATCGATCGCCGAATGGCCGCCGGTGAGGACGAGCTCGGTCTCCCAATAAAGCGTGCGCAGCAATTGCCCCTTCCAGCCGTTCCACACGCCGGGCCCGACGGCGCGGATGTCGCAGATGGTGAGGATGAGCAGGAGGCGCAGGCGCTCGAGCGTCTGCACCTGATTGGCGAACGCCAGAATGGTTCCACGGTCGGACAGGTCGCGGCTTTGCGCGACGTTCGACATGATGAGGTGGTTCTCCACCAACCAGGCGATCGTCTCCGTGTCGCTGTCGGACAGGCCGAGCCGCGGACATAATTTGCGCGCGACCTCCGCGCCCGCGATGGAATGATCCTCCGGCCGTCCCTTGGCGATGTCATGCAGGAACAAGGCGACGTAAAGCGCCATGCGGTTGGTGATGGAGGGCATCACCTCGCTGGCGACAGGATGATCCTCTTTCAGCCGGCCCGAGTCGATCTGCGCCAGAATGCCGATGGAGCGCAGGAGATGCTCGTCCACCGTGTAGTGATGATACATGTTGAACTGCATCATCGCGACGATGCGGCCGAAATCCGGGATGAAGCGGCCGAGCACGCCCGCCTCGTTCATGAGCCGCAGGATCGTCTCGGGTGAATTGCGCGACGTGAGGATCTCGAGAAACAGTTTGTTGGCGACTGGATTGTTGCGCACCCGGTCGTCGATGCGCTTCAGCGACAGGGTGACGAGGCGCGTGGCGTCGGGGTGGATCGGCAGGCCGTGCCGGTCGGCGAGCCAGTAGAGGCGCAAGAGATTGACGGGATCGCGCTGGAACACGTCGGGCGCGGCGACCGTCACGCGGTCGAACTCGACGGCGAAGCCGTCGCCTTCGAGCTGCAGGCTGCGCTTGCGCAACTTGCCGACGAAACGGTCGAGCATGGCGCGCGGCTTGGCCTGCCGCTCCTCAAGCGCCGCGCAGAGAATGGCGGTGAGGTCGCCCACGTCCTTCGCCACGAGGAAGTAATGCTTCATGAAGCGTTCCACCGCCGACAGGCCGGTGTGGGACACATAGCCCAGCCGCTCCGCGATCTGCCTTTGCAGATCGAAGGTCAGGCGCTCCTCGGCGCGCCCGGTGATGAAATGCAGATGCGAGCGCACGGTCCACAGGAAGTCCTCGCACTTGCGGAACGTGCGCAGCTCTTTCTGGGTGAACAAGCCCGCGCGCACGAGGTCTTCGGCCTCACGCACCTTGTAGACGTATTTGGCGATCCAGAAGAGCGTGTTCAGATCGCGCAGGCCGCCCTTGCCCTCTTTCACGTTGGGCTCGACGAGATAGCGCGAGGCGCCCGCGCGCGCGATGCGCGAGTCGCGCTCCGCCAGTTTGGCGGCGACGAATTCGCGCGCGGTCGTGCGCACGATCTCGGTCTCGAAACGCGTGCGCATCTCGTCGAACAGAACTTCGTCGCCCAGAATGAAGCGCGCCTCCAGCATGGCGGTGCGCACCGTCACGTCCTCGCGCGCCTGACGCATGCACTCGTCGACCGAGCGCGTCGCATGGCCGACTTTCTGGCGCAGGTCCCACAGGATGTAGAGCACCGCCTCGATGACGCTCTCGCTCCACGCGGTCTGCTTGTAGGGCAGCAGGAACAGGAGATCGATGTCGGAGCCCGGCGCAAGCGTGCCGCGCCCGTAGCCGCCGACGGCGGCGATGGCGATGCGCTCCGCCGAAGACGGGTTCTCCGCCGGATACATATGGCTGACGACGAAGCGATAGATCGCGCCGATCAGCTCGTCCTCGAGCCGGGAAACGCTTGTCACGCAGGCGTATCCGTCGCCGCTCGTCTCGAGGTCGGCGCGCGCCTTCTCGCGCCCCTGGTCGAGCGCAGCGCGAAACTCCTCCACCGCCGCCTGACGCAATTGCGCGCGGTCGTCGCCGAAGCGTTGCGCATGGGCGTCGATGCGCGCGTTCAACGCGGCGAAATCGACAAGCTGGGCGCGCGCGGCGCGCGGCTTGCGGCGCGAAGGCGCTTCGGAAGAGCTGGTGGAGACGGCGAGACTCATGGGCGCAGTCTAGCACAAAGGCGGCGCGGCGCGCGTCCCCCGCAAGGGCTCAGGCGCCGGCGCGGCGCGCCTCGATCGCGTCCCAGATCGCGACCGCCAGATCAGGCCCGCCGAGCCGTTTGATGGCGCGCACGCCAGTGGGCGAGGTGACGTTGATTTCGGTCAGATTGCCGTCGATCACGTCGATTCCAACGAAAATCAGGCCGCGTTTCTTCAATTCCGGGCCGATTTTCGCGCAAATCTCGCGTTCGCGGGGGGTGAAATCGGTTTCGCGCGCCGCGCCGCCGCGCACCATGTTGGAGCGGATGTCGTTCTCCGCCGGCACGCGGTTGACCGCGCCCATGGCCGTCCCGTCCACGAGAATGATGCGCTTGTCGCCCTCGCTGACCTGCGGCAGGAAGCGCTGCACCACCCAGGGCTCGCGGAACGTGGTCGCAAACAGGTCGTAGAGCGAGCCGAAATTGGGGTCGCGCACCCCCACCTTGAACACGGCCGCCCCGCCGTTGCCGTAGAGCGGCTTCATCACCACCTCGCCATGCTCGGCCCGGAACGCCTCGATGCGCGCGCGGTCGCGGGTGATGAGCGTGGGGGGCATCAGCTCGGGAAAGTTCATCACGAACAATTTCTCCGGCGCGTCGCGCACGCTGGCGGGATCGTTCACCACCAGCGTGCGGGGATGGATGCGCTCCAGCAGATGGGTGGTCGTGACATAGGCGAGGTCGAAAGGCGGATCCTGCCGCAAAAGCACCACGTCCACCTCGCCGCCCAGATCCACCTCGCGCGCTTCGCCCAGGGTGAAATGGTCGCCGACGACGTCGCGCACGGAAAGCGGCTGGGCGCGGGCGATCACGCGCTCGCCCAGCATGGAGAGGCGGTCGGGCGTGTAATAGAGAATGGAATGGCCGCGCGCCTGCGCCTCGAGCAGGAGGGCGAAGGTGGAATCGCCCGCGATATTGATCTTCTCGATGGGATCCATCTGGACGGCGACGGTCAGCGGCATGTCGTGCTCCGGGGCTTTGACAGGAGAACGCACGAGGGACGCGGGCGCGTCAATGGCCGGCCGGATCAGCGGCTGCGCATCATGTCCAGCACGGGCGTGAGGATGGTCGAGTAATCATCGCTCCAGACCCGGCGCGCGAGGTCCGGCTCAAGCCGCGACCACTGGCCGCCCTCCAGCGCCAGCGCGCCGAGGTCGTCTGGCTGGCGCGTCAGCGCGATCACGCGGCTGCCGGCGCGATAATCCTCCCCCAGCGCCGCGACGTCGATGCGGTGGAACGCGACGAGGCCAAGGTCCACCGCCACCCGCGCCACCGTCTCGCGCAGGTCCATCGTGCGGTTGGAGACATGCATCACGATAACGCCGGCGGGCGCGAGCCGGGAAAGATAGAGCGCGACAGCCTCGCGCGTCAGCAGATGGGTGGGGATCGCATCGGAGGAGAAAGCGTCCACCACGATCACGTCGCTGCGCTCGGCTTGCCCGGCGATGGTGAGGCGGGCGTCGCCCAGCACGATGCGCGCCTGCGGCGCGCAGCCGCTGAGGAAGGGAAACAGGTTCGCATCCCGCGCAAGATCAGCCACGATGGGATCGATCTCGTAGAAGGTGATCGTCTCGCCCGCGCGCATGTGGCAGGCCAAAGTGCCGGCGCCCAGCCCGATCGCCGCGACATGGCCGAGCCGCCCGCCCGCATGAAGGCGCGCCGAGCGGATCGCCTCGCCGATCGGCCCGTCGAACGTGTAATAACCCGTGGGACGCGGGCGCCCGACGACAGGCGAGCCGTCGTCATTGCGCACGCGCACGAAGCCATGCACCGTCGTGCCGTGCTTGAGCACGCGCGCCCTGCCCTCGTCCCAATAGCCGATCTTGTGCACGCCGAAGAAGGAGCGATGCGCGCGCTCATGGGCGATGAGCCCGCTCGCCGATGTCGCCGCAAGCGCGCAGAGCGCGGCGAACCCCAGTGCGAGCGCAGGGCGCGCCCACAAGAGCAAGGCCGGCGCGCCGAAAGCGGCGATGAGGCCCGCGCGCAGACCATCGCTGACCTCGAAATTGCGCAGCAGCGCATGAAACGCCGTCAGAGCGAGGAAGCCGAAGACGATGAACAGCGCCGCCGTGCGCAGGCCCTGCGCGCGCGCCGGAAACAGGCCCGGCGCCCACAGAAGGGCGGCGACGATCAGGATCGGATATTCATAGACGCCGGAGAAAAGCGCGGGCGCGAGAAGCGCTGCGAACAGGCCGCCGAGGGCGCCGCCGGCCGACATGCAGAGATAGAAATCGGTGAGGCCATGAACATCGGGCCGCCGCGTATAGAGCGCATGGTGAATGGCGAGGCTCGCCACGAAAAGCAGCAGCAGGTTGATCGCAAGATGCAGGCTGACGATGGACGCCTGCCCGCCATAGGAGCTGAGCGCCAGCGTGGAGAGAAACGCCTGCACGAGAAACAGGCTGCGCGGAGACACAGGCGAGCGCTCGCGAAAGGCGAGGATGAACGTCAGGAGGAAAAGCGCCAGAGGCGCCGCCCAGAGCATCGGCGCGGCGGCGATGTCGGTCGATATATGCGCCGTCACGGCGACCAGAAGGCCCGACGGCACGCTGGACAGGCCGATCCACACAAGGCGCTCGCGCCATGCGATCACGGGTCGCGCAGGCGTCTGCGCTTGCGCTGCGGCGGGCTTTTCATCGGCGCGCGCGCCCAGCGCAAGGGCCGCGCACACAGCCAGCGCCAGAGCGAGACCGGCGAAGCCCCACGTCCATGCGAGGCTTTGCGCGCGCAGGCCGAAGACCGGCTCGATCACGAGCGGATAGGCGAGCAGCGCCGCAAAGGAGCCGGCGTTCGACGCGGCGTAAAGAAAATAGGGATCCTTCGCCGCATGGTGCCCTGAGCGCGCGAACCAGGCCTGCAGGAGCGGCCCGTTTCCAGCCAGCGCGAAGAAGGGCGGACCGACTGCGGCCGCGAAAGCGCCGACGAGCCACAGAACATGCGCGCCCTGCGCGGGCGGCGCGGCCTCGATGGACCAGCCAAGCGGCAGGGCGGCGCAGGCCGCCAGCGTCACGCCCAGATGCGCGAGCGCAGCCGCCCAGAGCGGCAGGAGGCGCGTGAGCGCATGGGCCCACAGATAGCCGAGCAGCAACATGAACTGGAAAAAGACCATCGCCACCGACCACACGGCGGGCGAACCGCCGAGGCTGGGCAGGATCATTTTCGTGAACATGGGCTGCACGGAGAACAGCAGCAGCGCGGAAAGCAAAAGCGCGCCGGCGAAGGCCGGCAACACGGCGCGCGCGCGAAAGCGCGCCAGGCCATCAGCTGAATTGACGTGCGACATCGACATGCGCGGCCCCGATGGGACCGCGTTTGTCGCGCAAAAATGCTAAGGCCTCGTTTAAGCTGCGCCCGCGCGGCGCCGCTCCACAAGCGCGATCGCCGCAGCCACCGCCTCTTCCACGTCGAGATCGGACGTGTCGAGCCGCATGGCGTCTGCGGCGGCGATGAGCGGCGCGCTGGAGCGGGCGGAATCGCGCTCGTCGCGCTTGCGGATGTCGGCGAGCACGAGGGCGAAGTCCACGTCCTCGCCGCGTCCGCGCAATTCGAGCGCGCGGCGCTGGGCGCGCGTCTCCGGGCTGGCGGTGACGAACAGTTTCACGTCGGCGTCAGGGCAGATCACCGTGCCGATGTCGCGCCCGTCGAGCACGGCGCCCTGCGGGCGGGCGGCGAAGCGCCGCTGCTGGTCGAGCAAAGCGGCGCGCACCACAGGCAGGGCTGCGACGACGGAGGCCGCCTCGCCCATGTCAGCGCCGCGCAGGCGCTCCTCGTCGAAATCGACAAGCGCGAGGCCGCGCGCGGCGGCCTCCGCGCGGGCGGGATCATCGAGCCGCGCGCCCTCGTCAAGCAGCGCGCGCGCGGTCGCCCGGTAGAGCAGGCCGGTGTCAAGATGCGGCAGGCCGTAATGGCGCGAGAGCCTGCGCGCGATCGTTCCCTTGCCGGAGGCGGCCGGCCCGTCGATGGCGATGATCATGGGCCCCTTTAACGCATCCGCGCCGTCCGGCAAAGCTTCACGCGCCGCTCAGATTGCCGAAGAAATCCTTCATGCGGCTGAAGAAGCCCGCGGATTCGGGATGGGTCTTGCTGGAGGATTCCGCTTCGAACTCGGCGAGCAGCTCGCGCTGGCGCCGCGTGAGGTTCTGCGGCGTCTCCACCACGGCCTGCAGGTAGAGGTCGCCCACCTCGCGCGAGCGCAGCACCGGCATGCCCTTGCCCCGCAGCTTGAACTGGCGGCCCGATTGCGTGCCTTCGGGCACTTTCACCTTCGCCTCGCCGCCGTCCATCGTGCGCACGGTGACTTCGTCGCCCAGCGCCGCCTGAACCATCGAGATCGGCAGGCGGCAATAGAGATCCGCGCCGTCGCGCTGGAAGAAGGGATGCGGCTTCACCGACAGGAAGATGTAGAGATCGCCCGCCGGCCCGCCGCGCAGGCCCGCCTCCCCCTCGCCGGCGAGGCGGATGCGCGTGCCGTCCTCCACGCCCTGCGGAATGTTGACCGACAGCGTGCGCTCGCGGCTGACGCGGCCTGCGCCCGAACAGGAGGCGCAGGGATCGTCGATGGTCTGCCCGCGGCCCTGGCAGGCCGGGCAGGTGCGCTCAATGGCGAAGAACCCCTGCTGCGCGCGCACGCGGCCATGGCCGCCGCACGTGCCGCAGGCCCGCGGCTTGGAGCCGGGCTTGGCGCCCGAACCCGAGCAAGCCTCGCAGGAGATGGAGGTCGGCACGGTGACCGTGGCCTGCTTGCCCTTGAAGGCGTCGTCGAGGGTGATCTCGAGATTGTAGCGCAGGTCCGCGCCGCGCTCGCGCCCATTGCCGCCGCCGGCGCGCCGGCCGCCGCCCATGATATTGCCGAACAGGTCCTCGAAAATGTCGGACATGGAGGCGCCGAACCCATCCGCGCCGAAGCCCGGCCCGCCGCCCCCGCCGTTCTCGAAGGCGGCGTGGCCGAAGCGGTCATAGGCGGCGCGCTTCTGCGCGTCCGAGAGGCACTGATAGGCCTCGTTCACTTCCTTGAATTTCAGCTCCGCGGCGGCGTCGCCGGGATTGCGGTCGGGGTGCCATTGCATCGCCGACTTGCGGAACGCCGATTTCAGCTCCGCCTCGGTGCAGGTGCGCGAAACCCCGAGAACTTCGTAATAGTCGCGTTTGGACATTCTGGAGGCCCGGCCCTCTGGAGCGACGCGGGGACGTCGCGCGACCTTGGGGAAGAATCGACGGGGAAAACATCGACCGCCCCAGCTATCCCCGCCCGCCCGCGTTGCGCAAGAGCCCGCTCACCCGAGCGGACGCAGGACGAACAGGCCCCCTCCGGCGAGGAGGGGGCCGGCGGCGCGTCAGGCGCCCTTCTTCTTGTCGCCGTCGACTTCCTTGAAGTCGGCGTCGATCACGTCGTCCTTCTTGGCCTCGGCGCCGGGCGCGCCGGCGCCGGCCTCGCCGCCCGCGCCAGCCTCGGCCTGCTGGGCCTTATACATGGCCTCGCCGAGCTTCATGGAGGCCTGCGCCAGCTCGTTGGTGCGCGCCTGGATCGCCTCGGCGTCCTCGCCCTCAAGGGCGGTCTTCAGCGCGGCGGCCGCGCTTTCGATGGCGCTCTTCTCGCCCTCGCCCACCTTGTCGCCGAATTCGGCCAGCGACTTCTCGGTCGAGTGAATGAGCGCCTCGCCCTGGTTCTTCGCGTCCACCAGCGCGCGGCGCTTCTTGTCCTCCGCCGCATGGGCTTCCGCGTCCTTCACCATCTTGTCGATGTCGGCGTCGGAGAGGCCGCCAGAGGCCTGGATGCGGATCTGCTGCTCCTTGTTGGTGGCCTTGTCCTTCGCGGTCACCGACACGATGCCGTTGGCGTCGATGTCGAAGGTGACCTCGACCTGCGGCATGCCGCGCGGGGCCGGCGGAATGCCCACGAGATCGAACTGGCCGAGCAGCTTGTTGTCGGCCGCCATCTCGCGCTCGCCCTGGAACACGCGGATGGTGACCGCGGTCTGGTTGTCCTCGGCGGTGGAGAAGACCTGGCTCTTCTTGGTGGGGATCGTCGTGTTGCGGTCGATGAGGCGCGTGAACACGCCGCCCAGCGTCTCGATGCCCAGCGACAGCGGCGTGACGTCGAGCAGCAGCACGTCCTTCACGTCGCCCTGCAACACGCCCGCCTGCACGGCGGCGCCGATCGCGACCACTTCGTCAGGATTGACGCCCTTGTGCGGCTCCTTGCCGAAGAAGGACTTCACGATCTCCTGCACCTTGGGCATGCGCGTCATGCCGCCCACGAGCACCACTTCGTCGATCTCGCCGGCCGACAGGCCCGCATCCTTGAGCGCCTTGCGGCACGGCTCGATCGTGCGCTGGATGAGGTCGTCCACCAGCGCCTCGAACTTCGCGCGGGTGAGCTTGCGGGCCAGATGTTTCGGGCCGGAGGCGTCAGCCGTGATGTAGGGCAGGTTGATCTCGGTCTGCGCGGAGGAGGACAGTTCGATCTTCGCCTTTTCGGCGGCCTCCTTCAGGCGCTGCAGGGCGAGCTTGTCCTTCGTGAGATCGATGCCCTGCTCTTTCTTGAACTCCGCGGCCAGATGTTCGACGAGGCGCATGTCGAAGTCTTCGCCGCCGAGGAAAGTGTCGCCATTCGTCGACTTCACTTCGAACACGCCGTCGCCGATCTCGAGGATCGACACGTCGAACGTGCCGCCGCCGAGGTCGTAGACCGCGATCGTGCCGGAGCCCTTCTTGTCGAGACCGTAGGCGAGCGCGGCCGCCGTGGGCTCGTTGATGATGCGCAGCACTTCAAGGCCGGCGATCTTGCCGGCGTCCTTGGTGGCCTGACGCTGGGCGTCGTTGAAATAGGCGGGAACGGTGATGACGGCCTGCGTCACGGGCTGGCCGAGATAGGCCTCCGCGGTCTCCTTCATCTTCTGCAGCGTGAAGGCGGAGATCTGGGAGGGCGAATATTCCTTGCCGTCGGCGTTCACCCAGGCGTCGCCATTGCCGCCCTTGACGATCTTGTAGGGGACGAGGCCCATGTCCTTCTGGGTCATGGGATCGGTGAACTGGCGCCCGATCAGGCGCTTGATGGCGAAGAAGGTGCGCTCGGGATTGGTGACGGCCTGACGCTTGGCCGGCTGGCCCACGAGGCGCTCGCCGTCGTCGGTGAAGGCGACGATGGAGGGGGTGGTGCGCGCGCCCTCCGAATTCTCGATGACCTTGGGGTTCGAGCCCTCCATCACCGCGACGCAGCTGTTGGTGGTGCCCAAGTCGATGCCGATGACCTTAGCCATGTTCTTTCCTTTCCACGCAGAACCGCCGGACCCCGAAGCGGTCCGGTTCGTGGGCGGGCCGCCGCCTTGCGCGGCTCTCCGCCCGGTCCCCGTTGCTTCCCGAGATTGTGATCGCCGCGGCGAACCGCAAGGCTGGCGGGTATATAGGGATGGGTTTTTGGGGCCGCAAGGCGGGCTCAAGCCGGCCTGCGGACATGCGATTCCCCCCGAAAACATGGGTTTTCGGCGCGCCCGCTCAACAAATTTTCACCATTTTGGGGCTTTCTTGGCGCATGCGTCCAGCGCTCCTCGCCCACTCCTGTGTTCTGGCCTTTCTGGCCTGCGCCCCCACGGGCGCGGCCCATGCGCAGATGCAATTGCCCGGCGCCGCGGCCCCCGCCCCCGCCGCCCCGGCGCAAGAGCAGGGCGTCGCGGTGCGGGCCCCCGAGGAGGCGGGCCTGCTGGGCCGCGATCTGTTTCTGAACGGCGCGCAGGGCCGCATGCGGCTGGAACGGCGCGGACAGGAGATCGTCATCACCCATCTCAAGCTCGCCGGCGAACGCATGTCGCGGCGGGGCGAAACCTGCGAGGTGGAGTTCACGGAGGGGCCGTTCCGGCTCAAGCCCCAGCGCCGGCATGAGGGCCTGCGGCGCTACGAGGCGGCGATCGCCGTCTGCCCGTTCACCCTCGACGTCTTGTCAGGAGCGGCGCAGGCGAGCCTCGCGGGCGCCTATGCGAGCTCGCCTCTGGCGGGCGTGTGCGAATTCAAGGCGGCCGATTGCAAGGCGGCCGTGGCGGGCGTGTGGGGGCCGCAGGGCGCGCGGATCGGAGAGGCGGAGATCGCCCAGATCGAACGCGCGCGCGGCGCGGCCGAGCGCAACGCGCAGGCCAATTACCGCGCCCTCGTCGCCGCCGCCGGCAAGGACCGGGACAAGGTGCGCGTGATCGCCGCCGAACAGGCGGGCTTCTCCTCCAAGCGCGCGGAGCGCTGCGGGGATTACGAGGGCGAGGAACGCCACGGCTTCTGCGCCTCGCGCATCACCGAGGCCTGGGCGGTCGCCCTGCGCGCGCGCCTCAATCCGTCGGGATTCGAGGCCGAGGAGCAGGCGGTCGCCGCCCGCGCGCGCCAGACCGGACAGCGCGTCCCCGCGCGCGCGCTCACGCCCTAGGGCTCAATCCGCTTCCTGCGCGGCGGCCGCACGGGCGGCCTCCCAACCCAGCATGGCGCGCTTGCGCGTGAGCCCCCAGTGATAGCCGGTGAGCGCGCCTCCCGCGCCCAGGACCCGGTGGCAGGGCACGACGAAGGAGAGCGGATTGCGCCCGACGGCGGCCCCCACCGCGCGGGCCGCGCCAGGCCGGCCCAGATCGCGCGCCAGCTCGCCATAGGTGGCCGCCCCGCCCATGGGAATATGCAGCAGCCGCTCCCAGACCTGCGTCTCGAACCCGGCGCCGATGAGCACGATGCGCAGCGGCCGGTCCGCCCGCCATTGGGCGGGATCGAAGGCGCGCGCCACGAAAGGCGCCGTGACGGATGGATCTTCGCGCAACCGCGCCGCCGGCCAGCGGCGCGCCATGTCCGCCAGCGCACGGGCGCGCGCGCCCTCCCCCTCCTGCCCGTCGGGCGAGAAGCCGAGGCCCGCGAGACCGCGCGGCGCGGCCACAGCGAGCGCCTCGCCAAAAGGCGAGGGATGGAAGCCATAGACGAGTTCGAGACCCGCCCCGCCGGACTTGAACTCGCCGGGGCTCATCGCCTCATGGGTCACGAACAGATCATGCAGCCGCCCCGGCCCCGACAGGCCGACCTCATGGGCGGCGTCGAGCACGGAGGCGCGCGCGCGCAGGAGCCTGCGCGCATGATCGAGCGTGAACGCCTGCAGCAAATCCTTCGGCGTGACGCCGGCCCAGCGCAGGAACAGGCTCGTCAGCCGCGCGGGCGCAAGGCCCACATGGGCCGCGATCTCCTCCAGCGCCGGCTGGGCGCGCCGGTTCTCGCCGATGAACTCGATGGCGCGGCGCACCACCTCGTAATCGGCGTGGGGAGCGGGGGAGCGGTCGGGGGCGTTCATGGCGCGAGCATGCGCCGCCCCGCGCGCCGAAGCCACCCGAAAACCGATCAGGAGAAGCGGGGACCCTTGCGGGCCTGCGCCAGCGCGCCGGCCAGCCTGTCGGCGAACAGGGCCTTGGCGTCAGGCCCCAGAAAGCCCGCGATCTCGAGCGCCGATCCGCGCGAGACGAGGGACAGGCGCTCGACCCCATATTCCTCGTGCGTGCGCCGCTCGAGCCGGACCCAGGCGGGATGCCAGGACCATTCGCGCCGCGCGCCCTCCTCCGAGACCTTGGCGACCGACAAGGCGAGCGGCGTCACGACCACGTCCTCATAGGCGCGCGCGGAGCGGTAATTGGCGCGGAAGGCCCAATAGAACAGCGCGACGTCGAGCCCCATGAAGCCCACCACCGGCCAGGCGCCCAGAATGAGGAAGGGCAGGCTCGACACGAAGGCGCAGGCGCAGAACGCCATCAGCAGGACGCGGAAATGCGCCTGGCTCAGCGACCGGTGCGGCGACAGGCGCGCGCTGAAAAGCTGTGCGTTGAGTGGATCTGGCTCGGACAAGGCGCTGACGCTCCTGTGACGCGGCCATTATAATCACGCCATGCCTGCGAAAAAGCCCTCCGCCCCTGCGCCCCTGCGTCGCGCCCCCAAGGCGCCGGCCAAGCCGATTTCCAGAAAGCCCGCCTCCAAAAAGCCGGCCGCGACCAAGACTGCGGCGCCGAAGCCGGCCGCGACGAAGCCCGAGGCCGCGAAGCCTGCGAAATCCGCCCGGCCGCTTCCCCGCGCCGTGCAGGCGGCGCGCGCGCGCAAGAGCGTCGCCCGCGCGGTCGGGCCGCAGGTCATCGAGGAGATTTTCGCGCGCTTCCAAAAGGCGGAGCCGGAGCCCAAGGGCGAGCTGGAATACGTCAATCCGTTCACGCTGCTCGTCGCCGTCGTCCTGTCCGCGCAGGCAACCGACGCGGGCGTGAACAAGGCGACGCGACCGCTGTTCAAAGTCGCCGACACGCCGCAGAAAATGCTCGCCCTCGGCGAGGAGAAAGTGCGCGACTATGTGAAGACCATCGGCCTCTTTCGCACCAAGGCGAAGAACGTGGTGGAGCTGTCGCGCCAGCTGATCGAACGATTCGGCGGCGAGGTTCCGCAGGATCGCGACGCGCTCGTCACCCTGCCCGGCGTCGGGCGCAAGACGGCCAATGTCGTGCTCAACATGGCGTTCGGACATGAGACGATGGCGGTCGACACGCATATCTTCCGCGTGTCGAACCGATTGCGGATCGCGCCGGGCAAGACGCCCGAACAGGTGGAGGCCGGACTCGAAAAGCGCGTGCCCAAAGCCTATCGCCTGCACGCGCACCACTGGCTGATCCTGCACGGACGATATGTGTGCAAGGCGCTGCGGCCGGAGTGCGAGCGCTGCCCCGTCGCCGACCTGTGCGCCTCCGGCGACAAGCGGATCTGAGACGCTCAGCGCGTCAGCAGAAGACCCGCGAAGCCGATCGATCCCACGGCGATGCGCCACCAGGCGAAAGGCCGAAAGCCGCGCCGCGAGACGAAGGCGAGAAAGCCGCGCACCACGACGAGGGCCGCGACGAAAGCGGCCGCAAAGCCCACGCCGATCGTCGCAAGATCGCTCGCCTCAAGGATCTTGTGGTTCTTGTAGAGGTCATAGGCGAAGGCGCCCGCCATGGTCGGCATGGCGAGCCAGAAGGAGAACTCGGCCGCCGCGCGCTTGTCCGCGCCCAGCGCCATGGCGCCCACGATGGTCGCCCCCGAACGCGACACGCCCGGCGCCATCGCCACGCATTGGATGAGGCCGATCTTGAAACACATCGGCAGGGAGAAATCCTCGACCTGCGCGTATTTCGTCTCGAACTGCATCTCATCCACCGCAAGCAGGACAAGCCCGCCCGCGACAAGCGTGGTGCACACGATCATCGGATCGAACAGGACCGACTTGATGAAGGAATGGGCGAAGGCGCCGATGAAAGCCGCGGGCAGGAAGGCGAGCAGGACGCCGGCCACGAAACGGCGCGCCGCAGGATCGCGCGGAAGGCCTGTCAGCAAAGCGATGATCTTATGCGCATAGACCGAGACGATGGCGAGGATTGCGCCGAGCTGCACGAGCACCTCGAACGTCTTGCCCTTGGACTCAAATCCCAGGAAATGGCCGAGCAGGAGCAGATGTCCCGTCGACGAGACAGGCAGGAATTCGGTGAACCCCTCCACCGCTCCCAGCACAATCGCCTTGATGAGGTCCAGAATCATGCTTAATCCCTCGCGCGCCGCTTCGCCGCGCGCCTACGTCTAGGCGGTTTCGCGACGCCGGCAAACGGTCGGACGCAAGGGCGCCCGCATTTTTCGCGCGGATGGCGAAAAGAGGCGGCGCGTAAACCAAAGGTTAACGGGCGGCGGGCTTTTGTGCCGCCTGCCCTTTTCACGGATCGCGCAGCAGCATGGCGAGTTTGTTTCATTATCCCCTTTGCCCCCGCTCCCGCTTCGTGCGGGCGCTGCTGGCCGAATATGGTCTCGAGCCCGAGCTGATCGAGGAGCGCCCCTATGAGCGCCGGCGCGATTTCCTCATCGCCAATCCCGCCGGCGAATTGCCCGTTCTGGTGGAAGGCAATGACTTCATCGTGCCGGGCGCCGGCGTGATCGCCGAATATCTCGACGAGACGCGCGGCCTCGCGCTGGGCCCGCGCCGGCTGCTGCCGGAGGATCCGGCCGGGCGCGTGGAGGCGCGCCGACTGTTCGACTGGTTCAACCTCAAGTTCTACGAGGAAGTCTCCGGCCCGCTCGTGAACGAGAAGGTCTACAAGCGCTACATGCCCAGCGAGCTTGGCGGCGGCGGCCCGCCCGACATGGCGAGCGTGCGCGCGGCGCGCAATAATGTGCGTTACCACCTGCGCTATATCGGCTACCTTGCCTCCACGCGCCGGTGGCTGGCGGGCGACAGCATGACCCACGCCGACCTCGCCGCCGCCGCGCATCTGTCCTGCGTGGATTTTCTGGGCGACGCGCCATGGGGCGAGGACGAGGCGGCCAAGGACTGGTACACGCGGATGAAGTCGCGCCCCTCGTTCCGCGCGATCCTGAACGATCGCCTGCCGGGCCTCGCGCCAGCCCCGGCCTACGCCGACCTCGACTTCTGAGCGCGGATTTCAAACAGCGCCTCGCGGCGAAAGCCCGCGAGATCGGCTTCGACGCCTGCCGCGTCGCCGCGCCCGACGCGGCGCCGGAAGCCGGCGAGCGCCTGCGCGCATGGCTCGCCGCCGGCGCGCACGGCGACATGGACTGGATGGCGCAGACCGCAGACCGGCGCGCCGACCCCCGCGCATTATGGGGCGAGGTGCGCAGCCTCGTCATGCTCGCGATGAATTACGGCCCGCAGACGAACCCGCTGGACGAGCCCCGCGAGGCCGACCGCGCGATCCTCTCCGTCTACGCCCGCAACCGCGACTACCACGACGTGATCAAGGGGAAGCTCAAGACCCTCGCGCAATGGATCGTCAAGGAGGGCGGCGCAGCGGACGTGAAAGTGTTCGTCGACACCGCGCCGGTGATGGAGAAGCCGCTGGCGCAGGCCGCAGGCCTTGGCTGGCAGGGCAAGCACACCAATCTCGTCTCGCGCGAATTCGGCTCCTGGCTTTTCCTCGGCAGCGTCTTCACCACGCTCGACCTCGAACCCGACGCGCCGGAGACCGACCATTGCGGCGCGTGCCGCGCCTGTCTCGACGCCTGCCCGACCAACGCATTCACCGCGCCATACGTGATCGACGCGCGCCGCTGCGTCTCCTATCTCACCATCGAAAGCAAGACGCAGATTCCGCGCGGGCTGCGCAAGGGCATGGGCGCGCGCATCTATGGATGCGACGATTGCCTCGCCGCCTGCCCCTGGAACAAATTCGCGCAGACCGCGCGCGAGATGAAGCTGCAGGCGCGTGAGGACCTGCGCGCGCCGCGCCTTGCCGACCTCGCCGCGCTCGACGATGCGGGATTCCGCGCGCTGTTCGCGGGGGGGCCGATCAAGCGCATCGGCCATGCGCGTTTCATCCGCAACGTGCTCGTGGCGATCGGCGCGAGCGGGGACGCGCGCCTCGCCCCGGCCGCGCGCGCGCGGCTCGACGATCCCCACCCCTTCGTGCGCGGCATGGCCGCATGGGCGCTGGCGCAATTGCTCGACGCGCCGGACTTCGAAGCCCTGTGCGCGCAACGCCTGCCGCAGGAAAACGACCCCGACGTGCGCGCGGAATGGCTGGCGGGGCGCGACGAGGAGCACACATGACGCAGGCGCGCGAATTGTTCGTCTTCGGCCCCGGCTATTCGGCCGGCCATTACGCGCGCAGCCGCGCGCAGGCGTGGGGGCGCATTCATGCGAGCGTGCGCGGGCGCGACACGCGCGACAGCCTGCGCGCGGAAGGATTCGACGCCTATGCGCTGGAGGAGGACGGCGACGACGCGCCCCTGCGCGCCGCCCTCAGGCGATGCACCCACGCGCTCGTGAGCGCGCCGCCGGGAGAGGCGGGCGATCCCATTCTTTTGCGCCTGCGCGACGCGCTGGAGGAAGCGCCGGCGCTTTCGCGCATCGTCTATCTCTCCACCGTCGGCGTCTATGGCGATCACGGCGGCGCATGGATCGACGAAAGCGCGGAGCTGCGCGCGGGCAATCCACGCAGCCTGTGGCGACGGGCGGCGGAGGAGGAATGGTTGGCGCTGGGGCGCAAGCGCGGCGCGCGCGTGCAGGTTCTGCGGCTCGCCGGCATTTATGGGCCCGGACAGAACGCCCTCGCCAATCTGAAAGCGGGCGCAGCGAAACGGATCATCAAGCCGGGGCAGGTGTTCAACCGCATCCACATCGAGGACATCGCGCGCGCCATCGACGCCGCCTTCGCCTATGAGGGGCCATCCGCCGCGTGGAACGTGAGCGACGACGAGCCCGCGCCGCCGCAGGACGTGGTGACCTTCGCCGCGCAATTGCTGGACGTGGCGCCGCCGCCGGAAATCCCTTTCGAGGAGGCCGCCCTTTCGCCGATGGCGCGCAGCTTCTACAGCGAATGCAAGCGCGTCTCAAACCGCGCCATGAAGGAGAAGCTCGGCGTGCGCCTGGCTTATCCGACCTATCGCGAGGCCCTGCGCGCCATGCTTGCTGCGGGCGAGGGCCGCTAGCTCAGGCGGCGAGCGCCGCCGGCGCGCTGAAATGCTCCAGATAGCGCGGATCGATATTGGCGACCGGCAGGACGACGAGCACATCCGTCACGCCGAACTGGCGATCGACGACCGCCCCCTCGCCGAACCATGCGCCAACCCGCAGATAGCCCTTCACCAGCGGCGGCAAAGCGGCGAGCCCGCGCCGCGCGCCCTGCGCGGCCGCCACGGATCGCAGACTTGCTTGCAAGCCTTCTTGCAGACTTTCTTGCAAGCTCGCCGGCGGATCGACGCGACGATGCGCAAGCGGGGCGACGCGCCAGTCCGGCGGCGCAGCGGCGTGTTCGCGCAGGAAGGCGAGCGCCGCCGCGTGGCGCGCCACGTCCGTTCCCGCGAGCGAGGCGCAGCCGATCATCACGTCGATGCGGTGATGGCGCGCATAGGCCCACAGGCCGCGCCACAACAGATCCATCACGCGCTTGCCGCGATAATCCTTCGCCACGCAGGAGCGTCCCAGCTCCAGAAAGCGCGCGCCCGCATGGCGCGCGAGCAAAGGCGCGAGGTCGAACTCCTGCGCGCTGTAGAACCCGCCGTTCGCCTGCGCGACGTCGCCGCGCAGCAGGCGATAGCATCCCACCACGCGCGACTTGCGCGCGCCGAGCCGGCTGCGCGCATCGTGATCGATCACGATGAGATGGTCGCACAGCCTGTCGAACGGGCATATGTCGCGCCTGCGCAGCCTTGCGTAAGCGTCCGCGACGGCGCCGCCTTCTTCATAGAACACGCGCCAGCGCAATTTCTGCGCCTTGCGGATTTCCTTGGCGGTGACTGCGAATTTCACTTCCAGCGCGCCCAGCCGCGCGATCGTCTCCGGCAGGCCGCCAAGGTCGCGCACGCGCCGGCCCGCGCCACGCGCGAACAACCCTGCGGCCATGGCGCGCCCGTCGGCAGGCGCCGCCCCTCCTCCCGCCGCTCCGCTCTCGTCGAATCGCCGCATCGTCTGGCCCTCGTCCGTTCGGCCCGCAGGAAGCCACGCACATGCGCAGCTTTTATGACACGCGCGGCGCAGAGGCCAGCCCGGCCTCCGGCTTGACGCCCCCGCGCGCCGCGCCCAATCTGCGCGCCGCAAACAAATTCGGGGAGAACGTCCATGACCATGCGCCGCGACGCGCCGCCCTTCCGCGCCGATCATGTGGGCAGCCTGCTGCGCCCGCCCGCCCTGCTGGCCGCGCGCGAAAGGCGCCGCAAGGGCGAATTGTCGCAAGACGAGCTCACGAAGCTCGAAGACGCGGCGATCCGCGAGGCTGTCGCGATGCAGGAAAGCCTCGGGCTGAAGGCGGTGACCGACGGCGAGTTCCGCCGCACGCTCTGGCACGCGGACTTTCTGCTCTCCTTCGAAAACGTCGCCTCGGTGAAGACCGGCGCGAGCGCCACGTTTCGCACCGCGGAGGGAGAGATCGAACGGCCGCTCTCAGCCTTTCACATCGTCGGCAAGCTCGCGCGGCCGCGCAAGATTTTCGTCGATCATTTCGCGTTCCTGAAATCGGTCGCGACGCAGACGGCCAAGCAGACGGTCCCCTCGCCCTCCATTCTCCACTTCCGCGCGGGGCGCGGCGGCGTGGACCGCACGGCCTATCCGCGCATGGAGGATTTCTACGCGGACCTCTCGCGCGTCTACGCCGAGGAGATCGCCGATCTTGCGCAGGCCGGCTGCCGCTATCTGCAAATCGACGAGACGAACTTCGCCTATCTGTGCGATCCCGCCATGCGCGCGCAGGCGCAGGCCATCGGCGAGGATCCCGACAAACTGCCGCAAACCTACGCGCGCATCATCAATGCGGCGCTTGCGGGCGCGCCTGCCGACATGACGAAGGCCATTCACCTGTGCCGCGGCAATTTCGAGGGCGCATGGGTGGCCGAAGGCGGCTATGAGCCGGTCGCCGACACGCTGTTCAACGAGATCAACGTGGACGCCTATTTCCTCGAATACGACAGCGATCGGGCCGGCGATTTTTCGCCCCTGCGCTACGTGCCCGCCGGCAAGGTCGTGACGCTCGGCCTCGTCACCACCAAATCGGGACGGCTCGAGACGAAGGACGAGCTGAAGCGGCGCATCGAGGAGGCGGCGAAACATTGCCCGCTCGAACGCCTCGCCCTGTCGCCGCAATGCGGCTTCGCCAGCGGCGAGCGCGGCAACAAGCTCTCCGTCGCCGAACAGATGGACAAGCTGCGCCTCGTCGTCGAGGTGGCGCAGGAGGTCTGGGGCTGAGCGCCGCCCTCGCCCTGCGCGCGCTGACCGCCGGCTCGACGCTGCGCGGCCTGCGCGCCGCCGCGCCCGCCTTTGCGGCGCGCACAGGATGCGCGCTCGCCATCGAGACGGACCATGGGCACGCCATCGAGGCGCGCGCGCGCAAGGGCGCGCTCGAGGCCGACGCCCTTTTGCTGCCCGCCCATATGATCGAGGCGCTCACGCGCGCCGGCCTGATCGAGCCGCGCAGCGTTGGGCTGGGCGCCGTGGCGACCAGCGCGGTCGTCTCCAGCGAGGCGCCCGATCCGCAGGTGGACACGCTCGCCGGCCTCAAGGACGCGGTGCGGCGGGCGCAAGCCGTCCTCATCACCACCGCGCCCTCGGGCCTGCACATGACGAGCGTGTTCGAACGGCTCGATCTGGCGGAGGAGATCGCGCACAAGATTTTGCGCTTCGATCGCTCGGCGGATCTGAACGAATGGCTGCGCCGGCATCGCCAGCGCGCGGCGATCGGTTTTGGGCCGACGACGGAGATCGTCGGGGCGCTTGACGTGAAACACGGCGGGCTGATCGCGCGAGGCGCGCAGATGATCCTCTCATACGCCGCCGCCCTCACGCCTGCGGGCGCGCAAACCACGTGCGGCGCGGACTTTCTGGATTTTCTCGCGCAGGCGGAGGCGCGCGCGGCCTTCGCGCAGAGCGGAATCATCCAGCGCTAGGGCGCGCGCGGATCGCCGCCGCCGCCATGCATCGCATCGCCCTCACGCCGCCTGCGCCGCCTGCGCCGCCTCGCGCAGGCGCGGCGGCTATCGCCCTCACGCCGCCTGCGCCTGCGCAAGGCCCCGCGCGCGATAGCCAAGCGCCTCCGCCAGATGCGCGCGCGAGACATTTTCGGCGCCGGCGAGATCGGCCAGCGTGCGCGCGAGCTTCAACACGCGATGAAAGCCGCGCGCGGTGAGGCGCATGCGCTCGCTCGCCTCGCGCAGGAGCGCGGCGGCGCCGGAATCCAGCGGCGCGATCGCCTCCAGCACGTTTGGCGGGGCGGCGGCGTTGCAGGCCACATGGGGGAGGCCGAGGTCGGCGAAACGGCGCGCCTGAATCGCGCGCGCCTGCGCCACGCGGGCGGCCACTTCCGCCGAACCCTCCGTCGGCGGCGGCAGGATGAGATCGGACGCGCTCACCGCGGGCACGTCGATGGCGAGATCGAAACGGTCGAGCAGCGGACCGGACACCCGCGCCTGATAGGCCGCCGCGCACCGCTCGTTGGGCATGCGCTTGCAGGCGTAGCCGGGATCGTCCGCATGGCCGCAGCGGCAGGGATTCATCGCCGCCACAAGCTGGAAACGCGCGGGATAGACCACGCGATGGCGCACGCGCGCGATCGCCACCTCCCCGGTTTCGAGCGGCTGGCGCAGCGCGTCGAGCGCCTGCGCCTGAAACTCCGGCAATTCGTCGAGAAAGAGCACGCCGTGATGGGCGAGCGACGCCTCGCCCGGGCGCGCGGAGACGCCGCCGCCCACCAGCGCCGCCATGGAGGCGGAATGATGGGGCGCGCGGAACGGCCGCCGATCCGTCAGCTCGCCGCCCGCGAGCGCGCCGGCGACGGAATGGATCATCGACACTTCCAGCAATTCGCGCGGCGAGAGCGCGGGCAGGATGGAGGGCAGGCGCGCGGCGAGCATGGACTTGCCGGAGCCCGGCGGCCCGCACATGAGCATGTTGTGGCCGCCCGCGGCCGCCACTTCGAGCGCGCGCTTGGCGCTCTCCTGCCCCTTGATGTCACGCAGGTCCGGCTGGCCGGAGGCGCGCGCGCACAGCCGGCGCCGGACGCGACATCACCTGCGCGCCGCGGAAATGATTGGCGAGCTGCACGAGCGAGCGCGGCGCGAGGATTTCGATCTCCTCCGAAGCCCAGGCCGCCTCCGCCCCGCAGGCGGCGGGACAGATGAGCCCGTTGCCGCGCGCATTGGCGCTCACCGCAGCAGGCAGGACGCCGGCGACCGCGCTGATCGCGCCGTCGAGCGCGAGCTCGCCCAGAACCGTGAAACCCGCCAGCGCGTCCGAGGGAATGGCGCCGATCGCCGCCATCACGCCGAGCGCGATCGGCAGGTCGTAATGGCTGCCCTCCTTGGGCATGTCGGCGGGGGCGAGGTTGACGGTGATGCGCCGGGCGGGCAGCGCGAGCCCGGAGGCGTTGAGCGCCGCGCGCACCCGCTCGCGGCTTTCCGCCACCGCCTTGTCGGCGAGCCCGACCACGGCGAAGGCGACCGCGCCGTTGGAAATCTGCACCTGCACGTCCACCGGGCGCGCCTCGACGCCTTCGAACGCGATCGTCTCCACCCGCACGACCATGGCCGCCCCGAAAAGATTTGCTCCTGAAATCGGGAAAAGCCTAGCTCATGCCGAAGCGGCAGGCAAGAACGTTTGCGGAACGCGCCCGTTCAGCCCTGCAGGTCCTTCTGCATCAGCACCGAATCGAGCGTGCGGCCGAACTTCAGGCCGACGCCGCGCAGCAGGCCTGCGTGGCGAAAGCCCATGGCGGAATGCAGGCCGATGGAGCCCGCATTGCCGCTGTCGCCGATGATCGCGATCATCTGCCGATAGCCGCCCGCCGCGCAGCGTGCGAGCAATTCGGCGAGCAGCGCCCGGCCAAAGCCGCGACGCGCCGCGTCTGGCGCGACATAAACGGAGTTTTCGAGCGTGAAGCGATAGGCTGAACGCTCATGATAGGGCCGCGCGTAGGCATAGCCGCGGATCGCGCCGCCCTCCTCCACGACGATCCATGGCAGGGCGCGCGCGCGCACCGCCGCGAAACGCGCGAGCATGGCCTCGACGCCGGGCGGCTCCTCCTCGAACGAACCCGCCCCATGCAGCACGTGATGGGCGTAGATCGCCTGAATGGCGGGGAAATCATCTTCCTGCGCGTCGCGGATGCGCATGGGGCGCCCCTCTTGCTGCATGCGGCTCAACTCCCCCTCGGCTTGGCGCGCGTGGTGGGCGCGGCGGCGGCGGGATCGTCCGGCCAGACGTGTTTGGGATAGCGCCCCTTCATCTCCGACTTCACCGCCGCCCAGGAGCCGCGCCAGAATCCCGGCAGGTCGCGGGTGATCTGGATCGGCCGATAGGCCGGCGAAAGAAGATGCAGCGTGAGCGGCGCGCGCCCGCGCGCCAGCGACGGGTGCTGCGACAGGCCGTACAATTCCTGCACGCGGATCGCAAGGACGGGCGCGCCATCGCTCTCATAATCGATCGCGATGTTGGAGCCTGTCGGCGCCTCGAAATGCGTGGGCGCCTCCGCATCGAGCCGGCGCTGCATGTCCCATGGCAAAAGCGCGCGCAGGGCCGCGTCGAGATCGTCAGGCTGGATGGCGGCGAGCGAGGCGCGTCCCTCGATGAACGGCGCGAGCCAGTCCTCGACCGTTCGCGCAAGCGCCTCGTCGCCCACGTCCGGCCAATCCGCCTCGCCTTCCGCGCGGCGCAGGAACATCACGCGGTCGCGCCATTGTTTCTGCGCCTTCGTCCAGGGAAGCCGCGACAGGCCGAGGCTTGCGAGCCCGCGCGCGAGAACGCGGGCCGCCTCCGGCCCTTTCGCCGGCAAGGGCTGGACGGCGAGGGCGAGCGCGCCAAGCCTGCGCGCGCGACGCGCCTTCACGCTGGCGTCCGCGCGTTCGAAAACGATCTCCTCGCGCGTCTCGAGAGCGTCGCCGGCGACGGCCTCGATCTCCTCGAGCGAAATCGGCGCAGCGGCGAGGATGCGCGCGCTCGCCGCCCGGCCCGCGAGATCGGCGACGACGAGAAACGGCTCGCGCGCAAGCGCAAGATGCGGCTCGAGCGCGCCGGCGCGCCCATTCGCCATCAGAAATTCGCCCGGCGCGCCGCGCGCCTTCGCGATGCGGTCGGGCCAGGCGAGCGCGAGCAGGCGCCCGCAGGCGTCGAGCTCCTGCGCGCTGGAGTCCGCCGGCTCGCCCGCCGCCGCCATACGCGCCCAGGAGCGCGCCATGGCGCGGGCGGCCTGCGCGCGCGGCGAACGATCCGCCCGCAGGCGACGCACCCGTTCGACAAGATCGGGATCGTCGCCGCCGAGCCCCCGTTCCGAGAGAAGGACGGCGAGTTCGCAGCCCAGCGCGCCGCGCCCGCTTTCGGCGGCGCCCAGCGCCATGCGCGCAAGGCGCGGCGGCAAGGGAAGCGCGCGCAGACGCCGGCCGAGCGGCGTGATCGCCCCGTCGTCGTCGATCGCCCCCAGCCTTTGCAGCAGCGCGCGCGCCTCGCTGAGCGCAGGCGCCGGCGGGGCGTCGAGCCAGCGCAGGCGCGTGGGATCGCGCACGCCCCATTCCGCGCAATCGAGCGTGAGGCCGGACAGGTCGGCGGAGAGAATCTCGGGCGCGGCGAAAGCGGGCAGAGAGCCCGTCGCGGCCTCCTCCCACAGGCGGTAGCACACGCCGGGCTGCGTGCGGCCCGCGCGGCCGCGCCGCTGATCCGCCGCCGCGCGCGAGACGCGCACGGTCTCAAGCCGCGTCACGCCGACGTCGGGCTCGTAACGGGGCGTGCGCACAAGGCCGCAATCCACCACCACGCGCACGCCCTCGATGGTGATGGATGTCTCCGCGATCGACGTCGCCAGCACGATCTTGCGCCGCCCTTCCGGCGCCGGCGCCACAGCGCGATCCTGCGCCGCGCGGTCCATGGCGCCGAACAAAGGCGCCACATCCACGTCGGGCGCGCGCAGGCGCTCGCGCAAGCGCTCCGCCACGCGCAAAATCTCGCCCTGACCGGGCAGGAAGGCGAGAATGGAGCCCGCCTCGCGCTCCAGCGCGCGCAGGACCGCACGCGTCACCGCCTCCGCAATGTCCTGCGCAGGATCGCGCGGCAGATATTCCGTCGTCACGGGAAAGGCGCGCCCCTCGCTTTCGATCACCGGGGCGTCCTCGAGCAGCGCGGCCACGCGCGCGCCGTCGAGCGTGGCGGACATCACGAGCAGCCGCAGATCCTCGCGCAGGCCCGCCTGCGCGTCGAGCGCCAGCGCGAGGCCGAAATCCGCGTCGAGGGAGCGCTCATGAAACTCATCGAAGAGAACGGCGCCGACGCCTTCCAGCGAAGGATCGTCAAGGATCATGCGCGCGAACACGCCCTCCGTGACGACTTCGATGCGCGTGCGGGCGGACACGCGCGTCTCCATGCGCACGCGCAGGCCCACCCGTTCGCCCACCTTTTCGCCAAGCGTGGCCGCCATGCGCTCCGCCGCGGCCCGGGCCGCCAGCCGGCGCGGCTCGAGCAGGATGAGGCGCCTGCCGGCCAGCGCGGCCTCGTCCATGAGCGCGAGCGGAACCCGGGTGGTCTTGCCCGCGCCGGGCGGGGCGACCAGGACGGCGCGCGGTCCAGCGGCCAGGGCGGCTTTGACCTCGGGCAGAATTTCGTCAATGGGCAAGGGCGCCTGGAAGTTCATGCGCGCTTGATGGCGCAGGCCGGGCCCCTCTGCAACATGCCCCTTTCGTCGCCTCATCCTACGAGCGCGTTGTGGAGCGGCGAAAGACGCGCTATACGCCCGTCCGCTGCGACGGCCGGGCCGGCCGACGGCAGGGGTCCGCGCAGCGGGCTGGAGACCACAGGATTCCCTAAGGCCCTGTCATGCTGACGGACCCAGCCTCCCAATCGGACGCCGACGCGCGTGACGCGCGTAAGGGCTCTCAGGACGCCCCCGGACATGGCGCACACGCCAAGGGGCCGACGGGCCTTGTCGCGCTCGCCTTCGCCTCTCTGGGCGTCGTCTATGGCGACATCGGCACGAGCCCGCTCTACGCGCTGCGCGAATCCCTCGTCCATGCGGCGCAGGGCGGCGCGGTGACGCCGGGCGAGGTGATCGGCGTCGTATCGATGCTGATCTGGGCGCTGTTCGTCGTCGTCACGGTGAAATACGTCGTCTTCATCCTGCGCGCGGACAACCGCGGCGAAGGCGGCACGCTTGCCCTGATGGCGCTCGCCCAAAAGGCGTTCGGACGGCGCAGCCCGATCATTTTCGCGCTGGGCATCGCAGGCGCGGCGCTTTTCACCGGCGACGCGATCATCACGCCCGCGATCTCGGTGCTCTCGGCGGTCGAAGGCCTGAAGCTCGTCACGCCGCTGTTCGAGCCTTACGTGATCATGATCACGGTGGCGATCCTCGTCACTTTGTTCGCCGTGCAGCGCGGCGGCACAAGCCGCGTCTCCACATGGTTCAGCCCGATCATGCTGGCCTGGTTCGCCGTCATCGCCGCCCTTGGGGTGATGCATATCGGCGATGCGCCCGAAATCCTGAACGCGTTCAACCCGGCCTATGCGCTCGACTTCCTGTTCTCCCACGGCCTGATCAGCTTCGTGGTGATGGGCAGCGTCTTTCTCGCGGTCACCGGGGCGGAGGCGCTTTACGCCGACATGGGCCATTTCGGCCGCAAGCCCATCCAGGCCGCCTGGATATTCTTCGTCTTTCCGGCGCTCGTGCTGAACTATCTCGGACAGGGCGCGCTGATCCTCGACAATCCGGCCGCGCTGTCGAACCCCTTCTATCTGATGGCGCCGGACTGGGCGCTGCTGCCGCTGGTGGTGCTCGCCACGGTCGCCACGGTGATCGCGAGCCAGGCGACCATCACCGGCGCCTATTCGCTCGCCCGGCAGGCGATCCAGCTCGGCCTCTTGCCGCGCCTCGAGATCCAGCACACCTCCGACACGCAGGAAGGGCAGATCTACATGCCGCGCGTGAACCGGCTGCTGCTCATCGGCGTGCTGCTGCTGGTGCTGATGTTCCGCTCCTCCTCCAGCCTCGCCTCCGCCTATGGCATCGCGGTGACCGCCTCCATGGTGGTGGATTCCTGCCTGCTGTTCTTCATCGTGTGGCGCATGTGGGGCTGGCCGGCCTGGGGATCGGCCGCTTTCGTGAGCGGCTTCCTCGCCATCGAGCTCGCCTTCTTTTCCTCGAACCTGCTCAAATTGTTCGACGGCGGCTATGTGCCCGTGCTGATCGGCGCGGCGATGGTCCTGATCATGTGGACATGGAACCGGGGCACGCGGATCCTCGAACAGAAGACGCACCGCGACTCCATCCCCACCCGCGACCTGATCCGCATGCTGGAGAAATCCAAACCCACGCGGGTCACGGGCACGGCGATCTTCCTGACGAGCGACCCGGAGGTCGCACCCGCAGCGCTCATGCATAATCTCAAGCACAATAAAGTGCTGCACGAGCGCGTCATCATCGTTTCGGTGCGCACGGAGGACATGCCGCGCGTGCCCGAAAGCGCGCGCTGCGAGACGGACAAGTTCTCCGACGACTTCATTCTCGTGACGCTGCACTACGGCTTCATGGAAAGCCCGCGCGTGCCCGCAGCCCTCGCCTCGCTACGCAAGGCGGGACTGAAGTTCGACATCATGACGACGTCATTCTTCCTCGGCCGACGGACGCTGAAAGCCTCGCCCAGTTCGGGCATGCCGAAATGGCAGGACCGGCTGTTCATCGCCCTCTCGCGCCAGTCGACCAACGCCACCGACTTCTTCTCCATCCCCTCCGACCGGGTGGTGGAGCTCGGCGCGCAAGTCGCTGTCTGAACAAGTCGCCATCTGTACAAGTCGCGATCTGAGCGCGGGGCGGCCGGCGCGCCCGCCCTCGCCTCACCCGCCGATGTTGAAGGCCGCGAGCGCGGCCATGTTCACGATGTCCGTGTCGCGCGCGCCGAGCGGCATGATCTGCACGGGCTTGTCGAGGCCGACGATGAGCGGGCCGATGACCGTGGCGCCGCCCAGCTCCTGCAGCATTTTCGTGGAGATGGACGCCGAGTGGAACGCCGGCATCACCAGCACGTTCGCCGTGTCCTTGAGCCTGCAGAACGGATAGGCGCTCATCAATTCGCGATTGAGCGCGACGTCTGCGGCCATCTCGCCGTCATATTCGAAATCGACGCGCATCTTGTCGAGAATGCGCACCGCCTCCTGCACGCGGGCGGAGCGTTCGCCCGGCGGCTGGCCGAATGTGGCGAAGGCGAGCAGGGCCACGCGCGGCTCGGTGCCAAGACGGCGCGCCACGCCCGCCGCCTCGATCGCGATCTGCGCGATTTCCTCCGCGGTCGGCATTTCGGTGATCGCCGTATCCGCGACGAGCACCGTGCGCCCGCGCGCGACCACGAGCGACACGCCCATCAGCCGGTGGCCGGGACGCGGATCGATCACGCGGCGCACGTCGTCGAGCGCGTTTGAGAAATTGCGGGTGACGCCTGTCACCATCGCGTCCGCGTCGCCCACCGCCACCATGGCGGCGGCGAAATGGTTGCGGTCCTGATTGACGAGGCGCACGCAGTCGCGAAACAGGAATCCCTGCCGCTGAAGGCGCTCATAGAGATGATGCGCATAGACCGTATTGCGATGCGACAGGCGCGCGTTCTGCACCTCGATCGCCTTGTCGGCGATGTCGAGGCCGGCGAAAGCCGCGGTCTGGGCGATGCGATCCTCTTGCCCCACCAAAACAGCCGTTCCCAGCCCCTGATTGACGAAGGCGAGCGCAGCGCGGATGACCTGCTCCTCCTCGCCCTCGGCGAAGACGACGCGCTTGGGATAGCGGCGCACGCGCTCCACCACCCGTTGCAGCGCGCCCGCCACCGGATCGCGCCGCGCCGACAGCGCGTCCTTATAAGCGCCCATGTCGACGATCGGCTTGCGCGCGACGCCAGACTCCATGGCGGCCTGCGCGACCGCGGCCGGAATGACGCTGATGAGGCGTGGATCGAAAGGCGCGGGGATGATGTATTCGCGCCCGAAGCGCGGACGCGCGCCCTGATAGGCGGCGGCGACCTCGTCGGGCACGTCCTCCTGCGCGAGCGCGGCGAGCGCGTGGGCGGCGGCGATCTTCATCTCCATGTTGATCGTGGTCGCGCGCACGTCGAGCGCGCCGCGGAAGATGTAGGGAAAGCCCAGAACGTTGTTCACCTGATTGGGATAATCCGAACGCCCGGTCGCCATGATGACGTCCGGGCGCACCGCATGCGCCTCCTCGGGCGTGATCTCGGGATCCGGATTCGCCATGGCGAAAATGATCGGATCAGGCGCCATGGAGGCGACCATGTCCGGCGTGAGCGCGCCCTTCACCGACAGGCCGAAGAAAATATCGGCGCCCACCATGGCTTGCGCCAGCGTGCGCCTGTCCGTCGCCGCCGCATGGGCGGACTTCCACTGGTTCATGCCCTCCGTGCGGCCGCGGTAGACGACGCCCTTGGTGTCGCACAGGATCACATTGTCCTGCGAAAAGCCCATGGCCTTGATGAGGTCGAGACAGGCGATTCCGGCGGCGCCTGCGCCGTTGCAGACGAGCTTCGTCTTGCGGATGTCGCGGCCGGTGAGCTTGATGGCGTTGAGCATGCCAGCGGCGGCGATGATGGCGGTGCCGTGCTGATCGTCATGAAAGACGGGAATGTCCATCAATTCGCGCAGGCGCTCCTCAATGACGAAACATTCCGGCGCGCGGATGTCCTCGAGATTGACGCCGCCGAAGGAGGGGCCGAGATAGCGCACCGCCTCGACGAATTTGTCGGGGTCCTCCGTATCGACCTCGAGGTCGATGGAATCGATGTCGGCGAAGCGTTTGAACAGGACCGCCTTGCCCTCCATCACGGGCTTCGAGGCGAGCGCGCCGAGATTGCCGAGGCCGAGAATCGCCGTGCCGTTGGAGATCACGGCCACGAGATTGCCCCGCGTCGTGTAGTCGAAGACGGTGGAGGGATCGGCGGCGATCGCCTTCACGGGAACGGCCACGCCAGGCGAATAGGCGAGCGACAAATCCCGCTGCGTCGCCATCGGCTTCGTGGCTACGATCTCGATCTTGCCGGGCCGGCCGCGCGCATGGAACTGCAACGCTTCCTGATCGGTGATCGCCGCGCGCGGGCGGCGGGCGCCGGGGGCGTTTGGCGCAGGGGTTTGCGGTGTCTTCGCCATCGTCTTTCTCGCGTGAACGACCGACCTTAGCCGGAGCGCGCCGCGTCCCACAAGCGCCTCCTGCGCTCTTTCGACGAAAGCGCAACGAAAACGCCGCGTCCGCGTTGAAGCAGACGCAGGCTTGCGGGCTTCGCGCGCACGGGCTTGCGCGTCCGCCGCCTCTGTCGCCGGAGTCCAGGCATGCTGCGAATCGACGACGGCCTTCCCGCGCCGCTTGGCGCGACATGGGACGGGCGCGGCGTTAATTTCGCATTGTTCAGCGCCCACGGCACGGCGGTTGAACTTTGTCTGTTCGACCCCACCGGACGCAAGGAGACCCGGCGCGTGCGCCTGCCCGGGCGCACCGGCGAGGTCTGGCACGGCTATCTGACGGGCGTTTATCCGGGCCTGCTCTACGGCTATCGCGTGCATGGCCCCTATGAGCCCGAGCGCGGCCACCGCTTCAATCCCAACAAGCTTCTCGTCGACCCTTACGCGCGCCAATTATTCGGTCGCGTGCGCTGGCACGACGCGGTGTTCGGCTATCGTCTCGGCGCGCACCGCGGCGACCTGATCATGGACCGGCGCGACAGCGCGCTCTTGATCCCGAAGGGAATCGTCGTCGATCCCGCCGTCACATGCAATGGCGCGCGGCGGGAGAACCCGACACGGCGCGACTGGCGCGACACGCTCATCTACGAGGCCCATGTGAAGGGCTTCACGGAATTGCGCCACGACCTGCCAGCGAGCGTGCGGGGCACATATGCAGCGCTCGGCCATCCCGCCATCGTGGACCACCTTGTGAAACTGGGCGTGACTGCGGTGGAGCTGCTGCCGATCCACGCCTTCGTCGACGACCGCTTCCTGCAGGAAAGGGGCCTGCGCAATTACTGGGGCTATTCGACGCTGAACTTCTTCGCGCCCGAGCCGCGCTATTTCGGCGAGGGCGGCGCGCATGGCCTGCGCGCGGCCGTGGCCACGCTGCATGCGGCGGGTATCGAAGTCATCCTTGACGTGGTCTACAACCACACGGCCGAGGGCAATCAACTCGGTCCGACCCTGTCCTTTCACGGGGTCGATAACGCGGTCTATTACAAACAGCCGGCGGAGACGCCGCGCACCACTTGGGATTCGACCGGGACCGGCAATACGCTCGATCTCTCCCATCCGCGCGTGCTCCAGATGTGCCTCGACAGCCTGCGCCATTGGGTGGAGGCCTATGACGTCGATGGTTTCCGCTTCGATCTCGCCTCCGCGCTTGCGCGCGATCCATTCGCCTATAGTCAGCGCAGCGGTTTCCTGCAGGCGGTGGCCCAAGATCCCGTTCTCTCGCAGGTGAAACTCATCGCCGAACCGTGGGACATGGGCGAAGGCGGCTATCAGGTTGGCGGCTTTCCTGTAGGCTGGAGCGAGTGGAACGATAAGTGGCGCGACGTCACCCGCAGTTTCTGGCGCGGCGATCCCCATCGCTTGCCCGAACTCGCCCGCGTGCTCACCGGCTCGCGCGAGCTCTATGAGCCGAGCCGCCGACATCCGTGGGCCTCCGTGCAATTCGTCACCGCGCACGACGGTTTCACGCTGCACGATCTCGTAAGCTATAACGAACGCCATAACGAGGCCAATGGCGAGAACAATCAGGACGGACATGCGAATAATCTGTCCTGGAATTGCGGCGTGGAGGGGCCGACAAGCGACGCGCAGGTGAATGCGCTGCGCGCACGACAGAAACGCAACCTGCTCGCCACGCTCCTGCTCTCCATCGGCACGCCCATGCTGCTGATGGGCGATGAGCTGTCGCGCACGCAGGGCGGCAACAATAACGCCTATGCGCAGGACAATCCGATCAGCTGGCTGGACTGGGAGGCGGGACGCGCGCGCGATCCGCATCTGCTGGATTTCGTGCGCGCGCTCGTGCGCATGCGACAGGGCTATGGCGCATTTCGCCGCAAAACCTTTCTGAGCGGCGCGATCCTGCCTGAAAGCGGCCTCAAAGACGTATACTGGCTCGCGCCCGAGGGACGCGAGATGACGGACGCGGACTGGACGCAGGAAATGCGCCGCGCGCTCGGCATGCAAATCGGCAACGACGCGCAGGACGGCCGGCGTTTTCTGCTTCTGGTCAACGCCGCGCCCGACGACGTGCGCTTCCATCTCGCCGGCGATTTCATCGCCGAGCGCTTCGTGCAGGTGTTCGACACGCGCCTGCCCGCCGGCATGGTGCGCGAGCGCCCCCATATGCTGCGCCCGGGCGGCGCCTTCCTTCTGGAAGCGCGCTCGCTCGCCCTGTTCCAGCACGAAGCGACGGCGCCGCCGCGCAAACGGGGAGGCCTGCATGAACGCTGACGGGCGCGCAACCGCTGGGCTGGACACGGCGGAGCGCGCGCTCGCGCGCCTCGCAGGGCTTGCGGAAAGCTACGACAGTTTCACGGGCGAGCGGATCGAAACCTCAGCGCAGGCGATCCGCATGACGCTTGAGGCGATGGGCCTTGCGACAGGCGCCGGCGCGCCGCGCTCCTATCGTCGCCTCGCCGCCGTCCGGCGGCGGATCGCGCCTGCGCTCATCTGCGCGCAGGCGGGCGAAGAGACGCCCATTCCGCTTCGCGGCGCCAAGGACGAGCGGATCGACTGGCGCCTGACGCGGGAGAACGGCGAGACGGCGGACGGGCGCAGCCCTGCTCTGCGCGACGCGCGCGGCCGCGCGTCGTTCACGCTGCCCGCGCAGCCGATGGGCTATCATCGACTCGAGATCGGCGGCGCCTGCGCCACAATCGTCAGCGCGCCTGCGCGTTGCTGGAGGCCAGCCGAGCTGGCGCAGGAACGCGCTTGGGGCGTCGCCGCGCAGGTCTATGCGCTGCATGATTACGCGACGCTGACGATCGGCGGCTATCGCGAGATCGGCGCGCTGGCGGCGGCGGCGGGCGCGTGCGGCGCTTCGTTCCTCGGCCTGTCGCCGCTGCATGCGCTGTTCGCCGCCGACCGCAGCAGGAACTCTCCCTATTCGCCCTCCAACCGCATGATGCTGGAGACGCTGTTCATCGATCCGCGCGGGGCGCCGGGGCTTGACCCCACGCTGCTCGCGCAGGCGGCGCAGACGGCGCAAAGCCTGCGCGCAGGGCCGCTGATCGACCACGAGGCCGCATGGAGGCTCGTGCGCCCGCTGCTCCATCAGGCCTGGCGGGGCTTCAGCGCGCAGGAGGAGCGCGGCGCCTTCGAGGCGTTTTGCGCGCGCGGGGGCCGCGCGCTCGCCGACCACGCGCTGTTTGAAGCCCTGTCGGAGGCGATGTGCGCGCAAGGGCGCATGTGGTGGGGCGAATGGCCCGCGGACTTGCAGGATCCCGGCTCCCCGGCATGCGAACAGGCGCGCGCCGATCTTGCGCAGGACATAGGCTTTCACGCCTTTCTGCAATGGCTCGCCGATTCGCAGCTTGAACAGGCCGCGCGAGCGGCCCGCGAGTCGGGCATGGAGATCGGCCTTTATCGCGACCTCGCCGTGGGCGCAGACCGCGCAGGCTCGGAGATATGGCGCAAGCCCGATGATTATCTCCTCAACGCGTCGATCGGCGCCCCGCCTGATCTGCTCGGCCCCGCCGGACAGAACTGGGGCCTGCCGCCATTCGATCCGCTGCGGCTGGAGGACAGCGGGCTGCGCCCGTTCCGCCGGCTGCTGGCGGCGAACATGCGCTGCGCGGGCGCGATCCGCATCGACCACGCTTTTCAGCTCGAACGGCTCTATCTCGTGCCCGAGGGCGCAAGCGCGCGCGACGGCGCCTATATAGCCAATCCCTTCGCCGCGCTGCTCGCCTGCCTGCGCATCGAAAGCGTGCGCGCGCGCTGCATGGTCATCGCTGAAGATCTGGGCACGGCGCCAAAAGGCTTCTCCGACACCATTATGCGCTCGGGCCTGTTGAGCTACCGGCTTTTGCTGTTCGAGCGCGACGCAGAAGGCGGCTTCACGCCGCCCCATCGTTGGCCGCGCGACGCGCTCGCCGCCGTGTCGACCCATGATCTGCCGACGCTGGCCGGCTGGCGGCGCAGCCTCGACGTCGCGCTGCGCAATTGCTTCGCCGGCGCGCCCGTCGGCGGCGAAGCGCGAGAGAGAGAGGCGGCGGCGCTGGAGAACGCGCTCGCCCGCGAAGGGCTGACCCCCGCGCGCAGGGACGACGAAGGCTTTCGCCACGCCGTGCTGCGCTTTCTCGCCCGCACGCCCGCCTTGCTGTGCGCCGCGCAGGCCGACGATCTGGCAGGCGAATGGAGCCAGCCCAACCTGCCCGGCCCCGAGACGGGCCACCCCAATTGGCGTCGCAGGCTCGGGCTTTCGATCGACGCCATGGCCCGCGACGATGGCCCCCTCGCGCGCGCCGCCGCCTGCATGACGCAGGAAGGCCGCGGCCTGCGCAAGGCTGCGGGCGCGCTCGCCTGCGCGCCCCCGCGCGCGACCTATCGGCTGCAGCTGCGGCCGGAGTTCGCCTTCCACGACGTCGCGCGGCTCGCGCCATATCTCGAACGATTGGGCGTGAGCCACGTCTATCTGTCGCCGATCATGGCGGCGGGGCGCGGCTCCGCGCATGGCTATGACGCAACAGACCCTGCGCGGATCAGCCCTGCGCTCGGCGGCGAGGACGGTTTTGCGGCGATGAGCGACGCGCTGCAAGCGCATGGACTGAAAATCCTGCTCGACATCGCGCCCAACCACGTCAGCGCCTCGCTGGAGACAGACGAGGGCCGTTCATGGTGGCGCAGCCTTCTGGAATGGGGCCGCGCCTCGCCGCTCGCCGACGCGTTCGACGTGGACTGGGAGCGGCCCGGCGCGCAAGGAAAACTTCTCGCCGCCACGCTCGACGTTCCGCTGGCCCAGGCGCTGCGCGAGAACGATTTCACGCTCGTCTTCGATCGCGCCTGCGGCGGCTTTGGCGCGCGGCGCGCTCGGGTGGTTTATCCGCTTAACCCGCTCGATTGCGCCTTCCTTGTGGAGCGCGCGATCGGCGCGGCCGCAGCGCAAAGGACGCATGCCGGCGAAGCGTGCGCGGCCTTGCGCGCGGCGCTGCTTTTGCTGCGGGACGCCGCAAGGGCGCGCGGGCATGAGCGACACGGCTTGGGAGAGGCCGCGAAAGCGCATCTCGCCGACGCCGCGCGCGCTGAGGCCTGCGCCCGCGCGCTCGACGTCGCGCTCGCCGACTTCAACGCCGATGCGCGCCGCCCGCAGGAGATGGCGCGGCTTCTCGGGCGACAGGCCTATCGGCTGGCCCATTGGCGGCTGGCCGATTCGCAACTGAACCACCGCCGTTTCTTCGACGTGAACGCGCTCGCGGGGCTGCGGGTGGAGAGACCGGAGGTTTTCGCGCGCGTGCACGAAAAGCCGCTGGCGTTGGCGCGCGCGGGGCGCATCGCCGGTTTTCGCATCGACCATATCGACGGGCTCGCGGATCCCGCCGGCTATCTCGACCGCCTGCAAGCCCATGCGGGGCCGGGCTTCTATGTGGTCGTGGAGAAAATCCTCGCCCGCGACGAGCCGCTTCCGCCATGGCCTGTCGCAGGAACGACAGGCTATGAGACGCTGACCCGGCTCGACGCGCTCTTCGTGGCGCAGGCGAACGAGGCCGCGTTCGACGACGTGCGCGCCGCGACCGCTGCGGACGAACGGCCCTTCGCGCAGCGCCTGCGCGCGACAAAAGGCGAAACGCTCGATGCGATTTTTCAGCCGGAGCTGCAAGCCCTCGCAGCCGCTGCGCAGACGGCGGCGGGCGCGCAGGATCTCGACCTGCGCGAGGCCATGCGCGGCTGGCGCGACCTCATCGCCGCGCTGCCCGTCTACCGCACCTATCTGGGAAGCGGCGCGCCGGGCGCGCGCGACGCCGGCCTGCTGCGGGCTGCGCTCGCGCAAGCGCGCGAGACCGGCGCGAGCGACGCTCTCGCGTTCATCGAGGCGACGCTGTTCGACCCCGCGCCTGATGAGGCCAGCTGCGCCCTGCGGCGCCGGTTCGAGCAATTGAGCGGACCGACGATGGCCAAAAGCCTTGAGGACACGCTGTTCTATCGCGACGCGCGCTTCGTGGCGCTGAACGAAGTGGGGGGCGCGCCCGACGCGTTCGGACTGAGCGTGGACGAGTTTCACGCCCATGCCGAACTCCGCGCGCGCACGCAGCCGCACGGGCTTCTCGCGACCCAGACCCACGACGCCAAGCGCGGCGAAGACGTGCGCGCGCGTCTCGCCGCCTTGTCGCACGACCCGCAGACATGGCGCGCCCTGTTCGCCGCCGCGCCTGCGCCCGAGCGCCCGGACGCGAACGACCGCAGCCTTCTCCTGCAGACCTTCATTGGCGCATGGCCCGCGCATGGGGCCAGCGGCGCTCCGCCCGCGCCGGACGCGACCACGCTTGCGCGCTTTCAGGCCTATGCGAGGAAGGCGCTGCGCGAATCAAAACGGCGCACCTCCTGGCGCGCGCCCAACGCAGCCTATGAGGACGCTGCGCGTCGCTGGATCGAGCAGCTGTGCGCGCATGACGGCTTTCTTGAGGAGCTGGCCCTGCGGCTGCCCGCGCTGGCGCGCGCGGGCGATCGCGTTTCGCTTGCGCGCACGGCGCTGAAGCTCGTCATACCCGGCGTTCCGGACATTTATCAGGGTTGCGAGGGCGCGGATTTCTCTCTCGTCGATCCCGACAACCGCAGGCCCGTGGACTATGCGCGGCGCATGCGGCTGATGGAGACGGGCGGGCGCGGGTTCGAGGCTTGTAAATTCGCGCTCGTGCGCACGCTTCTCGCCGACCGCAAACAAAGCCCCGATCTCTACGCTTTCGGCGATTACGAGCCCCTCGCCGCGCCAAAGGGCTGGATCGGCTTTCGCAGAAGCCACGGCGCAGAGGCGCTGCTGGCCGCGATTCGCCTCGCCCCCTTCGCACACACGCCGCCGCCCGGCTGGGCCATGGCCGATGCGCAATGGCGCAACCTTCTGCGCGAGGTCGCGTTCCCTCACGCGAATGGCGAAGCGGCCAGCCCGCCCGCCATCGTGCTGAAGGCCGCGCAGCGATGAAGGCGAACATGACACGCGACGACCCCCCCGGCCTTGAGGGCCGCGTGGCGATCGAAGACGTCGCTCCCGCTGTGGATTGCGGCCAATGGCCCGCCAAGCGGCTCTTGGGCGAGAGCGTGATCGTGCAGGCTGACGTGTTCAGCGACGGACACGACGTGGTGCGCGCCGACCTGCTCTGGCGCGCGCTTGATGAATGCGACGCAAGCGACGGTCTGCGCCCGCAGCGGGGGCCCATGCGCCATGTGGAGAACGACCGCTGGCGCGCCGCCTTCACGCCTTCCGGAATCGGCGCCTATGTCTTCTGGATCGAAGCCTGGCTCGATCCATTCGCCTCATGGGCGGCGGATGTGGAGAAGAAGATCGCAGCCCGCCAGAACGTGGAGGTGGAGATCGTCGAAGGCCTGCGCCTGCTTGCGCAAGGCGCATGCGAGGAGACCCGCCACCTGCACGCGCGCGCAAGCGCCTTTGGCGAGCGATTAGAGGAAACGCTCGCTCTGCTGCTGAGCGAAGACGCGCGCGCGCGCATGCGCGCCCATGGACCGCGCGAGGGATGGTCGCGGTCGCCGGACTTTCCGCTGCGGGTGGACCGCCGCGCCGCCGGTTTCTCCGCCTGGTATGAAATGTTTCCGCGTTCCGCAGCCAACGATGCCCGCCGTCACGGAACCCTGCGGGACGTGATCGCCCGGCTCGACTATGTGCGCGATCTGGGTTTCGACGTTTTATACTTCCCGCCCATCCATCCCATCGGACGCACGCATCGCAAGGGGCGCAACAATGCGCTGGTCGCCGGGCCGGATGATCCAGGCAGCGTCTACGCCATCGGCGACGAGACCGGCGGGCATGACGCGCTGCATCCAGAACTCGGCTCGCTCGAGGATTTTCGCACGCTCATAACGCAGGCGCATGCGCGCGGCCTCGAAATCGCGCTCGACTTTGCGGTTCAATGCTCGCCTGACCATCCATGGATCCGCGAACATCCCGACTGGTTCTTTTGGCGGCCAGACGGCGGGCTACGCTTCGCAGAGAACCCGCCAAAGAAATACGAGGATATCGTCAATGTGCGTTTCGATGGCTCCGCCTGCCCGGGCGCCTGGCTCGCATGGCGTGACGTGCTCTTGTTCTGGATCGCGCAGGGCGTGCGCATTTTCAGGGTCGACAATCCGCACACCAAGCCTCTTGCCTTCTGGCGCTGGCTGATCGCGCAGATCAACCAAGCGCATCCCGACGTCATCTTCCTCTCCGAGGCGTTCACGCGGCCGAAAATGATGAAGAGGCTGGCGAAGATCGGCTTTCAGCAGAGTTACACCTATTTCACATGGCGCAACGCCAAGAGCGAGATCATCGCCTATTTGCAGGAGCTCTGCGGGGCGATGAGCGCTTATTATCGTCCCAATTTTTTTGTGAACACGCCTGACATCAATCCTTTCTATCTGCAGACGAGCGGGCGACCCGGCTTCATCGTCCGCGCGACGCTGGCGGCCACCTTGTCGCCCAATTGGGGCCTCTACAGCGGGTTCGAATTGTGCGAGGCGCGCCCACTGCCCGGCCGGGAGGAATATCTCGACTCGGAGAAATACGAGATCAAAGCGCGCGATTTCGCCGCAGCCGAAAGCATCGCTGCGCACATCCGTCGCCTGAACGAGATACGCAAAGCGCATCCGGCCCTGCAGGCGCTCAGCCCGCTCACCTTCGTGAACGCCTGGAATGATAACGTGCTCGCCTATGCGAAGCTCGCGCCGGATCGATCCGAGGCGATTTTCGTGATGGTCAATCTCGATCCCCATCGCCGGCAGGAATGCGCCTATGAGGCGCCTTTGTGGGAGTTCGGCCTGTCCGATCACGCATACATTGAGGCGGAGGACCTTTTGTTCGGAGGTCGCTTCACGCTGTACGGCAAAGTCCATCACATCGCGCTCGAACCACACCACAATCCGGCGATCGTCTGGCGCCTCATTCGCCCGGCCAGCTCAGACGCGGGAGGGCGCGCAGGATGATCGATCGCACAAACGCGAGCTGGTATCGCGACGCCATCATCTATCAGCTGCATGTGAAGTCGTTCTTCGATTCAAACAACGACGGCGTAGGCGATTTCGCAGGCGTCACGAGAAAGCTCGATTACCTGCGCGAGCTGGGCGCGAATGCGATCTGGATAATGCCCTTTTATCCTTCACCGCTGCGTGACGACGGATACGATATCGCCGATTACCGCGGCGTGAACCCCGCCTATGGGAATATGCGCGATTTTCGCCGCCTCGTGCGTGAGGCGCATGCGCGGGGAATCCGCGTCATCACCGAGCTTGTCATCAATCACACGTCCGACCAGCACCCGTGGTTCCAGCGGGCGCGTCAGGCAAGGCCAAATTCGCCGCTGCGCGATTTCTATGTCTGGTCCCAGACCGACAAGATGTATGAGGGCGCGCGCATCATATTCCTCGATGCGGAGAGCGCGAACTGGACGTGGGATCCCGTGGCGAAAGCCTATTTCTGGCATCGCTTTTACAGCCATCAGCCGGACCTGAATTTCGATAATCCGCGCGTGCTGGAGGCTGTTCTCGACACCATGCGCCACTGGCTGGACATGGGCGTGGACGGCCTGCGCCTCGACGCCATTCCCTATCTCATCGAACGCGACGGGACCAATTGCGAGAACCTGCCGGAGACGCACGCCGTCATTCGCCGCATCCGCGCGACGCTCGACCGGGATTACGCAGACCGCATGCTTTTAGCGGAGGCTAACCAATGGCCTGAAGAGACCGCCGCCTATTTCGGCGCAGGCGATGAATGCCACATGGCGTTTCACTTTCCGCTTATGCCGCGCATGTATATGGCGCTTGCGATGGAGGATCGTCACCCGATCACCGACATCATGCGCCAGACGCCCGAGATACCCAAAGGCGCGCAATGGGCGATCTTTCTGCGCAATCACGATGAGCTGACGCTGGAGATGGTGACGGACAGGGAGCGCGATTACCTGTGGTCCTATTACGCAAGCGATAACCGAGCGCGCATCAATCTGGGCATACGCCGCCGACTCGCGCCGCTTTTGGGCAACGACAGGCGCAAGATCGAGCTTCTCAACTTCCTTTTGTTCTCTATGCCGGGAACCCCGGTCGTCTATTACGGCGACGAGATCGGCATGGGCGACAATATTTATCTGGGCGATCGCGACGGCGTGCGCACGCCCATGCAATGGTCGCCCGACCGCAACGCGGGCTTCAGTCGCGCCGATCCCGCGCGGCTGTTCCTGCCCGCCATTCAGGATGCGGTTTACGGCTTTTCCAGCGTGAACGTGGAGGCGCAGCTCGCAAGCCCTGCGAGCCTGCTGAACTGGATGCGGCGAATGATCGCCGTGCGCCGCAATTATCAGGCGTTCGGGCGGGGAAGCCTGCGCTTTCTCTATCCAGACAACCGCAAGATTCTCGCCTATGTCCGCGAATTCGAGAATGAACGTATTCTGTGCGTGGCGAATGTCTCGGGGGCCGCGCAAGCCGCCGAGCTCGACCTGAGCGATTTCGCCGGCGCAGCGCCGGTGGAGCTTTCTGGCGGCTCGCGCTTCCCGCCCATCGGGGCCCTCCCCTACATGCTCACCTTGCCGAGCTATGGCTTTCTCTGGCTATCGCTCGACGCCTCGCGTCCTGCGACGGAGAGGTTTGGCCCGTCGCCGGAGACGGAATTGTTCACCCTTGTGCTCACCGGGGCCGCAGGGGACCTGCTGACGGGGCGCGAGGCGCACGCCTTCGAACAGAACGTCGCGCCGCGCTATTTGCGCGCGCGCCGCTGGTATGCGGCCAAGAGCGCGCGCATTCAGTCCGTGCGGGCGCAAAAGCTCGCGCATCTGCCTTCTGCGCAACGCGCGCGCTCTTATCTGCTCGCGCGACTCGACGTGTCGCTGCGCGGGTCTGAGGCGCAGGCCTATTTCGCGCCGCTCGCCATCGACGAGGAATTCGATGAGGACGGCGCGCAGGCCTGGGCGGTCGCCCGCGTGCGTCGGGGCTCGCGCATGGGCCTTGTCTATGACGCGGAGGCGGATGCGGCTTTCGGCGGCGTGATCGCGCGCGCCATGCTTGAAGGCCGCGAATATCCCTGCCCGGACGGAGGGCGCGTTTTGTGTTTCGCGGAGCCTGATGCGCCGCGCGGCCTCGGGGAGCTCGAAAGCAAACGGCTCGACTCGGATCAAAGCAATTCGACGCTCGTTCTCGGCGAGGACGCGGTCATCAAGATCTATCGGCGGCTGTGGCGCGGCGGCAATCCGGAGGTGGAATGCGCGCGCTTTCTCACGAAGGCGGGCTTCGAGGCTATTCCCGCCTTTTTTGGCGCCATGGTGCATGAGGATTCCACGGGCGTGCGCACGCCGCTCGCCATCATGCAACGCTTCGTGCGCAATCAGGGCGACGCATGGACGCGCTGCGTGGACATGTTCCGCCGCGCCTTCGAATCCCTGCTGACAGCGCCCGAGGACCGCGAGCCTGACCTTGCGGAAGCCTTCGCCGACCTCATTCCGCTCGCCGCCAGCGTCGGCGCGCGCACGGCAGACATGCACCGCGCGTTCGCGACCCCCACCGACGATCCCGCCTTCATGCGCGAGGAGCTTGACGCGCAAGACATGGCGCATATGGCGCAAGAGGCGCGCGAGGATGCGCGCAGGGCCTTCGCGGCGCTCGCGCGCCTGCGCGACGCGCCCGCAGCGACGATGGAGCTCGCCGCCAGCCTGCTCGCGCGGCGCGAGGAGACGGAGGCCCTCATCGCCCATCTGACGCAACCGCCCGGGCGCGCGATGAAGATCAGGGTGCATGGCGACTACCATCTCAGGCAGATCCTCATCGTCCAGCGCGATCTGCGGATCGTGGATTTCGAGGGCGAACCAGCGCGCCCGCCCGCCGCCCGTTTCGCGAAGGACACGCCGCTGCGCGACGTCGCCGGGCTCATGCGCTCCATCGCCTACGCGGCGGAATTCGCGATCCAGGGCATCGAGGCCCGGCTGCTCACCGATCCGGCGCGCGCCCATGCGCTGGGCGAGGCCGGCGCCGCTCTCGCGAACCGCGCTTTTCGGCAGGCTTACGAGGCGCAAGCGGCAGGCGCGCCGGCGCTGGCGGGCGACGCGCTTACGCAGGAGCGGCTGCTTGGGCTTAAGCTTTTGGCGAAGGCGTTGTATGAGATCCATTATGAGGCCGAGTTCCGGCCGCAGTGGATCGGCCTTCCGGCGCGTGGCGTTCTCCAGATCCTCGACAGCATGGGCCCGCGCGCATGAACGAAGCACAGGCAGAATCTCCCCACGCCGTGATGGAGCGCTGGCGCCGCGATCCGTTCGGCGCGCTCGGGCCGCATGAAGTCGCGCCCGGCGTATGGGAGATTCGCGCGCTCGCGCCCCATGCGCGCAGCGTGAGCGCGCACGAGGCGGCAGGCGGCGCTCCGCTTGGCGAATTGCGGCGGGTCCACGAGGCGGGCCTCTGGCTCCTGCGGCTGGAGTGCGCGCAGCGCCCCCATTACGAACTCGAGATCGATGAGGGAGACGGCGCGCGACGGCTGCGCGATCCCTATTCCTTCGGCGTCATCCTGCGGGATGAAGAATTGTCAGCCGTGCGCGGCGAGGGTCCGCTGCAGCCTTACGAGGCGCTGGGCGCCCATCCGCGCATGGTAGGCGATGCGCAGGGCGTTCTGTTCGCCGTCTGGGCGCCAAACGCCATGCGGGTGAGCGTGGTGGGCGATTTCAACCACTGGGACGGACGCGTCCACGCGATGCGCCTGCGCCATGCGTATGGCGTGTGGGAATTGTTCGTCCCCGGCGTGCGCGCGGGCGCGCTCTACAAGTTCGAAATCGCAGGGCCCGACGGCGCGCTGCGTCCGCTGAAGGCCGATCCCTTCGCCTTTCGCGCCGAGCGCCCGCCCGCCACGGCGTCCGTCGTGCACGGCCTGCCGGCGCCCTCATGCTCGCCGCTCAACCAGCGCGGCGACAAGGCGCCTGCGCCGCGCGAACAGGCGATCTCCATCTATGAATGTCATGTGGGCTCCTGGGCGCGCGTGCCCGAAGAGGGCGGACGCTCGCTCACCTGGCGCGAGATGGCGCAGCGCCTCCTGCCCTATGTCGCCGACATGGGATTCACCCATATCGAGCTTCTGCCGATCACGGAGTTTCCTTTCGACGGCTCGTGGGGATACCAGCCCATTTCTCTTTATGCGCCCACAAGCCGCTTCGGCCCGCCGGAGGATTTCGCGCATTTCGTCGAAGCCGCGCATGCGCTCGGCCTCGGCGTTCTCCTCGACTGGGTGCCCGCGCATTTTCCCAATGACGCGCATGGACTCGCCGCTTTCGACGGCACGCATCTCTACGAGCACGCCGATCCGCGGCAGGGCTTCCATCAGGACTGGGGCACGCTCATCTATAATTTCGGCCGGCGCGAAGCAGAGGCGTTTCTGGTCGCAAACGCGCGCTTCTGGCTTGAGCGCTATGGGCTCGACGGGCTGCGCGTGGACGCGGTCGCCTCC
>CAZYBF010000007.1:50026-61841 GCA_964645525.1 uncultured Beijerinckia sp.
CGGGCGAATGGATTCCCAATCGTCATGGCGGCAACGAAAACCTCGAGGCCATCGCTTTTTTGCGCCGCGCGAACGAGACGGCTTACGCCGCCTGCCCCGGCGCCGTGACGGTGGCTGAGGAATCCACCGCCTGGCCGGGCGTTTCACGCCCCACATGGGCCGGCGGACTGGGCTTCGGCTTTAAATGGAACATGGGCTGGATGCACGACACGCTGCGCTATATGTCGCGCGATCCCGTGCATCGTCGCCATCACCATCAGGACCTGACGTTCGGCCTGCTCTACGCCTTCTCAGAGAACTTCATCCTGCCGCTCAGCCATGACGAAGTGGTGCACGGCAAGCGCAGCCTGATCGGGCGCATGCCCGGCGACAGGTGGCGGCGCTTTGCGAATCTGCGCGCCTATTTCGGCTTCATGTGGGGCCACCCAGGCAAGAAGCTCCTGTTCATGGGCGGCGAATTCGCGCAGGAGAACGAATGGAGCCATGATTCAAGCCTCGACTGGCATTTGCTCGAAGATCCGTTCCATAAGGGCGTGCAAACGCTGGTGCGCGATCTCAACCGCGCCTATCGCGCAAGCCCAGCCCTGCATGAGCGCGATTGCGAAGCGGATGGGTTTCGCTGGATCGTTGGCGACGATCACGATAATTGCGTAACCGTCTTCGCGCGGTTCGACAAAGCGCGGGAGGCCATCGTCATCGTCGTCAGCAATTTCACGCCCGTGCCGCGCTACGGCTACCGGATCGGCGCGCCGCGCGCGGGATTCTGGCGCGAGATCATCAACACGGATTCGCCCGCCTATGGCGGTTCGGGACTTGGAAACAGCGAAGGACTGCACACGCAAAACGCGCAGAGCCATGGCTTTCCCTGCTCCATAGAACTTCTCTGCCCGCCGCTCGCCACGATCATGCTGGAATGGACGCAGGCATGAGCGCCGCCGGGCGCGCCCCCTCGATTCGTCACGCCACGGCGACGCTGTTCGTGGGAACCTGACGCAAAGCGGCGGGACGCAAAGTGAAATCCACCACCAGCGCCAGATGATCGGAGGCGATGCGCGCTTCGGGCGTGCGAAGCGTTTCAGCGCGCGACACGTCTACGCCCCGACTCACGAACACATGATCAAGCCGCAGGAAAGGCAGGCGGGCGGGAAAGGTCGCCTGCGGCTTGAGGCGATGGCCGTGGCGCTGCGCATCGCGCAGCGCGGCGGACAGGCGCGCATAGACGCGCGAACGTGGAATGGCGTTGAAATCGCCCACAAGCATCACCGGCTCGCGACAGGCGGGACCGCCGATCCAGTCGGGCCCCAGCAGCGCCTCCACCTGAACGAGCCGCTCATGGCCGCGCAAGCCCAGATGCGTGTTGACGACGTTCACTTCCACGCCGCCCACATGCACTGCGGCCCAGACCGCGCCGCGCGGCTCAAGCCCAGCAAGCGGCCCGACGCCGGGCAAGGCCCCGCCCTTCACCATGCGCGAGGGACGCGCGGTGAGAATGGCGTCGCCATAAGCCTCCTCCATGACCCGATAGGCGGGATGGAAGTGATGCGTCATGCCGAGCGTATGCGCGATCACATGCGCCTGATCCACGCGGCCTGTGCGCGAACGGCGGATGTCCAGCTCCTGCAGGGCGATGATGTCGGCGTTGAGTTCGCCAAGAATGCGGGCGATGCGTTCAGGCGCGCATTTGCCGTCCCGCCCCACGCAGCGATGCACGTTCCATGTGACGAGGCGCGGCAAGTCTCCCTCCAGCTCTCCCTTGAGGCGCGGACGCAGACCTTGAAACGCGAAATGCGGAGCTTTCGTTCACCGGCTCCGGCGGTTGAGCTTACGCCGCAAGGCTCAGGCGTTCAAGCCGCCGCTGCGCTCGATGAAAGAGGCGATGACGTCCAGCCCCACGCCCTCGCGCATGTTGGAGAAGACGAAGGGACGCTCGCCGCGCTGGCGCCTGGCGTCGGACTCCATGACCGACAGATTGGCCCCAACCATGGGCGCGAGGTCGATCTTGTTGATGACAAGAAGATCAGAGCGCGTGACGCCCGGGCCGCCCTTGCGGGGGATCTTTTCGCCCTGGGCGACGTCGATCACATAGATCGTGATGTCGGCGAGTTCCGGGCTGAACGTGGCCGCAAGATTGTCGCCGCCCGATTCAATGAGAATGAGGTCGAGCGCAGGAAACTTGCGCCGCATCTCCGCCACCGCATGCAGATTGATCGAGCAATCCTCGCGGATGGCGGTGTGCGGGCAACCGCCCGTCTCCACGCCCATGATGCGCTCCTGCGGCAAGGCGCCCGCCTCGGTGAGGATGCGCGCATCCTCCTTGGTGAAGATATCATTGGTGATGGCGCAGATGTCGTAGACGTCGCGGAAGCGCTTGCACAGGGCCTCCATCAACGCGGTCTTTCCCGCGCCCACGGGCCCGCCCACGCCAACGCGCAAAGGTCCATTCTTGCTCATGATCGAAACAGCCTTGAATATTGCGTCTCGTGACGCAGGGAAGCGAGATCGGCGCGAAAGGCGCATCCTCCGAGCGCGTCGAGATCGCCGCTTTCGCACTCTTGCGCCAGACGCGCGGCGAGCGGCGCAAGACGCGCGACGATCCCCTGCCCCTGCGTCTGGCCGACGACGCTAAGCCGCACCGCAGCGGAGACGAGATTGGCGGCGAAGGCGGCGATGAAACCATCCAGCGCCGGCCGCAGCGCGAGGCCGTGGGCGGCGACTGCGGCGGCGAAGCAAACGGGATAGGACGTGTGCGCGCCGATCGCGGCGGCGGCCTGCGTCAACCGCGCGCAGGGCCAGGCGGCGAGCGTGGCGTCGAGAAAGGCCGCCCCCTGTTGCAGGCTTTCAAGCCGCCGCTCCCGCGAAGGCGCAAGCGCGGCGGACAATTCAGCGACCTCGCCAAGCTCGCCCCAGCCGCCGCGCGCGCCGGCGTGAAAGGCGGCGGCGAAGATGAGCGCGTCATTGCGGCCGGAGCCGTTGAGCAGCAGCGACTCGAGCCAGTCGCTCAGCGTCTCCCCATCGCGCACGTCGCCTGACTCAACCGCCCATTCGAGCCCGTGCGAATAGGCGAAAGCGCCCACGGGATAGGACGGCGAGAGCCAGGCGAACAGCGCGAGGGGGGCTTCACCCATGTTTGTGGCCGTGGCCGTGGGCATGATCATGCTTGTGGCCGTGATCGTGCCCGTGATCGTGCCCGTGATCATGCTTGTGATCGTGCTTGTGGTCGTGACCATGCGCATGCGCGCCGTGCTCATGGTCGCAGCCGCAGGACTCGTCGTGCGCATGATCGTGGTGCGCGTGATCGTGGTGCGAATGACCGTGATGCGCGTGGTCGTGCGCGGCCTCCGGCGCCTCATAGGCCCCTGTGTCGGGCTCGAACGGCGCTTCGATATGGCTGACCTTGGCGCCCAGTCCGCGCACCATGTCCTCGAGCACGTGATCGCGGCGCATGCGCAGCCTGTTGGCGAGAATCTCCGCCGGCGCGTGACGGTTTCCCACGTGATAGGCGACGCGGGCGAGCTGGCGCGGGTCCGCGCAGCGCACTTCCGCGAGCTCCTCGGGCGCCGCGACGATCTCGATCAGCCGTCCATCCTCCAGCACCAGCGCATCGCCGCCGCGCAACGCCACCGCTTCGGGAAGGTCGAGCAGGAATTCCGTTCCCCGCGTGGCCTTCATGGCGACGCGGCGCCGGTGGCGGCCCTCATAATCGAGCACGATCGTGTCGGCCGGCGTGGCCCGCCATGCGCCCTTGGTGGAGATGAAATTCGCGCGGATCATGGTCGCTCCCTCGATTGGTCCGCCGCTGCGATAAAGCCAAGCGGGCCGCTTTGCACGCGTTTTCGGCGCGAAAGCGCGCGCGGCCCCGCTCAATACATGAAATAGCGCTGCGCCATGGGCAGAACCGTGGCGGGCTCGCACACAAGCACCTCCCCATCGGCCTTCACCACATAGGTCTCAGGATCCACCTCCACCTTGGGCGTGGCGGAATTGTGGATCATGTCCTTCTTGGACAGGCCCGAGCGCACGTTCTCCACCGCGACAAGGCGCTTGGCGAGGCCGAGCCGTCCGGCGAGCCCGGCGTCGATCGCTCCCTGCGATACGAAGGTGAGCGAGGTCGCCGCGACAGCCTTTCCATAGGCGCCGAACATGGGGCGGTAATGCACCGGCTGCGGCGTGGGAATGGAGGCGTTGGGGTCGCCCATGGGGGCCGCCGCGATCATGCCGCCCTTCACCACGCAATCAGGCTTCACGCCGAAAAAGGCGGGCGACCATACGACGAGATCGGCGATCTTGCCCTCCTCGATCGAGCCGATGTGGCGCGACACGCCATGGGAGATGGCGGGGTTGATCGTGTATTTCGCGACATAGCGGCGCACGCGCAGATTGTCGTTGTCGCCGCGCTCCTCTTTCATGCGCCCGCGCTGGCGCTTCATCTTGTCCGCGGTCTGCCAGGTGCGGATGATGACCTCGCCGACGCGGCCCATGGCCTGCGAATCTGACGACATCATCGACAGCGCGCCGATGTCGTGGAGAATGTCCTCGGCCGCGATCGTCTCCTTGCGGATGCGGCTCTCGGCGAAGGCGAGATCCTCGGTGATCGACGGGTCGAGATGGTGGCAGACCATCAGCATGTCGAGATGTTCGTCGAGCGTGTTGACGGTGAAGGGCCGCGTGGGATTGGTCGAGGACGGCAATACGTTCGGCAGGCCGCAGACCTTGATGATGTCGGGCGCGTGGCCGCCGCCGGCGCCCTCGGTGTGGAAGGCGTGGATCGTGCGTCCCTTGAAGGCGGCGATCGTATCCTCCACGAAACCGGACTCATTGAGCGTGTCGGTGTGGATCATCACCTGCACGTCGAAGCGGTCGGCCACCGACAGGCAATTGTCGATCGCAGCCGGCGTGGTGCCCCAATCCTCATGCAGCTTCATCGCGCAGGCGCCGGCGAGAATCTGCTCCTCAAGCGCGGCCGGCGTCGCCGCATTGCCTTTCGCGGCGAAGCCGAGGTTCATGGGGAAGGAATCCGCCGCCTCGATCATGCGCGCGATATGCCAGGGCCCCGGCGTGCAGGTGGTGGCGAAGGTGCCATGCGCGGGGCCGGTGCCGCCGCCCAGCATGGAGGTGACGCCCGACATCAGCGCCTCCTCGATCTGCTGCGGGCAGATGAAATGGATATGCGTGTCGAACCCGCCTGCGGTGACGATCTTGCCTTCGCCCGCGATCACTTCCGTGCCGGGCCCCACGACAATGTCCACGCCGGGCTGCACGTCGGGATTGCCGGCCTTGCCGATCTTCGCGATGCGCCCGTCGCGCAGGCCGATGTCGGCCTTCACGATGCCCCAATGGTCGAGGATGACCGCATTGGTGATGACGGTGTCCACGGCGCCCTGCGCGCGGGAGGCCTGCGACTGGCCCATGCCGTCGCGGATCACTTTGCCGCCGCCGAACTTCACCTCCTCGCCATAGGTGGTGAAGTCGTTCTCAACCTCGATGAACAATTCCGTATCGGCGAGGCGGATGCGGTCGCCGGTCGTGGGGCCGAACATGTCGGCGTAGGCGGCGCGGGAGATGCGTGCTGGCATGGGGAAACCCTCTGCGTCAGCGGCTCACAGGCCGCCCATGATCTTCTGCTGGAAGCCGTAAACCTTGCGCGCGCCCGACAGCGCGACGAGCCGCACCTCGCGCGTCTGGCCGGGCTCGAAACGCACGGCCGTGCCGGCGGCGATGTCGAGGCGAAAGCCGCGCGCCTTCTCGCGGTCGAAGGCGAGCGCGCCATTGGCCTCGTAGAAATGGTAGTGCGAACCCACCTGAATGGGCCGGTTGCCGGAGTTCGACACGACGAGCGTGATCGTCTCGCGGCCTTCGTTGAGGACGAGCTCGCCGTCCTGCACAATGATTTCACCGGGAATCATGGGCGCTCCTCAGCGGATCGGTTCGTGGACGGTGACGAGCTTGGTGCCGTCTGGAAAAGTGGCCTCGACCTGCACGTCGTGGATCATCTCCGCCACGCCTTCCATCACCTGCGCGCGGGTGACGACATGGGCGGCGGCCTCCATCAGATCGGCGACCGAGCGTCCGTCGCGGGCGCCCTCCAGCACGAAATCCGTGATCAGCGCCACGGATTCGGGATGATTGAGCTTCACCCCGCGCGCCAGCCGGTTGCGGGCCACCATGGCGGCGAGCGAGATCAGCAATTTGTCTTTTTCACGCGGCGTCAGGTTCATGCGCAGGCTCGCTTCATGTCAGGTGGACCAGGATCGCGGCGGCGATCCGTCAGGTAAAATGCGCAGCGCGCGCTCCATGGCGCGGCGCGCGTCATAGGCGTCCGGCGCGATGAAGCGGGCGATCAGAACGCCCTCAAGGCAGGTCACGCCCCATTCCACGCGCTCAAGCCCCGCATCGCCAAGACAGGCGCGCACGGGCTCAAGATGATCCTGCGCGTCGCGCGCCGCATAAAGCGCAAGGCCGAAAGCGCGCGCGCCCGCGCCGGTCGCCTTGCGCGCCAGCGCCGCGCACGCATCCCCGGCGAGCCGCGCGTTGTCGGCCCAGGCGAGCGCGCCCGCGCGGCGCAGGCGCCAGCGATCCGCCCAGTCGAGCGCACGCACCTGCTCGCCCATGGCCGCGCGGCCGAGAACCACGAGGTCGCACATAACAAGACGCGCGCTCTCGTGCAGGTCGATCTCCACATTGCGGCGCAGGCGCGCCCCGTCGAACAGGATCGTCTCCTGCGGAAGCACGGCGAGCCGGGCGCCCGCATCCGCGCGCAGCCGCATGTCCGAGCGGGTCGGCGCGCCGAGCGCGCGATAGACTTTCTCCGCCGCGGCGGTGGCGAAGGCGACATGCGCCCGCTCGCCCGCATCGATCGCGACGTCATAGAGGTCGCCGCCGGCCATGCCGCCCGCCACGTTCACGACCACGGCGTCGAGCCGCGTCTTGCTCTCGACGGGAAAACGCAGCCGCAGCGCCCCTTCCTCGCGCACCCGCGTGCGGCGCGTGACGCCCTCCTGCGCATGGGCGCTGAACGCGACGACGCCGCGCGCGCGTATGCCCGCCAGCGGATCGCCGCCGGCGTCGGCGCCGCCGCCTTGCTCGCGTTCAGATAGCGATGCGCTTGCGTACATCCTCGCCCTGCAAATCCGCCCGTCCGCCGGACATCACGACCTCGCCGCGCTCAAGCACGACGAACGAATCGGCGAGCTCGCGCGCGAAGTCGAAATATTGCTCCACGAGCAGGATGGCCATCTCGCCCTTCCGGCGCAAGTAGTCGATGGCGCGGCCAATGTCCTTGATGACGGAGGGCTGGATGCCCTCCGTGGGTTCGTCGAGCACGAGGAGCTTCGGGCGGGCGACAAGGGCGCGGGCGATGGCGAGCTGCTGTTGCTGGCCGCCCGACAGATCGCCGCCGCGACGGTGCATCATTTCCGCAAGGACCGGGAAAAGATCGAAAATCTCGTCGGGCACGAAACGCTCGCGCCGGCTGACGGGGGCGAAGCCCGTCTCCAGATTCTCCTTCACCGTCAGCAGCGGGAAAATCTCACGGCCCTGCGGCACGTAAGCGACGCCGCAGCGTGCGCGCTCGAAGGCCGGCAGGGCGGACAGGTCGCGGCCCGCAAGCTCCACCCGGCCGCCGGCGATCGGCTGGTGGCCGACGATGGCGCGCATGAGCGAGGTCTTGCCGACGCCGTTGCGGCCCAGCACGCAGGCGACCTCGCCCACCTGCGCCTGCACGCTCACCCCGCGCAGGGCGCGCGCGGCGCCGTAATAAAGGTCGACGTTCTCGACTTTCAACATGGCTCGCTCCGCCGATCAGCGCCCGAGATAGACTTCGATGACCCGCTCGTCGCCGGCGACGCGATCCAGCGACCCCTCCGCCAGAACCGAGCCCTCATGCAGACAGGTCACCTTGCAATCGAGCGCGCGCACGAACGCCATGTCATGCTCCACCACGATCACCGTATGCGCCTTGTTGATCTCGCGCAGAAGCGCCGCCGTCTGCTCCGTCTCCGCATCCGTCATGCCGGCGACCGGCTCATCCACGAGGAGAATGGCGGGATCCTGCGCCAGCAACATGCCGATCTCCAGCCATTGCTTCTGCCCGTGCGAGATTTCGCCCGCCAGCCGCGCGCGATGGTCGATGAGGCCCGCCGTGAGCAGGATCTCGTCGATCCGCTCGCGCGCGACCTTATTGCGCCAGCCGAACAGGGAGGCGAAGGGACCGCGCGGCCCCTTGAGCGCCAGCAGCACGTTGTCGGCCACCGTATGGCTTTCGAACACGGTCGGCTTCTGGAACTTGCGGCCGATGCCCAGCTCCGCGATCGCCGTCTCGTCGAGCTTTGTGAGATCGTGGCGGCCGTGATCGAACAGGACGTCGCCTTCGTCGGGCCGCGTCTTGCCGGTCACGATGTCCATCATCGTCGTCTTGCCGGCGCCATTGGGGCCGATGATCGCGCGCATCTCGCCGGGCGCGATATAGAGCGACAGATTGCGGATGGCGCGGTAGCCGTCGAACGTGACGCTCACGCCGTCGAGATAGAGAAGCGCCTGGGTGACGGAGAGCGGCCCGGTGGCTGCGCTCTCATAGCCGGCGAGATCGTCGGAGCCAGGCGAGGGCTCAATCACGTCGAGGGGCGCGGCGTTCATGACTTTTGCTCCGCAGGCTTGTGCTCCGAGTCTGCGCGCAGACGCGCGCGTTCGCGCCGGCGCTCGCCCCATTCGTTGAGCGCACCCACAACGCCCTTGGGCAGGACGAGCGTGACGAAGATGAACAGGGCGCCCAGCATGAACAGCCAATAGGGCGCAAGCGCGCCCGTGGTGAACCAGGTCTTGAGGAAGTTCACCAGCACCGCGCCCAGCGCAGCGCCCACAAGCGTGCCCCGCCCGCCGACCGCGACCCAGATCACCGCTTCAATGGAATTGGCGGGGGCGAATTCCGAAGGATTGATGATGCCCACCTGCGGCACGTAAAGCGCGCCCGCAAGCCCCGCCATGGCCGCAGACAGCGTGAAGGCCACGAGCTTGTAATGCTCCACGCGGTAGCCAAGAAACCGCGTGCGGCTCTCCGCGTCGCGCACGGCCACCAGAACCTTGCCGAACGAGGTCGTCACCATCCAGCGCGCCAGCACGTAGCAGGCGATCAGCGTGATCGCCGTGAGGGCGAAAAGGCTCGCCCGCGTGCCCTGGGCCTGAATGTTGAAGCCGAGAATGTCCTTGAAGTCGGTGAGGCCGTTGTTGCCGCCAAAGCCCATGTCGTTGCGGAAGAAGGCGAGCAGCAGCGCATAGGTCATCGCCTGCGTGATGATGGACAGGTAAACGCCCGTCACGCGCGAGCGGAAGGCGAGCCAGCCGAACAGGAAGGCCAGCAGGCCCGGCGCCAGCAGGGCCATGAACATGGCGAAGGGGAACATGTCGAACCCGTGCCAGAACCAGGGCAGCTCCTTCCAGTTCAGGAACACCATGAAATCAGGCAGGACGGGATGGGCGTAAACGCCGCGCGGGCCGATCTGACGCATCAGATACATGCCCATGGCGTAGCCGCCGAGCGCGAAGAAAGCGCCGTGCCCCAGCGAGAGAATGCCGCAATAACCCCAGACGAGATCGAGCGCGAGAGCGAGGATCGCGTAGCAGAGATATTTGCCGATGAGCGACATGACGTGGGTTGGCACATGCAGCGGCGAGCTTACGGGCAGCAGGAGATTGGACGCCGGCACAAGCACCGCCGCCGCGCCCACCACGATCAGGAAGACCAGCCCCGCCCTGTCGAACCGTTCGAAGAGAAAACGCGTGATCATGCTTCCACCGCGCGGCCCTTGAGGGCGAACAGACCCCGCGGCCGCTTCTGGATGAAGAGGATCAGCAGGACGAGGATAAGAATCTTGGCGAGGACGGCGCCGGCGATCGGCTCAAGGAATTTGTTGGCGACGCCCAGCGCGAAGGCTGAGACCAACGCGCCCCACAAATTGCCGACCCCGCCAAAGACGACGACCATGAAGGAGTCGATGATGTAGCTCTGGCCCAGATTGGGCGACACATTGTCGATCTGCGAGAGCGCGACCCCGGCGATGCCCGCAAGGCCGGAGCCAAGGCCGAAGGTCATCGCGTCCACCCACGGCGTACGAATGCCCATGGCCGACGCCATGCGCCTGTTCTGGGTGACGGCGCGCATGTGAAGGCCCAGCGACGTGCGCTTGAGCGCGAGGAGCAACAGGACGAAGACGACCAGCGTGAAGACGATGATCCAGAGCCGGCCCCAGGTGATGGACAGGCCGAACAGATCGAACGCGCCGGACATGTAGGAGGGCGCGCCCACTTCGCGATTGGTGGGCCCGAAGGCCGTGCGCACCGCCTGCTGCAGGATGAGGCTCACGCCCCATGTGGCGAGCAGGGTTTCCAGCGGACGCCCATAAAGGAAGCGGATGACGCCGCGCTCGATGGCCACGCCGACAAGACCCGTGACGAGAAAGGCCAGCGGGAGCGCGACAGGCAGGGAGAGGTCGAACCAGCCGGGCGCATGGGCGCGGAACGCCTCCTGCACGATGAAGGTGACATAGGCGCCCAGCATCACCATTTCGCCATGGGCCATGTTGATCACGCCCATCACGCCGAATGTGATGGCGAGGCCGATGGCGGCGAGCAGCAGCACGGAGCCAAGCGACAGGCCGTACCATACGTTTTGCGCATGGCCGAGAAGGCGCAGGCGGCTCTCGATGGCCGAGACGGCGTCGGCCGCAAGGCCCTTGACCTCCGCGCTCGCTTTTTCATGAACGGAGCGCAGCGCCGCGATGGCGCCGATGTCCCCGCGCGCGCGCAGGATAGCGACGGAATCGATACGCTGTTCGCTAGAGGCGTTTTCGGACGAGAGCAAGATCGCCGCGCGCGCCTGCGCGAATGCGCGGGCGATGGCGGCGTTCGACTCGTTCTTGAGCGCATTGTCCAGAGGCGCAAGCGCGGTGGGATCGCGCGACTTGAACAGCGCCTCGGCGGCGGCGCGCCGGCGCGCAGGATCAGGCGACATCAAGGTGAGCGCGCCAAGCTCGTTCTGGATCGAACTGCGCAGGCGGTTGTTGATGCGCACCGTCTGCAAGCCGGCAGGCGCGGACGCGACAGGCTCGCCCGTGGCGGCGTCGTGCACAACGCCGGCGGGCGTGCGCCAGAACACTTTGCGACTCGCGGGATCGACGAAAAGGCGGGCGGAGGCGAGGGATTCGAGCACGGCCTGCGCCCGCGGGTCTCCCGACTCGCCCAGCTCTTCAATGGCCTTGCCTGTCTCGGCGAAGGAATCCTCGGCGAAACGGGCGAGCGCGCCGGCGTAATCCGCGCGGGCGACGGGAGCGTTCAGGACGAGGCCAATGAGACACAAAAGGCTCGCGCAGAGGATCCTGAGACGAGACATTCTTCCTCCGCGCAAACTAAAAAGGCTTTTTGGTTAGGAGCGGCCGCCGCTAGGCGCGGCGGCCGCCGGTCAGTGCGTCAGCTGCCGCACTTGCCGGTCTTGACGTTGAAGTTGCCGCACTTCTTGCCAACCCAGTCAGCCTCGAGATCCTTCGAGCCCTCGAGGAAGTCGGACCAGGCGTCGCCCGCCACGAGGTCCTTGGTCTGCCAGACCACGTCGAACTGGCCGTCGGCGCGGATTTCGCCGATCATCACCGGCTTGGTGATGTGGTGGTTCGGCAGCATCTTCGACACGCCGCCCGTCAGGTTGGGCGCCTCGATGCCGACGATCGCGTCGATCACCTTGTCGGGATCCGTGGTCTTGGCCTTTTCAATGGCCTTGATCCACATGTTGAAGCCCACGACATGCGCCTCCATCGGATCGTTGGTCACGCGC
>CAZYBF010000007.1:61851-71857 GCA_964645525.1 uncultured Beijerinckia sp.
GGCGTTGGCCGGGTTCTTGACCGACTGGAAGTAGTTCCACGCGGCCAGATGGCCGACGAGGTTGGACGTGTCCACGCCCGCAAGCTCTTCCTCGCCGACCGAGAAGGCGACGACGGGAATGTCGGTGGCCTTCACGCCCTGGTTGGCGAGCTCCTTGTAGAAGGGCACGTTGGCGTCGCCGTTGATGGTGGAGACGACGGCCGTCTTCTTGCCGGCGGAGCCGAACTTCTTCACGTCGGAGACGATCGTCTGCCAGTCGGAATGACCGAACGGCGTGTAATTGATCATGATGTCTTCCGCGGCCACGCCCTTGGCCTTCAGGAAGGCGCGCAAGATCTTGTTGGTGGTGCGCGGATAGACGTAGTCGGTGCCCAGCAGCACGAAGCGCTTGGCGCTGCCGCCGTCCTTGCTCATCAGGTAATCGACGGCGGGAATGGCCTGCTGGTTGGGCGCGGCGCCGGTGTAGAACACGTTGCGCTCGCTCTCCTCGCCCTCGTATTGCACGGGGTAGAAGAGAATGTTGTTCAGCTCCTTGAAGACCGGAAGCACGGACTTGCGGGACACCGACGTCCAGCAGCCGAACACCGCGGCGACCTTGTGCTGCGTGATGAGCTCGCGCGCCTTTTCAGCGAACAGCGGCCAGTTGGAGGCCGGATCGACCACGACCGCCTCAAGCTTCTTGCCGAGAACGCCGCCCTTCTTGTTCTGCTCATCGATGAGCATCAGCATGACGTCCTTCAGCGTGGTCTCGCTGATCGCCATCGTGCCGGAAAGCGAATGCAGGATGCCGACCTTGATCGTCTCCTGCGCCATGACGGGCGCGCCCGCCGATGCCATCATGGCCGCGCCTGCGACCACGCTCGCGAGGAACCCTCGCCTGTTGAACTTGCTGCTCATGCTGTCACCCCGAAGTCCGGCGTTAGCGCCGCGTAGTCGAGAGCAAGGGGTGTGCCACCGCGGAAATCACGCAGGTTTTCGAAAGCGATCAATCACTTGCGCAAGATCGTGCAAAGCATGGAGATGAAAGCCCAGCGGGAGGCTTTTGCTCATTTGTGCGGCAAATGGCGGCGGAAGGGCGCCCATTAAAGAGGCCGGGCGAGTCTTGCCGAGTCTCAAAAGCTCACACGATCGGCAGGATGAATCGAAAATGAGCCGCAGCAACGCTTGCAAGCCAGCGCTTCCGCCCGGACGGCGGAAATCCAGCGCCTGAAAATGCGACCGCGCGCGCCGGACTTTCCCCGACGCGCGCGCATGCGCTTTGCTTGAACCGCGTTCGTCTCAGCCGCGCGATTTCGCCTCGCGGCGGCGCGCGTGCAGCACGAACTCCGTATAGCCGTTGGGCTGTTCCGCGCCCTTGAACACGAGATCGCAGGCCGCCTGGAAAGCCACGCCGTCATAGGCGGGCGCCATGGGGCGATAGAGCGGATCGTCCGCGTTCTGCCGGTCGACGACCACAGCCATGCGCTTCATCGTCTCCATCACCTGCTCGCGCGAGCACACGCCGTGACGCAGCCAATTGGCGATATGCTGGCTGGAGATGCGCAGCGTGGCGCGGTCCTCCATCAGGCCGACGTCGTGGATGTCGGGCACTTTGGAGCATCCCACGCCCTGATCGATCCAGCGCACGACATAGCCCAGAATGCCCTGAGCGTTGTTGTCGAGCTCCTGCTGCACGGCGTCGGGCGCGAAATTGGAGTTCGACGTCGGGATCGTGAGAATGTCGGCGAGCGCGGCCGGCGCGCGGCTCGCAAGCTCCTTCTGCCGGGCGAACACGTCGACCTGATGATAATGGAGCGCATGCAGCACGGCGGCGGTGGGCGAGGGAACCCATGCCGTATTGGCGCCTGAGCGCGGATGGCCGATCTTCTGCTCGATCATGTCGGCCATGCGGTCCGGCGCCGCCCACATGCCCTTGCCGATCTGCGCCTTGCCGGGCAGGCCCATGGCGAGGCCGACGTCCACGTTATTGTCCTCATAGGCCTTGATCCAGGCCTGCGCGCGCATGTCGTTCTTGCGCACCATGGGCCCCGCCTCCATGGAGGTGTGGATCTCGTCGCCCGTGCGATCAAGAAAGCCCGTGTTGATGAAGACGACGCGATGGGCGGCGGCGCGAATGCAGGCGGCGAGATTGACCGTGGTGCGGCGCTCCTCGTCCATGATGCCCATTTTCACCGTGTAGCGCGGCAGGCCGAGCATGTCCTCGACGCGGGCGAAAATCTCGTCGGCGAAGGCGACCTCCTCCGGCCCGTGCATTTTCGGCTTCACGATATAGATCGAGCCCGCGCGCGAATTGCGCAGCTGGCCCGCTCCCTTCAGATCGTGCATGGCGATGGCGACGCTGACGGCGGCGTCGAGCAGGCCTTCGGGAATCTCAGCGCCTGCGGAATCAAGCACGGCGTCGGTGTACATGTGATGGCCGACGTTGCGGATGAGCATGAGGCTGCGCCCGTGCAGGACCTTGCGCGCGCCGTCGGGCGCCTTGTAGACGCGGTCGGGGCGCAGGCTGCGCTCCACCAGGCCGTCGCCCTTGGGGAAGCTGGCGGTGAGCGTGCCGCGCATGAGGCCCAGCCAATTACGATAGACAAGCGTCTTGTCCTGCGCGTCCACGGCGGCGACGGAATCCTCCATGTCGATGATCGTCGAGACCGCCGCCTCCACGATCACGTCGGCGACGCCCGCCGGATCGGTCTTGCCGATGGGATGGGCGCGGTCGATCACGATCTCCAGATGCAGGCCGTTGTTGACGAGCAGCACGCAGGAGGGCGCAGCCGCCTCGCCCGCATAGCCCGCGAATTGCGCCGGCTGCCTCAGGCTCGTGCGCGCGCCGCCCTGCAGAGTGACGACGAGAGCGCCGTTCTCCACCGCATAGGACTCAGCCTGCGCATGGGAGCCGGAGGCGAGCGGAGCGGCCGCATCGAGCGCCGCGCGGGCGCGCGCCACGACTTTCGCGCCGCGCACGGGATTGTAGCCCTTGCCCTTCTGCGCGCCGTCGTCTTCCGGCACGGCGTCCGTGCCGTAGAGGGCGTCGTAGAGCGAGCCCCAGCGCGCATTGGCCGCGTTCAGCGCGTAGCGCGCGTTGGAGGAGGGCACGACCAGCTGCGGGCCGGCGATGCGGGCGATCTCGTCGTCCACAGCGCCGGTAGACACGGCGCCGCCGGCGGGCGCGGGCTGCAGATAACCGATCTCGCGCAGGAAGGCCTCATAGGCGCCCGCGTCATGGGGTCGGCCCTTGCGGGCGCGATGCCATTCGTCGATCTTCGCCTGCAAGGCGTCGCGCTTGTCGAGCAGCGCCTTGTTGCGCGGCGCAAGGTCGCGCACGAGAGCGGCGAACCCCGCCCAGAACGCCTGCGGCGACACGCCCGTGCCCGGCAGGGCCTCGCCATCCACGAACGCGCGCAGGCCCGGATCGACCTGCAGGCCCTCGATCATGTCACGCGCCATCTTGTGCTCCCCTTCTGATGCCTTGCGCCACGGGCGCCTTGAATGCGTTCACTCCAGCGGACCGACCGCCTGCTCCACCGCCGCGACGACCGCGCCGGAGCGCACAAGCGCCAGCGCGTCGCGCATCTCCGTCGCATACCAGCGGTCGCCCTCGAGCGCAGGCGAGACGACCGCGCGCAGGGCGGCGAGCGCGGCGCGCGCGCCCGAGCCTACCGGATGGGCGGCGGCAAGCTCCTCCACCAGCGAGAGCGCCTGCCCCGCCATGAGGATTTCGCCCGCCACGATCTGCTCCACGTTCTCCACGACCTGCCGCGCCTTGCGGCCGCACCAGGTCGAGTTCGACACATGGTCCTCGGCGTTGGATTTGCCAGGGATGGAATCCACCGAGCCCGGCATGGAGAGCGTGCGGTTCTCCATCACCAGCGCCGACATGGAGCATTGCACGGTGGCGTAGCCGGTGTTGAGCCCGCGTTTGCCCGCCAGAAGATTGCGCGGCAGGCCGTAGCTCATGGTGGGATCGACGAGGCGGGCCAGACGACGCTCGCAGATCGAGCCCAGATCGGCCATGGCGATGGTGAGCATGTCCATCGCCTGCGCGACGTATTGGCCGTGGAAATGGCCGCCGGAAATGATCTCATAGCCGCCGGCGCCGTTGGGGAACACCAGCGGATTGTCGGTCGCCGAATTGGTCTCAGTGGACACGATGTCGGCCGCATAGGCGAAGGCCTCGCGCACGGGCCCGTGCACCTGCGGGCCGCAGCGCAGGGAATAGACGTCCTGCACGCGCGGCGCCGGCGGCTTCGCGGGATCGCGCCCCTCGTCGGGGAAGACGAGATGGCGCGCAGCCTCCGTGCAGCGACGCGAATCCGCGATCATGCGCGCCACATTGCGCGCCACCGCCGCCTGCCCCGCATGGGGCCGCGCCGCATGGACCCGCGCCTCGAACGCCGCCTTCTCGCCGCGCAGACACTCAAGCGACATCACAAGCGCAATATCCGCGTGTTTCAGCAGATTGCGCGCATCCTCCGTCGCCAGCACGCCGAGCGCCAGCGACACGGTGGAGCCGTTAATGAGGCAGGACGCGTCCTTGGCCGACAGGTCGAAGGTTGGCGACAGGCCGGCGGCGGCCAGCGCCTTGCGGGCGGGCATGCGCTCGCCCTTGTAGAACATCTCCGCTTCCTCGAAGCCGCACACCGCGCCCGACATATGCGCCAGCGGCGCAAGGTCGCCGGAGGCGCCGACGGAGCCCTTCTGCGGAATGACCGGCGTGAGGCCGGCGTTCAGCACATCGAGCAGCCGCTCGACAAGCTCCACGCGCGGACCGGAATAATTCGAGGCGAAGGCGTTGGCGCGCAGCAGCATGGTGGCGCGCGCCACGTCCTCCGGGAAGGGCTCGCCAACGCCGGTCGCATGGGCGTAGACCGATTTGGTCTGATATTCGACCATGTCCTTCATGAGGACGCGCTGGTCCTTGAACAGGCCGACGCCTGTGTTGAAGGAATACATGAGCGGCGCATCGTCGTTCATGAAATTGTCGTCGAGCCATTTGCGCGTCGCCGCGAGGCGCGCGCGGGCCTGCGGATCGAGCGTCGCTTTCGCAAAGCGGCCCTGGCTGTCGCGTCGGGCGACGCGCAGGACGTCGGCGCCGGAAAGATTCGCGCCGTCGATGATCACGCTCATGCACCTGCTCCAAGCTTTTCGATGAAGGCGACGAGCGCGGCCAGCGCGCGCTCGATGTCCTGCGGTTCGGCCCATTCGTCGGGCCGGTGGCTCACGCCGCCACGGCAGCGCACGAACAGCATGGCCTGCGGAATGCGTCCGCGAAAGGCCATGGCGTCGTGGCCGGCGCCGCTGGGAAGCCGGAAATCGGGACAGCCGATGGCGCCCAGCGCCTGCGCCCACGTCTCCATGAGGGCGGGATCGCACGGCGCCGCCGGCATGTCGTAGCTCATTTCCATGGAGACGCGCACGCCGCGCGCCTCGGCGATGCGCTGCGCGCGGGCGCGTATCGCCTCCACCGCCGCGAGCCTGTCGACGTCGCGCGGGCTGCGCACGTCGAGCGAGAGGCGCGCGGCGCCAGGCACCACATTCACCGCGCCGCCGGGAATCTCCATGCGTCCGACCGTGGCGACGAGATCGGGCGTCGCGCGCGCGATCTCCTCCACCGCGAGCACGATCTGCGCGGCGGCCACCGCGGCGTCGCGGCGCATGGCCATGGGCACGGTGCCGGAATGGCCAGCCTCGCCTGTGACGAGGATTTCGCCGCGCGAGGCGCCGTTGATGGCGGTGACGACGCCCAGCGCAAGGCCGCGCTGCTCCAGCACCGGCCCCTGCTCGATGTGAACCTCCACATAGCCGAGCGTGCGCGCGGGATCGCGCGCCTCGGCGCCGATGCGCGCAGGATCGCAGCCGAAGGCGGCGAGCGCCTCGCGTCGGCTGACGCCCTGCGCATCGGCCGAGTCGAGCGCAGCCGGATCAAAGGTGCCGGCGAGCGCGCGCGAGCCGGTGAGCGTGGTTGGAAAGCGCACGCCTTCCTCGTCGCCGAAGGCCAGAACCTCCACGGCGAAGGGCGAACGCGCGCCGCGCGCGCGCAAAATCTCCAGCGCCTCGATCCCCAGCACGATGCCCAGCGGCCCGTCGAACGAGCCGGCGTTGCGCACGCTGTCGATATGCGAGCCGATGAGCAGGGTCCGGGCGTCCGCCGTCGCGCCTTCGCGGCGGCCCACCAGCGTGCCGGCCGCATCGAGCCGCACGGAGAGGCCCGCCTCGTGCATATATTGCGCGAGCATGTCGAGCGCCTGCCGATGGGCGGGCGTCAGGGTGAGGCGCGTCAGGCGGCCGGGTTCGTCGGTGGCCGCGTTGAGCGCCTGAATGCGCGCGGCGACGCGCGCGGCGCCGGGAGATTGCGCGCTCATGGCGGCAGCCTGTCGGCGAGGCGCAGCGCGGCGATCTTCTCGATCTGCGCGAGGGCCTCGGCGAATTCGCTGTGCTGATCGTGGCCGATGCGGCGCTCGAAGCCAGCGAGGATCTGCTCCTTCGTGGCCCCCTTGACCGCCATGATGAAGGGAAAGCCGAAGCGCGCCTTATAGGCGTCGTTCAATTGCGTGAAGCGCGCCAGCTCATCAGGCGTCAGCTTGTCGAGGCCCGCGGAGCCCTGCTCCTTCGCGGAATCCTCGGTGAGCTGTTTGGCGAGCGCGAGCCGGCCGGCGAGATCGGGATGGGCGCAGATGAGCGCGCGTTTCTCCGCATCGCTCATGGCGCGCATCTGCGCCACCAGCGCCGCATGCAGGCCAGACGCGGCATCGTGAACCGCGGAGAAGCCCGCCGAATGGGCGCGCGCAGCGATCTGCGGCGTATGCTCGAATATGTCGCCGAAACATTCCACGAAAAGCGCGCGCGACATGCGGCTCGGCTTGAAGCCGCCCTTGGGCGGATGTTTGCGCAGCCAGTGGCGCGCAATGTCGAGGCGCGTCGCGATCCAGGCGTCGTCGTGGCGCTGCACGTAATCGATGAAGCGGGCGAGCGCGGCGATGCGGCCCGGGCGGCCGACAAGCCGGCAATGCAGGCCAATCGACATCATCTTCGGCGCGACGGCGCCCTCCGCGTAGAGCACGTCGAAGGAATCCTTCAGATAGGCGAAGAACTGGTCGCCGCTGTTGAAGCCCTGCGGCGTGGCGAAACGCATATCGTTGGCGTCGAGCGTATAGGGCACGATCAGCTGCGGGCCTTGCGGCCCCTCCACCCAATAGGGCAGATCGTCGGCGTAGGAATCCGCCGAATAGAGAAAGCCGCCCTCCTCCATCGTCAAGGCGAGCGTGTGCGCGGAGGTGCGGCCCTGATAGAAGCCGAGCGGCCGCGCGCCCGCGATCTCCTCATGGATGCGCACCGCCTCATCGATATGGCGGCGCTCCTCGGCGGGGGTGAAATCCTTGTACTCGATCCATTTGAGGCCGTGGCTCGCGATCTCCCAGCCCGCTTCGTTCATGGCCGCGACGGCCTGCGGATTGCGCTGCATGGCGGTGGCGATTGCGAAGACGGTGACGGGCGCCTTGCGCTCGACGAACAGGCGATGCAGGCGCCAGAAACCCGCGCGCGAGCCGTATTCGTAGATGGATTCCATGTTCATGTGGCGCTGGCCGGGCCAGGGCTGCGCGCCCACGATCTCCGACAGGAACGCCTCAGACGCCGCGTCGCCATGCAGGATGTTGTTCTCCCCGCCCTCTTCGTAATTGACGACGAATTGCACCGCCACGCGCGCGCCATTGGGCCAGCCCGCGTGCGGCGGGTTCGCGCCGTAACCGACGAGATCGCGCGGATAGGTCATCACGAACCCCGATAGGTGGAATAGGACCAGGGCGAGGCGAGCAGCGGCACGTGGTAATGGCCCTCGGGTTCGGCGAGGCCGAAACGCACGACGGCGACATCAAGGAATGCGGGTTCGGCCAGCGTCACGCCGCGACGGCGGAAGTAATCGCCCACATGGAAGCGCAATTCATAGACGCCCACCGGCAGCACGCCGCCGAGCAAGGGTTCGTCCGTGCGTCCATCCGCATTGGTGCGCGCGGATTTCACGAGACGCTGGGACGCGCCATCCACCGCAATGAGTTCGATGGCGACGCCGTCGGCCGGACGGCCGGAGTGCGTGTCCAGAACATGCGTCGACAAACGTCCCATCTTGCGCCCCTTGCGAAAACCTGCGGCTGACCTCAAGCCGGCCCGCATAACACGCCCGGCGCCGGCAGGCCACGCGCAGTCTATGCGAAATAGGCGCGCAGCGCGCGACGGTAGATCGCCTCAAGCCTGTGGAGATCGGCGACCGGCGTGCGCTCGTCCACCGCGTGCATGGTCTGGCCGACGAGGCCGAACTCGAGCACCTGGGCGTATTTGCAGATGAAGCGGGCGTCCGACGTGCCCCCCGTGGTGGACAGGACAGGCCGGCGGCCCGTCTCCGCCTCCACGGCCTGCGCGAACTGGTCGACGAAGGGGCCGGGCTGGGTGAGAAAGGCGAGCGCATTGGTGGGCTGGAAGCGGATCGCATAGCGGGCGCCCTGCGCGGCCGCCGCAAGCCTTGCGGAAACCTCCGCCGCGAGCCTCTCAGGATTCCACAAGTCATTGAAACGAATGTTGAAATTAGCCTGCGCGCGAGACGGAATCACATTGACGGCCGCATTGCCCACGTCGATCGAGGTGATCTCGAGATTGGAGGGATCGAAATGGTCCGTCCCCGCGTCGAGCGGCGTCTCGCGCAACGCCTGACACAGCCGCAGGATGTGGTGGACCGGATTGTCGGCGAGCGCGGGATAGCCGACATGGCCCTGCTTGCCCTCCACGGTGAGCACGGCCGAAAGGGAGCCGCGCCGGCCGATCTTGATCATGTCGCCCAGCGCGTCGGGATTGGTGGGCTCGCCCAGAATGCAATGGTCGAAGCGCTCGCCCTGCGCATGCGCCCATTCGAGCAGCTTGGGCGTGCCGTTGACCGCCGGCCCCTCCTCGTCGCCCGTGATGAGAAAGGCGATGGAGCCGCCCTTCAGCCCGCCCGCCTCCAGAAACGCGAGCGTGGCTGCGATGGCGGCCGCGAGACCGCCCTTCATGTCCACCGCGCCGCGGCCCCAGAGCATGTCGTCGGCGATTTCGGCGGCGAAGGGATCAAACCGCCATGCGGCGGAATCGCCCGGCGGCACCACGTCGGTATGGCCGGCGAACAGGAGGCAGGGCTGGCCCGTCCCGATGCGCGCGTAGAGATTGTCGGTGTCGGGATAGCCCTCCTGCGAGAAGCGCAGGCGGTTTGTGCGGAAGCCCGCCCCTTTCAGCACGCCTTCGATCAGGCCCAGCGCGCCCGCGTCCTGCGGCGTCACGGAGGGGCAGCGGATGAGATCGCGGGCGAGAGAGAGGACGTCTGGCTTGGTCACGGGGCGCTCCTTGCGCGCGCAAACGTGGACTTTCCGGCGTCGCCGGTCAATGCTCGCGCGCAGGCCGCATCGAAAGCCGAAACGGGGGGCGCGCGACATGGTGAAAATCGTTCCGGTCTATGCGGCGCTTCTGGCGCTTGTGTTTCTTTGGCTCTCCGCGCGCGTGATCCGCGTGCGCCGCGCCGAGCGGATCGCCATCGGGCCGGGCGGCAGCAAAAGGCTGGAGCGCGCCATGCGCGTCCACGCCAATTTCGCCGAATATGCGCCGATGACGCTCTTGCTCATCCTGATGGCGGAACTGCAGGCGGCGCCAAACGCGCTCGTGCATGGGCTATGCCTCGCGCTTGCGCTCGGGCGCGGCCTGCACGCCTATGGCGTGTCGCAGGAGAAAGAGAGCCTGAACCTGCGGGTGGGTGCGATGGCGCTCACCTTCGCCGCGCTTGCGGGCGCAGCGCTCACCCTGCTCGCGCTCGCGCTCGCCTAAGGCGAAGGGAGCGCTTGCCCTATGAGGCGGCGCGGTGTTTAGCATGCCCGCGACACAAGGGAGCGACAGCGGATGAGCACGGCGCCGGAGACATTGCTTGAATCGCGCAAGACGCAGGCCCGCGCCTGGTTCGAGGCGCTGCAGGGGCGCATCATCGCGGCGCTTGAGGCGA
>CAZYBF010000008.1:0-56182 GCA_964645525.1 uncultured Beijerinckia sp.
GCCGCTGGCGCGGGCGCCTTGCCCTTGTCGCCGGCCTCGTCCTCCGCCTCGTCCTCCATCTGGTCGAGAAGCGCGGGGCCGGCGCCGCCGGCGGCCGCGATGGCGGCGGCTTCGCGCACGGTGCGCGCCTCCTGCGCCGCGCCGACGGGCACCGCGCGCACGATGGTCTGTTCGATGAGAAGATCGTTGGGGCCGCCGATCATCACGAGATGTTCGACGTTGTCGCGCCGCACGATCACGAGCTGGCGATTGCGGTCGAGGTCATAGGCGTCGACGACGCCAAGGCGCGGCTGGCGCGCCCGTCCCGCCTTGCCGCGCAGGCGCTGGCCGAACAGAAGCCGGTAAAGCAGGACCGCGATCAGGGCCGCCAACAGAAGGGCGGCCGCGCCAAGAAGCCAGAGGAGCACTTTGTTCTCGCCGATCATCTCAGTCAAAATCTGCATGTCAGGCCCGCCTTCGCCCGCGCCTCTGGCGTTTCGTCCCGCACGTTAACACAGACAGGCCGACGCGCGGCCCGCCCCATTAACGGATGGTTAATATATAGCCTCTCCCCCGGCCAGGGGCGACCATGGCATGGGCTTCAGGCGCGGGCCTTTCCACCGCCGTTTTGCCGCAGTTTTCCGACATGGCGCATTTTTTAATTGAATTCTCATATTGTTCCGCCAATGGCGGAGGCAGGCGGTCCGCCCGTTCGGGTCGTCGCGGCCCGCGCGCATTGCATTGGCGGGGCCGTCGCCGCATTCTCGCTGTCCCGCGCAATTGGATGAGCGCCGCATGTCCGAGCAGAGCCGATCGCAAGCCCCGGCGCCCAGCAAGCCCACGCCCGCCGCAGGCGAGGGCGCGCTGGCGCATGATCGTCCGCAACGGGCGGGCAGCCCCGGACTGATTCTGCTCATCGCCCTGCTTCTGGCGGGCGCGGCCGGCTCCTTCACCGTTCTTCCGCAGGATCAGGCGAGCAAAGTCACGATCGCGATTCTCGCTTTGCTCGCGGTGGCCGGCGTCGTCGGCCTGTTCGCTTACGCCGTGGGCTTCGTGACCATCGCCGGGCCGCAGACGCGCGACGACGTGACGCGACGCATCGCCGACACGGGCGCCGAAGGCCTGCTTGTCACCGAAGGCGACACGGCGGTCTACGCCAACGACGCTTATCTGCGCCTTTCAGGCGCGCAGGACGTGACCGACGCGCGCAACGTCGAGCGCCTCTTCTCCGGCGCGCCGGACGTGTCGGAGGCCGTCTATCGGCTCGCGCAGGCCGCGCGCGAGGGCAAGCGCGCGAGCGAGGAATTGCGTCTCTCGCCAGCGTTGGCGGGCGAGGGCGGGGTCGGCTGGTATCGCATTCGCGTGCGCCCACTCGACGAGGCGGGCGCCTCGCGGCGCGTGTTGTGGACGGTCGCCGACGTCACGCGCGAACGCGCGCGCCATGAGAACGTTTTCCAGGAATTGCAGCATGCGATCGATTTTCTCGACCATGCGCCCGCCGGCTTCTTCTCCTGCAATGCGCAAGGCGACATCGTCTATCTCAACGCGACCCTGTGCGCCTGGCTGGACTACGACCTCGCGCAGGTGGGCTCGGGCGGACTGCGTCTCGTCGACCTGCTGGCCGGCGACGGCGCCGCGCTGATCGGCGCGGTGTCGGGACGCGAGAGCGAAGTGCGCACCGAACAGTTCGACGTCGAGATGAAGCGCCGCGACGGGCAGAGCCTGCCGGTGCGCCTCATCCATCGCGTCGCCTTCGGGCAGGATCGCGCGGCCGGGCCTTCGCGCACGCTTGTCATCAACCGCGCGGCGGGCGAGGAGCCTGCGGAGGATCTGCGCGCGGCGGAAGTGCGCTTCGCGCGCTTCTTCAACCAGACGCCCATGGCCATCGCCGCGCTGGCGGAAGGCGGACGCGTGGTGCGCGCCAACGCCGCTTTCGCGCGCCTTGCGCCCGAAGCGCTGAAGGGCGAACGCTTGCTTTACGCGGGCGTCGCCGAACGCGACCGCGCAAGCCTGCGCGCCGGCGTGCTCGCCGCCGAACAGGGCAAGACGGACGTCGCGCCCATCGACGCCGCGCTCGCCGGAGAGGACGCGCGCTCCGCGCGCTTCTTCGCCTCGCCCGCGGAGGCGGACGGGGAGGGCGCGCGGGTGAATATTTTCGCGCTCGACACGACCGAACAGCGCAATCTGCAGGAGAGCTTCGCGCAATCGCAGAAGATGCAGGCCATCGGCCAGCTCGCCGGCGGCGTGGCGCACGACTTCAACAATGTGCTCACCGCCATCATCGGCTATTCTGACCTTCTGCTGGCGAGCCATCGCCCGACCGATCCGTCCTTCCAGGACATCATGCAGATCAAGCAGAACGCCAATCGCGCCGCGGGCCTCGTGCGCCAGCTGCTCGCCTTCTCGCGCCGCCAGACGCTGCGCCCGCAGGTGCTGCAGCTCAACGACGTGATGTCGGAGCTGCAGAACCTTTTGCGCCGGCTGGTGGGCGAGAAGATCGAGCTCGACGTGCGTTATGGCCGCGACCTGTGGCTCGTGAAGGCCGATCTCAACCAGTTCGAACAGGTGGTGGTGAACCTCGTCGTCAACGCGCGCGACGCGATGCCGGAGGGCGGGCGCATCCGCCTGTCCACCAGCAATGTGACGGCGGCCGAATGCGAGACGATCGCCGAGCCGGGTTTCGTTCCCGCCGATTACGTGGTGGTGGAGGTCTCCGATTCAGGCCACGGCATCCCGCCTGACGTGAAGGCGAAAATGTTCGAGCCCTTCTTCACCACGAAGGAAGTGGGCAAGGGCACCGGGCTCGGGCTTTCGATGGTCTATGGCATCGTCAAGCAGACGGGCGGCTACATCGCCTGCGAATCCGAACCCGGCGAAGGCGCGACGTTCCGCATCTACCTGCCCCGCCATGCGCAGGCGGAGGAGGAGGTCGCCAAAAAGGAAGAGGCCGCCAAGACCGTCGACGCCACCGGCCACGGCACGATCCTTCTGGTGGAGGACGAGGAGGCGGTGCGCGCGTTTGGCGCGCGCGCCCTCGCCTCGCGCGGATACACCGTGCTGGAGGCGGCCTCGGGCCTGCAGGCGCTCGAAGTCGTCGACGAAGTGGGCGGCGAGATCGATCTCATCGTCTCCGACGTGGTGATGCCGGAGATGGACGGGCCGACCATGTTCGGCGAATTGCGCAAGCGCGGCGTGCAATGCCGCGTCATCTTCGTGTCGGGCTATGCGGAGGACGCTTTCGCCAAGAACCTGCCGGCGGGCGAGGACTTCGGCTTCCTGCCCAAGCCCTTCTCGCTGAAGCAATTGATCGAGGCGGTGAAGGAGGGCGTGGGCGAGCGCAGCGGTTAACCTCAAGTTCAGCAAGCCCGCCTATGGTGAACGAAGTCTCGTCGCGTGGAGTCGTTCGCCTTGTCCATCGTCCTGCCTGACCGGGCCAGCGCCCGGCGCGAAAGCCCGGAAGCCGTCGCCGCGGGCGCCTCGGGCGCAGCTTCCTTCATCCGCGACAAATCCCTCGCCCGCATCCTCGTGATCGGGGCGAGCGTCTTTCTGGTGTGCCTCGTCTTCGCCAAGGCGATGACCAGCGCGCCCGCGAAACCTCCGCGCGCCACCGCCATGACGCTCACGCCCGCAGCCCAGCCGAAGAAGCGACTCGCCGAGCCGCGCCTGCCCGCGCGCGAAGCCCCTGAGCCCGCCCGCGCGGCTTCGCCTTCCAGCCAGCCGGAGCTCGCCGAAGCCTCCGGCGCCAGCAGCGAGCGGACGCGCCCGGTGCGGCGGATCTCGCTCGACGCCAACCCCGCCCAGAACGCGCCGCGCGCGCCGGCCTTGGGTGGGCGCGCCGCCTTCGCCGACGCTGAGCCGCGCGGCGGCGCTTTCGCGCCCATGGAGCGCTCCGCCCGCTACGAGGGATTCGCCGTCACGGGCGGGGCGCGCTGAGGCCGCGTTCACCCGCCCTTCACCACGCAGCCGGCGGGGGATTGCCTGCCGCAGCGTCGTCTCGCTTACCAACGGCGTCCCGCAACGAGGGATCGCCCGTGCCGCTCGACAGCTCGCCACCGCAAGCCTCCGCCCCGCTGATCGACGACGCCACGCTGCGCGAACTCATCGATGAGGTGGGCCTCCATCTGTTCGAAGCCTTCAGCGCGCGCATGCAGGCCTCCGCCAGCGCCCATCTCGCCGATCTGCGCGCCGGGCCCGCGCAGGCCGCGCGCGCCGCCCATGCGCTGTGCGGCCTGCTCGGCCATTTCGGCCTGCGTCGCGCGGCCGAGCTTGCGCGGGCGCTGCAGGGCTCGCCGGCCGGCGCCCCCGAGGCCGCGGGCCTTGTGGACGCGCTCGAGGCGACGCTGGCTGAGTCGCTGCGCGATCTGCCCGCCCGCGCGCGCCGACTGGCGCCGGCGTCATCGGCGAGCGAAGCCTCAAGCGGAGCGCAAGTCACTGTTTATTAGCGATAACAGGCGTGAACAAAAAAAGAACTTGCGGACTGGAACAAAGCAGGTACATTAATGCGGGTCAGCCATTGGTTGCGCATTTCGCCGTCGTCGTGCAGGAAAGGGAGCATCCCCGTGAGCCAAGCGAATCTCCGCCTCGTGGAAGGAACGTCCGTGGACAAGACCAAGGCGCTCGACGCCGCTCTCTCCCAGATCGAACGCGCATTCGGCAAGGGCTCGATCATGCGCCTGGGCAAGGGCCAGCAGGCGGTTGAAATCGAAACCGTGCCGACCGGCTCGCTTGGACTTGACATCGCGCTGGGCGTCGGCGGTCTGCCGCGCGGGCGCATCGTCGAGATCTATGGTCCGGAATCCTCCGGCAAGACCACGCTCACGCTGCATGTCATCGCCGAGGCGCAGAAGCGCGGCGGCGTCTGCGCTTTCGTGGACGCGGAACATGCGCTCGATCCGGTCTACGCCCGCAAGCTGGGCGTGAACCTTGACGATCTTCTCATCTCTCAGCCCGACACGGGCGAGCAGGCCCTTGAGATCACCGACACGCTGGTGCGCTCGGGCGCGATCGACGTCCTCGTCGTCGACTCGGTGGCCGCTCTTACGCCGCGCGCCGAGATCGAGGGCGAAATGGGCGAGGTCCAGCCGGGCCTGCAGGCGCGTCTTATGAGCCAGGCGCTGCGCAAGCTCACCGCCTCGATCTCGCGGTCGAACACGATGGTGATCTTCATCAACCAGATCCGCATGAAGATCGGCGTGATGTATGGCAGCCCCGAGACCACCACGGGCGGCAACGCGCTCAAGTTCTACGCTTCCGTGCGCCTCGACATTCGCCGTATCGGCGCGATCAAGGACCGCGAGGAAGTGGTTGGCAACCAGACCCGCGTGAAGGTCGTCAAGAACAAGGTCGCCCCGCCGTTCAAACAGGTCGAGTTCGACATCATGTACGGGGAGGGCGTGTCCAAGGCGGGCGAATTGATCGACCTCGGCGTGAAGGCCGGCGTCGTCGAAAAGTCGGGCGCCTGGTTCTCCTACGACTCCCAGCGCCTTGGTCAGGGCCGCGAGAACGCCAAGCAATTCCTGCGCGACAATCCGGAGGTCTCTAACCGGATCGAATCCGCCATCCGCGAGAACGCCGGCCTGATCGCCGACCGCATCCTCGAGGCGGTCGACCCGAAAGAGGCGGACGCCGAGGAGTAAGAATCCGGCGAGCGCCGGGCGGTTTCGGCGGCCCCGCCTCAAGCCGCCTCCTGGACTGGGGGAAAGGTCCCCTCCGCCAGTCCTGCCGTCCGGCGCTCGCCGTCCACGGGCCGGCCCCCATCTCCGCGGGCCGTCCCGTCGTTTTCGCGGGCCGTCCCCGGGTCTTCGTGGTGGGCGCCCCGATCTTGCGCCCCGATCTTGCGCCCCCGCCCCGCCGCGCGCCCGACCTTGCGCCCGCCCTGGCTCCCGCCCTTGCGCCCGTCCCTGTTGCGCCTCCCGGCAGCGCCCGTCGCCCTCGAAAGGCCGGCTCCGGCCGGGCCTGCGACCGGCTTACTTCTCGACTTCCGCGGGCCCCGCCGTTAGAAGACGCGCGGGCTCACATGAGCCGAGGGCGGCGCGCGTCAGGCGCGGCGCGCAAGTCGTCGGGCCAAGGGCTTCGGGCCAAGGGGTTCGGCGCTCCCGGACCCGGGCCGGGACTGAACGGGGTGCGAGAGTCTGACATGAGCGGCGTCAACGATATCCGGTCGACCTTCCTCGATTTCTTCGCGGCCGAGGGCCACGAGGTGGTCGCATCCTCGCCGCTCGTTCCCCGCAACGACCCCACGCTGATGTTCACCAACGCCGGCATGGTGCAGTTCAAAAACGTCTTCACCGGCGTCGAGAAGCGGCCCTACCAGCGCGCGGCCACGTCCCAGAAATGCGTGCGCGCCGGCGGCAAGCACAACGACCTCGACAATGTCGGCTATACGGCGCGCCATCACACCTTCTTCGAAATGCTCGGCAATTTCTCGTTCGGCGATTATTTCAAGGAGCGCGCGATCGAACTCGCCTGGAAGCTCATCACGAAGGAGTTCCAGCTTCCGAAGGATAAATTGCTCGTCACCGTCTACCACACGGACGATGAGGCTTTCGGCCTTTGGAAGAAGATCGCGGGTTTCCACGACGACCGCATCATCCGCATCCCCACCTCTGACAATTTTTGGGCGATGGGCGACACCGGCCCCTGCGGCCCGTGTTCGGAGATCTTCTTCGATCAGGGGCCTGAGCTCGCCGGCGGCCCTCCCGGCTCGCCCGATGAGGACGGCGACCGCTTCCTCGAGTTCTGGAACCTCGTGTTCATGCAATACGAGCAGGTTTCGCCCGAGGAGCGCGTGCCCCTGCCGCGCCCCTCCATCGACACCGGCATGGGACTTGAGCGCATCGCCGGCATCCTGCAGGGCGTGAAATCCAATTTCGACATCGACCTGTTCCGCGCCCTCATCGGCGCCTCCGTCGATCTTGTCGGCGCGCCTCGCGACGACGCGCAACGCGCGAGCCATCGCATCATCGCCGACCATCTGCGCGCCTCCGCCTTCCTGGTCGCCGACGGCGTGCTGCCCTCCAACGAGGGGCGCGGCTATGTCCTGCGCCGCATCATGCGTCGCGCCATGCGCCACGCGCAATTGCTGGGCTCGAAGGATCCGCTGATGTGGCGTCTTGTGCCCGCGCTCGTGCGCGAGATGGGCCGCGCCTTCCCGGAGCTCACGCGCGCGGAGGCGCTGATCTCCGAGACGCTGCGGCTTGAGGAGACGCGTTTCCGCACCACGCTCGCGCGCGGCCTCTCCATCCTTGACGACGAGAGCCGCGACCTGCCGGCCGGCGGGCGCCTGTCGGGCGAGACCGCGTTCCGTCTCTATGACACCTATGGCTTCCCGCTTGATCTGACGCAGGACGCGCTGCGCGCGCGCGGCGTGGGCGTCGACGTGGACGGGTTCAACGCCGCCATGGAGCGTCAGCGCGCGGAGGCCCGCAAGGCCTGGTCGGGCTCCGGCGAGGCGGCGACCGAGACGATCTGGTTCGCCGTGAAGGAGCGCGTGGGCGCGACCGAGTTTCTCGGCTACGACGCCGAACAGGCTGAGGGCGTGATCGCGTCCATCGTGCGCGACGGCAAGGAAGTGGATGCGCTGGGGCGCGGCGAAAAAGGGTTCGTCGTGCTCAACCAGACGCCCTTCTACGCTGAGTCCGGCGGTCAGGTGGGCGATGAGGGCGCGATGTTCGCAGCCCAGACCGCCGCGCGCGTGAGCGATGTGCACAAAAAACTCGGCGACCTGTTCGTCCATGAGGTCGAGGTCAACGAAGGCGAGCTGCGCGTGGGTCTGGCCGTGCAGCTGGAGATCGACCACGAACGTCGGCGCGCGATCCGCGCCAATCATTCCGCGACCCATCTGCTGCATGAGGCGCTGCGCCAGGTGCTCGGCGACCATGTCGCGCAGAAGGGCTCGCTCGTCGCGGGGGACCGCCTGCGTTTCGACTTCGCGCATCCCAAGCCGATCAGCGAGGACGAACTCGCCGAAGTGGCCGACATCGCCAATCGCATGGTGCTGCAGAACAGCGCCGTCACCACGCGGCTCATGGGCGTGGACGACGCCATCGCGTCGGGCGCGCGCGCATTGTTCGGCGAGAAATACGGCGACGAAGTGCGCGTGGTGAGCATGGGCGCGCTGGTCGGCGGCGACAATGCGGGCCGCGCGTTCTCGGTGGAATTGTGCGGCGGCACCCATGTGGAGCGCACTGGCGAGATCGGCCTTGTCGCCATCGTCTCCGAAGGCGCGGTGGCCGCTGGCGTGCGGCGCATCGAGGCGAAGACTGCTGAAGGCGCGCGCCGTCATCTGGAGGCGGAATCGCGTCGCCTGCGCGATGTCGCGGCGGCGGTGAAGGCTCCGGTGGACGATCTTGCCGAACGGCTGGCGGCGCTTGTCGAGGAGCGCAAGCGCCTCGAACGCGAATTGGGCGAGGCGAAGCGCAAGCTCGCCATGGGCGGCGGCGGCGAAGGCGCCGGCGGCGGGCCTGTGAGCGAGGTGAACGGCGTGAAGTTCTTCCGCCTCGCGGTCGCAGGCGTCGATATGAAGGACCTCAAGACGCTCGCCGACGAAGGCAAGGGCAAGGTGGGCTCCGGCGTCGTCGCCATCGTCAACACGGCGGAGGACGGCAAGGGCGGCGTGGTGGTGGCGGTCACCGCCGATCTCACCGCGCGCTTCAATGCGGTGGACCTTGTGCGCGCAGCTTCTGAGAAGCTCGGCGGCAAGGGCGGCGGCGGGCGCCCTGACATGGCGCAGGCGGGCGGACCGGACGGGGCGAACGCGCAAGCCGCGCTCGACGCCGTGGCCGCGCGCATCGCGCAGGCCTGATGGGCGCGCGGGACGACGGCGACGGGCAGCTGCGGCTGCGTCGCCGCGTCCATGAATTGCTGGATTACGGATTCGATCTGAGCCCCGCGGGCGCGGCGGCGCATTACGGCCTCATGGCGCTGGTCTTCATCAGCGTCGCGGCTGGCGTTGTGAGCACCGTGCCGCAGATCTGGGCGCAATGGTCCGGGCCCTTGCAGGCGATCGAAGCCTTCGCCCTTTTCGTCTTCGCGCTCGAATACGCGCTGCGTTTCTGGAGCGCGCCGGAACATACGCTTTACGCGGAGCTGCATCCCTGGCGCGCGCGTCTGTCCTTCGCGCTCGAGCCGATGTCGATCCTGGATCTTGTGACGCTGGCGCCGCTTCTGGCGAGCGTGTTCGTGGAGTCGGATCTCAGCGTCTTTCTGATGCTACGGCTCCTGCGCTATTTCAAGCTCGCGCGCTATTCGCCGGGCATGCGCTCGCTGGCGCTCGCCCTGCAGACGGAGCGGCGCGCGCTGGGCGCCTCGCTGCTTCTGCTGATCGGCCTCGTCATTCTTTCAGCGTCCGTGATGCATGTGCTCGAACGCGACGCCCAGCCCGACAAGTTCGGCTCCGTGCCGGAGGCGATGTGGTGGGCGATCGTCACGCTCACCACCGTGGGTTACGGCGACGTGACTCCGGTGACGGCGGCCGGCCGCCTCGTCGCCGGCGTGACCATGGTGATCGGCATGATCATGCTGGCGCTGCCGGTGGGCATCGTCGCCACCGCCTTCTCGCAGGAGATTCACCGGCGCGAATTCGTCGTCACTTGGGGCATGCTTTCGCGCGTGCCGCTATTCGCGCATCTCTCGGCGGCGGAGATCGCGGAGATCATGCGCTATCTGCGCGCGCAGACGATCCCCGCCAATACGCTGGTCATGCGCCGCGGCGACGCCGCCACCTGCATGTATCTCATCGCATCGGGCGAAGTGGAGATCGACGCGCCGGGCGGGCCTGTGCGGCTGGGCGAAGGCGACTTTTTCGGCGAGCTCGCGCTCTTGCGCCAGTCGCGCCGTTCGGCGGACGTGCGCAGCGTGAAGCCCACCAAACTCCTCGCGCTCGACGCCGCCGACATGATGGCGCTGATGGATCGCGACCCGGTGATCCGCGCGCATATCATGGCCCAGGCTGAGGCGCGCAGCGCGCCCTGAACCTGCGCGGGCGGCCGCAGTTGATCCAGAACAAGGCGGACCTGTCCCCGCCGGCCCAGCATGGGCTTGTTCTGGAGGTCTCCATGTTCAAGACGATCCTCGCGCCCATCGACCTGTCCGATCTCGCCGTCGCCTCGCCCGCCATCGACGCCGCCGTGCGCATGGCCGAATGGTCTGGCGGCGCGCTGCGGCTCGTCAACGTGCAGCAGATGCTGCCCGCCACCTACATGGATTACGTGCCCGCCGATTTCGACGCGCAGCAACGCGAATGGGCGGAGGGCGAGCTGCGAAAGATCGCCTTGAAAGTGGCGCTGCCGCGCGAGCGGGTGAGCTGGACGGTGCGCATTGGCGGCGTCTATCCTGAAATTCTCGCGGAGGCGGATGAGTGGGGCGCCGATCTCATCATCGTGGGATCGCACCGGCCTGCGATGTCCACTTATCTGCTCGGCTCGAACGCCAAGACGATCGTGCGTCACGCCAAATGTTCAGTGCTGGTGGTGCGCGACTAGCTAGAGCGCCGCATCCCACGGGCGGCCGGGCCTGTTCTCACGCAGCCACACGAACAGGTTTGGCGCGCCGAACGCGATGAGGGCGAGGCCCGCCATCACGCGCGGGGTGAACAGCGCCTCGCCGAAGGCCTGCACCGCATAGACGAAGCCGATGAGCAGAAGCGCGAGCGCGTTGAGCGCCAGCGCGAAAGCCAGCATGGACATGCCGTGGCGCAGCCGCGCCGCGCCGTTGCGCGCGCGCACCCGCTCCAGCAGGGCGCGCACGAAGGCGCGCCATGCCGGCGTGCGGTCTTCGCGCGCGAGAAGGCCGGCGCGATGCATGGCGGCGATGGAATAGACGAGGCCTGCGCGCGTGCGCAGCCGACACAGGCGCTGCGGCGCGCCGCGCAGCGCGGGCTCGAGAACGATCTGCGCGTCGCTGACGTCATCGAGCGAAACTGCGCCGCTCTCGCCGGACTTGAGGTCGCGCCAGAGCAGGCGATCGTCTTCAAGACGCCAGAGGATTTCGTTGGTGAACGCGCTTGCGCGCGCGCTGTGGGCGATGAGGTTCGCGTCGTTCATAGGCCCATTGTAGAGCCCTCGCTTGCGAAAGGAAATGGATTGGCGCTCTCATTTGACGCAGCGCATGGCGCGCAGGCGCTATCGGCGCTGAGAGTGAGACGCCATGAGGCGAAGCCAGGCAGGAGGACGCATGTCGATCAGAACGATATTCGCGGGGCCCTTCTTCGACGCGAGCATGGAGACCCACGCGCCCGACGTCGCGCTTGCAAGTTATGCGATCGGGCTTGCGGCGAGCGAGGGCGCCCATCTGGCGGTGCGCGCCGCGGTCGCGCGGCTATCGGCGCCCAGCATCTCTTTCCTCAGCGAAGTCCGCGGGCTTGTGAACAAGGCGAATGTCGATCGCATGGACAGCGCCGACGCTTATCGCGCCGAGGTGGAGCGCCTGGCGCAGGCCTCCGGCGTCTCCGTCGAGACATCGGCGCAGCAGGAGGATTTCACAAATCTCGTGCACGCGTTCAGCGCGCATGCGCGCCTCGCCGACATTGCGATCATGCAGGCGAGCGACGAGTTTCTCTCCATGCTACGCGGCGCGACGGAGGAGGTCTTGTTCAATTCCGGCGGGCCGGTGATCGTCGTGCCGCAGGGGTGGGACGGTCCTGCGCAGCCCACGCGCGCGATCTTCGCGTGGGACGGCAGCGCGCGGGCCTCGCGCGCGCTTCGCGACGCCATTCCGCTGTTGTCGAAGGCCGCGCAGGTGGAGATCGTGACGATCAGCGGCGATCCCAATCCATCCAAGCGGATCGAGGGCGCGGACATCGCGCCGCGGGTTGCGCGTCATTGTCGCGACGTGCGGCTCACAAGCCTGCCTGCGCGCAGCGGCGACGTGGGAGAGGCCCTGCGCGCCCATGCGGCGATGACGCGCGCCGAACTCATCGTCATGGGCGCTTTCGCGCATCATCGCCTCCGCCAGATGGTGCTTGGCGGGGTGACGCGCAGCATGCTCGAGGCGCCGCCGGCGCCTGCGCTGATGTCCTATTAAGGCGCGCGCGCGAAACGCGGGAACAGGGTTTCCGCGTTTCCCCGCTCCGCCAGATAGCGCTCCTGCCAGGTGAATCCGGCGTAGGCGTCGAAACCGGCCGTCTCGCGCAGGGCGACGTCGCCTGAGACATAGGGATAGTCGGTGCCGAACAGGATGCGGTCAGCGGGCGCGAAGGCGCGCAGCGCGTCAAGCGGCGCGGCGTGTCCGCTGAGCGCGGTGTCGTAATAGAAGCGGCGCACATAGGCGAGCGCGCCCTGCGGATAATTCGCCTGCTGCTTGGTTTTCTTGTCGAAGATGGAGATACGATGCGCAAGCATTGGCAATGTGCCGCCCGCATGGGACAGGATGAAACGAATGTCGGGCAGTTTCTCCATGATCCCGTTGAAGATGAGATTGACGGCCACGCGCGTGGTCTCAAACGGATAATCGATCAGCATGCGCGGAATGTCCCATCCGCGCGCCTCCACGCCCGGCGGATAGCAGGGGTGGATGAAGACGACCGACTTGCGCCGGTTCAGCTCCTCATAGACGGGCTGGAAATCGGGGTGGCCGATATAGCGCTCGTCCACGCTGGTGAGCAGGCAGATTCCATCGAGCTTCAGTTCGTCATGGATGCGCGCGATCTCCTTCAGGGAGGCGTCCACATCGGGCAAAGGCAGGAAGCCGAAGGCGCCGAAACGCTCCGGCCGGCGCGCGACAAGGCCGGCGAGCCAGTCGTTGAACTCGCAGGCGAGCCGGCGCGTCTGCGCGAGGTCGCCGAAGAAAATCCCTGGCGAGGTGAAGGAGAAAATGGTCGCGCCGATGCGCGCCTCATCCATCAGCGCGAGCGATGCCTCCGCCGACCATTCGGGGAAGGCCTGATAGGCGCTGCCGGTGATGCCGGCCGCGCGCTGCACGTCCTTGTAGAAGTCGGGCAGGACATGGTGGTGCACGTCGATGCGCGGCGTCTGGCTCTGGGCGGCGTGGCTCATTGGGCGTCCTCCTTTTTTGACAGGAATAGGCGCAGCCGTGCGCGGAGGGAAGCGCAAGCTTGCGCGCCGGCCCATTGCATGGGGGCAGGGCGCAGGCCATGGCGGGCCATGGCTCGAATCGCCTCCCTCGCCTTCGCCGGGGCCTGCGCGGCTCTCACGGGCCTGCTCGTTCTCGCCGGCCCCGTCCAGGCGCAAGCCTCGCGCAGCGCCGGAGAGGCGCTGGTGAAAGAGCGCTGCGCCGCCTGCCACGCCACAGGGCGCAGCGGGGCGAGCCCCAATCCCAAGGCGCCGCCCCTGCGCGAGATCGCCCGCAAATATCGCCCCTCCGACCTTGAGGAGGCGTTCGCCGAGGGCGTGATGGTGAGCCATCAGGCCGTGGACATGCCCGCGTTCGAGCTTGAGCCAGCTCAGATCGACGCGCTCGTCGCTTACCTGCGCGCCCTGCGGCGCTGACGCCTTGCTTAAGGCCCCGCCGGGAGGGTAGAGCTTGCGCCGCAACAGGCGGAGAGCGAATGACCGGCGCAGGAACAGACAAGACGCGTCCCATGATCGAAGGCGGGCCGGCGGTCATCCTGGTTCGGCCGCAACTCGCAGTGAACATCGGCATGTGCGCGCGCGCCATGGCGAATTTCGGCCTCAGCGACCTGCGGCTCGTCAATCCGCGCGACGGCTGGCCGCGCACGGGCGCGCTGCGCAAGGGGGCGTTCGCCGCCGCCGCCGGCGCCGTGCATTTGCTGGAAAGCGCGAAGCTCTACGATTCGCTTGAGGCGGCCGCCGCCGATCTCAATTACGTCTGGGCGACGACGGCGCGCGAGCGCGGTCAGGGCAAGCGCGTGGAAGGGCCCCGCGTCGCCATGGGCGAGACGCGCGCGCTCATCGACGAGGGCGGCAAGGTCGGCATCATGTTCGGGCCGGAGCGCACCGGGCTCGACAGCGACGAAGTGGCCTTCGCCGATTCCATCATCACCTTTCCCGTCAATCCGGCTTACGCCTCGCTCAATCTCGCGCAGGCGGTCTTGCTGTGCGGCTATGAATGGTTCGCGGTCGCCCATGGCGACGCGCCGCGCTTCGCCACGCCCGAGCGATCGGTTCCCGCCTCACGCGAAATGGTGGTCGCCTTCTTCGAATATTTCGAGAAGAAGCTCGACGAGAACGGCTTCTTCCGCCCGGTGAGCAAGAAGCCGAACATGCAGCGCAACCTGCGCAACATGATCCACCGCATGCAGCTCACCCAGCAGGATGTGCGCACGCTGTGGGGCGCCATGGTGCGGCTGGCCGAAGGCCCGAGGCTCGAGGCCAAGACGCGGCGACGCCAGAAACAGGCTCCCGGGGCGGGCGGTGGCGAGGGCGCCGGCGACGCATAAAAGCGCGCCGCGCGCCGCAGGCTGCGCGTCAATCCGTCGTGGAAGGCGGGCGCGCGGGCGTGTATAGATTGCGTTCATATCAGCGAAAGGGAGCCGCCATGTCTCGCGCCGTCACGCGCCGCGATGCGCTCGCCGCATTCGCCGCAAGCCTCGCCAATCCCGCGCTCGCCAGCCCTGCGCTCGCCACCCCTGCGCTTGGACAGACGCGCGACGCCGCGTTCGACGTGGACGTGGTGGTGATCGGCGCGGGCGCCGCAGGCGTCGGCGCGGCGCGCGAATTGCGGCGCCTTGGCAAATCATGCCTTGTGCTCGAGGCGCGCGCGCGCGTGGGTGGGCGCGTGTTCACCGACCAGTCGCTGGGTCAGCCCTTTGACGCGGGCGCGCTCTATATCCATTGGGCCGAGCGCAATCCCTGGACGCAGCTTGCGCGCGACTATGGGTTCGAGCTCGTCGATCCATCCGCGATGAGCGGCGGGTCGCGCTTTGTTGACCGCGGCGGCGAGGGCGGAGCTGGCGGCGGACGGCGCGGCGGCTTCTGGGCCGTGCAATCCCTGTTTGACGCAGAGGCGGGCGAGGTGCCCGACGTCTCCTTCATGGAGCGCGTCGGCGGGCCGCAGGCTGAAGGCGCCGGCGCGGCCATGTCGATCGCGCGCATGGCGCTGGGCGACGAGCCGGAGCGCATCTCCGCGCTCGATTACGCACGGCTGTGGTCGGGCGACGATTACGTTCTGCCGCTGGGCTATGGCGCCCTGCTGACGCGCGCGGCGCAGGGGCTCGACATACGCCTTTCGACGCCCGTGCAAGCGATCGACTGGAGCGGCGCCGGCGTGCGCGTCTCCACACGCGAGGGCGAGGTGCGCGCGCGCGTGTGCATCGTCACGCTGCCGGTGGGCGTGCTCAGGAGCGGCGCCGTGCGCTTCACGCCCGCTTTGCCTGCCGCGACGCAGGACGCGCTGAACGGCCTGGGCATGGGCGCGCTCACCAAGATCGCGCTGCGCTTCAACGGCGAGCGGTTTGGCGTGCCGACCGGCATGGACATCTGGGAGCGGATCGGCCCGCGCGCCTCGTTCAATTTCGAATGTTTCGCGTGGGACCGCGACCTCGTGATCGCCACGTTCGGCGGCGACCATGCGCGCGAGATCGTGCGGCTGGGCGAGACCGGCGCGGTGGACCATGCGCTTGAGGCCTTCGCGCGGCTTGTGGGGGCTGACGCGCGCAAGGCGCTGCGCGGCGGCAGGCTCGCGGCCTGGAGCGCGGATCCGTTTTCGCTCGGCTGTTATTCCCACGCGGCGCCCGGACGCGCAGGCGCCCGCGCGGCGCTGGCGCAGCCGGTGGGCGCGCGTTTGTTCTTCGCCGGCGAGGCGACGGCGAACGGCGGCGGCGCGCGCGACGATTTCGGCCCCGCCATGACGGCGGGCGGCGCATGGCTCGCCGGCGTGGACGCGGCGCGGCGCGCTTTCGGCTGACCTGCGATTTGGAACTTTCCGTCGCCGCGCCGGTTTGCTCCTGCGGCGCCTCTGGGCGCGATCCAGCGATCATGGCGGTCAGGGCGCGGCATGGACGGGCATGGCGAGACGCGTGCGCGAACGCAGGCGCGAGAAGACGAGACAGGCGTCGTCTGCGCCTCGCGCGTGGCGGCGCGCGCCTCGCTCAAGCGCAGCGTCCTTTTCGTAACCACAGAAATGGCGGATTGCGTCAAGGTCGGCGGGCTCGGCGAAGTGTCGGCGGCCTTGCCGCGCGCGCTCGCCGGCGCATTCGACGTGCGCGTGCTCATTCCCGGCTATTGCGAGACGCTTGCGGCGCATCCCGATCTTGAAATCGTCGGCGCCTTGCCCGCTTTCGCGGATGCGCCCGCCTGCAGGCTCGCCCGCGCGCGCGCGCCAGACGGCCTCGTCGTCTATGTCTTGCTGGCGCCTTCTCTCTATGAGCGCGGCGGCACGCCTTATGGCGACGCGACTGGGCAGGACTGGCCCGACAACGACCTGCGCTTCGCGCGCCTGTCCATGGCGGCTGCGCTGATCGCGCTTGGCGAGGCGGATCCTTCATGGAGCGCGGATCTCGTACATGCGAACGATTGGCCGAGCGCGCTCGTGGCGGCTTATCTGCGCTGGATGGGCAAGCGGACGCCGACAGTGCTCACGGTGCACAATCTCGCCTATCAGGGCCTGTTTCCCTATGAGCGCATGCAAAGGCTCGGCATGCCGGATAGCGCGTTCCAGATGGACGGCGTCGAGTTCTACGACCAGATCTCCTTCCTCAAGGCGGGCTTGTTCTACGCCGACCACATCACTACGGTCAGCGCGAATTACGCGCGCGAAATCACGACGCCTGCTATGGGATGCGGGCTTGACGGCCTGTTGCGCCGGCGCGCGTCCGAAGGCAGGCTCACGGGCATTGTGAATGGGATCGACGAGTCTTGGGATCCTGCGGTCGAAGCTGCGCTCGCGGCGCGTTTCGAAGCGGGAGACTGGGGCGCCAAGCGCGTCAACGCCGATGCGATGCGCAGCGACTTCGGCCTCGCGGTCAGCAAGGGGCCGCTGTTCGCCGTCGTCTCGCGGCTCGTGCATCAGAAAGGCGTCGACTTCGTGATCGAGGCGGCAGACGAGATCGTTCGCGGCGGCGGACAGATCGCCGTGCTTGGTCGCGGCGAGCCCCGCCTCGAACAGGCGTTGACGAAAACGGCGGCGCGGCTGCCGGGCAGCGTCTCGGTTCATGTGGGATATGACGAGGCGCGCGCGCGGCGCGTGTATGCGGGCGCGGACTTTCTCCTCATGCCCTCGCGCTTCGAGCCCTGCGGCCTCACGCAGATGTTCGCGCAAAAGGCGGGCACGCTGCCCATCGTGCACCGCACGGGCGGACTTGCGGACACGGTGGAGGACGGCGTGACGGGCTTTCAGTTCGCTGCGCCCACGCTGCAAAGCCTGCTCGGCGGCGTCGCGCGCGCCTTCACGGTTTTCGGCTCGCGCCAGCGCCTCTCCCGCATGAGACGCAACGCTATGGCGCGGCGCTTCAGCTGGCGGCGTTCCGCTGAGGACTATGGCGCGCTCTACATGCGCAGCGTGGGCAACCGCTGATCCCAAATCGCCTATCCCCTTGCGCCCGCGGCGCAGCCTGCGATGATGGCGCGCTCAACGAACCATTTGGGGGGAACATGCCGATCCTGCTCGTGCACGGCGCCTGGGCCGGCGCCTGGTCATGGCGCGACGCCGCGCGGCTCTTGCGCAAGAAGGGCTTTGACGTTTACGCGCCCACGCTCACCGGAATCGCCGAGCGCAGCCACGTGCCGCCGCAGAACGTTTCGTTGTCGACCCATATCGCCGACGTGGCCGGGCTGATGCGTTATGAGGAATTGCGCGACGTGCTCATCGTCGGCCATTCCTATGGCGGCATGGTCATCACCGGGGCGGCGGATCGCGAGCCCGACCGCGTGATGGGCATGGTCTATCTCGATGCGTTCCTGCCCGAGAGCGGGCAGGCCTTATGGGACATTGCGGGGCCTGAGCGCGTGCAAGCCCAGCGCGAGGTCGCGCTCGCCCATGACGGCGGCCATTCCGTGCCGCGGCCCGCCAGCAATCCGCCGCTCGCGCCGGAGCTCGCCGCCAAATGGGCGCCCCTGTTCACGCCCCAGCCGATCCGCACCATGTCGGAGCCGTGGGTCTCCGTGCGCGAGCCGCAGGCGCGCACATGGCCGCAGCGTCATTACATTCTGTGCGCGGCCTACAAGAACTCGCCCTTCCATCGCCTCCATGCGCAGGTGCGCGGACAAGAGGGCTGGGACGTTTCGGAGTTCGACGCGCCACATGACGTGGTGCGCACCGATCCCGAACTCGTCGCCGGCCGCATCGCCGACATCGCCAAAGGCTGGGGGCTGAGAGAGTAAGGCGCGAGCCGCTTACGCCTTGCACAGCGCGATGAAGCGGTCGCCGCGCTCCTCGAAATCGCGGAAGCGCCCGAAACTGGGCGCCGCCGGCGACAGCAGGAACAGCGCGTCGGCGGGGGCTTGCGCGCGCGCCCGCGTCACGCCGTCTTCGAGCGAATCCGCCTCGATCACGGGGAAGGGGAAGGCGCGCCCCGTCATCTCCTGCGCAATGCGCCGGCCGGTGTCGGGCAGAAGGACGAGCAGCGCCGGCGGATGGCGCATGAGATAGTCGAGCAATGCGGCGTGATCCTGTCCGCGCTCCGCGCCGCCAAGGAAAAGCGCGATCTTCGCATCCCCATAGGCGCGCAGCGCGACCAACGTCGCCTCCGGCACGGTGGAGATGGAATCGTTCACGCAGGCGCGCCCGTCCGCGCCGCGAAACTCCTCCTGCCGGTGGCGCAATTGCGCAAAGCCCGCAAGATCGACGCGCGCGCGCACGCCATGCAGGCCAAGCGCGTCCATGAGCGCGCAGACGCCTGCGAGATTTTCGAGATTATGCGCGCCGCGCAGCGGGAAGCTGGAGGCGTCGATTTCCTGCGACTGGAAGTAAAGCCGCCCCTCGCGCGCATGGAATCCGTCCGGCGCGCCGTACCAGATGGTGTTGGGCCGGCCCTGCATGGCGGCGGCCAGTCGTTCGCTGTTGGCGTTGAGCACGGCGAGAGTGCGGGGATCGTCGAGCAGGCGCAGCTTGTCGCGATGATATTGCGCGACCGACCCGTGCCAGGGCGTGTGGTCGACGTAGAGATTGGTGACCATCGCCACGCTGGGGACCGCTTCGAGATCGGCGATCTGATAGGAGGACAGTTCAAGCACGGTGTGGTCGCGGCCCGCCGGCTGGCCGAGCGGCGGCACGCCGACATTGCCGATCAGCGCGACGTCGCGCCCGGCGCCGCGCAGCAGATGATGAATCAGCCGCACGCTGGTGCTCTTGCCCTTGGTGCCGGTGACGGCGATCGTATGGGCGCCTGGGTTTTCTGCGAACCAGAGGTTCACGCCCGATGTGAAGCGCACGCCTGCGGCTTTCGCCTGCGCGATCTCGGGCCGGTAGAGGCTGACGCCGGGGCTTTTCACCACCACGTCGAAATCGCCGCGGGCGAGCGCCTGCGTCGCCGCCGCGCCTGTGAGCGTCGCAACGCCGGCGGGGGCGTCAGCGATCGGCGCGTCGTCGAGGATCGTGATCTTCAGGGCGGGCTTGCGCGCGGCGAGCCAGGCGAGCGCTGCGCGGCCCTCGCGTCCAAAGCCCCAGATCGCCGCATGGCGCGCGTCGTCAAAGATAGTCATGGAGCATGGCTTCATAGCGTGGCGGCAGACGATGGTCGGGCGAGGGCGTCATCAGCGTGCGCCAGACCTGCGCAGGGTCGGGCATCAATGCGCGCACGCGCGGGTTGAGCGCGCGCACGATCGCCGCCTGCGCCCATTCGGGATCTTCCGCCAGCAGGGCGAGGGCTGCGCCGCTCTCGGCGAGCTCGCCCACGCATTCCCATGGCTTGTGGCCCGAGAGCCCCATCAATTCCTCATAGCCGGCGAGCTGGCTTTCGTCCTCCAGCATGTTCTTGCCGAACGCGGCCTCGATGCGCGCGCGCCCCATGGGCCGCGCCAGCATGAGGAAGGAGAATCGGCACTTCGGGCAATCGCCGCACCAGCGCGCAGGCGGCGCGGCGGGATTGAGCTGAAAGGCGCGGTTGCAGGAGGTGAAGGCGCCGTCATAGCGCGTCTCGCGCGCCATCAGGCTTGCGATATGGGCCTCCGACAGCGGGCGCAGGAAGGAGAAGCACGCAAGGTCCGCGTGGACGCGGCTTTCGATCATGCGCGCGATGTCGCGCTCCGCCCCGGTGGTTTTGGAATATTGGTGGTTCACTTCGCGGCCGTGCGCCACGAGATTGCCCTGATCGGCGGAGCGTTCGTTCGACAGGACGATCGCGTCGAACCCTTCCACGAAAGCGGCTGCGAGCGCGATGAAGCAGACGATCGCGGTGATCGGCACATGGCCGTTGAGGGCGCCCCGGCGATTGAGCTCGAACAGCAGCGGGTCGAGCTGGCGCTCGACGCGGGCGAAGGGCAAGCCGCTCGCCTGCGCGCAGTCAAGGATCGGCTTCTTGGGATTGACCGCAAAGAGCAGCATGGGTTCGCCGCCGCGCCGCAACGCCTCCACGCTCACGAGCGAATCCTTGCCGCCGCCGATCAGGACGGCGCTGCGGCGGGGCAGCGGCGCGCGCGAGGGCGAGGGCGCGCCGGCGCCGCTCGCGTCTTTTCGGCTCGCGTCTTTTAGGCTCGCATCTTGCGCGTTGAGGAAGTCGATGCGCTGGGCGACGTCCACCCCGTTGCGCACGCCGAATTCGCCAAGCCCGTTCACATAGAGGCGTTGCAGAAAGGCGCGCAGCTCCGCATCAAGCGACGCGCTCTCCACGCGCAGGCGAGGCGGCAGCGACGTCTTGTAATAGCTCACGCCGGCGGCCAGATGCAGAAGCGAAAGGGCGGCCTCGAAGGGCGCGCGCAGGGGCGAGCCCGCGCCCGGCAGGGGCTTGTGGAAGACGATGGTCTCCGTGAAGGCGTGGGTGCCCAGCCGGTAGCGCAGCCGCGCGGCGCGGGCGGCCTCGTCGATCTCGACGCCGCTGAATGTGAAAACGTCCGCCTCGTCCGTCATCGCGCGCCTCTGGCCCTGCGCCCCGGCCGACGCGCTCCGCGACGCTGCGCCCTGGCCATCGGACTGGGGTGGCCCGGTTCGCGCGCGCCGTCAAGTGCGCCGCGCGGCGTCGGCTAGAGGGCGAAGGCGCTTGCGCCCGAAAGCGCGGCCACGGCGCAGGAGGTGAGCGCGATGCGCAGCCTTTTGTACCAGCTCGGAAAGCGTCCGCCGGCGACCTGGCGCAGATCATAGACGAGCGCTGCGAGGAAACCCGCCGCCAGCAGCGGAAGCCCCAGCGCGGGCGCCGCCAGCGCGCCGGCGAAGCCTGCGAGCGACAGCGCGATGGCGAACAGAAGGTCGCGCGGCCCAAGCCCGCGCGTTCCATGTTCGCCGACCGTCAGGCCCCAGGTGATTCCGCCGATGAACGACAGGATCACGCCGCCATAGACGGCGAGCGCCTGAACCGCCCAGGCGCGCGGCGCGAGGCCGGTTTCGAACAGGGCGGCGAAGGCGAGGCCGGCGAAGGGCGCGACGCCGAGCCAGCCCAAGGACAAGGCGAAGCGGCGAACAAGCGCGGTCTGCAGCATCATCGGCTCCGGGCGTTGCGTGCGATGAATGGTCTACGCAGGCCGCAAGCATTCGGATGCATGAGAAAGAACCGTCCGCCCGTGCGGCGCGTAAAGCACGCATGACCTTCGATCAGCCGGAACTCCTTGCGGCGCAATCCGTCGCCCGTCAGGACGGGTTTACGCCGACGCGTCGCGCAGGCCTGACGCGCCTGTCCAGCTTCCTGCCGCGCGCGGGGACGTTTTATGCGCGCGAGCGCAACGCGGACCACGGGCCGGAGAATCGCGCCGGCGTCTCCATGCTCTCGCCCTGGATCCGGCGCCGGCTGGTGACTGAGCGCGAGGTGGTCGCCGCCGTTCTTGCAGCGCATGGACATGCGCGCACGGAGAAGTTCGTGCAGGAGGTTTTCTGGCGCACCTATTGGAAGGGATGGCTCGAAGCGCGCCCTGCGGTCCATGCGCGCTTTCTCGACGATCTCGCCGCCGCGCAGGAGCTTGCGCGCGAAGGCGCGCTCGCCCGCAGGCTCGCCGCCGCGCAGGCGGGAGAGACGGGCGTCGCCTGTTTCGACGCCTGGGCGCAGGAGCTGAACGAGACCGGCTTTCTGCACAATCATGCGCGCATGTGGTTCGCCTCGATCTGGCTGTTCACGCTGGAGCTGCCCTTGTCGCTTGGCGTCGATTTCTTCGCGCGCCGGCTCATCGATCACGATCCTGCGTCGAACCTTCTGTCCTGGCGATGGGTCGCGGGCTTGCATACGCCGGGCAAGCATTACGTCGCCACCGCGCATAACATTCGTCTCAACACGGGCGGGCGTTTCGATCCGCGCGGCGAACTCAATGAGGCGCCGGCGCCGCTGACGGAACAGCCGGCCCTGTCGCAGTTTCCTCCGCAGCCGCTTGCGCCCTCGCCCTCGCTTGAAGCCCTCGAAGGCGCGCGCGTCGCCCTTCTGCTGACGCAGGAGGACCTGCATGCGGAAAGCCTCGCGCGCGTCGATGTGGCGGGCGTCGCGGGGCTGCGCAGCGCCGATATGGAGGGCGAGGGGCCGGCGGCGGCGTTTTCGCGCGGCGCCATGGAGGACGCGCTTGCGCGCGCAAGCGCGCATTTCGCCGCGCCAGACGCGGGCGCTCTCGACGAGGCAGGCGTGCTCGCATGGGCGCAAGGGCTCGGCGCCACGCACGTGCTGACCGCCTATGCGCCGGTGGGCGCCATCGCCCAGGATCTGCGCCGGCTTGAGGCGTCGCTCGCGCGCGCGGGCGTGCGTCTCCTGCGCGTGCGCCGCGCCTGGGACGAGGCCGCCTGGCCGCATGCGCGGGCTGGTTTCTTCAAGTTCCGCGAGAAGATTCCCCGCCTGATCGACGAGGCCGGGCTGACCGCGTGAGCCGCGCGGCTTTTCCCGGGCGCTGTTCCGCGCTAGCCTCCCAGCAAAAGGGGAGGACGTCATGCCATTCTTCAAATCGCTGCCTGCGGAGGCGGGCATCGGCGAATTGTGGTCGCTGAACCCGTCGCTGCGCAAGCCGATGAACGACCTGGGACGCGCCATCATGCGCGAGGAGTCTCCGCTCACGCCCGCCTTGCGTGAAGCGATCGCGGCGTTCGTATCGGCGATCAACAAGTGCGATTATTGCTTCAAGGGGCATATCGAGGTCGCCGCCAATCTGGGCGCGGACCGCGCGGCGATCATCGCTGCGGCGCAGGACGTGGACGCCGCGCCGCTGCCTGAAAAATACAAGCCGCTGTTCCGCTACCTGCGCAAGCTGACGCTCGCGCCCGCCGCCATGACGCAGGCGGATGCGGACGATGTTTTCGCCGCAGGCTGGACGGAAAGGGCGTTGCACGACGCCATTCTCGTCTGCTGTCGATTCAACTTCATGAATCGTCTCAGTCTTGGCCACGGGCTCGACCCCGAGGGCGTGCCGCCGGAGCAGCGCGCGAAGTCCATGTCCTACGCGAAGCCGGCGTCCTGAGCACGCAGGCGCGCGCCCTTCGCGTGAACTTGCGGCGCGCGCGCGCGGGGGCTAGCTTGTCGGCGTCATGGGAGGAGCCTGCGCCGCAAAGGCGCGGCCGCCGGCGCGCAAGGCGCCAGGAACGGAATGGAGCGCATGGAACAGCAAGTCGTTATCTCGTCCGACGGACTGAAGCTCTCGGGCGTCGTGTCTTTGCCTGAAGGCGTGAAGCCGGGCGAAAAACTGCCCGCTTTCCTTGTGCTGCACGGATTCGGCAGCAACAAGAACGCAGGCAATGTGAAAATCCCCTGCAAGATGCTCAACGACTGGGGCTATGCGACGCTGCGCTTCGATATGCGCTCCTGCGGCGACAGCGAGGGTGAATTCGGCCACATCACCTGCATGGATCAGGTGGCCGACACGCGCAACGCCGTCACCTTCATGCAAAGCCACCCCAATGTGGACGCCTCGCGCATCGGCCTTCTGGGCTCGAGCTTCGGCGCCGCCGTCGCGCTCTACGCGGGCTCGGTGGATCCGCGCGTGGGCTGCATCGTCTCCTCCGGCGGTTGGGGCAATGGCGAACGCAAGTTCCGCGGCCAGCATCCTACGCCCGAAGCCTGGGCGAAGTTCACCGCGATGCTCGACGAAGGTCGCCGCTACAAGGCGCAGCACGGCAAGCCCATGCCCGTGAACCGCTACGACATCGTGCCGATCCCCGAACACATGCGCCATCACGTGCTCGAAAAATCCGTGCTCGAATTCACCTCGGACACCGCGATCAGCATGTTCGAATTCAAGCCGGAGGAGGTGATCCACCAGTTCGCCCCGCGTCCGCTGCTGCTCTTGCACAGTTCGGTGGATTCGGTGACGCCGACGGAGCAGTCGCTTGGCGTGTTCGCCCATGCTGGCAAGCCGAAGGACCTGCATCTCTTCAACGAGACCGATCACTTCATGTTCGCTGAATCCATGCCACGCGTGCGCACGGTGGTGAAGGATTGGCTCGACGTCTATTTCCCCGCACGGGCGTAAACATGCGATCGGCTGCGGGGCGGGCGCGCGCTCGCCCCCGCAGGCGTCAGCCGCGCAGCGCGCGCCGCACTCTCACGATCACGTAAGAGGCCGCGAACAGCGCCGCCGCCACCGGCAGCGCGATGAGAAGGGCGCTTGCGAAGACCAGCAGAAGCGCAAGCAGAATCGCGAAGCCGGCGAACAGCCATACGGCCAGCCGCCAGCCGCTCACCCGCCGGATCTCGATGCGCCGAAAACCTGCCGCCTCGAAGCGCTCTTGCTCCCACGCGCCGCGCTCTTGCTCCCACGCGCCGCGATCCTGCGCGCCGGGCGGCAGGATTTCGGGCTCGCTGCGCGGCGCCTCCGCCCGCGGTCTGTCGATCTCATTCGTCATCGGCGGATCCTGTCCGCGCGTCACGTCGCGCTCAAGCCTTGCGGCTTTCCTGCAGGATAATGGCGAATGAGGGCGCGATAAAGACGCCGCCCGCGCGCCACGACGCGGGCGCCTCGCGCAATCTCCATGATCCTGCCTCCGGCGCCACACGCATGCGCCGCGCGTATCTTTACGGAGACATGCGCAATCGATCCGCATCGCGTTGCGCAATTGCATAAAGTCCTGCGCGGATGCGCATGCGCGCGCTTGACAGGCCATAAACCATGCATACCTTTTTCGATGCGGGCCGGGCCCCTCTGTTGGAGGTCTCCTCCATCATGTCGGACCGCATCGGGTCAGCTCGATGCAGGGTCTCGTTTTCACCACATGCGTCAGTCGATCCGATCGATGTCTCATCGAGGGAGAGCGGCCATGAACGCGTATATTTATCGTCTGAGCGTGGTGCATCGCAGGCTTGATGAAGAAATCCGCAGGGAGGCGCGCGCGCGCTTTCCTGACGCCATCAAACTTCTGCGGCTGAAGAAACTGCGGTTGGCGGTGAAGGATCGGCTCACGCGGCGCTACCGCGACGTCGTTCCCGCGTGATCTTTTCGGCGGCGGAGCAATCCGCCGCCCTTTCACGTCTCCAGAGTGGAGGCTGCGAACAGGCGCTCAGGCGCGTAGCGTTCGCCGATCAGGCCCTGGTCGTGCGAATATTGGATGAACCGCTCCAGATTGCCGCGGTTCGCCTTGAAGCCGTTCACCCATGGATCGCCGAAGGTGCGCAGGCTCTCTTCATAAAGATGCCGAATGGCCGGCAGGCGCGACCAGTTGGGGTCGGCGTAATAATCATCGCTGATGTGGTGAGCCTGCGCGAACATGTCGATCAGCGCATGGGGCAGGTCGGGCTCCGCGCGCGCGAGATCGGCGTCGATCGCCAACACGTGCATGATCGGCCAATAGCCGACTTTCTGGAAGTAACGCCGCTCCTCCGCCTGCGTGTCGCGGAAGAGCCGTCGCGTCTTCACGCGTCCCTTCATCACGGAGTGCGGCGGGTGCGGCATGAAGATCGCGTCGATCTCGCCCGCCTCAAGCATAAGGCCGAGGTCGGCGTCCTTGGGCGCCTGTTCGATGACGACGCCAGGCTTGGGATCGAAGCGCACTTTCTCCGGCTTCGTGAGAACCCAGCGAATGTCCTCCCACGCGACGCCATATTCGAATTTGAGGTCGCCCTTGGCGAGCAGCGAGAGGGTTGTCTGGAAAGACGACAGGCCCACCTTGCGGCCCCGCAGGTCCGCGGGCGTCTCGATGTTGCTGTCGGCGCGCACGAACATGCAGCTCGCCGAAAACAACCGGCGGGGAAACACCGGCACGCCCACAAGCGGCGCGCCGCGCTCCACCGCCATCAGAAAAGTGGACATTGAGAACTCGGCGACGTCATAGGCGCGTTCATGAATCATGCGTCCATGGCGGTCCGTGCCGTCGCGCAAATGATCGGACTGGCCGACCTGCAGCGCATGATAGGCGAAGCCTGGAGGCGCCTTCACCGTGCCGTCGAAAAAAGGAAAATGCCTGTCATAGCGATCAAGCGCGATGGTGATGCTGCGCGTCATGAATTGCGTCCTTCTCGCCGCGTCACGGATGCACTGTTTCGGTGAACCAGTCGGTGGGCAGGGAATGTCCCGCGCCGGCCTCCACGGCGCGCTTGTAGATGACGGAGCCTGCGGCGGCGAACTGGTATCCGAGCCCCAGATTGTTGAGGAAACAGGTGACCTGCCTGTCGTCGTCGCGCCCGTTCACATAGCCCGCGATGAGCTGCGGCAGAGCGGGAAACGACTTGAAGTCGAGCGCGTTCGCCGCGTTCCAGCCCGCCTCTTTCGTGTTCTCGCGGAAATTGGCGCCCTTCGCGACGACGAGAATGGGGGAGGTGTCGTGCGTGTGCACGGCGACCTTGTCCGCCGCCTTGATCGCGGCGGGCTCGATCTCCGGCTTCTTGATCGAGGACAGGTGCATGCCTGGCTCCACCCAGCGCTGGAAGAAAATGGGATCGAGCGAATTGGAGCCGCACATGACGATGTCGACGCCCTTCACTGCGTCTTCGGGCTGGGCGACCGCTTCCACCGGCACGCCCAGAAGCTCGCTCATACGCGCGGAAAAGGCCTCGCAATTGGCGCGCGTGGGCGAATAGCAGCGGATGCTCTTGATGTCGCGCACCGCGCAGGCGGCGGTGAGCTGCGTCTCCGCCTGCCAGCCTGAGCCCAGCAGGCCGATGGTCTGCGCATTCTCGCGCGCCATATATTTCACGCCGAGCCCATTGGTGGCGCCCACGCGCATGCGCTGCAGCACGCCGTCGGGAAAGATCGCGAGCGGCTCGCCGTTATGGGTGGAGAACAGCAGCACGAGACCGACGTAACGATCATTTGGCGCGGCGGGAATCTTCACGCGCCGGCGCGTATTGCCCACCAGCGGATTGGTGACGATGTCGGAATTGATGCGGATCGCGCCCACGCCGAGTTTCGGCACCACGCCATCCATGGATTTCAGGCCGTAGATGGCGTCATCGCTGTAGGTGGTGGGCGTGATGCAATCGGAGCGCTGGCGCGATATTCCGCGCCCCTCCGCCATCTCCACATAGGCTTCCTCGAGCGCGGCGATGCAATCGGGCATGGTGAGGAGTTTTTCGACGTCGTCATTCGACAGGATAAGCGTCATGTCGCCTCCTCCACGGCTGGCGGCGCGCTTGGTCGCGCCTGTTGTTCTCGACGTTTATAGGCGTTTGCAAAGCAGCCTGTCCATAGACGCGCCCGCGCGCGCTCAGGATGCGGCGCGGCAGACAGGCGCGCTATGGTCCACGAGCGTGAGCTTTTCGACCGGGAAGCCCAGCGCGCGCGTCTGTTCGACGAGGCGTTCGCGCACGGCGCTCGGCAGGGACGGCTTGCGCGCGAGAATCCACAGATAGTCGCGCGTAGGCCCGGCCACCATCGCCCAGCCATAGGCGGGGTCGAGCGCGATCACGTGATAGCCGCCGGAGATCGGCCAGAAGAAACTCACCGACAGGCTCGCGACGTCGGGGCTTTCGAGAAAGGCCGCGCGGCCCTCCACGCTGCGCCAGCGACACGTCGTGCGGTCGAAGCCGCGGTTGACCACGCGCAGCGCGCCCGCGCCTTGCGCCGTATAGATCGCGGAGACGTTGGTGAGGCCGCGCTCGAAAGCGTGGTCTAGCCGCATGATCGCATGCCACTCGCCCAGATAGCGCGCGGAGTCAAAGCCGCGCACGGGCGTGACGCCGCCGGGCGGGCTCACGCAGCCGGCGAGCGCAAGGGCAAGGCCCGTCGCGCCCGCCAGCGCGAGAAGGCGCGCGCGCCTTCTCAACGGATCTTCACGCCGGAGGTTTCGATCAGCTCGCGCACGCGCTTGCTTTCAGTCTGCAACGCCTTGAGGAAAGCGCCGGCGTCGCCGCCTACGGGCTCCACGCCCACCGCTTCAAGGCGCTTGATCACGTCGGGATCCTTGGCCGCGTCCGCCGCCTCGGTTGCGATCCGGCGCATCACGTCGTCCGGCGTGCCTGTGCGGCCATAGACGCCGATGATGACGGAGTAATCGTAATTGGGGATCACTTCGGCGATCGAGGGCAGGTTGGGCGCGAGCGCGGAACGCTTCGCGCCATTGGCCGCGAGCATTTTCACCTGATTGGTCTCGGCCGCGCCCTTGAGCGAGGGATAGGCGGAGAAGAGCGCCTCCACATGGCCGCCGAGAAGCGCAGGCACGGACTCGCCGGTGCCTTTGAAGGGCACGTGGGTGATCTCGAGCTTCTGGCCGATCGCGAGGGCCACCATCGAGAGGTGATGGTTGCTGCCGACGCCCGATGAGCCGTAATTGAGCTTGCCGGGATTGGCGCGCACATGGGCGATGAATTCAGCGAGCGAATTCGCGGGCACTTTGGGATGGACCGCGAGGAAGAGCGGCGCGTCGGCGAGATAGGCGACGGGCGTCAGGTCCTTCTCGGAATAGGCGAGGGTGGGATTGTTGATCGGATTGACCGACCAGATCGCCCCGTCGGTGACGACGAACGTATAGCCGTTGGCCGGCGCGCCGAGCATTGCGCCGACCGCCACCGCGCCATTGCCGCCCGCGCGGTTCTCAATGACGATCGACTGGCCGAGCTTTGACTCCATGCGGCGGCCGAAGATGCGCGCCACCGTGTCGGGCAGGCCGCCGGCGGGGTGGGTGATGATGAAGCGGATCGGCTGGTTGGGCCATGCGCCCGAGCCCTGCGCCCTCGCATCGTGAGCGAAGCCGAAGGCGGCGGCGGCGAGCCCGAAGGCGAGCCCGATGGCGGGCGACAGGCCCTTCGTCATGGTTCTGATCATGCATTTCCCCCTGACGGGCGCTGGAGACCGCGCCGCAGGAACAAAGGTAATTGGCTGAGGCCGGGGGTCAAGCGCGCTCGCTTGACAGCATCGCCGCCCTGACCATGATGCGCCGCAAAATGAGGAGGATCGTCTGACGGAGCCTGCGGGCGCGCCGGCGCGGCCCGCTCTCGCTCATGAAAAGACACTGCGTTGGCGCCCCGGCGTCCGTCGCGGGCCAACGCCTCGAAGGATCAGATGAGCCTCAAAGTCCCAGCGATCGTCAAACGCAATGTCGCGCTGTTTGCGATCGCGCAATCCTTCACCGGGGCCGGCACGCAGTTTTCCTATGGTTTCGGCCCGCTCATGGTGGTGAGCCTCACCGGCTCGGCCTCTCTCGCGGGGCTGTCGGTCGCGCTTGTGGGCGTGAGCCGGTTTCTGGTCGCTTATCCGATGGGCAAGATCACCGATGCGCGCGGCCGCAAGTCGGGGATCTATCTCGGCCTCTCGCTCGCGCTTGCTGGCACGAGCGTGCTTGGGCTGGCGATGGTCGTGAAGTCGATCTGGTTGTTCATCGCCGGCATGTTGCTGTTTGGCATGGGCATGAACGGCGCGCAGCAGATGCGCGTGGGCGCGGCCGACATGTTCCCGCCCTCCATGCGCGCGCAGGGGCTCGGCTATCTCGCGCTGGGTTCGCTCGGCGGCCTCATCGTATCGCCCATTCTCGTCGCGCTCGCCGATCCGCTGTCGCGCCTCATCGGCGTGGACGCCCTCGGCCTGCCCTGGTTCTTCATGCCTGCGCTCATTCTCATGGGCATGTCGGTGGTGGCGTTCGTGCGGCCCGATCCGAAGGTCATCGGCATGGATCTGCCGACCTATTGGCCGGGCTACAAGGCGCCTGAGCCGCGCGCCGGCGCCGCGCAGCCCGCGGGCGAGTTCTCGCCCATGAAGCTCTGGCGCGATCCAGCGGCGCGGCTGGCGATCCTGTCGAATTGCGCAGGCACCGGCAATATGTCGATCGTGATGGTGCTGACCTCGCTTGTGCTCGCCCACCATGGACATTCGCTCGTGGCGATCGCCGCCTCGCATACGTTCCATGCGGTGGGCATGTTCGCCTTCACCATTCCGCTGGGCAAGCTCGCCGACCGCTACGGCCGTCCGCAGGTCATGTATCCGGGCGTGTTCGTCTCGCTGGTGGGCGCGGCGCTCGTCGCCTTCACGCCAAGCATGATCACGGTGACGCTGGGCACGTTCCTCGTGGGCCTCGGCTGGGCGGCGGCGAACGTCGCCGCCACCGCGCTGGTCGCCGACCGCGTGTCCACGCAGGAGCGTGGCCGCGCCATCGGCGTGAACGACAGTTTCGCCGGCGCGAGCACGGTCTTCGCCGCTTTCGTCACCGGGCCGCTGGTGGAATGGCACGGCCTTGCCGCGACGGGGGTGACGGCGGTGGCCCTGGCGGCGCTGCCTCTGCTCGTGCGCGCCTTCAGCGGGCCGGTGAAATAGCGGCTGCGTCTGGACGCTGGCCTGCGCGGCGGCTAATGTCGCAAGGACGAAATCACAGGGGAGGTCACCATGTCGGACATCGACCACGATGCGGCGGAAGCCGCCATTCAGACGTTCAGCTTCAAGGCGCCGGAGAGCTATGAGCGCCGCAAGGCCATCGTGCGCCTCACCAGCAATGAGCGCGGGCAGACGGCGGTTCACTGCCTTGGGCAGGGCGGCGAGAACAACCTGCATTACCACGCGGGCGTGGACATCACCTGGATGGTGCTGAAGGGGCGCGCGCGCTTCTACGGCCCGGAGGATGTGGTGCGCGGCGAGTTCGGCCCGCACGAAGGCATCCTCATTCCCGCCGGCGCGCGCTATTGGTTCGAAAGCTGCGGCAAGGACGATCTGGAGCTGCTTCAGATCAAGACCTTCCACAAGGGTCGCGGCACGGACAAGCGCATCGACGCAGCGCCGCGCGATTACGATCTCCAGGCTGGCGCCAGCCATTTCGAGGCGGCGAAGGCCTCCTGAGATCGGGCGGGAACGCCTATCGGGCGGCCGGAGCGATCCGGCCGCTTTTTTCGTCCGCGTTTCAGAAGTGATAGCTGATCGACGCGCGCGCTGAATTGGCGCGGGTCGAGGCGTTGACGGCGAGGGGCGTCGTTGGCCCAGAATAGGCGCGGTCGCTGAAATTGGAGCGCACATATTCAATGCGCGTCGTCCATTTGTCGGCGATGTAGCGCTCGACGCCCGCTCCGAGCGTCCAGCCGACGTGATCGGCGGTCAGCGACCATGCGGTCTTCGTCGCGCCGCTGGGCTTCGTCACGGTCGCCGAGATCGAGGCCTCTTCGCGCAGGGCGGCGAGCCCGCCGATTGCGTAGACCATTGTCTCCGGCGTCACGAGATAGCCAAAGCGCACGCCCGCCGAGCCCGAGAGCTTCGCGGTGAGTCCCACGCGCGCGTCCGTCGTCACCGTGACCTTGTCGATCTGCTGGGTGAGGAGTTTGCGCGCTTCCTCCTCCGACTTGGGAAGCGAGAGGCCGGCTTCCAGTCCGACCACGAAATCCGCGCCGACGCGCATGTTGTAGCCCGCGTAGCCGCCGAAGACGAAGCGCTTGTCGCGCGTCTTTTCGGCGAGCGAAATGTCGGCTGCGTTGGTGGTGGCGACGTAATCTTCATAAAGGCCCGTCGCGCCGGCGTAGAAGCCGCTGAACGTTTGGCCGAGGGCGCTTTGCGCGGCGAGCGGCGCGGCGCAGGCGATGAGGACGTGAAGGAAAAAGCGGGCAACGCGCATGAAAACCCCTGCATGAACAGCTCGGACTTAACCATGATCAGGGTTAACGGAGCGTTGTCCGCGCAGGCTCAGTCGAAGAGGGCGTGGAAAAAGCCCGCGCCCGGCGAGCGGCGCGAGCCTGACAGTGCCCGCAGTCGGATCGCTCCAATCGATTGTCTTACGATTTTTGATAGAAGCGGCCGATGCTTGTCGGATTTCCGTCCCAGGTCCGGGACGTAGGCCCGCGCGTTCTCTTGAAAGGACGCGGCGCGATTTACTTGGCCAATCCGTCCCATTAAGAGAGCGAGCAGAGGAAACAGGAGGGAATCGACGTCATGGTCGATGCTATCGGCGCCGGGCTCTGGAACCTGGTCGGCAATCCCCAAACCATGGGCCTGATGCTGATCGCAGTGATGATCGGCCTGATTGTGGGCGCGACGCCGGGTATCGGCGGACGGCTCTCCATCGCGCTGGCCATTCCCTTCGTGTTCGGCATGGACATGACGCAGGGCGCGGTTTTCCTGCTCACCATGCACTCGGTGAACGGCACCAGCGGGCAGATCTCGAGCATCATGTTCGGCGTGCCCGGCGACGGCGACGACGCGGCCACGACGATCGACGGCTATCCAATGGCGAAGAAGGGCGAGGCGGGGCGCGCGCTCGGCGCTTCGATCACGGCCTCCGGGGTGGGCGGAATCATCGGCGCGGGCGTGTTCGCGGTTATGATCCCGCTGCTCGAGCCCATCGTGCTCGCCTTCAGCCCTGCGGAATTCTTCCTGCTCGCCATTCTCGGCATCACCTTCATCGCGTTCCTTGCGGGCAAGGGCCAGATCTTCAAAGGCATCATCGTCGGCCTGTTCGGCATGATGCTGGCGACGGTGGGCATGGACCCGCAGACCGGCACGGCGCGCTTCGCCGGCGATTATCTCTTCCTGTGGGACGGGCTGAGCCTCGTCACTGCGGTGCTCGCCATCTTCGCCATTCCCGAAATGATCGCGCTCGCCTCGCGCGGCGGATCGATTTCGGCGGTCTCCTCGGAGACGGCGCGGTTCTCCTACCGCCAATTGTTCCAGGGCGTGCTTGAAGTGCCGCGCCATTGGTTCCTCGCGTTCCGCACGTCCATCATCGGCGCGATGATCGGCATGGTGCCGGGCCTTGGCGGATCGGCGGCCGCGTGGATGTGCTACGGCCATGCGGTGCAGACGTCGAAGCATCCCGAGCGCTTCGGCCACGGCGCGGTGGAGGGCGTGATCGCGCCCGAGACGGCGAGCAACGCCAAAGAAGGCGGATCGCTGTTGCCGACGCTGTTCTTCGGCATTCCCGGCTCTTCGGGCATGGCGGTGCTGATGGGCGCCTTCCTGATCCTGGGCATCCAGCCCGGCCCCGCCATGATGACCAAGAACCTCGATCTCGTGTGGACGCTGATCTGGGCGCTGGTCGTCGGCAATCTGATCGCCGTGAGCTTCCTTTTGTTCATCACGCGCTGGGTGGCGCTGCTCACCTTCGTCAATGGCGCGGTGATCGTGCCGTTCATCCTCGTGCTGGTGACGGTGGGCGCCTACGCCAACGAAGGCCAGTGGGAGAACCTCATCATCCTGCTCGTGATCAGCCTCGTGGGCTGGGGCTTGATGCGATGGGACTGGCCGCGCGCGCCCTTCGTCATTGGCCTCGTCCTTGGCAAAATCGCCGAGGAATCCCTGCATAAGGCGCTTGGCCTGTGGGGCATGGGCTTCTTCACCCGGCCCCTGTCGCTCGTGTTGATCGGCATGATCACGGCCACGATCGCCTACGCCCTCTACACCAACCTGCGCGGCAAGAACGCGATGCCTGTGGGAGCCGGATCATGAAGCTGATGCGCAATCCCATGACCCTTCTGATGTTCGCGGTGTTCGGGACCATGGTCTACATCGCGAGCGACTATCCGCCGGGCGCGCGTTTCATGCCCTTCGTGGTGGGCATTCCCGCGCTCATCCTGTGCGCGCTGCAATTGTTGCTGGACCTGCGCGCCGCGCCGGCGCCCGCCAAGGACCAGCGCAGCGACATGGAGAAGGCCGAGGCCATGGTCTCCCAGATGACGGGACGTCAGATGGAGTTCGAAGCGGCCCAGCTCGCGCCGGGCGTGACCGTTTCGGAAAACCCGACCGCAGTCGCCAACAATCGCGAGTTCGTGATCTGGGCCTTCATCGTCGGCTTCCTCGTCGGCATCCTGCTGTTTGGCTATTACGTCGCGGTTCCGCTCTTCATCCTGTTCTACCTGCGCAGCCAGGCGCAGGCGTCCTGGGCGAAGGCCGGCCTTTACACGGCGATCGGCTGCCTCGCGATTTTGGGCGCCCTCACTTGGGGTTTGAAGCTGCAGCTCCATATGGGTTTCGTCACCGAGTTCCTGCTGTCGCGTCTGTGACGCAGGAGCCTTATCGTTCCATGAGAAGGGAGAACCTTATGAACACGATCAAGACGGGCCTTGCGGGCGCTTTCGCCCTCGCCGCCCTGGCGGCTCCCGCCAGCGCGCAGGAAGGCGCCGCCTTCTTCAACGGCAAGACGGTCAACTACATCGTCGCCACGGCCCCCGGCGGCGGCTATGATTCCTATGGCCGCCTGATCGCCGAATTCATGCAGAAATACCTCCCGGGTTCCACGTTCGTGGTGCGCAACATGCCCGGCGCCGGCCATCTCATCGGCACCAATGCGCTCTACGCCTCCAAGCCCGACGGCCTGACGCTCGGCACGTTCAACACGGGCCTCATCTACAATCAGCTCGTGGCCAATGAGGGCGTGAAGTTCGACCTCAACAAGTTCTCATGGATCGGCAAGGCGGCCTCCGACGCGCGCGTCTTCGCCATCGCCGCGCAGTCGCCGATCAAGACCTGGCAGGATCTCGCCTCCTCCAAGGAGCCGGTGAACTTCTCGACCGCCGGCGTCGGCAGCGCATCCTATGTGGAGACGGTCATTCTGACCAAGGCGCTGAAACTGCCGATCCGCATCCAGACCGGCTACAACGGTTCCGACGACCAGCTCGCCATGCGTCGCGGCGAGATCGTCGGCTCCATCGCCTCGCGCTCGTCCTATGACCAGTTCATCAAGAACGGGTATGGCCGCTACATCGCGCAGATCGGCGGCAACGACAAGGACGTGCCGCAGCTCAAGACGCTCGTGAAGGATCCGGCGGGCCTCGAGCTTCTTGCGCTCATCGAGAGCACGAGCGAAATCGCGCGCCTCACCGCCGCGCCGCCCGCCGTGCCCGCCCCGCAGCTCGCTGCGCTGCGCGACGCCTACAAGAAGGCGATTGAGGACAGCGAGCTTCAGGCGCGCGCTGAGAAGCTCGAGCGCCCCGTTGAGCCGCTCTATGGCGACGACATCGCCAAGATGATCGCCGCCGCCCTGAAGCAGTCGCCCGAAACGATCGCGCTGCTGAAGGAATCGATGAGCAAGAAGTAAGCAAAAACGACGGAGCCGCGGGCGAAAGCCCGTGGCTCCTGCTCCATCGCTGCGTCGCCTGCGGGCGACGCGGCCAAAACCAACAAAGCGAGAGGACACGATGGCATCGGCAGACGACAATACGGACGACCTCAAGGGTCGCTTTCTCAACGATCCCTATCTGTCATGGGCGCATGGGGAAGGCGTGCCGATCCATCTCGATTTCGGCCACGATCTCCTCTCTCTTGAGACAGGCCGCTGGGATCGCTACGACGCGAAGGGCTGTTTCGCGCACACCCACGGGCGCGGCGACTTCATGGCCAATTACGTGATCGAGATCGAGCCGGGCAAGCGCACGGCTCCCGTCTCTCACCTCTACGAAGCCTTCGTCTATGTGCTGGAAGGCTACGGCGTCACAAAACTGTGGCTCGCCAACGGGCAGGAGCAATCCTTCGAATGGGGTCCGAAGTCGCTGTTCGCGATTCCGCTCAATACGAAGTATCAGATCTTCAATGGCTCGGGCCGCGAGAAGGTGCGCCTGTCCGTCACCAACGACGCGCCGTTGACGTTGAACCTCTATCACAACGTCGATTTCGTCTTTAACAATCCCTTCCAGTTTCCCGAGCGCATCGGCCAGCCCAACCAGTTCACCGGCGAGGGCGAATTGGTGACGGTGCGCCGCGGCGCGGGCGTCGCCCAGCTCAATATCTGGGAGACGAATTTCGTGCCCGACCTCACGGGCTTCAAGCTCTATGAGCTGAACGAGCGCGGCAAGGGTTCGCTCAACGTGTCCTTCGTGCTCGCCGACGGCACGATGCACGCGCATGTGTCGCAGATCCCCGCGGGCCGCTACAAGAAGGCGCACCGCCATGCGGCTGGCACGCACGTGCACGCGGTCGACGGCGAGGGCTATTCGCTGCTGTGGTACGAAGGCGATTCCGAGTTCAAGGAGTTTCCCTGGAAGCACGGCTTCATGTACACGCCGCCCTTCTGGATGTTCCACCAGCACTTCAACACCTGCGGCAAGCCTGCGCGTTATCTGGCGTGCAGCCTCGGCAGCCGTCGTTATCCCTTCATTTCGCTGCGCAAGAAGAGCGCGGAGGGCGGCGGCTCCACCTCGATCCAGAACGGCGGTCGCCAGATCGAGTACGAGGATCAGGATCCGCGCATCCATCGCAAGTGGCTGGAGGCCATGGCCGTCAGCGGCGTGCCGTCGGAAATGGGCGACATTTTCGACGAGCCGGCGATCATGGCGATCCCGAAGGAGAAGCTGACCGGCGTCATCCAGCAGCCGCGCTCCATCGGCCCCGCAGTCTGAGCCGGACTCGCGCGCAAGGCTTCGCCCACGGGCGGAGCCTTTCTTTCACGCCTGCATCAAGACAGGCGACCCTGATGACACGCGAGGAGGCGGCATGACCCTGATCATCAACAATGAGATCGTCTCCCGCATCCTCACCATGCGCGACACGATCGACGCGCTGGAGCAGGCTTACGCCGATCTCGCGCTGGGCGAGGCCGTGTGCCGGCCGCGCATCGACATCCGCATTCCCTCGCCCGATCCGCAGAAGAATTATCAATGGGGGACGATGGAGGGCGGCTCCACGCGGGGCTATTTCGCCATTCGCATGAAGTCGGACATGATCTATGAGACGACTTACAACGGCGCGCGCACGCAGGAGAAATATTGCGTCGAGCCCGGCACGTTCTGCGGCCTCATTCTTCTGACCTCGATCGTCAACGGCGAGCCGCTCGCCTTCGTCAACGACGGCGTGCTGCAGCACATGCGCGTGGGCGCCGACGGCGGCATCGGCGTCAAATATATGTCGAACCCCGACGCCGAGGTGATCGGCATGCTGGGCTCCGGCGGCATGGCGCGCACGCATATGCAATCCTTCACGCTGGTGCGCAATGTGCGCAAGCTGAAGGTCTTCTCGCCCACGCCCGCCAACCGCGAGGCCTTCGCGGCGGAGATGCGCGCGCTCTATGGAATCGAGGTCGAGACCTGCGACGCGCCCGAGAAAGTTTATCGCGGCGCCCATGTGGTGGCGGCCCTCACCGATTCCGCTGTGCCGGTTCTTGACGGCGCCTGTCTTGAGCCCGGCCAGCACATCGTCAACATCGGCGGAACGGGCGTGCCGGACGCGGCGAGCATGGCGCGCGTGGATCGCTATCTGCGCTTCGGCAACGCGCCGGGGCCTGTGGGGCGGCCTGAAATGGCCGTTGACGACGAATACATCGCCTATGAGGCGCGCGCGGACCGGCCGAAATTCGGCGACGGCAAGCGCAAGCGCGGACACGGCGCGATGCTGCCGGACCGCATGGTGACGCTGGCGGATATATTCGCCGGCAGGCCGGGGCGCACGAGCGCCGACCAGATCACCTGGTCCGAGCGCGGCAATCTGCAGGGCGCGCAGTTTTTCGCGGTCGCGGGCCGCGTCTATGAGCTGGCGCGCGCGCAGGGGCTTGGCCACGAAGTGCCGACCGCCTGGTTTCTTCAGGATGTGCGCAATTAAGCGTCGCCTGCGGTCTTGAACTGCGGGGCCTTTGGGTTAATCTGGTCGCGATGACGGCGCAGTCCGTCCGCCGGGGAGGATCCATGTCGCGCCGCGCGCGGCCGCCGAATCCTTGTCGCCATTGATCGAACCTTAAGGAGGCGCGCGCCATGCCGCATGACGAAAACCAATCCCATTGGCACGAACCCAATGCGCAGCAGAAGGCCGGCTTCGGCAAGTTCGGCCGCCCCGCCATGCCCTATGACACATTCATGGAGGCGGAGGGCGTGCCCGTCTACCGCGGCATCGGCGTCAAGCGCGTGCAGGACCTGCCGATGACGGATTGGAAACGTCTGGGCGGCAAGGGCTCCTACATCCAGCTTTACGGCACTGAAGGTCTGTGGGGCATGTATGTGGTGGAGGTGCCGCCGGGCGGCGCGCTCAATGTCGAGCGTCATCTTTATGAAAAGGTCGTGCTCGTTATCGAGGGGCGCGGCTCGACGGACGTGTGGCAGGACGGTCAGGTCAAGCCGCAGACGTTCGAATGGCAGAAGGGCTCGCTCTTCTCCATTCCGCTCAACGCCTATCATCGCTTCGTCAATGCGACGAACGCGCCTGCGATCATCCTGTGCGGCACGTCGGCGCCGAACATGTTCAACCTGCTCGACAACCCGCACTTCATCTTCAACTGCCCGTATAACTTCTCTGATCGCTACAGCGGCGCGGCCGATTATTTCCAGGCCAAGGACGACATCGCGCCCGATCCGGTGCGCGGCCTCGCCATGCGCAAGACGAATTTCGTGCCGGACGTGATCGGCTGCGATCTGCCGCTCGACAACCGCCGTTCGCCCGGCTACCGGCGCATCGAGCCGGCCATGGCGGGCAACCGCTTCTATCTGTGGGTGGGCCAGCATGAGACCGGCCGCTATTCCAAGGCTCACAAGCACGCCTCCGCCGCGGTGCTGATCTGCCTGAAGGGCAAGGGCTACACCTACACCTGGCCTGAAGCCCTCGGCATGCGCCCGTGGGAGAACGGCAAGGCGGAATTCGTGAAGCGGCAGGATTACGAATTCGGCGGCATGGTCACTGCGGCGCCCATGTCGGGCGACTGGTTCCACCAGCACTTCGGCGTGAGCAAGGATCCGCTGCGCCTCACCGCATGGTTCGGGCCGAACAATTCGCGCGCGCGCAAGCCGGGCCTGCCGGGCGAGGCGATCACCGACCGCGGCGCCATCGACATCAAAAAAGGCGGCGACGCCATTCCCTATCACGAGGAGGATCCCTATCTCCTGAAGGAGTTCAAGGAGACCCTCGCGCGGGAAGGCGCCGAAAGCCGCATGGACCCGCTCTGGTACGATCCGAATACGGCGGAAGACAGCCAGCCGAAGGATCTCTTCTGAACGTCGGCCGCCCGCCGCGCGCGGGCGGCGCCACATTCAGAATGGGGGCGGCATGTCCATTCGCTTGCGTTTTCACGGGGCCGCGGGCGCCGTCACCGGATCATGCTTTCTCCTGGAGACGCCGCGCGCGCGCGTTCTGGTCGATTGCGGCATGTTTCAGGGCTCCAAGACGGAGAAGGAGCTCAACTACCGCGACTTCCCGTGGGATGCGCGCAAAATCGACGCGCTTGCTCTGACGCATGCGCATATCGATCACAGCGGGCTTGCGCCCAAACTCGTGAAGGCGGGCTTCAAGGGGCCCGTCTTCGCAACGCCCGCCAGCGTCGATCTGTGCGCGATCATGCTGCGCGATTCCGGCCATATTCAGGAGGTCGAGGTCGAGCAGCTCAATCGCCGCAACCAGCGTCGCGGACGGCGCGGCGAAATCTCGCCCATCTATACGGCGCAGGACGCCGAGCGCGCGATGGATCTGTTTCGTCCCGCTCCCTATGGCGCATGGTTCACGCTGGCCGAGGGCGTGCGCGGACGTTTCTGGAACGCAGGCCATCTGCTGGGCTCCGCCTCGCTGGAGATCGAAGCTGGCGCCGATCCGGGCGGCGCGCCGACGCGCGTTCTCTTTTCTGGCGACGTTGGCCCGGCGGCGAAAATGCTCCAGCGCGATCCCGAGGGGCCGAGCGGCGTCGATTACCTCATCTGCGAATCCACTTACGGCGATCGTGACCGCGAGGAGACGACGCCCGAGAAGCGGCGCGCTCTGCTCGCCCATGAGGTGAAGGCCGCCGCGCGGCCGGGCGGCGCCTTGCTGATCCCGTCTTTCGCGGTGGAGCGCACGCAGGAGCTGCTTGTCGATCTCGTGGCGCTCATGAACGCGCGCGCCATACCGCAGGCGCCGATCTATATCGACTCGCCGCTCGCCGCCAAGGCGACAGCCGCCTTCGCGAAACACGCCCATGAGCTGGAGGACGGGCAGGCCCTGCTCGACGCGCTGCGCTCGCCGCATGTGCATTTCACGCAGACGACCGAACAAAGCCGCGCGCTTGATAATGTGCGCGATTTCCACATCGTCATCGCCGCCAGCGGCATGTGCGAGGCGGGGCGCATTCGCCATCGTCTGCGCAATTGGCTGTGGCGCGAGGAGGCCGTGGTGCTCATGGTCGGCTTTCAGGCGCAGGGCACGCTGGGGCGCATCCTGCTTGAAGGGGCGACCCGCGTGCGCATTCAGGGCGACGACATCGACGTGCGCGCGCGCATTCGCTCGCTCGATCTTTATTCCGGCCATGCGGACGGCCCCGAGCTTGCAGCCTGGGCGAGGGCGCGCGCGCCTGTGCGGCAGGGCGTCTTTCTGGTGCATGGCGAACAGGACGCGCTGGCGGGGCTCGCCAGTCGGCTGCAGGGCGCAGTGGATGCGTCGCGCATCGTCACGCCGACGCTCGACGCCTGCTATGAACTCACACCCGCCGGCGCGCGGCTTGTGGACGGCGAGGCGCCCCATCGCCTCGCGCCTGAGGCCGTCGGTCGACTCGACTGGCACAACGACCTGTCGCGCCTGCTTATCGACATCGGCGCGCAGATTGACGCGGCGGCCGACGAAAAGGCCAAGGGCGTCGTCATTCGTCGCCTGCGCCGCGCGCTGGAGGAGGGCGGCTGAGCGACGCGCGCGGGACGATTGCCATGCGCCCGCCGCCGCCATAGGCTTGCCCCACGCGTCGCAGAACGCGGGTGAGGGGAGGAAGACATGGCGAAACCTGTTCGCGCGCGCGCCGCCTTGCGTCGCAGTCTCATCAGTCTTTTCGCGGCGACCGCATGGGCGGGCGCGATCTCCCTCGCGCAGGCGCAGATCCCGGTCGCCGATTTCTACAAGGGCCAGACCGTGCGCATGATCAACTGGGCGGCGGCGGGCGGCGAATACGACATCCACGGCAAACTCGTGAGCCGCCATATCGGCCGCCACATCCCCGGCCAGCCGACCGTCATTCATTCCACCATGACAGGCGGCGGCGGGCTTGTGGCCGCCAATCATCTCTACAACGTCGCCCCGCGCGACGGCACGTCGCTTGGCATGATGGTCTCGACGACGCCCCTGCTGCAGGCGGTTGGCGAGAAGGCCGTGAAATATGACGCGGCGAAATTCGACTGGCTGGGCTCCATCTCGCCATCGGTGGAGAATCTCGTCGCCTGGCATACATCGCCCGCGCGCCGCTTTGAGGATTTGCTCACGCAGGAATTCGTTCTGGGCGCCAGCGGCGCCGGCTCCACCAGCGTGATCTCGCCGACCGTGATGAACGCGCTGCTGGGCACGAAGATCAAGATCGTGCCCGGCTATCCCGGCGGCAGCCAGATCAATATCGCCATGGAGCGCGGCGAGAGCATGGGCCGCTGGAACACATGGTCGGCGTGGAAGGTCACGCATCCCGACTGGATCCGCGAGCGCAAGATCATTCCGCTCGTGCAATCCGCGCTCAGCAAGCCTGCGGACCTGCAGGACGCGCCGCTCCTGATCGACCTTGCGAAGAACGAGGACGATCGCGCGATTTTCACGCTTCTGGCGACCTCGGCGGAGCTGGGGCGGCCGATCGCGGTCGCGCCCGAGACGCCGCGCGAACGCTTCGCCGCCCTCGATGCGGCTTTCCGCGCCACGATGCAGGACGCGGAGTTTCTGAAGGAGGCGGCGGCGCTCAAGATCGAGGTGACGCCGGTGTTCGCGCCGCAGATGCGCGCGCTTGTGGAGCGTGCGCTCGCCACGCCCAAGCCGTTGGCCGAGCGGCTTGGCAAACTCATGCAATGAGGCTTTGATGCGGCGAGAGACGGCGCGCCTGATCGTCGTCGCATGCAAGACATTGGGGAGAGAATGACTCGTCCGCTGCAATTGACCATGGCCTGCGGGCCTTACGACCGGATGGAGGCGCTTGCGCAGGGCCTCGTGAAGCCCGAGGGCATTGACCTGCGTTATCTGGCGATTCAATCGCCGCCGGAAATCTTCGCGCGGATGATCAAGACGCGCTCTTTCGACATCGCAGAAATGTCGCTTGCGCATTATTGCATCATGCGCTCACGCGGCGAGTTTCCCTTCATCGCCATTCCGATCTTTCCCTCCCGCGTGTTTCGCCACGGCTATATCTACGTCAACAAGAACGCCGGCATTCGAGAGCCGCGCGACCTTGAGGGCAAGCGCGTGGGCGTGCAGGAATATCGCCAGACCGCCGGCGTGTGGATCCGCGGCATCCTGCAGCACGAATATGGCGTGAACCTCGATTCCATCACCTGGCTCGAAGGCGGCGTCAACGAGGCGCGCGGGCCCGATCATGAGATGGACCTGCGGCCTGTGCGGCCCATCAAGCTCGAACTGATCGCGGAAGGGCGCACGCTCAACGACATGCTGGAGGCGGGCGAGATCGACGCCTATTTCGGCGCGCGTCGGCCCGCCGCCCTCGACAAGGGCAAGAACGTCGCGCGGCTGTTCCCGGACTATCGCGCGCGAGAGAAGGAATTCTACCAGCGCACCGGCTTCCACCCCATCATGCATACGCTCGTCATGCGTGAGGAGCTTTATCAGGAGCACCCTTGGGTGGCCGAAAGCCTTTATAAGGCGGCCAACGACTCCAAGGCCTGGGCGCTCAGGCAGATGCGCTTTTCCGGCGCCCAGCGCTGGATGCTGCCCTGGCTGTTTGACGAAATCGCGGAGATGGACGCGCTGATGGGACCAGACCCCTGGCCCTATGGGACAGTCGCCAACGAGAAAATCCTGAACGCCTTCCGCGGCTATCTTGTCGATCAGGCGTTTCTTGAGAAGGCGCTGCCGATTGACGACCTGTTCACGCCGATCGTCGGCTGGACGGAATGACATGAAAAGGGCGCGCAGGCTGTCACGCCGCGCGCCCTCTCTTTCTTGCGACGCCTGCGCCTTTACTGCGCGGCCATGGCGGACTTGCCGCCGTTGAAGGGCTGGATGATCTCCTCGCCGATCTGGCGCGCGTTCTCAACGCTGGGCAGGAATTTGCACAGGATCAGCTCGACGCCCATGTCGCGGAAGCGGCCGAGCTGCGCCTGAATCTGCTGCGGCGTGCCGATGCAGCCGGCGCGCATGTTGGGCAGCATGCGGCGCTTGAGTTTGCGCTCATCCTTCTCGGGATCGAATTCGAGCACGCGCGCGACAGTGCTCTCGAAAGCCTCGTCCGCGTCGCGGCCGATCGCGATGAAAGGATTGAGCGCGAACCGCAGCTTGCGGCCGTATGTGTCCGCGCGGCGGCGCATGTCGCTGACGCCGTTATCGATGGCGCGCAGCACGTCGTCGACGGTCTCTGCGTCCTTCGGGTAGTTGATGAACCACCAGTCGCAGGTCTCGGCCACGAAGTCGCGGCCCTGATCGCTGGAGCTGACCGAATACAATTCCGGCGGCTTGGAGGCGGGCTTCAGCAGCAGGCGGGCGTTGTCGATCTTGTAGAACTCGCCGTCGAGGCTGAAGCTCTCATTGCGCCACAAGCCCTGCAGGATGGAGAGGAACTCGCGCGCGCGGGTGTAACGCGCGTCGCCTTGCAGCATCGTGCCGCCGAACATTTTGAACTCTTCGTCGAACCAGCCGTTCACGATATTCAGCGCCATGCCGTTCTTGCACATGCGGTCGACCGTGACGGCCATTTTCGCGGTGAGCACGGGATCGAGCAGGCCGGGATGGACGGCGACGAGCGCGCGGATGTTCTCGAAGCGCGAGGCCATGGCGCCGGCGAGCACCCAGGCGTGCATGTCGCTGCCCAGATGCCGTTCGGCGAACAGGCAGAGATCGAAGCCGACGGCGTCCGCCGTCATCAGCAGGTTCAGTCCGTGTTCGAACTGCTGGTCGCGCGTTTGCGGCGGCAGAGGCTTCAGCGCGTTCGCATTGGAATGCGCGATTTCCGGCGAGCCGACGGTCGCCATGGGAATGGGGGCGTAAAGGCCGAAATGCATTGCTTCCTCCGCGAAGGACAAGGCGCCTCTTGAGCGGCGCGCCATAACGACAGTGGGCCATGTTCAGCGCGGGCAGGCAAGAGGGCAGGGCGCCGCCAGCCTAGAGCGCGGCTCTAGAACGGCGCGGCGGCGATGTCTTTTTATGTATTTGAAAGCAATGGATTTTAAGACTTGATTGGCGCCGAGCTCCGGACGCCGTTAATTGCGGATTATTAAATACTGAATTGCGGGATCATGAACCCCAGTCCTGCGCCCGGAAACGCTCGGCCAAATGTTTGAGGAACAGGCGCACCACGCGGCGCTCTTTCGCCGCGGGGGGATAGAAGGCGCGGATCGTCTGCACGGGCGCCGCATAATCGGCGAGCACGCGCTTGAGCCGTCCTTCGGCGATGTCCTGGGCGACGCAGAACGCGGGCAGGAGGGCGACGCCCGCGCCGTCGAGCGTCATATAGCGCATGGCGATGGCGTTGCTCGGCGCCACGATGCCGGAGACTTTCACGGTCTGCGCGCCGTCCCGGCCCGTGAATCGCCAGCCGCCGCTGGCGAAGGGGCGCGTGGTCACAAGACAGGAATGGTCGATGAGGTCGCGCGGCGTGCGCGGTTCGCCTGCGCGCGCGAGATAGGCGGGCGACGCGCAGGCGTGCCAGGCCATGCGGCCCAGCTGGCGCATCAGCAGGCTGGAATCGCGGGGCCGGGTGAAGCGGATCAGCACGTCCGCGCCGAAGCCGCGCGGGTCGAAGGAATTGCGCGTGTTGTCGCCCACCGTCAGCGTCACCTCCACGTCGGGATAGGCGCGCATGAAGCTCGTCACCGCCTTGCCCATCTCCATCGTGCCGAATGACATGGGCGCGACCACATTGAGCCGGCCGGAAGGGCTGTCGCGCAGCGCTTTCAGGGCCCGTTCCTCCGCCTCCACCTCGGCGAGGATGCGCACGCAGAAATCGAAATAGCGCAGGCCCGCCTCGGTCAGGCTCACGTCGCGCGTCGTGCGGTTGAGCACGCGCACGCCAAGCTCCGCCTCCAGCTGCTGCACGCGGCGCGTTATGAGGGCGGCAGAGACGCCGAGCTCGCTCGCGGCCGCCAGAAAGCTTCTGGCGCGCGCCACGCGCACGAAGGCGTCCATCTCGATCAGGCGGTTGGCGGGCACGTCCGGTCCTTTCTCGCCGCGCTTGGCCTGCGCACAATGCCGCGCGTGCGCGGCGAGGAAAAGCCCCGCCGCTTTACCTGCGCGCCTCTTGCGGCATAATGCCGGCGAAATCCGCCCCGCAGGCGGAAAACAGGGAGGTTCGCATGTCCGCCGCCAAGGCGCTTTTCGAAAAATTCATCGCCGACGCCCACGCCGTCTGGGCGCAGGAGAGCGACATGGGCAAGCGCATGGAGCGCACGCGCCCTCTGTTCGAGAAACTCGTGCGCGAGCCCGCAATGCAGGCGGAATCCGCCCACTGGCCCTCAACCGAGGGGCACAAGAATCTCCTGCTGCACACAGACGAGCGCTACGGGTTCATCATCAACGCGGTGGTGCGCGAGCCCAATCGCAAGGGCAGCGTGCACGATCATTCCACCGCCTGGGTGCTCTACGGCCTGCTGGCGGGCACGGAATCGCTGGAGCGTTATGACCGGCTCGACGATGGTTCGAAGCCGGGCTACGCGCAGGTGCGCCTCGCCAGCGTCACCACCGGCGGGCCGGGCCAGGTGGACCTCGTGCCGCCCTACAACATTCACGCGGAGCAGGGCGGGCCGGGGCGCTCCGTCGCGCTCATCTTCCGCAGCGAGCGTCTTGTGGGGCGCATCCTGCAGCACGGCTACAATCTCACCGACGGCAGCGTGATCGAGCGCTACGGCCCGACGCAAATCCCCTATGTGCTGGGGCAGGACGCGCCGCAGGCCGCGTGAGCGCGAACGCATCGGGGAGGGCGGTCATTCGGTGGAATAGACCGCCTTCATCCGTTTCGTGAGTTCTTCCGGCAGATCGACAAGGCCGGCGACGAGGGCGGCGACGTCCTCGCCGCGCCGGGGCTGCATGGCGAGGCGCATTTTCGCGGCCTCCTCAAGGCAGGCGGGGTCCTGCGCCATGGCGTCGAAGCCGCGCCGCAGCGCCTCCACGCGCTGGCGCGGCGTCTCGGGCGTTGTGAAGAAGGACACGCCCACCTCCACCGTGCTCATCAGCGCGTCGAGGATGCGGCGCTCCTCGTCATTGCGCGCGAGCTCCACCACCGCAGGCGTGTTCGGCAAGGCGGGATGACGCGTCTGCGCGAATTGCACGAGCGGCTTCACCTTGCCTTCCGGCAGCCAGGAGGGATGGTTGGCCTCAAGCGATTCCCACGAGATGTTCATGCCTTCCACCTCGCCCCGCTCAACGGCGAGCATGGCCTCGCCCGAGCCCTTGTAGCCCATGACGAACTTGAACCTGTAGCCGAGCAGCCGGTTCATCACGCCGGGATAGATGGAGATCGTGGAGCTCGCGCCGGTGCCGGCCATGACGATCTCCTCGCGCGCGGCCTCCTGCGGCGTGGAGGCCTTCACCTGCGGGCGCAGGATGATGAGCGCGAGCTGCGAATTCGCGCGGCCGATCCATTCAAGCCGCCGCGCGTCGAAGCGCACGCCCTGCGCATCGAACTTCTGGTCGAGCGCGATGGTGGGCGCGCCGATCGCCAGAACCGAGCCGTCGCGCGGCGCGGCGTTGTAAACGTGGTTCACCGCCTGCAGGCTGCCTGCGCCCGGCATGTTGCGAATGACGAGGGCGGGCGCGCCGGGCACATGGCGGCCCATGTGGCGGGCGAGCAGGCGGGCGTAATTATCGTTCGCGCCGCCTACGGGATAACCGACGATCAGGTCGATCGTGCGGCCGCGATAGAAGGCCTCGTCGGCGCGCGCGGCCGGCGCAGCCCCCATGAGCGCCGCAAGGGCGCAGGCCGCCATGGCCCGGCCCGTGATCGTGCGGATCGCGTAACGCGTCATCGCGTTCATTTTCGCCTCCCTGTGCGCGCCCGCGTGGGGCGCAAGCCTTCCCGTAGGATGGGGACGGCTCGCTACTGACTCTCGAAGCCGATGTCGGCGACGAGCTTGGTCCAATAGGCGCGCTCGCTTGCGAGAAATGTCGCCGTGTCCGCCGGGTTCGTCGCGCGGATCGTCATGTTGAGCGCGGCGATGCGCTGGCTCACGTCGGGCGAGCGCACCACGTTCACGATGTCGCGGCTGATCCGCTCCGCGAGCGCGGGCGGCGTTCCTTCCGGCGCGACCATGGCGAACCATGTGATGGAGCGGAAGCCGGGCACGAATTCATTGATGGTGGGAACGTCGGGCAGGGCGGCGAGGCGTTCGAGGTCGGCGACGGCGAGGATGCGCGCCTTGCCGGCCTGATGCAGCGGCAGCGACGTCGTCACCGTGTCGAAGAAAGAATCCACATGGCCGGCGGCGATGTCGGTGAGGATTTGCGCCGCGCCGCTATAGGGCACGTGCACCATTTTCGCCTTGCTCGCCACTTCAAGCGCGCGACCGGTGAGATAGCCGGTCGAGCCGACGCCTTGGGAGGCGTAGTTCACCTTGTCGGGATTGGCTTTCGCATGGGCGATGAAATCCGGCAGGGTTTTCGCAGGCAGATCATTGCGCACGACGAGCGCGTTCGGCACGGTGGAGATGAGCGTGAGGGGCGCGAAACGCTCCGCTTCGAACGGCATGGTCTTGTAGAGCAGCTTGTTGAGCACGAGCGGCCCGGGCGCCGAGGACAGCAGCGTGTAGCCGTCGGGATCCGCGCGCATCACGCGCTGGGCGCCGATGTTGCCGCCTCCGCCCGCGACGTTCTCCACCACCACGCCCTTGCCGCCCCAGGCGCGGTTGAGCCCTTCCGCCACCACGCGCGTGATGCCGTCGAGCGCAGAGCCCGCAGGAAACGGCACGATGATGCGCACGGACTTCGCCGGGAACGCTTCCTGCGCGAATGCGCCGCCCCATGCCGCAGCGGCTGCGAGGCCGCCTCCAAAAGTGAACGCGCGACGATCCATGATCAGCCCTCCCTCTTTCCCCGGCGCCGCGCCGCCAGCTTGCGCTGGTCTTTGCGCGCCTGCGCCGGCCGGCTTTCGAGCCTGGTCCGGCGACATGGGGCCTGAGGGGAAGCGTGCGTCGAAACGCGGGCTTTGACAAGCCTTGGCGGAGCGCGGGCCTCGCCGCGTAGGGCGGTCGATGGCTTGATGGTGCCGGCTGCAGGAATCGAACCCGCGACCTACTGATTACAAATCAGTTGCTCTACCAACTGAGCTAAGCCGGCTCAGGCGCTTGGCCTGTCGGTGAGATAGCCCTCCCGCGCGGCGCGCGCAATCCCCGCGAGGGGGCAGGCGCGTGAGCGCAGCCAGCGCATGGCCCTAAGCGCATGGGCCCAAGCGCATGGGCCTAAGCGCATGGCCCTAAGCGCACGGGCGTCGGGCGGGCGGGGGGGCATAAAAAAGCCCCGCGGTCTCCCGCGGGGCTTCGAAGTCTGGCGCGGGCGGCGCGCGGCCGCCCGTGCGGGCTTACTTGGTGTCGACCGAGTAGATGTCGCGGTCTTTCGTCTCCGGCACGAAGATCAGGCCGATCACGAATGTGCCGAGCGCGATGACGATCGGGTACCAGAGGCCGTAGTAGATGTCGCCCGTCGAGGCCACCATGGCGAAGGCGGTCGGAGGCAGGAAGCCGCCGAACCAGCCGTTGCCGATGTGATAGGGCAGCGACATGGCGGTGTAGCGGATGCGGGTCGGGAAGAACTCGACCAGCGCCGCCGCGATCGGGCCATAGACGGCCGTCACATAGAGCACCAGCAGCGTCAGGATCGCGATGATCGCCAGCGCCTGCTTGTTGCCCAGAGCCTCGAAGAAGCCGTTCAGCTTCACGATGTTCGGGTCGTTCGCCTTCGGATAGCCGGCCGCCTGCGCGGCCTCCGCGAAGCTCGCCATGTTCTTGGGAATGGCGGCGTCGATGGCGACATCCTTGCCGTTGACGGTCACTTTCGGAGTCGACCCCGCGGGCGCGGCGACCAGCTCGTACTTGATGGCCGAACGCGCCATCGCCACGCGGGCGACGTCGCAAGGCGCGGTGAAGGTGCGGATGCCGACGGGGTCGAACACTGAGCCGCAGGTGGCGGGGTCAGCGACGACCTGCACCTTCACGGTCTCAATGGCGTTGTTCAGCGTCGGGTTCGCGATCTTCGTCAACTGCGTGAACAGCGGGAAGTAGGTCACCGCGGCCACAAGACAGCCCGCGAGGATCACCTTCTTGCGGCCGATCTTGTCCGACAGCGAGCCGAAGAAGATGAAGCCGCCGGTGCCCAGAATGAGCGACCAGGCGATCAGCACGTTGGAGGTGAACAGGTCCACCTTCAGAATGCTCTGCAGGAAGAACAGCGCGTAGAACTGGCCCGTGTACCAGACCACCGCCTGACCGGCGACGAGACCGAGCAGCGCGATGATGACCATCTTGCCGTTCTTCCACTGGCCGAAAGCTTCAGACAGCGGCGCCTTCGACTGGGTGCCCTCTTCCTTCATCTTCTGGAAGGCAGGCGATTCCTGCATCTGCAGACGAATCCAGACCGAGATGCCAAGCAGGAAGATCGAGAGCAGGAAGGGGATGCGCCAGCCATAGGCCGCGAAGTCCTTCTCGCCGAGATATGTGCGCAGCGACAGGATGACCATGAGCGACAGCAGCAGGCCCACCGTCGCGGTCGTCTGAATCCACGAGGTGTAGAAACCGCGACGGCCCACCGGCGCATGTTCGGCCACATAGACCGCCGCGCCGCCGTATTCGCCGCCGAGCGCGAGGCCCTGCAGCATGCGCAGAATGATCAGGGTGACCGGCGCGATCCAGCCGATCGACTCATAGGAGGGCAGCAGACCGACCACGAAGGTCGAGAAGCCCATGATGAGGATGGTGATCAGGAAGGTGTATTTGCGGCCGACGAGGTCGCCGATGCGGCCGAACACAAGCGCGCCGAACGGGCGCACGAGGAAGCCCGCCGCGAAGGCGAGCAGGGCGAACACGTTGCGCGTCGCCGGATCGAAGGCGGAGAAGAACTGCACCGCGATGATCGCAGCCAGCGAGCCGTAGAGATAGAAATCGTACCATTCGAAAACAGTGCCGAGGGACGAAGCAAGAATGACCTTCTTCTCCTCCCTCGTCATCGGGCGGACCGGCCGCTGACCCGAATCAATATCTGCCACGCTCATCGGTGTTTCCTTTTGTGCGCTTGCGCCACGTTGCGTTCGACCGCCTCTCACAGCTCCAGGTATATGTAAAAACACCTGAGTAACTGTTCTTGGATGTCGTCCGTAGTGTCACATATGCAGGAAATGGCTCGCCGGTTGAAGCTGACAAAAGGTCGTACGCAATGCGGCCAACTCCCTGCAGAAACAGGGAGCTAGAAAATTGTTGCAATGCAAAATTTCTTGCTGCGCCGCGTTCAATGCGCGCAGCTGAAACCCCCTCCAAAGTCGAATGATTGCGTTGATGCTGCGATGGCGGCGTTTGACTACACTCGCCGCGCAACAAGAGCTTTCACTGTGCAAAGCCTGCACGCCATGGGACGCGGTTTTTTGGAGGGAGAAAATGTCGGAACACAATTTTGAGCGATATTGGCAGCGAACATCATCCTTGATGACCAAGATGATCGTGCTGTGGTTCATTTTCGGCCTCGCGGTGCATTTCTTTGCTCCGCAGCTCAACGCCATCAAGATTCTCGGCTTCCCGCTCGGCTTCTACATGGCTGCGCAGGGGTCTCTGATCGCGTTCGTCGTGATGCTCTTCTGGTTTGGCAAGGCGCAAGACCAGATCGATCGCGACGAGGGCGTGGCCGAAGACTAAGGGGGGATCGATGTCGAATTCTTCATCTGGAGGCGGCGGCGATTTCACGTCGAACCTCGGCCGCATCTACGCGCTCTACACGGGCGGGTTCTTCGGCTTCATTATTCTCGTCGGCATTCTCGAACAACTGGGCGTGCCGCAGAAATATCTCGGCTACATGTTCATGGGCCTCACGATTCTGGTTTACGCCTTCATCGGCGTGGTGAGCCGGACGTCGGAGGTCGGAGAATATTATGTGGCCGGGCGAAAAGTGCCCGCCTTCTATAACGGCATGGCGACAGGCGCGGACTGGATGTCCGCCGCCTCCTTCATCGGCATGGCGGGAACCTTGTTCCTTTTGGGCTACGACGGCCTCGCCTTCGTGCTCGGCTGGACCGGCGGCTATGTGCTGGTGGCGGTGCTGATCGCGCCGTTCCTGCGCAAGTTCGGCGCTTATACGGTGCCTGACTTCCTTGCTGCGCGCTATGGCGGCAACGCGGCGCGTCTGTGCGGCGTTCTCGTGCTCATGGCCTGCTCCTTCACCTATGTGGTGGCGCAGATCTTCGGCACGGGCCTCATCGCCCAGCGCTTCCTCGGCATGAACTTCGAGCTTGCGTGTTTCGTCGGCCTCGCCGGCATTCTCGTCTGCTCGATGCTGGGCGGCATGAAAGCCGTCACCTGGACGCAGGTCGCTCAGTACATCGTGCTGATCGTCGCCTATCTGATCCCGGTGGTGTGGATGTCGGCCAACAAGTTCGGCCTGCCTGTTCCGCAGCTCACCTATGGTCAGGCGCTGGAGCAGATCGCCGCGCTCGAACAGAGCTTCATCAAGAACGGCCTCGCGCCCGCCACGATGAAGATCCACGACGCGCCGTTCACCAGCTATTCGCCGGCGAACTATTTCTGGCTGATCTTCTGCCTCATGGTGGGCACGGCCTCCCTGCCGCACGTCCTCATGCGCTACTTCACGACGCCCAGCGTCAGGGAAGCGCGTGTGTCGGTGGCCTGGTCGCTGCTGTTCATCTTCATCCTCTACTTCACGGCGCCGGCCTATGCGGCGTTCTCGAAGCTTGAGGTTTACTCGACCCTCATCGGCAAGCCGCTCGCGGACATGCCGCAATGGGTTTACAACTGGGGCAAGCTTGGTCTCGTCACCATCTGCGGCAAGAGCGCATCCTCGCTCGCGGACATCACCGCGGCGTGTCAGGCGATCGCCGGACATGGCGGCGTGCTGCGCTGGCAGGACTTCGGCATCAACACCGACGTGGTGGTGATCTCGACGCCTGAAATCGCGGGTCTGCCTTACGTGATCACAGGTCTGGTGGCGGCGGGCGGCCTTGCGGCTGCGCTGTCGACCGCCGACGGCCTGCTGCTCGCGCTCGCCAACGCGCTGTCGCACGACATCTACTACAAGATGATCAACCCGAACGCGCCGACCAAGCAGCGCCTCATCATCAGCCGCGCGCTGTTGGTGGTGGTCGCCGTGCTGGCGGCCTGGACGGCCTCGACCCGACCCACGGACATCGTGGCGATGGTCGCCTGGGCGTTCAGCCTCGCGGCGGGCGGTCTCTTCCCGGCGCTTGTGCTGGGCGTGTGGTGGAAGCGCGCGACCTCGCAGGGCGCCATCGCCGGCATTCTCGCCGGCTTCTTCGTGACGTTGTTCTACCTCGTCATCACCCGGTACTGGCCGCATCTGGGCGTCCAGTATTTCGGCATGACGTCGCTTCTGAACCCCGTCACCGGCGCGCCTCTGATCGACGCTGCGGCGATGGCGCAGCATCTGGCCAATCCCGCGGTGGCGGACGGCCCGGTGCTCGCCAGCAACCCGCTCGCCTCGCGCGTGGGCTGGTTCAACATCAACAACATTTCCTCGGCGGCCTTCGGCTTGCCGGTGGGCCTGCTGGTGATGTACGTCGTCTCCAAGATGACGCCTGAGCCCTCCAAGGAGCTGCAGGAGTTCATCGACAATTGCCGTCGCCCGAAGGGTCAGACGCTGATGGTCGAGAAGGTCTGATCGGCTCAAGCCGACGTAAGAACGGGGCGGGGGAGTTTCCCCCGCCCCATTTCTCTTTCCAATGCTTGCGGGAAGGCGTGACCAACGCATGAGCGACGCCCTCGGGTTCTGGTTCTTCACATTGCCGAATTATGTGCTGGCGGCCGCCATGTACACGTTGATCGGCAGGTATCTTCTGTCGTTCGTGTTCAAGCCGGACAGCGAGCTTGTGATCTGGCGCACGTTCCGCCAGCTCAGCGATCCGATTTTGGGCGCGGTGCGGGCGATCACGCCTGCGGTCGTGCCGGGCGGGCTTGTGATGGTTCTGGCGATCGTCTGGATCATCTTGTTGCGCGTCGTTCTGTTTTTCGCGCTGTTGAAGGTCGGCGTCACGCCGCAGGGGGGCGCATGACTGGTCTTGAGCCGCCGCTTTCGCCCGCTGATCTTGAGCGACGCGAACAATTGCTCCAGCGCGACGGATATCTCCTGGGCATCGCGCTCGTGGGCCTCGTCAACGGCATGCATTTCTCGCCGCTCTACGATCTCTTTCTCGTTCCGGTGGCCGCGCTCGCCGCAGGCTTCTGGATATCGTCCAAGCTCGTGATCTTTTATCTCGCCTCGCTGGTGCTCTCGGTGGCGACGATCATGGTCGCCGGCGTGCCGGCGGCGCTTTATGAACGCCGGCGTTCTCTGCGCGAGACCGATGCGCGTTCGCTGCAGATATGGCTTGCGAGCGCTTTCGTGATCTCTCTGCCCGCTTTCATGCGCATGTTCGGCGGGGCGGGCTGAGGCTCTGGGCTTCAGGCGTCGAACAGGAGGTCGCGCGTGAGCGTCTGCGTCTCATCGGCGAGGCTCAGGGCCTCGCGCAGTTTCTTGCGTTCCAAACGGGTGAGCGCAGCGATCTCCACTGAATTGCCAGGCGTGACGCCCGACTGAAGGTCGGCGATCTGTTGGCGCAGGATGAGCGTGAGGAACAGGCCATGAGCCTCCGCCAGCGCCTCGAGGTCTTGCGCGCCGCCGCCTGCGGCCGTCAGCTCGGTGAGCCGCTCGCGCGTCGAGGCCGCTTCAAGCCCACGCGTCAGCGCGAGCGCGCGCGCCATGCAGACGATGGGGAACAAGCCGGCGCGTTTGAGGTCAATGCGCCCCTCTTGCGCGCGCAAACGTCCAAAAAGGCCAAGTCCGCTGTGGTGCGCCCCGCTCGCCTCCACGAGCAATTTGGCGAAGGCGGCGCGTCCGCGCGTCAGCGCGCGCGCCTGCGTTTGCAAGGCGTCGGCGAGCGCGCCGTCGCCGGCGCAGAATCGCTGGTCGAAGAAGGCGTCCACGCTTAGGAGGTCTTGCGGGCTTGCGCGCTGCGTCCAGTGCGCGATGCGCGCGCGCCATGTCTCAAGCGAGCCGCGCCAGACCGGGTTGCTCGCCATCACGCCGCCCTTGCACAAAGGCACGCCGGCCTCGTGCAGGAGAGCGGCGAGGCGTGCGCCGAATTCGGCGAACCAGCGATCCTGCGGCCCATCCGGCGCGCCCGTTTCGAAGACAAGAGCGTTGTCCTGATCCATCGCCAGCAGGCTTTCGCCGCGCGCGGCCGAGCCCAGAGCGAGCACTGCGAAAGCGCAGGGCGGCGGGCCCAGGCCCTGCGCCTCCATTTGCGCCGCGCAGACCTCAGCAGCGCGAGCCATGAGGGCGACGATCTCGTAGGAGACGACGGCGGCGGCCTCCCGACCGCTCGCGCCGTCGGCGATCAGACTGGCGCAGGCGCGCGGAAGGCCCGACCAGGCCGCGGCCATGGCGCGCCCGTCCAGCGCCTGCGAAATGGCGTCGCCGAGAGCCAGCGCGGCGCTGTTGCGCGCGCGCAGCAGATCCCGCGCGGAGAGCGCGCCGATCACGCGCGCTTGCGCGTCGATGACGGCGAGGTGGCGGATGCGCAGCCGCGTCATGCGGCCTATCGCGACGTAAAGCGGCGCGTCCGCCGCCACGACATGCAGCGGAGCGCTCATATAGCGCGCAGCGGGGGCGTCGAGCGCGGCGGCGTCGTCGCGCGCGAGAGCGCGCATCGCGTCGCGCTCGGTCAGCACGCCGCAGGCATGAGCGAATGGCGGGCTCTCAGGCGTCCGCGCGATGAACAGCGAAGAGGACTGGGCCTGCGTCATGCAGCGAAGGGCGACCCGCAGGCTCACGTCCGCTGGGGCGACGAGCGCGGGCGCGCTCATCGCTTCCGCGACCTTGCGGCGATAGGCGTAGGCGTCCGCGCCTGGCGCCTGCGCGTCGGGGCCGGCTTTGCGCGCGGCGCCTCCTGCGGAGGGCGGCGGCGCCCCCTCGTCCCAGCCGGCGCGGCTGCGGCTTTCCATCGCCTGCGTTTGAGCGGCGCAGGCGCGCAGGGCTTCGCCGAGCGTGCGCACGCCGCGATCGCGCAGGCGCGGAGCAAGCGCCAGAAAAACGCGCGCGGCGGTGATGGCGTCGCCCAGAGCGCTGTGTCTGGGCCCAGCCTGCACGTCGAGCCAGGCGCACAGGCTTTCGAGCGTGTAAGCCGCCAGGCGCGGCGCGACCGCCTGTGCGAGCAGGCGCGTGTCGAGCGCGTGGGGAGACGTGAAGGGCAGGCCGGCGCGCGCGCATTCCGCGCGGATCAGAGCGATGTCATAGCCAATGGAATGGCCGATCCATGGGCGTTCGCCCAGAAAGCCTGCGACCTGCGGCCAGACCTTTGCGAAGGCGGGCGCCGCGCGCGCCGTCGCATCGTCGATGCCATGAATCGCGGTGGCGGACGCCGGGATGGGTTCGCCCGGATCGACGAGACTGCGGAATGCGGCGTTCTCATCGCCCGCCACTCCGGCGTCGATCGAGACCGCGGCGATCTCCACGATGCGCGCGCGTGCGGGGTCGAGGCTCGTGGCCTCGACGTCGAGCGCGATCGCGTCGAGGGCAAGCAAGGGAGTCGCGAGAAGGAATCCGTTCATAGGGCGTCCCGGGCGGCGACGTGGAGAGTTTAGCATCGCCGGCGCGTCCGCGCGCCGGATTCGCTCGCTGTTAAGCATCCCGCGAGACGGCGCTTAACAAAGGTCCACTTGGGCTTCACTATTGAAGGGTCGGCTGGATGGCCGACGCGACGCGCGCGGCGCGTGACGACAGGAGCCCCGGATGTTGTCTTTCAAAACCGCCCTGCGCAGCGGCGTGGCGTTGGCCGCCTGCGCCTGCTCGGCGAGCCTCGCTTATGCGCAATCCGGCCCCGGATGGAGCGGACAGGGCTATCATGCAGCCCCCGCTTATTC
>CAZYBF010000008.1:56282-60589 GCA_964645525.1 uncultured Beijerinckia sp.
CGCAATCCGGCCCCGGATGGAGCGGACAGGGCTATCATGCAGCCCCCGCTTATTCCACGCCTGCTTACGGCGCGCCCGGTTACGGAGCGCCTGTCGATCCGCGCGCGCCATGTCCTGAACAGGCGCAGGCCCGCGCGTTCAACGGACATACGCAGCATGGATATGCGCAGCATGGATATGCGCAGCCGCATCACGCCTATGCGCAGCCCCAGACCTATGCGCAGCCTGTCGTCGTGCATGAGCGGGCGACCTATGGCCGCGTGGCGCACAACAGGCCGGCGGCGAGCGTCGCCTATGTCAGGACGCGGCAGGGGCCGACGCCGGTGGCGATCGAATATGAATACGAGGCTGCGGCGGAGCCGAGTTCGCGCCTCGTCTATGACACGCGCGGTTCGCGCTGGCGTTGAGCCGGCGCGCGCGGCTCAGCCCTGCGCGAGTTTCATGCGCGCAATGGTGAGCGCGACCGCGCAGGCGTTCGACACATTGAGGCTGCGCACGGCGCCTGGCAGATCGATGCGCGCGAGCGCGTCGCATCTTTCGCGGGTGAGCCGGCGCAGGCCCTTGCCTTCGGCGCCCAGCACGAGGGCGAGCGGGCGTTGGAGCGGCGTCTCCTCGAGCGAGGCCGGCCCGTCTGAATCAAGCCCGATGCGCAGATAGCCCATGTCGCCCAGCTCCTCGAGCGCGCGCGCGAGATTGACCACGCTCACCACGGGCACGTGTTCGAGTCCGCCCGACGCCGTTTTCGCCAGCACGCCCGTCAGCGCAGGGGCGTGTCGCTCGGTCGTGACAAGCCCCGCCACGCCGAACGCCGCCGCCGTGCGCAGGATCGCGCCGACGTTATGCGGGTCGGTGACCTGATCGAGCACGAGCGCGACGCCATCGGCCGGCAGGTCGGAGATATCCATGGCGGGCAGGGGGCGGGCCTCGAGCAGGGCGCCCTGATGCACGCTCTCAGGCGGCAGGCGGCGGGCGATCTCCTCGCCGGTCGCCACAACAAGCTCAACGCCGCTGGCGGCGATCTCCGGCGCCAGCCGTTCGGCGCTGGCGGCCGTGGCGGTGAGGCGCAAGGCTTTGCGCCGGCCCGCGCGCAGGGCCTCGCGCACGGCGTGGTGGCCCCAGATCAGGCAGACGTCAGGCGGCGTGCGCGGGACGGCTGGGGCGTGCGCGCGCCGCTCGACTTGTCGGCTGTCTTGCCGGCTGTCTTGCCGGCCGTCTTGCCGCCCGATCTTCCGGCCGTCTTGCCGGTCCTCGCGCCGGTCCTCGCGCCGGTCGTCTCGCCGGTCGTTCTGGCGGGCTGGGCGTCGGTCTTCGGCCCGGGGAGGGCGGGCGTCGCGGTGGGGGCGTTTTCTGGTCACGCTGTTCGCCTCTGGTCGCTGTGGCCGCGCAGGGGCCTCGATGGGCCGCGCAGGGCGCGTGCAGGGCTTTGTGCATGGCATGGCGGGCTTGAGGGCGCAAACCGCAAAAGCGGGCAGAAAGCGGTTGACACGGCGGGCCCGCCTTCGCATAAGCGCGCGATCAAGACCCCGTCTTCCGACGGGGTTTTTTGATCCGGCGAAAGCTGGTCTGAGCGCGCGGTTCGCCGCGACGTTCCGGGGGAATGTCCCGAGCGGCAAAGGGGGCGGACTGTAAATCCGCTGGCTATGCCTTCGTAGGTTCGAGTCCTACTTCCCCCACCACTTTCCTTTTTGAGGCCGCTGAAAACCGCACGCTCCAGAGAGCCGCGGCGGCGCGCGGCGCGGCGAAGCCCTTTCATTCCTTACCGGAATCTTAAACGGCTGGAGCGCGCCCCCGTGCCAAAACGGGACCGGGGCGAACGCGCGGGAACGCTTCGTGGATATCCACAGGCTGAATCGGGAATGGACGATCAGAACAGGCGCGCGATCGCGTCCGGGTCGGCGAGGCCGGCGGCCACGCAACCGAAGAAGACATAGGCGCCCGCCACGTCCCACAATGACAGGTCGTCGCGCGCGGGCGCGGGCGGGGGTGCGGCGTGGGCGTCGCGAAGGCCCTTCTCCCTGCGCCAGGCGTGCAGCGCCACGGCTGCGCCCGCCACCACCAGAACGGCGGCGATGGCGCCGATGGCGACCTGCCGGGGCGCGGCGAACAACAGGGCGGCGCCGATGGCCGAGAGAACGACGTTCAGCCGCTGGAACAGAAGAGGCGCGGCGTGGCGCGGATCGCGCGGGTCGAGCGGACGCTCAGGCGGAGCGGCGCGCTGGCGCGACCGCACAAGCGAGATGGCGATGGACTTGGCAGACCGCCGCGGCACCATGCTCGCATTCTCCTTGGCTAAGGCGCGACGCGCCTTCATGTCAAAGAGTTAGGCCTGCGGCACGGTCCTGAACATTCGTATGCCTGCGCCCGCAGGTTTGCCTCCGTTGATGTGCGGTGGGTGAAATGCGGCGCCCGCAGGCTTTCCACATCAAGCCTTGACTCCCCGGCGCGGGAGGCGTTTGATAGAACAAATAGAGAACGAATCTGAGCGGAGAGAACCGATGTCGCAGGGCGACAGGTCGGAACGGATAGGTTTTTTGCGCGCCGCCATCGCGCGCATCGAGGCGGGCGGGTCCTCGCCGCCGGGCGCAGGCGTCCTGGCCGCTTGCGCGCAGGGCGCAGGGGCGGGGGCGGGAACGGGGACGCTGGCTCCGACCCAGACCCAGACCCAGACCCAGCCTCAGGTCCAGCCTTCCGCCCGTGGCCTGTTCTGCGAAGTGGCGCCCGCGGCCCCGCACGACCATGGGGCGGCTTCCGGCTTCGCGCTGGCGCTGGCGGCCCGCTGCGCGCGGGAGCGGGGCGGGCCGGTGCTGTGGATCGCCGAGGATTTCGCCCTCGTCGAATGGGGCGTCCCCTATGGGCCGGGGCTGGCCGCCCATGGCCTCGCCTGGCGCGACCTGACCCTGATGCGCCTGCAGCGGCGGGCCGATGTGTGGCTCGCCGCGGAGGAGGCGATCCGCGCCCGCGTCTTCGCCGCCGTCGTGGCGGAGCCCGCGGGGCTTGCGGGGGCGGAGGCGCCGGGCGTCCTGCGGCGGCTCGCCATGGGGGCGCGGGCGGCGGGGGCGCGCATGATCCTGCTGCGCCCGCCGGTGCGCGAGCGCCTGCCGTTCCTTGCGCCCACGCCCTTGCGTTTCGAGGTCGCCGCCCGTCCGGCGCCGCGTCCGGCCGCGGGCCGGCGGCCCTTGCCGGGGCAGGGCGCCTGGCGCGTGCGCCATGCGGGGCCGGCGGGCCTGCCCGCCCATCTCGATCCTGAAGGTTTCCGCGACGTCGATCTCCCCCTGGCGGGCGCCGTCGGTCCCGACGTCGCCGGAGCCGACAGGGAGGAGGCCGGCGCCGCCCGGTTCGCGCGAAGGGAGGACTTCATTGGCGTCGCGTTATCTTTGCGTTCATCTGCCGGCTTTTCCGGCCGGGCCGCCTGACTCGGGCGCCCGTCTCGTCGCGCTCGCGCAGGCCTGCGGCCGCTACACGCCGCTCGTCGCCTGCGATGCGCCCGACGGGCTCGTGCTCGACGTGGCGGGCGCCGCGCATCTGTTCGGCGGCGAGGCGGCGCTGGCGGGTCTGATCGAAACCCGTTTCGCACGCCTTGGCGCGCGCGCGGCGATCGCGGACTCCCCCGAGGCCGCATGGGCGCTGGCGCGTTTTGGGCCGCAGCTCGCGCATGCGGGATCCGGCGCCGCGCGCATCCTGCCCGCAGGCGACGAAAAGGCGCTCGCGCGCGCCATGCATCCGCTGCCCGTCGCCGCCCTGCGCCTGCCGCAGGAGATCGCGCTGGCGCTGTCGCAGACCGGTCTCAAGACCATCGGCGACATCGCCATGCGTCCGCGCGCGCCCATCGCCGCGCGGTTCGGCGCGCAGGTGTTCGCCCGCCTCGATGCGATGATGGGGCGCGCGAAGACGCCCATCTCGCCGCGCTTCGAGGCGCCCGCCTATGTGGTCGAGCGCCGTTACGCGGAGGGCGTGCGCGCGCGCCCCTATATCGAGGACGTGCTGCTCGCGCTCGCGCAGGAGGCCTGCGGCCTCATGGCGCGCCACGACGAAGGCGCGCGCCGCATCGCCGCCGTGCTCTTTCGGGTGGACGGGCGCACGCAGCGCGTGGACGTCGCCACAAGCCGCCCCTTGCGCGATCCGCCCGCGATCCTGCGCCTGTTCCGCGGCAAGCTCGACGCGCTGGAGGCCGGCGCGCAAAGCGACGCGCTCGATCCCGGCTATGGATTCGATCTCATCCGCCTCGCGGTGATGGAGGCCGAGCCGCTCGCCGCGCGGCAGGACGCGCTTTTACCCATGCAAGAGAGCTTGCAAGATAACTTGCAAGA
>CAZYBF010000008.1:60689-71299 GCA_964645525.1 uncultured Beijerinckia sp.
CTTGCAAGATAACTTGCAAGAGAAAGCCCCCGCGCGCGGCAAGGCGCATGCGGGAACGGGTTTCGCGCGCGCAGGCCGCCCGCAGGACGCGCTCGCTGATTTCCTCGACCGCATGAGCGCGCGGTTCGGCGCGCACAGGGTGTTGCGCCTTTCGCCTGCGGATTCCCATCTGCCCGAGCGCGCTATGGCTGCCTTGCCGGCCACGATGGCCCGCGAGAGCGCGGAGCCTGCGCCCGCCGCCGACGAGCGGCCGCTGCGCCTGTTCGAACGCCCCGAGCCCATCGACGCCATCGCGCAGGCGCCCGACGGGCCGCCCCTCAAGTTCCGCTGGCGGCGCATGGTGCATGACGTGGCCGCCTATGAGGGGCCAGAGCGCATCGCGCCGGAATGGTGGCGCGAGGCGCAGGACAGTCTCACGCGGGATTATTATCGCGTGGAGGATGTGAACGGGCGCCGTTTCTGGCTCTATCGCGAGGGGCTCTACGAAGGCGAGACGGCGCAGCGGCGGCCGCGCTGGTTCGTGCAGGGCCTGTTCGCATGAGCGCGCCGGCCTATGCGGAGCTGGCGGCCACGACGAACTTCTCCTTCCTGCGCGGCGCCTCCCATCCCGAGGAAATGGTGGCGCAGGCGCAGGCTCTCGGCCTCGCGGGGATTGGAATCGCCGACCGCAATTCGGTCGCCGGCGTGGTGCGCGCCCATGTCTATGCGCGCGAACATGGATGCGCCCTGCATGTGGCGCCGGGCGCGCGCCTCGTCTTCAGCGACGGAGCGCCCGACGTCATCGCCTATCCGCAGGACCGGGCCGCATGGGGCCGCCTGTGCCGCCTGCTCACGCGCGGCAATCTGCGCGGGCGCAAGGGCTCCTGCGTGCTCATGTTCGACGATCTCGCCGAATGGCATGAGGGCCTGCGCTTCATCGCCATGGAGGCGCAGGGCGCGCGCGCGCAGGACGGCGGGGCCCGCGAGGCGCATTTCCTGCGCGAGCTCGTCGCCCTTGCGCCGGGCCGCGCATGGCTTGGCGCGCGCATGGATTATGGCGGGCGCGTGCGCGCGCGGCTCGCCCGGCGCGCGCAGCTTGCGCGCGAGCTGGGCCTGCCCCTGCTTGCGACCAGCGATCCGCTGATGCACGACGCCGCGCGGCGCGACCTCGCCGATGCGCTGGCCTGCGTGCGCGAGGGCGTCAGGATCGATGAGGCCGGTCGCGCGCTTCTGCACGCCAACGCCGAGCGCCGCCTCAAGAGCCCGCAGGAAATGGCGCGCCTGTTCGCGGAAGCCCCCGAGGCGATCGAGGAAACCCTGCGCTTCCTGCGCGGCCTGTCCTTCTCGCTCGATCAATTGCGTTACGAATATCCCGACGAGCTGCGCGCGGGCTATGGGAGCGAGCAGGAAGCGCTGACCGCCTTCGCATGGGAGGGCGCGCGCCAGCGCTATCCCGAAGGCGTGCCGCAGAAGGTCGCCGACGCCATCGCGCATGAGCTCGCCATCGTCGCCGAGCTTGGTTACGCGGCCTATTTCCTTACCGTGCACGACATCGTGCGTTTCGCGCGGTCGCGCGGCATCCTGTGCCAGGGGCGCGGTTCGGCGGCCAATTCCGTGATCTGCTTTTGTCTCGGCGTGACGGAGGTCGATCCCACGAAGCACGATCTCCTGTTCGAACGATTCATCTCGCCCGAACGGCGCGAGCCGCCCGACATCGACGTGGATTTCGAACATGAGCGGCGCGAGGAGGCGATGCAATACATCTATGAGCGTTACGGCCGCGAACGCGCCGGGCTCGCCGCCTCCGTCACCTCTTATCGCGGCCGTTCGGCGGTGCGTGAAATCGGCAAGGTCTTCGGTCTTCCCGAAGAGGCGCTCGGGGCCATGGCGTCCACGATCTGGGGCCGCTCGTCGGAGACGGAGGGCGCGGAAGCCGCCGCAGGCCTTGATCCGCAGGATCCGCGCGTGGGTCATTTCCGGCGCCTGTGCGAGACGATCGAAGGTTTCCCGCGCCATTTGTCGCAGCACACCGGCGGCTTCGTCATCACCCGCACGCGGCTCGATGAAGTCGTTCCCATTCTGCCGGCGGCGATGGAGGGACGCACGACGATTGAATGGGACAAGGACGATCTCGACGCGCTCGGCATTCTCAAGATCGACGTGCTGGCGCTGGGCATGCTCTCCTGCCTGCGCCGCGCCCTCGATCTTCTGGCGCTTCATTACGGCGAACGGCTCACGCTCTCGACCATTCCCGCCGAGGAGCCGTGCGTCTATGACATGATCTGCCGCGCGGACACGGTGGGCGTGTTCCAGATCGAGAGCCGCGCGCAGATGTCGATGCTGCCGCGCCTCAGGCCGCGCGCCTTCTACGATCTCGTGATCGAGGTCGCCATCGTGCGGCCCGGCCCGATTCAGGGCGACATGGTGCATCCTTATCTGCGCCGCCGGCAGGGATTTGAGCCGGTCTCCTTCCCCTCGAAGGAGCTTGAGGAGGTTTTGGGCAAGACGCTCGGCGTGCCCCTGTTTCAGGAGCAGGCGATGAAAATCGCCATCGTCGCGGCGGGCTTTTCGCCGGCGGAGGCTGATCGTCTGCGCCGCGCCATGGCGACATTCAAGCGCGTGGGCACGATCCATACATTTCGCATGAAAATGATCGAGGGCATGGCCGCGCGCGGTTATGAGCGCGCATTCGCGGAGCGCTGTTTCGCGCAGATCGAGGGGTTCGGCTCCTATGGCTTTCCCGAAAGCCATGCGGCCTCTTTCGCGCTGCTCGTCTATGCGTCCTGCTGGCTGAAATGCCGCTATCCCGACGTCTTCGCCTGCGCGCTCATCAACGCGCAGCCCATGGGCTTCTATGCGCCGGCGCAAATCGTGCGCGACGCGCGCGAGCATGGGGTGGGCGTGCGCGAGACCGACGTGAACTTCTCCGACTGGGATTGCACGCTCGAGGACGCGCAGGGCGAGCCGCGCTTCATCAAGCGCCGCCACGCCGAGCAGGCGGCGCATATCCGCTCCACCCATGCGCTGCGGCTGGGCTTTCGCATGGTGAAGGGATTGCGCGAGGAGGACATGCGCAAGCTCGTCGCGCTGCGCGGGCGCGGTTATGACTCCGTGCGCGACGTGTGGCTGCGCACGGGCCTGTCGCCCGCCGTGCTGGAGCGGCTCGCCGGCGCCGACGCGTTCCGCTCGCTGGGGCTTGATCGGCGCGAGGCGCTGTGGGCGGCGCGCGGGCTCAACCGGGCCGGCGACAAGGACGATCTCGCGCTGTGGCGCCATGTGGCGCTCGCCGAGATCGAGCCCGACGCGCATCTGCCGCCGATGCCGCTGGGCGAACATGTGGTGGAGGATTATCGCGCGCTGTCGCTCTCCCTGAAGGCGCATCCGCTCGCTTTTCTGCGCCGCGATCTTGCGGCGCGCGGCGTCATGTCCTGCGCGGACATATCCGCGCTTGCGGCCGCAAGCCCGCGCATGCGCGGGCCGCTTGTGCGCACGGCGGGGCTCGTGCTCGTGCGCCAGCGTCCGGGCTCGGCGAAAGGGGTCGTGTTCATGACGCTGGAGGACGAGACCGGCGCGAGCAATGTCGTCGTCTGGCCCAAGGTTTTCGAGGCGCAGCGCGCGCTCGTGATCGGCGCGCGGCTGGTGGCGGTCACAGGGCGGCTGCAAAGCGAACATGGCGTCACCCATGTGGTCGCCGAACGGCTCGAGGATTTTTCTTTCCTGCTCGCAAGCCTCTCCGCGCGCGGCGCGGACCTGATTGCGCTCGCCCGCGCCGACGAGGTGCGCCGCCCGCAGGGGCGAGACCCGCGCGAGAAGGCCGCGCGCGTCGTCGCCGCGGTCATGCCGAAGGGGCGCAATTTCCATTGAGGCGCGCATTGACCCGCGCGCCCGCGTGTTCCTATGGTGCTCGCCCGCGCGGAGACGAAACACCATGCGAGCCCCTTTGCGCCTTTCGTTCATCGTCGTCGCCGCGCTCATCGGCGCGCCGCTCATCGTCGTCGCGCCCATCGTCGCGTCGCAGGCGCGCGCGCAAGCGCCGGCGCCGCTCGTCTTCGCCGCCGCCAGCCTCAAATCCGCGCTCGACGAGGCGGCGGGCGCCTATGCGCGCGGGCCCGCGCCGCGGCTGAATTACGGCGGCTCGCTCGCGCTCGTGCGGCAGATCGCGCAGGGCGCGCCGGCGGATGTGTTCTGCGCAGCCGATGCGGAGACCATGGACGAGGCGCAGGCGCAGGGCCTCATCGCGCCCGCAAGCCGCAGGGACCTGTTCGGCAACGCGCTCGTGGTTGTGGCGCCGTCGAACGCGCCAATGTCCGAACTTCCCTTCGCCGCTGAGGCTTTCGCGCAGGCGCTGGGCGAAGGACGGCTCGCTGCGGGCCATGTGGAATCGGTGCCTGCGGGCCGCTACGCCCGCGAGGCGCTGCGCGCGCTCGGCCTGTGGGAGGTCGTGCGCCCGCGCCTCGCCATGACCGAGAACGTGCGCGCCGCGCTCGTCTTCGTCGCGCGCGGGGAGGCGCCGCTCGGGATCGTCTATGCGACCGACGCTTTCGCCGAACCGCGCGTGAAGATCGTCGCGCGCTTTCCCGCCAGCGCCCATGCGCCCATCGTCTATCCCTGCGCGCTGACGAAACAGGGCGCGGCGCGCCCGCCTGCGCAGGCCTTTCTGGATTTTATCGCAAGCGAGGAAGCCTGGCCCGCCTTCGCGCGGCAGGGGTTCACGCGGGCGCGCTGAGCGCGCCTCACGCGCGGTTGTAGACGTCCTCAAGACGCACGATGTCGTCCTCGCCCAGATAGCTGCCGGTCTGCACCTCGATCAGCTCGAGATCGATCTTGCCGGGATTTTCGAGGCGGTGGACGCAGCCGATCGGCAGATAGATCGACTCGTTTTCATGCACGAGCACCTTTTCGGAATCGCGCGTGACGACGGCGGTTCCGTGCACCACCACCCAATGCTCCGCGCGATGATGGTGCTTTTGCAGCGAGAGCGCGGCGCCCGGCTTCACGCTGATGCGCTTGACCTGATGGCGCACGCCGGCGTCGATGCTCTGGTAATAGCCCCAGGGGCGATAGACGCGCCGGTGCTCCAGCGGTTCGCGCCGGCCCTGCGCCTTGAGCTGGGCGACCAGCTCCTTCACCTGATCGGAACGGTCGGCGGCGGCGACAAGCACGGCGTCGCCCGTCGTCACCACCACCACGTCGCTCACGCCCACGACGGCGGCCACGCCCTCGTCGGCGCGCAGATAGACGTTGGAGGCGTCGAGCACGAGGCCTTCGCCGCGCACCACGTTGCCGTTGGAATCCTGCGGCGAGAGCTCGCGCACCGAGGCCCATGAGCCCACGTCCGACCAGCCGACGTCGCAGGGAATGACGGCCGCGCGGTCCGTGCGCTCCATCACCGCATAGTCGATGGACTTGCGCGGCGCGCGCTCGAAGCTCTCCGCATCGAGCACGAGAAAATCGAGATCGGCGCGCGCGCGCTCCACCGCCTCCCGGGCGGCCAGCGCCATCTCAGGCTCGAAAGCCTCGATCTGCGCGCGCATGACGTCGGCGCGGAAAAAGAAATTGCCGGAGTTCCACAGATAGCCCTCCGCCATGTAGCGCGCGGCGGTGGCGGCGTCGGGCTTTTCGGCGAAGGCCATCACCTTGCGCACGTCCGCGACCTTCGTCGCCGCCTCGCCGGGGCGAATGTAGCCATAGCCCGTGGCCGGATGGTCGGGCGTGACGCCCAGCGTGACGATGTAGCCCTCGGCCGCCGCCTGCGCGGCCTGCGCGCAAAGCGCCACGAAGCCCTCGCGGTCGGCGATCGCGTGGTCGGCGGCGAGCATCGCGACCACGCTGTCGGGCGCGCGGCGGAAGGCGAGTTCGGCGGCCACCGCCACGGCGGGGCCGGAATCGCGGCGCGAGGGTTCCAGCACGATGTCGCCGGCCACGCCGGCCACCTGCATCTGGTCGCCCACGAGGAAGCGATAGTCGCGATTGGTGATGACAGTGGGCGCGGCGAAGATCTTCGGGCGCGCCAGCATGGCGAGCGTCGTCTGGAAGGTGGAGCGCTCGTCGAGCAGCGGAATGAATTGCTTGGGCAGGCTCTCGCGGGAGACCGGCCACATGCGCGTGCCCGAGCCGCCGCACATGATGAACGGAAGAATGAGCGACATTGCGGGGGCCTTTCTCCCGTTGGGCCTTGCGACGGGCTTTGCAGGGCGCCGCAGCGCTCGACGGGGCCGCGCCGCAGCGGCTCCTGTCTAGTCTGGCTCGCGCCAGCGCGCAACCTCGCCCGCCGCCGTCCGCCGGCCGCGGTCCGCCTGCCGTCATGGCTCCGCCGCGCAAGACGGGCTATGCAGGCCCGCCGCCCGCCCCATATGCAGCCCCTCATGCGCCCTCACGTCAAAGACGCCTCCCAGACCGCCTCGCCGACCGCTTTCGAGACCCTGCGCCGCGAATGGGCGGAGACGCTGAAGCTCGCCTGGCCGATGGCGCTCACCCAGCTCGGCCAGATCGCCATGCTCACCACCGATCTCGTGATGATCGGGCGGCTCGGCGAGAAGGCGATGGCTGCGGCCTCGCTTGCGCATACGGTCTTGTTCGCCGCTTTCGTGCTCGGCATGGGGCTCGTCTCCGCCGTGGCGCCGCTCGCCGCGCAGGCTTTTGGCGCGCAGCGCCCTGCGGACGTGCGCAAGGCGCTGCGGGCGGGGCTTTGGATCACCGCGCTCGTGGGCGCGCCGCTCACGCTCGCCCAGTTCTGGGGCTATGAGCTTTTGCTGCTCGCGGGCCAGCAGGCCGAGATCGCTGCGCTCGCCGATCGCTATCTCGACGGGCTCGCCTGGAGCGTGGCGCCGGGCTGGGCCTTCGTGGCGCTGCGCGGATTCATGGGCGCGGTGAACAGGCCGGAGCCTGCGCTGTGGATCATGCTCGCCGCCGTGCCGCTCAATGCGCTGCTCGCCTATGGGCTCATCTTCGGCGTCTTCGGCCTGCCGCAGCTCGACGTGCTCGGCGCAGGCCTCGCCACCACCATCGTCAACGCGCTCATGTGCGTCGCCTGCGTCTGGGTGGTGGCGACGCGCGCGCCCTTCAGCGCCTATCGCCCCTTCGCCGACCTGATGCGGCCGGACTGGCCGACCATGCGCGCGCTGCTCGTGATCGGCGCGCCGATCTCGCTCGCCTTTTTTCTCGAATATGGGCTGTTCTCGGGCGCCTCGCTCATGATGGGGCGCATCGGCGAGGCGGAGCTCGCCGCCCATCAGGTCGCGCTGCAGACGGCGACCATTCTTTTCATGGGGCCGTTCGGCCTGTCGATGGCGGCGACGGTGCGTGTGGGGCAGGCGGTGGGGCGGCAGGATCTCGCCGGCGCGCGGCGCGCGGGCTTTTCGGCCTGCGCGGTCGGCTTCTGCTTCATGCTGGCGATGACGGGCGCCATTCTGGCCGGGCGCGATCTCATTCCCCACGCGTTTCTCGGCGGGCAGACGAGCGCGCAGACTTTCGCGCTCGCCGCGAGCCTGCTGACGGTGGGCGCGACCTTCTTCGTCTTCGATGGCGTGCAGACGGTGTGCAATGGCGCGCTGCGCGGCATGGGCGACACGCGCGTGCCGCTTCTGTTCTCGGTGGTCGCCGTATCGTTTCCGCGCTTCCTCGCCGCGCTCGCCCTGGGCTTTTCAGCGGGGCTGGGGGGCGTGGGCGTCTGGGCGGGGCTGACGCTGGGGCTCGCGGTCTATGCGGTCCTGCTGGTCTGGCGGTTCGAACGCCTCACCCGGCCGGCCTGAGCGGGCGGGGCGCGCGCCCCGCCAGAGCCTCTCCTTGCCAGAGCCCGCGAGTTTGGGCATATCTGCGCCAGCGCGGGTGTAGCTCAATGGTAGAGCAGCAGCCTTCCAAGCTGAATACGAGGGTTCGATTCCCTTCACCCGCTCCAGCTTCTCATGATCGCATAAGTCTGGACCGCGCGCGTCCTCGCGCGCCTTATCATGCGTATGGTTGCGCGTCATGCGCGCGGGGACGCGCGCGGTCCAATGTTGGCGCGCGGTCCGGTGTAGGCGCGGGGACGCGCGCTACGTCTCGCCCCAGACGTCCTGCGCCACTTCCACGCACAGGGCGAGCTTGCGCTTCTGCATGTCGGCGTCGAGCTGGTTGCCGCGCGTCGTGGAGGCGAAGCCGCATTGCGGGCTCACGCAGAGCTGATCGAGCGCGACATGTTTCGCCGCCTCCTCGATGCGCCGCAACAGATCGTCCTTCTTCTCCAGCGTCGCCTCTTTCGAACTGACGAGGCCGAGCACGATGCGCTTGCCCTTTGGCGCGAAGCGCAGCGGCGCGAAGCCGCCCGCGCGCTCCGTGTCGTATTCGAGGAAGAAGCCGTCCACGTCGGTGAGGTTGAGCATGGCGTCGGCGACGGAATCATAGCCGCCCTCCGCCATCCACATGCTTTCATGATTGCCGCGGCAGGTGTGCATGGTCACTTTCATGCCGGGCGGGCGATGGGCCACGATGTCGGACACGATGCGCGCGTATTTCGCGGGCAGATCGTCCGGGTTCATGCCGTCGGCGCGGATCTGCGCGCGCACGCCCTCGTCGCACATGGTGGCGAAGGACACGTCGTCGAGCTGCAGATAGGCGAGCCCATGGGCGGCGAGATCGGCGATCTCGGCGCGATAGGCGGCGATCATGTCGGCCCAGAACTCCTCCGGGTCGGGATAGGCGGCGTCGGCCACCACCTTTCGTCCGCCGCGCAGATGCATATAGGTCGGCGAGGGAATGCAGACCTTGGGCGTGCGCGTCGTCGCGCCTTTCAGAAAGAGAAAGTCGTCGCGCATGATGGGGCGCGTGCGCGCCACCTTGCCCGTGACGGCGAGCATGGAGTTCGTGCTCGCGCTCGCGCCGCCCTTGCCCTTGAAGCTCACCGAATAATCGGAGCGCGTCGCCTCCACGCCCGCAAAGCTCGTGAGGAAATCCACGTGCCAGAAGGCGCGGCGGAACTCGCCGTCGGTGATCGACCGCAGACCCGCCGCCTCCTGCAGGCGCACCGCCTGCAGGATAGCCGCATCCTCCTGCGCGCGCAGCTCCTCGCGCGAGAGGCGCCCGGCGCTCCATGCGGCGCGCGCCTCCTTCAGCGATTCAGGCCGCAGGAGGCTGCCGACATGATCTGCGCGAAAGGGCGCGCTCACTTCGGGTTTTTCTGGTTGGGGAAGGTGGCGAACTCCGTGTGCCACAGCTCGCCGTCCTTTTTCTCGACGCGGCGGATGTAGATGTTCTGCACGATGTCGCGCGTCTCGGGATCGATGGAGATCGGCCCGCGCGGGCTCGTCCAGGACAGGCCCTTGAACGCCTCCATCATCTTGTCGCCGTTCGTGTCGCCCTTCGTCTTTTCGAGCGCCATATAGATCGCATGCGCGCCGTCATAGCCGCCAAGGCCGATGACATTGGGGCGCAGGCCCGGATTGGCTTTGAGGAACTCGCTCACGAAGCGCTTGTTCTCGGGCGAGTCATGGGCGGCGGAGTAATTGTAGGACGTCACCATGCCCAGCGCGCCGTCGCCGATGGCGTTCAATTGCTCGTCGTCGAGCGCGTCGCCGGTGCCGATCACCTGAATCCCCGCCTCGCGCAGGCCGCGGTCGAGCACTTGTTTCATCAGCGCGCCCGCCTGCGGCGTGGGCACGAAGAGGAAGACGGCGTCGGGCTTCAGGTCCTTCGCGCGCTGCAGGAAGGGCGAGAACTCGGGCGAGGCGAGGGGCGCGCGCAATTGCTCGAGCACCTTGCCGCCCAGTTCCTCAAAGCGCGTCTTGAAGGCGTTCTGCGCGTCAAGGCCCGGGCCGTAGTCGGAGACGACGGAGACCGCGGTCTTCTTGCCGTTCTCCGAAGCCCATTGGGCGATGGGCATGGTCTGCTGGGGCAGGGTGAAGCTCACGCGCACGAAATAGGGCGATGTGCCCACGATCATGCCCGTGCCCGCGACCATGATGACGGCTGGCACCTTCGCCTGCGTGATGACGGGGCCCACAGCGAGCGCCAGCGGGGTGAGGCCGAAGCCGGCGATGGCGGCCACGCGGTCGTTGACGATCAGCTCCTGCGCGAGCCGGCGCGTCTGGTCGGCGACGCCGCCGTCGTCCTTCACGACGAATTCGATCTTGCGGCCGCCGGCGGCATCCCCGTTCAGCGCCTGATAGAGGCGGACGCCCGCGAGCATCTGGCGCCCCGAGGCCGCCTGCTGGCCGGTCATGGGCAGGATGAGGCCGATCTTGACGCTCTGCTGCGCCGCCGCCTCCAGCGCTCCCGCGCCAAAGGCCGCAAAGGCCGCCGCCGCCATCATCATGCTGCGTCTGTTCATCCGCCCCTCCTGTTTTCGCGCGCCCTGTGCGCGCCCTCACGATTAGCGCGGATCACGGGCGGGCGCGAGCTGGAGCGTCAGCCGCCGGCGGCGATCCTCAAAACCCCAGACGCGGCTTCGACTTGGCAGATCAGCCGGGCTCCGGGCGGGGCCGGGCGCCGGGCCGGGGCGGGGGCGCGCCTGCGCCGCCGGCTCTTGCGATTTCCCCCAAAATCGCCTACCGAACCGCGGCTTTTCCGCCGCCGGGCGGAGCGAACCCAACTTTGGAACAGGGCCATGGCGAAGGAAAAATTCGAACGCACGAAGCCGCACTGCAACATCGGCACGA
>CAZYBF010000009.1:0-2149 GCA_964645525.1 uncultured Beijerinckia sp.
GTCAGCGGGCGCGCGCCCTGCCCTTCATGGCGGGCCGCCAGACGCCGACGACGACCTGCGCCACGCACAGGGCGGTGATGGCGCCAAGCGCGGTCCATTCCGACGACATGGCCTCGGCGAGGCCGGCGCGGGCTTCCGCAATGTCGGCGCCGGCTGCGGCCTGCGCGATTCGCTCGGCGAAGGTCGCCGCATAGCCGGCCTTGGCCTGCGTGATGGCGAGGGTCGATTCGAACAGGGCGAATCCCATCACCGCCTTCAGCCATACCCAGCGCATCTCCTGAAACGGGCGATGGACGATCATCGCCACGAGCCCGGTGACGAGGGCGACGGCGAGCGAGGGCACGAGGACATAGTCGCACAGGGCGCTGATGATTCCGCGCATGTCGGCGAATTGACGGGCGCCTTCGGGCAAGGCCGCCGCCTGCGGGGCGCGCGACAGGACGAGGCCATAGGCGACGAGGGCGCCGATCAGGCCGCAGGAGGCGAGCGAATGGAGGATTTTGAGAGCCTTGCGCATGGCCCTCTTACGCGGCGGCCCCGGCGGGGGATCAGGCGCCCGCCGCCGGGCCAAAAGAAAAGGGGCAGCCTTGCGGCTGCCCCTCTCGATTCGAAGCTCTTGCGAGCGTCAAATCTTAGAAGTTGCGCTCGACGCGCAGACGGCCGGTCACGTTGCTGTCGGTGCGGTTGATAACCGAAACCGCAGACGTGCGGACGTCCTGCTCGACGCGGGCGTAGATGACTTCCACGCCGATTTCGAAGTTGCGGGTCGGCAGCCAGGCGAAGTTGGTGCCGATGTTCCACACGGTCGCGTCGCCGAAGCCGGTCGTGCCGTTCCAGTTCGCAGCCTTCGCAGACGCCGGAGCGTCGATCTGGCCGTAGGTGGCGAACAGGACCGAACGGTACTGCGGAGCCCAGTAGTGCTCCAACACGCCGTGGATGGCCCAGGACTTCACGTTCTCGATGCCCGTGGAGTAAACCACGTAGCTCGGGTGGTTCATCACGTAACCACCGACGTCACGCGAGTAAGCCGACGACTTGAACGAGGTCCAGTTCGTGGTGTACTCGGTCATGCCGTCCGCATAAGCAGCGCCCAGGTACAGGGCGTCGCCCTTGGCGAGCATCGGCAGGTTGATCTTCAGGCCAGCGCCGGCAGCCCAACGACCTTCGGTCTGGTTGTAGCTGTTGGTGGCGGTGACTTCAGACGCGGTCGCGTAAGCGCCCGAGACCTGCAGCGAGCCCCAAGCCTGGTCGAGGCGGATGTTCGCGTTGATCTGCGGCAGCACGTTGTCGACGGCGTTCGTGGACATCGTGGTCTGACGGCCGGCGAGCGTGTCGACGGCGTCCTGCAGAGCGACAGTGGCCGAGAGGCCGCCGCCGAACGTGGCGGTGTAGGCGAGCTGCTTGGCGCCGTTGGCGAACGAACCCCAGTGGCCAGCGCCGTAGGTCAGGCTCGGCATATACGCGAAGTTATCGCGCGCGGCGCCGAACGTGAAGCCCGCGAAGCGGATGTAGGCGTACTCGAGGGTCGAGCCAGCGCTCGCCGACGAGGTCGAGCCGATGCTCGAGAGAACGCCGGTGGTGCGGGCCATGCGCAGGCCGAACGTCGCCTGGACGGTGCCGTAGGCGGTGTTGGTGCGCGCGTCGACGTCGAGACGGCCGCGAGCTTCCCAACCCAGGGTGTTGACCGCGTCCTTGTGGTTCGCAATCGCGCCGGTCGAGCTCAGGTGATGCTTCGGCGTCACGTAAGCGTAGTCCGCACGCACGCGACCGCCGATCTTCAGGCAGGTGTCGGTGCCGGGGATGAAGAAGAAGCCGGCGCCATACGCCGAGCAAACCTTCACGTACTCAACCGGAGCCGACTTGCGGCTCGGCAGGTCAGCAGCCTGAGCGCCAGCGACCGCGAACAGGGCGGCGCCGGAACCGAGCAGGATTCCCTTCGTGAAATTCATTGTTTACCTCCAGAAGCCCCTCGTCTCATCAGAGACATAAGCTGTGCTTATCCCTCTGACTCGCCAGCTGCGCAGCCGGCAATAGGGGATGCTCAGGAGGTACCCGCAGGCGTATTGCCGCGACGGTTACATATGGCCAAGTCGCCTCATTCGCGCCCCGCCGTTGCCAAAATATCGCTTCCGCTCAAGCAAATGAGCTG
>CAZYBF010000009.1:2249-48522 GCA_964645525.1 uncultured Beijerinckia sp.
TGCAAGCCTCGGGCCATCCGCGCCCGCGGGGGCGCAGCCCGCCGGCGACATCGCCGCCGCCCCCCTGTCGCCCATGTTGCAGAGCGCTGTCGCCGAGGCGGTGCGCGCCCAGACGCTGGAGCCTGCGCGCACGCAGGTGCTCCCCCTCATCCATTTCCCGCCCCAGCGCGGGGATCTGGGGCGCGTGTGCGGCGAGGTGCGCGAGGAGACGCCGCAGGGCCCGCGCGTGCGCGCCTTCTACGCCTCATATGCGCGCACCGGCCGGGTGCTTGCGCGCATCGAGGACATGAGCCTTGAGGATTACCTGCGCCAGGACGCGGTGTTCCGGAATTGCGGGCCGAGATTGTGAGCGAGAACGACGCGCGCGACGAGATCGAAAGGCTGGAGGCGCGCATCGAGCGCCTGTCGGAGACGGCGGCCGCCTGCGGCAAGCTGATCGCGCTTGGCCGCGCCGCGGCGCTGATCGGCGCGCTGTGGACGCTGGCGCTCTTTCTAGGCGCGCTGCGGTTCGACCCCGTGCACATGATCGCGGCGTTCACGCTCGCCGTCGGCGGGCTTGTGGCCATGGGCTCCAACGCCAGCACGCGCGAGGAGACGCTGCGCGCCATCGCGGAAGCCGAGGCCCGGCGCGCCGAACTGATCGGCGCGCTCGATCTTCACCTCGTGGAGCAAGGCGCGTAAGGCGCGCTCAATCCTTGCGGCCAGACGTGTGGCCGCGATTGCCCTCGCCCGGCGCGCCGACGTCCACCCGCGCATCGATCACATAGACCGCGCCCGCGCGCACCGCCGCCTCACCGCGCAACAGCGCCGCTCGGAACTCGCCCGCGTCCATCGCGGTCTCGCCCTGCGCGCCCTGCGCGCGCGCAAGTCCAACGAGGTCGATCGCGGGATGAACCATCTCCTGGCCGACGAACTTGTTCTCCACGGGGCGGCTGCGCACGTTCGCCATCCGCTCCTGATGGGCGACGTCGTTGTAATAGACGCGATTGTTGGCGATCACGACGAGCAGCGGGATCCCCATGTGGCAGGCGGTCCAGATCGCGTTGCAGCCCATGGCGAAATCGCCGTCGCCCACGACCGTCATCGGGAAGCGGCTCGTGCCTTTGACCGCAAGCGCGGTTCCAATCGCATTGGAGGGGCCGGAGCCCACGCCGCCGCCGCCGTCGAAGCCGACGTAATCGAGCGGATGGCGGAAGCTCACCGTATCCGCAGGCCAGCCGAGCGCGAAGCCCGCCATCGTGACCTCGCGCGCATCGCAGAACTCGCGCACGACGAGCGCGAGATCGCGCAAGCCCATCATGCCCTGCGCGCGCGGCGCGGGCAGTTGCGGAGCTGCGCGCGGGGGGAATTTCGGGGCGGCCTTCTCACGCCCGCCGCGCAGGCGCCGCACAGCCTCCAGCAAGGGACGCACGAGCTGGTCGGGGCTCGCGAGGATCTTCAGATCCGCCGGCGGCAGGCCGAAATAATCCATGCTCCAACCGTTGTGGAGATAATCGTCCACGGTGCAATGGATCACTTTGGCGCCGACCTCCGCGTCCTTGCCCAGCGTCTGGATGAAATGGCCGCGCAGGTCGATCCAGTCGAGCGACAAGATGACGTCGGCCTCTTTCGTGATCGCCGACGTCGCCGGCGAGGGACGGAAGCGCGGCTCGCACACATGCAAGGGATGTTCGGTCGGGAAAGCCGCGCCCGTCTTCAGATCCGTGAGCACCGCCGCGCCCAGCGCCTCCGCGAGCTCCACGCGCGCGTCCCAATCCGCAAGGCTGCGCGAGACGCGACCCATAAGGATCACCGGTTTCTTCGCATTCACGAGCAGGCGCGCGGCCTCCTCCACCGCCTCAGCGGAGGGCGAAGGCGCGGCGGCCGGCCTGAAACGCTCGAGCGAGGGGAATTTGATCTCGCCTTCGAGCTTCGACTCCTGCAATTCCACGTCGAGACAGACATAGGTCGGCCCGTAAGGCGGGGTCGCCGCGATCTGCCATGCGCGCAGGATCGACTCGACGCTCGCCTGCGCGGAGCGCGGCTCATCGTCCCACTTCGTGTAATGGCGGATCAGCGCGCCCTGATCCTTGGCGGTGTGGATCCAGTCGATCCAGGGGCGGCGCACGTCGGCGTCGCCGGGGCCGGTGGCGCCGATGATGACCATGGGATTGCGCGCGCACCAGGCGTTGAAGATCGCCATCGTCGCATGCATGAGCCCGACGTTGGAATGCAGCGCGACGCCCATCGGCCGCTCGGTGACTTTCGCATAGCCCTGCGCGATGCCAACCGCATGCTCCTCATGCAGGCAGACCATCATCTGCGGGTCGCGGTTGCCCAGATAATTGACCAGCGAATCGTGCAAGCCCCGATAGCTCGCCCCGGGCGTGAGCGCGACGTAGCGCAGGTCGAGCCGGCGCAGCATTTCCGCCATGGCGTCGGACGCCCAGGCCAGTTCGCCGTTCGCGGGGCGGGCCAGCGGGTCCTTGCCCTCGAACCGGGCCGTGCCGAATTGATCCGCGTGTTCACCCGTCCGCCGCGCGCCGTCCCCGCTCATGTTCCGCTCCCATCGTTCGTATGCGTTCCTTAAACCGGAGGAGGCGTTCGCGCACAAGCCCGTTCGCGCGTTTGCGCGGGCCCGCGCCTGCCGCTAGGGTCCGCGGCGAACGCATCACCGGGAGAGGAAACCATGACGGACGGGCTCATCGTCAAAAAAACCGACGGCCTGCTGGAGATCACGCTCGATTGCCCGCAGCGCGGCAATGGCATGGAGGACGGGCAGATCGTCGCGCTGGGCGACATTTTCGAGGCCGAGCACGACAAGGCCCGCCTGATCGTGGTGCGCGCCAACGGACCGGATTTCTGCACGGGCCGGGCGATGAGCGGACGCATTCCCATGAAGGGGCCCGAGGCGATCGCGCTGCGCGAGAACCACGACATCGTGTTCCGCCTCTATGGCGCCGTGCGCCATTCGAAGGCGCCGGTGATCTCGCTCGTGCAGGGCCGCGCGCATGGTTTCGGCTGCGCGCTCGCCTGCGTGTCCGACATCACGATCGCCGCGCAGAGCGCGAGATTCGCGATCACCGAGTTCAACCACAACATCATGCCCACGATGGTCATGTCGTCGCTGGTGGACCGCATCGCGCTCAAGCCGCTCATGTACCTCGTGTGGACGTCGAAGGAGATTGACGCGCGTCATGCGATGACCATCGGCGCGGTGAGCGACGTCGTGCCTGACGCCGAACTCGCCAGCGCAGGCGACGCCCTCATCGCGCGCCTCATGAAGGCGCCCGCCCCCGCCGTGCAGGCGGTGAAGGATTACGCGCATGGCGCAAACGCCATCGACATCGGCAAGGCGGTGGCTTTCGCGCGCAATCTCCACGCGGTCGTCAACACCGCGCCCGAGATGCGCCCGCCCAAGAAGGATTGAGGCGCCCAAAGCGCGACGGTTCGCCAAGCTGTTGAAACAGAACGACCGCGCCTGTTCTTACGGCATTAACTTACGCATGGGAAATCGCGCGAGAAAGTTTGAATCGACGCAATTAGGAAGACTAACCATTAATCGCGGGAACAGCATGTTCTCGCCGCCCTCCCGGAACATGATAGCGTGCGGACTGTCATAGCCTGCGCGATCACGCATGGCTCGTTGGAGGGTATTACATTGCGTTATTCATTGAGTCTCGCTTGCATGTTCGCTGCGACCACGTTCGCAGCGTCCGCCAGCGCGCAGACAGTCAATCTTGCGACAGGCGTCTCGCTGTCGCGCACGACGTTTGACGCGACGGCGAATTACAACACGATCAATCTGGGCTCGACCGCGACGTCGGGCCTGGTGAGCCAGATGCCCTTGAGTCTGAGTTACGCCACCGTGAACGTTGGCGTTCAGTTCAATGGCTCATCCGGCGTCTACGGCGCGAACACGTCATGGAACCCGACGCCGGGCAGCAACTACTTCAGGACCAACGACGTCGCGGGCGCCTCCATCGCGCTCAACTTCTCGAGCGCGCAAAACTATTTCGGCTTCCAATGGGGCACGCCGGACAATGGCGCCGCCGTGCGCTTCTTCAACGGCTCGCAGCTTGTCGCGACAGCGACCCGCGCGAGCGCCACCGCCGCCGGCATTCCGTGGACGCAGACGGGATCGTACGCTTCGTTCAACTTCAACGAAGGCCGCACGTTCGACAGGGTCGAAATCTCAACCACCGCCGGCGGCTTCGAGTTTGGCGCTGTGTCGTTCAACACGGCCAACGCGGCGCCGTTGCCGATCGGCGGCGTGGGCGGCGTGCTTGCGCTGTTCGGCATGATGGCGCGGCGCGGGCGCAGGCCTTCCTGGATGCCCCGATGGGCAGGCGCCGACGCTTTGCGCGGCTTGCGGCTCAAGACCGCAAGCTGAGGCGCCTGCGCTCCCCAGGATGCAGGCGTCGCATGTCAGAAGCGACGCGCGCGCCGACCGGCCGGACGATCTCGTTCGGCCGGTCGAGGCGTTTTGCGGCGGCCCGCCGGCGGCGGCGGCGCAGCGCTTGCCATTCCAGGCGACGGGCTTAAAAAGGCGGCGCTTTCCATTCCGCCGGTCCGCGTTCAGCCAATGTCCCATTCCGACGCCTTCCTTCTCGCCGCCGTGATGGGCTGGCCCGTCATGCACTCCCGCTCGCCGATGCTGCATAATCATTGGTTCGCGGAGCATGGGCTTTCGGGCGCCTATGTGCCGCTCGCCATCAAGCCGGGTTCGCTGGGGCCCGCGCTGCGCGCGCTGCATCCGCTGGGTTTCGCCGGCTGCAACCTCACCATTCCCCACAAGCAGGACGCAATGACGATCGTCGACGAGACCGACGAGACCGCGCGGCGCATCGGCGCGATTTCCTGCGTGGTGGCGCGGCCCGACGGCTCGCTGTTCGGCACGAACAACGATTGCTACGGCTTTATCGAAAACCTGCTGGAGGCCGAGCCGGGCTTTCGCTTCGAGTCCGGGCCGGCGGTGGTCATGGGCGCGGGCGGCGGCGCGCGGGCGGTGGTCTGGGCGCTGGCGCAGCGCGGCGTGAAGGAGATCCGCCTCGTCAACCGCACGCATGCGCGCGCGCAGGCGATCGCGCAGGAGTTCGGCGCGCCGGTGCGCGCGGTGGAATGGGCGCAACGCGCGCACGCGCTCGAGGGCGCCGCCCTGCTCGTCAACACCACCAGCCAGGGCATGGTGGGCATGGCGCCGCTCGATCTTTCGCTGGAGCGCCTGCCCGCCCATGCGCTGTGCGCCGACATCATCTACACCCCGCTCGAGACGCCGCTCCTGCGCGCGGCGCGCCTGCGCGGCCTGCGCACGCTCAATGGTCTGGGCATGCTGTTGCATCAGGGACGGCCGGCCTGGAAGGCCTGGTTCGGCATCGAACCCAAAGTCACGCCCGAGCTGCGCGCGCGCATCGAGGCGACGCTCTGAGAGGCGGGCGAAATTTTTTGAAAAAGACGCGGAACCGGCGCCTGGAGCGCGCGTTGATCCGACGTTGATGCGGCGACGCAAGTCGCAGCAATCATAAAGCCCCGATCCACGCCCCCCGGATCGGGGCTTTTCACGTTTGCGGCCGCGCGCTCAGCGCGCGTCGAGCTGGGCCTGCAGGGCGAGGGCGAAAGCCTGAATGCGGGCGGCGTTCACTCCGAAATCATGGCGCCCGTAGCGCGAGACGGAGCGCACGTCCACGCGGGTCTGGCCTGCGAGCGGTCGCACGCGCACCACGACATCGTCGGGAAAGCGCAAGAGGAACGTGCGCGCCACCGCATCGATGCGCCCGTCCCCGTCGCCGCGCCGCCCGCCCGGGCGGGTCTGGTCCACCACTTCCCAGCCCATGGCGGCGGCGGCGCGCAGGGCGAGCTGGAAGGCCTCGTCCGCCTCCAGATCGAGGATGATCGGCTGCACGCGCGGATAGGCGCGCGCCTGCGGCAGGCGGCGCTCCGTCTCCAGTTCGCCGGGCGCATGGCCGCCGCGCGCGGCAAGCGCCTGCGCGGAGCGCGCGAAGTAAGGCGGATCGTTGATGTCGGTCGAAACGTCGTTGAGCATCGGCAGGCTGATCGCCTTCGCCGAGAGAAAGATCGGCCATGCGAGCGCCGCCAAAGCCAGCGTCGCGCCGGTGAGGGCGGCGCCGACCCCGCGCCGGCCCGTGCGCCAGATCACCACGGCGCCCGCGCCCGCCAGAAGAAGCGCCCCGCAGGCCGCAAGAATCGCGAAGGCGAACACGCTCATGCCGGCTGACAGCTCCACCGAGCGAAGGCGTACGAGGCCCACGGCGACGGCCATCAAGGCGAGGGAGAATATGGCGAGGCGCCGGCTCCACGCAGCCGTGCGCGATATGGGCTCCTCAAGGATCAGGCGACGCACGGACCCTCCATGGCTCGACGCTGCTGGCGGCCCAAGGCTCATAGCACGGGCGCGGGCGCGCAGGCCAAGCGCCGCCTTAACAATATATTCACCCCCTCGCCCGAGTGTCGACGGGCCGGGAGAAAATCTTCCCGGCCGGGGGCCTCGCAGGGAGCTTTCACATGCCGCAGAAGACGCCGGCCATGGCGCGCCTCGAGCGCAGCGCCGCGCAGGCGCGCGAAGAGCTCAGACGCTTTTACGGAGAGGTCGGACTCGCGGCCGTCGCCACGGCGCTGAACCTCGAATTGGAGCTCGAGACGATCGCGCGCGCGACAGGCGACGGCGAACACATTTCCGCCCCTCTCGCGGACCAAAGCTGCGCCGCCTGATTCTTATTCGCGGTCGATAGGCTCTCCTGCGCATGAACCTCACGCGACGTGGATTCCTCTTTCGCGGCGCCAGCGCCCTCACGCTGGGCGGCGCGTCGCTGGCGGGATGGAGCTTCGTTCTGGAGCCCGGCTTCCTGCTCGACGTCACGCGCTACCGGCTGACGCCGCCGAAATGGCCCGCGGGCTTTGAACTCAACATCGCCGTGATCGCCGACGTGCACGCCTGCGACCCGTGGATGCCGGCCTCCCGCGTGCGCCGCATATGCCAGCTCGTCAATGAGCTGAAGCCCGACGTGATCGTGCTGCTGGGCGATTATTACGCCGGCACGGACATTGGCGCGCATATGGTGCATCCCGATGAATGGGGCGAGGCGTTCAGCGGCTTGCGCGCGCCGAACGGCGTGTTCGGCGTGCTGGGCAACCACGATCTCTGGCACGGTCCGCTGCCCAGCATGAGGGGCGACGACGGAGAAACTGTGACGCGCACCCTGCGCCACGCCTCCGTGCGCGTGCTCGACAATCAGGCCGCGCGGCTGGTGAAGGACGGCGTCGGCTTCTGGATGGTTGGACTCGCCGACCAGATGGCGACGCGCATCGCGCGCGGACGCTATATCGGCCGCGACGATCTCGATGGCGCGCTCGACCGCATCACCGATGACGGCCCCGCGATCCTGCTCGCCCACGAGCCGTTCATTTTTCCGCGCGTGCCCGAGCGCGTGGCGCTCACCCTGTGCGGTCACACCCATGGCGGACAGGTGCACATTCCCTTCGTCGGCAATCCGCTTCTGCGCAAACGCCTGCCGCCGGAACATGTCTATGGGCATGTGAACGAAAACGGCCGACACATGATCGTGTCGGCCGGTCTGGGCGTTTCAATCGTGCCGGCGCGTTTCATGAAGCCGCCGGAGATCGTGATGGTGTCGCTTGGCGGAAACGCCGTCGCGTGAGCGCGATCAGCGCACGATGACAGGCGTTCCCAGCGGCGCGCGATTGTAGAGATCCACCACGTCGATGTTGCGCATGCGGATGCAGCCGGAGGACACGTTCTGGCCGATCTGCTCGGGCTCGTTGGTGCCGTGGATGCGATAGAGCGTGTCGCGGTCGCCCTGATAGAGATAGAGCGCGCGGGCGCCCAGCGGATTGTCCGGCCCGCCCTTCAGACCGCCCGCGGCGGCGGTGGGACGCAGATGCGGCCAGCGCTGCAGCATGTCGGACGGGGGCATCCAGCTCGGCCATTCGGCCTTGCGCTTCACCGTGGCGCGGCCGGTCCAGCCCAAGGCATCCGAACCCGTCGCGACGCCGTAGCGCATGGCGCGCCCGTTCGGCATGACGAAGTAGAGAAAGTTCTCTTTGGTGTCGACGACGATGGTGCCGGGCTTTTCGCCGGTGGGGTCGCTGACCTCGTAACGCTCGTAATTGGGGTCGAGCAGCTCAAACTGCGGCGCAAGAGCCATGAACTGCTGGTCGCGAGGCGACAGCGCAGGCTCAGGAACATATTTGTAATTGCAGCCGCCCAGAATGACCGCGAGCGCCAACACCGACGCCACTCTCGAAAACATGATTCGCCCCGATTAATCTTCCATTCACCCAGAAATCGGGGGCAATGCTTACCATATGGTTAGCGCAGGGCACCCCCTCGGGGAAAAAGCCCCCGGCCTGTGGCGCCGCAGCAACTATCTTTTCGGGAGGTTGCGCCGCAGCAGGAAACGGGCAAAGTGGCGGGCTCCGGCGCTGGCCGGCGCGCAGGCGGGCGAGGCGCATGTGACCACCCTGTTCATCAGCCACCCTTCAGCTCTGCTGCATGACATGGGACCGGGCCACCCTGAACGGCCCGACCGGGTGCGCGTGATCGAACGGGCGCTCGAAAGCGAAACCTTTCAGATGCTTGCGCGAGAGCGCGCGCAACGCGGCGCGGTCGAGGACATCCTGCGCTGCCACCCCGAGGCCTATGTGCGCGGCCTTGAGGAGGCCGCCCCTGCCGCGGGGATCGTCCATCTCGACGGCGACACGGCGATGAACCCCGGCACATGGGAGGCCGCCCTGCACGGCGTAGGCGGAGCCTGTCAGGCCGTGGACGAAGTGATGGGCGGCAAGGCCGCCAACGCCTTCGTGGCCATGCGCCCGCCGGGCCACCACGCCGAGCGCGCCACGCCCATGGGCTTCTGCTTCTTCAACAATGCGGCCATCGCCGCCCGCCGCGCGCAGGCGGTCCACGGGGCGGAGCGGGTCGCGATCATGGATTTCGACGTCCATCACGGCAACGGAACCCAGGACATATTCTGGTCCGACGCCTCGGTGATGTACGCCTCCACCCACGAAATGCCGCTTTATCCCGGCACCGGCGCCGCCGGCGAGACCGGCGAGAAGGACACGATCGTCAACGCCCCCCTGCGGGCGGGGGACGACGGACGCGCCTTCCGCGCCGCGATGGAGGCGGTCATCCTGCCGCGGCTGCGCGCCTTCCGGCCCGATCTCGTCATCGTCTCCGCGGGCTTTGACGCCCATGCGCGCGATCCCCTCGCCCAGATCAATCTCACGGAAGAGGATTTCGCCTGGGCGACCGGCAAGCTGATGGACCTCGCGCAGGCGAGCGCGGGCGGCCGGCTCGTCTCCCTGCTCGAGGGGGGCTACGACCTCATCGCGCTGGCGCGCTCGGTGGAGGCGCATGTGGCGACCCTGATGGGCCGCCGGGCGCCGGCGCGCGGCTGATTTCCGCAAGGCGCAGGATTGTTTGCGCACTTGTTCGCCACGATCGGGATCTATCTAATCGCGCCATGAGCACCGCCGCCGCCATCCGCTTCGCGCCGGGCGTCGCCCTGACGCTGTGGCTCGCCGCATTCGCCGGCGCGCCGGCGCACGCCCAGACGGCCGGCGCAACCGGAGCCTGCGCGCCGCGCGCCTTCGAGGGGCGCGGCTATGTGGTGTGTCTGGCGCCTGCGCGCAGCGACCTGCGCCTGTTCTTCGCCGGACGCGACGGGGAGCCCTTCGGCACGTTCTCCGCCGTGCGCGACGCGCTGGCGCAAAACGGCGAGCGCCTCGTCTTCGCGATGAACGCAGGCATGTACAATCCCGATTTCGCGCCCTCGGGCCTCTATGTGGAGGCCGGCGTGCAGCGCAAGGCCGCCAACCAGAAATCGGGCGCCGGCAATTTCCACATGAAGCCGAACGGCGTGTTCTGGATCACGCCCAATGGCGAGCGCGGCGTGACCGAGACAGGGCGTTATCTCGCGCGCAAGATGCAGGTCGCCTACGCAACGCAATCGGGACCGATGCTGGTGATTGGCGGCGAATTGCATCCGCGCATCCGCGAGGACGGCACGTCGCGCAAGATCCGCAACGGCGTCGGCGCCTGTGCGGGCGGCGCGACCGCCTTCGCGATCTCCAACGAGCCCGTCACCTTCCACGAATTCGCGGTGCTGTTCCGCGACGGGCTGAACTGCCCCGACGCGCTCTATCTCGACGGCTCGATCTCCGCGATCTACGCGCCGGGCATCGGGCGACACGATCGCTGGCGCCCGATGGGCCCCATCGTCGGCTGGGTTGAGAAGGGCGGCTGATCGGCTTTGGGGCAAATGCGCGCGGGGACGCGCGCGGTCCAAAGACATGCGCGCGCAAACTACCGCAAAACGATCCGCGTCGCCGCCGCGTCCACGCTCATGCCCGCGCGATCGACCGTCGCCGCGAGCGCGTCCACCCGCCGCCCATGCAGGACAAGCGCGGGCGCGATCTCGGCGAGCGGCGCCAGAACGAAAGCGCGCTCATGGGCGCGCGGATGCGGCAGCACGAGACGCGCGTCGTCCATGCGCACATTCGCGAAAGCGATCACGTCGATGTCGAGCGTGCGCGGGCCCCAGCGCTCCGCGCGCATGCGGCCCGCGCGCTGCTCCAGCGACAGACACAGGTCGAGCAGAGCGTGCGGATCGAGATCCGTCTCGACGAGCGCCGCCATATTGAGGAAATCGGGCTGGTCGGTCTTGCCCCAGGGCGGCGTGCGCCACACCTGCGAGCGGGCGCGCACGCGCACGTTCCCGCCCGCCTCCATCTGCGCGAGCGCGTCCGCGAAAGCCTGCGCAGGCGCGCCGAGATTGCCGCCCAGCGCCAGAGCCGCGCAGCGCGCAGGCAGGCTCACGGAAGGTCCGCGCGCGCGAGGCGCAAATCGACGCCCACGGCGCTCAGGCGCTCAGGAATCGGCGGCTTGAGTTTGCGCACGCGCACATGCACCGCATCCACACGCGCAAACTGCGCGAGCAGCCCGCGCGCCAGCGCGGCGGCCGCCGCCTCCACCAGCTTATAGCGGTTCTCGACGAACAGGGCGCGCGTGGCCTGCACCACGGCGGCGTAGTCGATCGCGTGATGCAGGTCGTCGCTGTCGGCCTCGCGCGCGATGTCCGCCTCGAGCTCGATGTCCACCGTGAACGGCTGGCCGAACTTTTCCTCATGCGCGTGCCAGCCGTGATAGGCGTGCACTTCAAGCTGTTCGATGACGACGCGACCCTTCATGCTCATGCGACGCGCCCCTCGATGGCGGTAAGAACGGCGAGCGCCTGCGCATGGGCGGCCACGTCATGCGCGCGCACGACGTCAGCGCCATGCAGCGCGCCGTAAAGATGGGCGGCGAGCGAACCCGCCACACGCTCGGATGCGACGGCCTGTCCCGTCGCCGCGCCGATGCAGCGCTTGCGCGACGCGCCAAGCAGCAGCGGCAGATCGAAGGTCGCACGCAATTCCGCGAGCCGGCGGATCAGCTCAAAGCTCTGCGCATGGGTGCGCGCGAAACCGATCCCCGGATCGAGGATGATCTTGTCGCGCGCCACGCCCGCCTCAAGCGCGATGTCGAGCGAGCGGCGCAGAAAGGCGACGCAATCGGCGAAAATGTCGATGGCTGGATCCTCGCTCGCGCGATTGTGCATAAGCACGCAATGCACGCCCGATTGCGCGACCACGCGCGCCATGTCGGGATCGCGCTGGAAGCCCCACACGTCGTTGACGAGGCGCGCGCCCGCCTCGATGGCGCGGGCGGCGACCTCAGCCTTCATCGTGTCGATGGAGATCGGCAGGCGCGTCGCGCGAGCGAGCGCGCGCACGACAGGCAGCACGCGCGCGGCTTCTTCCTCCGCGCTCACGGGCTCTGCGCCCGGACGCGTGGACTCGCCCCCCACGTCGAGGATATGCGCGCCCTCGGCCGCAAGCCGCTCGCCATGGGCGACAGCGCGCCCGGCGTCGAAATGCAGGCCGCCGTCGGAGAAGGAATCCGGCGTCACGTTCACGACGCCCATCAGCCGGGTCGTGGGGCCAAGCGCGAGAGGCGCCGGCGCGAAGGGCGCCTCCATCTGCGCAGGCGCGGGCGTGACGTCGCGGGCGGCGGCGGCGGGATCGCCCGCCTCGTCGCGCTTGGCCTCGTCGAGCGCCTGCATCACGCCGCGCACGCCGCGGCCCAGAGCGAACATGTATTTGTCGAGCATGAGGCCTTGTCCCGTCAGCGCGGGAACGGCCAGCGCGCCCCTGCGTCGCCGACCTGTCCCCGATGCCGCATATAGGCGTCGGCGAGCACGACGGCCATCATCGCCTCGCCCACCGGCACGGCGCGAATGCCGACGCAGGGATCGTGGCGGCCCTTGGTGCGAATGTCGACCTCGGCGCCGAAACGGTCCACCGAGCGGCGCGGCGTGAGGATGGAGGACGTCGGCTTGACGGCGAAACGCGCGACGATGGGCTGGCCCGTCGAGACGCCGCCGACGACGCCGCCCGCGTGGTTGGACAAAAAGAGCGGCCGCCCGTCTTCGCCCACGCGCATTTCGTCGGCGTTCTCCTCGCCGCTCAGCGCGGCCGCCGCCATGCCCTCGCCAATTTCGACGCCCTTCACGGCGTTGATCGACATGAAGGCGGAGGCGATCTCCGCATCGAGCTTGCCGTAGAGCGGCGCGCCCCAGCCGGCGGGCGCGCCTTCCGCGACCACTTCGATCACCGCGCCGCAGGAGGAACCCGCCTTGCGCACGCCGTCGAGATATTCAGCGAAACGCTCCGCCGCAGCCGCGTCCGGGCAGAAGAAGGGATTGCGGTCCACCTCCGCCCAGTCCCAGGCGGCGCGGTCGATCTTGTGCGGGCCCATCTGCACGAGCGCGCCGCGGATCGTCACGCCGGGAATGACCTTGCGCGCAACGGCGCCCGCGGCCACGCGCATCGCCGTCTCGCGCGCGGAGGAGCGCCCGCCGCCGCGATAATCGCGCAGGCCGTATTTCTCGTCATAGACGTAATCGGCGTGGCCGGGCCGATATTGGTGGCGGATCTCGCCGTAATCCTTGGAGCGCTGATCGACGTTCTCGATGATGAGGCCGATCGAGGTTCCCGTCGTCAGCTGGCGGCCGCTCGCCTCGTCCGTCATCACGCCCGAGACGATCCGCACCTGATCGGGCTCCTGCCGCTGGGTGGTGAAGCGCGACTGGCCGGGGCGGCGCTTGTCCAGATAGGTCTGGATGTCCGCCTCGGTGAGCTCAAGCAGCGGCGGGCAGCCGTCCACCACGCAGCCGATCAGCGGCCCATGGCTTTCACCGAAGGTCGTGAAGCGAAACAGGTGGCCGAAAGCATTGTGGGACATGGCTCGATCCGCGAACGCGCGCCCGCAGGCGCGAGCCCGACTTGATAGGGGCGGCGGCGGCGCCGGTCAAATCAGGCGGCCGCCCGGCCCACGCCGGCCGGCGCCCCGGCCTTCTCGCGCCCTTCAGGCTCAAGCGGCGCATAGGGCTCCGCAGGCGCGCCGATCCAATGGGTGTTGGCGGGGATCGACTCGCCCTTCATCACAACGGTCAGCGGGCCCAGCCGCGCCCAGTCGCCCACATTGGTGTCGTAGAGCACCGTGGAGCCGGCGCCCACCGTGACGCCCTGCCCCAGATGGACGCGGCCCACCTTCATCACGCGATCCTCGTAGAGATGCGTCTGCAGGGCGGAGAGGGAATTGACCACGCAGAAATCGCCGATCCGCACGCAATCGAACTCGGTCACGTCGGTGGAATCCATCCACACGCCCTGCCCCGTCTTCACGCCGAACAGGCGCAGGATCCAGGGCAGGAAAGGCGTGCCGCGCAGGTGCTCCAGCAACACCTTGCCCGCAAGGCCCCAGTAGAGCACCGCGACCGCCTCCGTGCGCATGGCCCAGAACGACCACATGGGCTTCACCACGGGCTCATAGCGGCCCATCGTCACCCATTTCACCGTCACCACCACCATGGTCATGAACAGCGAGATCGCCAGCGAGAGCAAAAGGAACCAGCCAAGCGCGATCAGATAGCGCCCGGCGAGCAGCGAGGGCGCCATCACCTCCACCGCGAGGGTGCCGCAGGTGACGAAGAGCATGGTGGGCAGCGAGATGTGCACGGCCTCGAAAGCCGCGCGCAGGAACTTCTTCCAGGGCGGCGGCTCATAGGTCCAATTGGCGCCCAGGCCCTCGAACTTCTGGCGCACGGGCAATTTGATCGGCGGCGAGCCGAACCACGTGTCGCCCGGCGCAAGCTCGGAATTGGCGGGCGGCTTCGACTTGATGCCGATCAGCGCGCCCGCGGGTATCTCGGCGCCCAGCGGCACCACCGCGTCATTGCCCACGAAGACGCGCGGCCCGGTGCGCACCTGATCGAGCGTCATGTAGCCGCGCCGCACGTCCTCGTCGCCCAGCACCACTTCGTCGGCGATGAAGTTCTTCTCGCCGATCTCGACGAGATCGTAGCGGCCGGCGAGATTGGTCGAAATCTCCGCATCCTTGCCGATGCGCGCGCCCATCAGCCGATACCAATTGCGCATGTAGATGGTGGCGTAGAGCGAGGAGAGCGTCTCGAGCGTGATCTCGGTCGCCAGCGCCACGGTCCATTTGCGCATGTAGAACCAGGAATGAATCGAATAGGAGCCGCTGCGCACCCGCGGCAGAACGCTCCAGCGGATGAGCGCGATGAAGCACACCGTGAAGATGACGAGCGCGAAGGACATCGGCCAGGCCATCAGCGGCAGCGAGGCGAGATAGGTCGAGCGATCCACCACGCCGATCGCCTCGTCCACGCGGTCGAACACCCAGAAGGCGGGGAAGATCGGCAACAGGCCGAGGCCGGGCACGATCAGCAGCATGGAGAAATAGAAGGCGAGCGCGGCCGCGCGCGCAAAGCCGCCGGCCTGCGCCTGCGCGGGCAAAGCGGCGGCGTCCACCATGCCGATCTTGCGGCCGGGCGAGCCGTCCCAGATCTCGCCGGCGCCCACGTCCACATGGGCGGGAATGGAGGTGAGGTCGCGCAATTCGGCGCCCGCGCCGATGCGCACGTCGCCCTCGATCACGCAGGACGTGCCCACATAGGCGTCCGCGCCGATCACGATGGGCGCGATGATGAGCTCATCGCCCTCCACATGCGCGTTGGAGAGTTTCACCTTGCCGCCCAGACAGGCGTAATCGCCGATCGTGACGAGATCGGCTGCGCCCACGTCGAGATCGCCGATCACCACGTCGCGGCCGATATTGGCGCCCAGCGCGCGCAGGTAGAGCGGCAGGATCGGCGAGCCCTGAAACCATTTCATATGCGCCAGGCCGACGATGCGCTGCACCAGCCACAGGCGGAAGTAATAGGCGCCCCACAGCGGATAGCGGCCGGGCTTCACGCGCCCGATCACCAGCCATTTGACCGCGATGGTGAGCAGGATCGTGGACGTGTTGATGATCACATAGACGCCGATCAGCATGGCGGCGTCCTGCCAGAACGTCGCCTCGGGGTCGCTGAGCAGCATGTAGCTGATGAAGACGCCGAGCCATTGGGCGGTGAGCAGGCCGATGATGATCGGCAGGCACAAGGCCTGCGCGAGCCCGCACAGGAAGCGGCGCATGAGCGGGGGCGGCGTGAAGGAGAGATCGCGCGGCGGGCCGATGTGCAGCGCGCGCCCGTCGAGCAGCGCGGCCATCGCGCGCAGGCTGCGTTCAGCGTAGACGTCCTGCAGGGTGAGCGAGGCGAGCTCCGGCGTGCGGCGCACAAGGCCGAGGAACCGCGCCGCCAGCAGCGAATGGCCGCCCAGATCGGTGAAGAAATCCGCGTCGAAGGGAATGGCCTGCGGCGGCAGCACTTCCTTCGCCGCCTCGAGCAGTTTCGCCTCGGTGGGGGTGCGCGGATCCTCCTGCGCCTCGCCCGCCTCCGCCGGCGCGCTGAGCGCGCGCGCCTTCAGCGCGTTGCGGTTCACCTTGCCCGACGGCAGGCGCGGCAGCGCGTCGAGCGTCTCGAAACGCGCGGGCGTCATATAGGCGGGCAGAATCTCGCGCAATTGCGCGCGCAGCGCCTTGGGCTCCAGATCGGCGGTTGAGCCGTTCTCGCGCGTCAGGAAGGCGACCAGCTGATCGATGCCGTCGTCGTTGCGCAGCACCACGGCCGCCTGCCCCACGCCCTCGAGCGCGACAAGGCGCGCCTCGATCTCGCCAAGTTCGACGCGAAAGCCGCGGATCTTCACCTGATCGTCGATGCGGCCGCGAAACAGAATGTCGCCCTTCTCATCCAGCGCCACCGCATCGCCGGAGCGATAGAGCACCGGGTCGGGCCCGTCGGATACGAAGGGATTGGAGATGAACTTTTCGGCGGTGAGATCCTCGCGCCCCAGATAGCCCATGGCGACGCCGGGCCCGCCGATGAGAAGCTCGCCCTCCTGGCCCGGCGCCACGAGATTGAGCGCGTCGTCCACCACGTAGCAGGTGTAATTGGGGATCGGCTTGCCGATGGTGACGGGCTCGCCGGCGCGCACCTGCGAGACGGTGGCGACGACGGTGGCCTCCGTCGGCCCGTAGGAATTGAAGATCTTGCGGTTCGGATTGCACCAGCGCGCAGCCAGCGAGGGCGGACAGGCCTCGCCGCCCAGAATGACGATGCGCAGCGAGGGCACGTCGCGGGTGAGCAGCGACAGCAGCGTGGGCACGGTGTCAAGCACCGTGACGCCGGCCTCGTCGAGCACGTCGGGCAATTTGTCCGCGTCGCCCATGATCGCGGGCGTGGCGACGAACAATTGCGCGCCCACGAGATAAGGCGCCCAGATCTCCTCCATCGAGAGATCGAAGGCGACGGAGGCGCCCTGAAAGACGACGTCGTCGCGCTCCAGCCCGTACACGTCCACGGCCGCGCGCAGATAATGGCAGATGTTGCGGCCGGTCACGACGATGCCCTTGGGCTTTCCCGTCGAGCCGGACGTGTAGATCATATAGGCGGGATGGTCGGGCGTGCAGCCGAGCGCGCGGGCGTCCACCTCCGTCTGGTCGGCGGGATCGGCGAGCGTCTCCGCCTGAAGCAGGGGGCAGGGCGTATGGCCGGAAGCGCGCGCGAAATGATCGGCGCCGACGAGAAGCGCGCGCGCCTGACTGTCGATCAGGCATTCGCGCACGCGCTCCACCGGCACGTCGGCGTCGAAGGGCAGCCAAGCGGCGCCCGTCTTGGCGATGGCGATCTGGCTGACGAGCAATTCCAGCCCGCGCTGCATCCACAGGCCGACGACGCCGCCGGGGCCGACGCCATGCCGGCGCAGGCCGCGCGCGATGGCGGTCGCCGCCGCATCGACCTGCGCATAGGTCATCCGCACCGGGCCGCAGACAAGGCAAGGAGCGTCTGGATCGCGGACCACGCTCTCGGCGAAAATCTCAGCGAGCAATTCGTCGCGCAGGAGATCGGGACGCTCGACTCCGCGCAGGAAGGAGCCGCGCGCCAGCGCGTCAGACGCGAGCGCGCGATCGTCAGGCGCGTGATCGTCAGGCGCGCGCTCTTCAGGAGATTGACGCGTCATGTCAGTCATCGCCGCCCTGTCGCCATCGCTCATAGTCCGACCACCGCCGCCCATGCGGCGCCACGCGCGCGAACGCGCCCCTGGTACTCGATGAAACCAACGAACGGCTCCTCCCTGCGGTCGTTCGAGGCGGCTGACTTCACTTAATCGTTTTCACTAACATAACCCGCACGCCACGTCTTGTAACGCACACGCCTGAACTGTTGATGAACGTGGCCTGACGCCCCCGGTTCCAGCGCCGCGGCCGAGGCCGTATGGACCTTGAGGATCAGACCCAGTCGAACCGGCCGGCGGAGAACACCAGCACGCGGCCCTGCCAGATGTCCGCCAGCGCCGCGCGTTCGGTGGCGAGCCCGCCGACCGCCGCCATCAGCGCGCGGGCGACCCCGCCATGGGAGACAACGAGCGTCTCGCCCTCAAGCCCTTCAAGCCACGGGCGCAACCGCTCGCAAAGCATGGCGTAGCTCTCGCCGCGCGGGGGCGTGAAGGTCCATTTATCGCCTTCCCGCCAGGCCGCCGCCTCCGGGGCGCGCGCCTGCACTTCTGGCCAGGTCAGCCCTTCCCATTCGCCGAAGGTGAGCTCGCTCACGCGGGGCTCGAGCGCATAGTCCTGCTGCGGCAGGCCCATGGCGGCGCGGGCGATCTCCATCGTGGCGCGGGCGCGCGTCAGGGGCGAGCAGACGAAGGGGATCGCGCGGATCGCCTCGGGGCCGAGAATTTTCAGGGCGGTGCGGCCGGCCTGTTCGGCCTGCCAGCGTCCCTTGGCGTTGAGGGGGATGTCCTGTCCGCCCTGCAGGCGCCCCTCGACGTTCCAGTCGGTCTCGCCGTGGCGCAGGAAAATCAGCCGATGCTTGAGCACGGGGCGCGCGCCTTGGAGCTGGACGGGGCGGGAACGGCGATCAGTCCTTGTCGCCGCCCACCACGATGTCGGGAGCGGAGGGGTTCTTCATGCCGACGACATGATAGCCGGCGTCCACATGGAGAACTTCGCCGGTGATCCCGCGGGAAAGCGGCGAAAGCAGGAACGCGGCGGTTTCGCCGACCTCCTCGATGGTGACCGTGCGGCGCAGCGGCGAATTGTATTCGTTCCACTTCAGGATGTAGCGGAAGTCGCCGATGCCGGAGGCCGCGAGCGTCTTGATGGGGCCGGCGGAGATCGCGTTCACGCGGATGTTCTTTTCGCCAAGGTCGGCGGCCAGATAGCGCACGCTCGCCTCGAGCGCCGCCTTCGCCACGCCCATCACGTTGTAGTGGGGCATCCATTTCTCGGCGCCGTAATAAGACAGCGTGAGCAGCGAACCGCCATCCGTCATGAGCTTTTCGGCGCGCTGGGCGACCGCCGTGAAGGAATAGCAGGAGATCAGCATCGAGCGGGAGAAATTGCCCTCGCTCGTGTCCACGTAACGACCCGTCAGCTCGTCCTTGTCGGAGAAGGCGACGCAATGGACCACGAAGTCGATGGAGCCCCACAGGCGACGCGCTTCCTCGAACACCGCGTCGATCGTGGCGGCGTCGGTCACGTCGCAATGGCCGAGCACATGGGCGCCGAGGCTTTGCGCCAGCGGACGCACGCGCTTCTCCAGCGCCTCGCCCTGATAGGTGAAGGCCAGTTCCGCGCCCATGTCCCGCGCCGCCTTGGCGATGCCCCAGGCGATCGATCGATTATTGGCGACGCCCAGCACAAGGCCGCGCTTGCCAGCGAGGATTCCGGGAAGTGCGGCGGCGGTTTGATCGGGGGTCGTCATTGAGTCGTCTCGTCAAGGAGAACCGCGCCGGCGGGGGACGGCGGGAATTGCTCGCCGTTTAAGCGCTGGACCGGCTTCTGGCAAGGCCGCGTTCGTGGCCGCCCCGCTTGCCCGCGCGGCTCGCCGCCCTACCCTTACGGGCTGGTGGGGAGCGCAAGAAGACCCTGCGGCGAAGCTGCAGACGGGGATCGTCCCGGGGGAGGCCGCCATGGCCGTTCACATCGCCTCGACCCATCCGCACGCCAGCCTTGATCGAGGGTTGCGCCGGTTTTGCCGGGCGCTCGACCTCGAAGCGGAGGAGGCGGACCGGCTCGTGGCGGGCGCCCTGGGCCGGGCGCGCCGGCTCATGGCCGCAGCGTCCGAAAATCAGATCCGCGCTTTCGCCTATGGGCTGGTGGCGCGCCGCTTTCTCGAAGCCTCGCGCCGGGCCGGCCCGCCGGGCCCGCGCCTCGCCCCGCCGCCGCAGGACGATGTCGCCCGCAGGTCGACGCCCGTCCATGGCCCCGGCGCGGTGCGCGCCGCCGCCGCGAGCCTGCCGCCGCTGGAGCGGCTCGCGCTCCTGCTCGCCGCCGTGGAAGGGTTCGATTACGCGCAGGGCGGCGCCGTCCTCGCGCTCGACCGGCGGGAGTTCGCAGCCGCGCTCGTGCGGGCCCGCGCGGGACTTGAACTGCGTCTGCACGCGCCGGAACGCGACCCCGCAGGACGGCCGCGCGCGCGGCTGCGGCTGGTGCGATGAGCCCGCAGGCGGACGATCCGGGCGCGCGGGAAGCGCGCGCGCTGGCTGATCTCTCAGCATGGCTCGACGGGGAATGCGATCCTGAGCGACGCGCGCGGGTCGAGCAGAGCCTGCGCGGGGAGCCGGCGCTCGCCGCGCGGCTGTCGACATGGCGGCGCCATGATTCCGCGCTGCGCGCCGCCTTCGCGGAAGATCCGCCGCGCGCGGCCGGATCAGGCCTGGTTGAGAGCGGGCTCGATCCGCTGCGCGCGCCGTCGGCGTTTGCGCGCGACGACGAGGCGCAGGGAGAGGGCGCGGGGGAGTGCGCGCGCAGCCTGCTCGTCGCGCTGATCGCCTTTCTGGCGGGCGCGGCCTTCAGCGCGCTCGCCTTCGTTGCGTTCCTGCTGCGCAGCCCGTGAGGCTCAGACCAGATCCACGGTGAGCGGATTGTAGGAGTAGAGCCATTTGTTGCGGTCGGCGCCCTCGTCGCGCTTGGCGAAGGCCGCGCGGATCTCCGCCTCGCTGTGCAGATGGAACAGCGTGCGGTTGGCCGTGGACTGACGCACGATGCGCGCGGTGCGCTCGATGCGGTTGCGCTGATAGATGTCGAGCGCCTCCGCCACGTCGTCGCTCATGGCGAGCGCGCGCGTGAGCACCGCGCCGTCCTCGATCGCCATCACCGCGCCCTGCGCGAGATAGGGCAGCGTCGCGTGGCAGGAATCGCCGAGAAGCGTCACGCGCTTCGTGCTCCAGTCCATCAGCGGATCGCGATTGAACAACGACCAGCGATAGCACTGGTCCTTCTCGGCCGTGTCGATGATCGTCTGGATGATGGGATGCCAGCCGGCGTAATCAGCCTTCAGCTGCTCCCACGGACGCTTCATCGTCCAGGATTCCTCGGCCAGGTCGTCGGTCTCCACAAGGCCGACGAAATTGAGCAGCTTGCCCGCGCGCAGATAATAGCACACCACATGGCCGCCCGGCCCCATGAACACGGACATAACGTGTTCGAGCATGCCCGGCGGCAGTTTCTCGGTGGGGATCACGAGGCGCCAGGCGGCGTCGCCCGTATAGACGGGATTGGAGCCGCCCGACATTTGCGCGCGCACGATCGAGCGGATGCCGTCGGCGCCCACAAGCACGTCGCCGCGCGCGCGCGTGCCGTCCGCGAAATGCAGCTCCACGCCGTCCGCGCTCTCCTCGTAACGCAGCGCGCGCTTGTTGAGGCGCACCACGTCGGGGCGCATCTCCTGCGCCTTGCGCGCAAGCACTTCGTGGAAATCGGCGCGATGCAATTGCGTATAGGGGGCGCCGTTGATGCGCTCATGTTCTTCCGCGAGCGGAAAGCGCTGGATCTCTTCGCCGGTGTCGTGCAGGCGGAACACATAGGCGCCGGGCCGCACGCCGATGCGGTCGATGTCGGGACCAAGGCCGAGATCGCGCAGGACATGTTGCGCATTGGCGCTGATCTGAATGCCAGCGCCGACCTCGCCCAATTGCGCGGCCTGCTCATAGACCTCGACTTCGTGGCCCGCCTTCATCAGGCAGCACGCCGCCGCGAGGCCGCCGAGTCCTGCGCCGTTGATGAGAATCTTCCGCTTTTTCATGATGTCCCTGCGTTCCAAGAGGCGCTTGTTCTAGCCCGCCTCGCAGGAGCTTGGAATAGGCAAAGGCGTCGCGCCCATGCGCATGAGCGCAGCCTTGAGGCGCAGGCTTTTCATGGAAGCGCGCGCGCCTTGCGCGCCCTACAGGCCCTTGCGCGGATCATAGGGACGTTCGGCGCGCCAGCGGCGCATGATCGCCTCGAACTCCGCATCCATCGTCTCCGGCAGCGCGACGCGCGGCGTGACGAACAGATCGCCCGCAGGTTTCTTGCCCACCTGCGGCAAGCCCTTGCCGCGCAGCCGCAGGGTCTTGCCGACGGAGCCCGGCGGGATCGACATCTCCACGAAACCGTCGAGCGTCGGCGCCTGCACGGAGCCGCCGAGCGCGGCCTCATAGATCGTCACCGGCAGGTCGAGGCGCAGGTCGCGGCCGTCCACCCTGAACAGCGGATGGGGCGCGATCTCCACCGTCAGGATCACGTCGCCCGGACGTCCGCCGCCGCCGGGAGCGGGATGGCCCTGCCCGCGCAGTCGGATCTGCTGGCCGGTCTCCACGCCGGCGGGAATCTTCACGTCGAGCGTGCGCCCTGTGGGCAGCGTCACGCGCGCTTCGCCGCCTTTGGCCGCGCGCTGCAAGGGCACGCTGACCGTGGCGGCGATGTCCTCGCCCTGCGCAGACGCGCTCTGGGCGCGCTGACGGCGCCCGCCGAACAGGTCGGCGAAAATGTCGCTGGCGTCGAAGCCGCCGCGCCCGCCCATGCCGGCGCCCGCCATGTCGAAATCGAAATTGCGCCAGCCGCCCTGCCCCGCGCCTGCGCCCGCGCCGCCGCGCCCGGCGTTGCGAAAACCTTCGAAGCCGGCGTAGCGCGGCTTGCCCTCGGCATCGATCTCGCCGCGGTCGAACTTCGCGCGCTTCTCCGCGTCGCCCAGAATCTCATAGGCGCCGTTGAGCTCGGCGAACTTCTCCTTCGCCTTCGGGTCGGAGGCGTTCTGGTCGGGATGCAGTTTTTTGGCGAGGCGCCGATAGGCTTTCTTGACGTCCTCGGGCGAGGCCGACTTGGTCACGCCAAGAACCGTGTAGGGATCGCGCATAGCTCCTGAGCCCAGTCGCGCGGCCGCCCGGAATGGCGCAGCCGCAAGTGTCTCCCTTCACATTTGGGGAGGCTTGCGCCCGGTTGCAATCGATTTCCGCCGGGGGCGGCGCTCGCGGGGGGTCAGCCGGCGCGGGGAGCCGACCAGGGCTTCACGTCGCCCAGCGTCCATTCGCCCGACTTGTCCCGGCAGGCGGTGCCCTGAAGGGCGCGGGAGGGCGCGGCCCCGCCCACGTCGGCGAGGAAAGCGCGGCAGATCCGGTCATCCACCGGACGGGCCTCGCCGACCGGGGTGAAGGAGCCCCGCGCGCCGGATTTGGCGTTGTCCCAGGAGACCGGGGCGCCGTTGCCCTGCGGGTCCAGCGCCAGGGCCATGGCCCCCTTGGCGCGCCGCCAGTCCTCGGCGTCGAGATAAGGCGAAAGCTTGGCGGAAGCCGGGATCGAGCCCGTCACGTCCGCCGACGAGCCCATGAAGGAGGTCAAGGGAATGGCGGTGGCGCAGCCGGCGAGGGAAAGGGCCGCCAGCGCCAGACACAGATGCGCGCCGGTCGCGACAGCGCGCGTCCCCCGCCTTATATTCGCGGTGATGGTCTGGCTTGGCCCCGGCACGGTCCGACCTGCAGTTTCCGATGACGGGATAAGAACATTGAATGAGTTAATGCAAGGTGACTTCACCGAAGCCACGGAGCCTTTCGCCCTGTTCGACGCCTGGTTCGCCGAGGCGCAGGCGAAGGAGATCAACGATCCCTCCGCCATGGCGCTGGCCACGGTGGACGCGGACGGCGCGCCCAATCTGCGCATGGTGCTGATGAAGGAGCACGACGCGCGCGGCTTCGTGTTCTACACGAACCGGGAAAGCGCCAAGGGCCGCGAGCTCGACGCGAGCTGGAAGGCCGCCGGCAATTTCCATTGGAAGTCGCTGCGTCGGCAGGTGCGCGTGCGCGGCCCGGTTGAGGAGGTGACGCCCGAGGAATCGGACGCCTATTTCGCCTCCCGTCCGCGCGACGCGCGCATCGGCGCCTGGGCGAGCCAGCAGTCGCGCCCGCTGGAATCCCGCTTCGCCTTCGAGAAGGCGATCGCCGCGACGGCGCTCAAATATCCGATCGGCGACGTGCCCCGCCCGCCCCACTGGATCGGCTATCGCATAAGGCCCGTGGAGATCGAGTTCTGGCACGACCGGCCGTTCCGGCTGCACGACCGCGTGGTTTTCCGCCGCGCGACGCCAGAAGGCCCATGGACGAGGCAACGCCTGTTTCCGTAAGACGAGTCGCGCTGTTCATTGCGCGCGGTCCAGGTCAATGCTGCGCGCGCGGACGCGCGCGGTCCAAGACCAAAGCTGCGCGCGAGGACGCGCGCGGTCCAATGCGCGCGCGGACGCGCGCGGTCCGGGATCAGGCCTGCGCGCGCACGCGCACGATGACGTCGGCGCCGAGGATCTTCATGCCGTCAGGCGCGTCGGGCAGTTTCAGCACGGCGACCATCTCGTCGGGAATGTCGAGCAATTGGTCGCGGTCCTCCACGTAGAAGTGGAAATGCGGGCCGGTGTTGGTGTCGTACCAGATGCGCGAGCCGTAAACGGCGATCTCGCGCAACAGCCCAGCCTCCGAGAATTGGCGCAAGGTGTTGTAGACGGTGGCCAGCGACAGATGGGTGGCTCCGCCCTTGGCCTCTTCGAACAAGGTCTCCGCCGTCACGTGGCGGTCGCCCTTGCCGAACAGGAGCCAGCCAAGCGCCACGCGCTGGCGGGTGGGACGCAGGCCGGCCTCCTGAAGCCGCTCGCGAACGTTGCGGAACGAACAGCCCCCCACCGTCTTCGGCGCCGCCGTCGCGCCGGCCTCGACTCTGGGAAGAACTGCACGCGTCATCTTCGCCTCCGCGACCCGGATCGGGCCTTATCGATCGCGGGCGCCGCCCTTGTTGCGATCCATTCTCAACTAATACATATTGGTGGAGCCCGGCGCAAGTTTCCTTGATCTGCGTCAAGCCAGCGCAGGTTCGTGCGGATTTATCTCGGCCCCTCCCGGCCTTCCCGCAGGGGCGGCGCCTCTGCTAGCTTCGCGGCATGAGCCAGACAGCCCCTGAGAGCCGGGACTACCCGAGCCGTCCCATCCTGTGCGCCAGCGTCGCCGTGTTCCGCGAGGGTCGGGTGCTGCTGGGCGCGCGGCGCAACCCGCCCTTCGACAAGACCTTCAGCCTGCCGGGCGGCCTCGTTGAGACGGGCGAGAGCCTCGAGGCGGCCGCCCTGCGCGAACTCGAGGAGGAGACGGGCGTGCGCGGCGAGATCCTCGCCTTCAACGGCTGGCGGGAGGTTATCTCCCACGACGCGGAAGGGCGCGTGCAGCGCCATTACGTGATCGCCTCCTTCGTCGCGCGCTGGGTCGCGGGCGAAGGGGAGCCGAGCGAGGAACTCGGTCGGGTCATGTGGGCGGACGAGGCGCAGGCCGCCGCCCTGACGCTCACCCCCGGCCTGCCGGACCTGCTGGCGCGCGCCCGCAGGCTCGCCGCAGGCGAGGCCCCATGAGCGTCGCGGGCCGCGCCCTTCTTCTCGCCCTCGCCCTCGCTTGCGCGGCGCCGGCGCAAAACGCTTCGCCGCAAACCCGCAGCGGCGCCCCGTCGGCGCAGCAGCCGCCCCAGCCGCTGGAGACGCCCGCGCCCTATGAGCGGCACCTGCTGCGGCTGGCCGAAATCCTCGGCGCGCTGGCGTGGATGAGCCAGGTGTGCGGAGAGGCTGCGCCCGAGCGCGACGGCGGCGCCTGGCGCGCCCGCATGGCGGCGCTGCTCGAAGCCGAGGGCGCCACGCCCGCGCGCCGCGAACGGCTCGCCGGAGCCTATAATCGGGGCTTTCGCGGCTATGAGGCGAACCACCGCGCCTGCACGCCCAACGGCCTTGCAGCCATGCGCCGTTTTCTCGAGGAAGGCTCGCGGATCGCGCGCGACATCGCGAACCAATATTCCGGCTGAGGGCGGTTAACCCTTTCTTCACGCTCGCATCGCGCCCGCTGTGCAGTTTGTCTAGGGTGCTCCCATGACGACGCCGACGCTTACCGAATTCATGGCCGCGGAAGACCGCCGCGCCGCCCTCTCCTACGTGATCGAAGCCTTCACCGAGGCGATGCTTGCGGGCGTCGATCCGTCGAACCTCGCCCACGCCGCGCTCGACGCGGCGCTGCAGGAGCTCGTCGGCGCCTGGGGGGAGGAAGCGACCGCGCGCTTCGTCAGCGAACTGCCGGCGCGCATCCGCAATGGCGAATTCTCCTTCGGCAGCGTGCACTGACGCGCATGGCCGCGCGCCGTGACGAGACCGATCAGCGCAAGGCCTGAACGAAACGCACCGCTTCGCCGGTGGCGGGCGTGACGATGTCGCCCTCCCACATCACGCGGCGTCCGCGCACGATGGTTCCCACCGGCCAGCCCTTCACCTGCTTGCCGTCGTAAGGCGTCCAGCCGCAGCGCGAGGCGATCCAGGAATCGCGAATCGTCTCCACGCGGTTGAGATCGACCACGGTGAAATCGGCGTCATAGCCAACCGCGATGCGCCCCTTGCGCGCGATCTGGAAAATGCGCGCGGGGCCAGCGCTCGTCATATCCACGAAACGCGCGAGCGAAAGGCGGCCTGCGTTCACGTGATCGAGCATGACGGGCACGAGCGTCTGCACGCCGGTCATGCCGGATGGCGAATCCGGATAGGGTTTCGCCTTCTCCTCCAGCGTGTGCGGCGCATGGTCGGAGCCCAGCACGTCCACGATCCCCTGCGCCACGCCGGCCCAGATGCCGTCGCGATGATGCGCCTCGCGCACGGGCGGATTCATCTGCAGCTTCGTGCCCAGCGTGTCGTAGAGGCTGGCGTCGAGGGTGAGATGGTGGGGCGTCGCTTCCGCGGTCGCCACGTCCTTGTGGGCGGCGAGAAAGGCGATCTCCTCCTGCGTGGAGATATGCAGAACGTGGATGGCCGCGCCCTTCTCGCGCGCGATGCGCACGAGGCGCTGCGTGCATTGCAGGGCCGTCGTCACGTCGCGCCAGATGATGTGCGAATTGGGGTCGCCCTTCACGCGCAGCGGCTTGCGGTCGTTGAGGCGATATTCGTCCTCGGAATGGAAGGCCGCGCGCCGGCGGGTTTGCTCGAGCACCGCAGCCACGCCCGGATCGTCCTCCACCAGAAGCGAGCCGGTGGAGGAGCCCATGAACACTTTGATGCCCGCAGCGCCCGGCAGGCGCTCGAGCTCGGGAATGTCCTTGGCGTTGTCATGGGTGCCGCCGACCCAGAACGCGAAGTCGCAATGCATGCGATGGCGCCCCAGCCGCACTTTCTCGGCGAGCGTTTCCGGCGTGGTGGTGAGCGGATTGGTGTTGGGCATTTCGAACACCGCCGTCACGCCGCCAAGCACCGCGCCGCGCGAACCCGATTCAAGGTCTTCCTTGTGGGTGAGGCCCGGCTCGCGGAAATGCACCTGGCTATCGATCACGCCCGGCAGGACGTGCAGGCCCCGGCAATCCACCCGCTCGCCTGCGGAGGCGCGCGACAGGTCGCCGATGGCGACGATGGTCCCGTCCTTGACGCCGACGTCGCGCACGCCCTCCCCGTCCTGATTGACGACGGCCCCGCCCGCGAGGATGAGATCGAAAGTCTGGGTCATTCCGGGTCTCCTGAACGTCACGGCGCTTGCATGCGGCCGCCGTCGGCTTACCTGTAGGCGGGCGGCCGGACAAGAGATGTGGCGGGCGCGAGCGTTGGCGAGGGGCTGGCTTTGATGGGACAGGGGACCGCGATCCTGACGTCGCGCGGCTTCGTGCGGGCGTCGGGCCCCGATGCGCGAGCGTGGCTGCAGGGGCTCGTGACCAACGACGTCGAGGGTCTGGGGGCGCAGGAGGCGCGCTTCGCCGCCCTGCTCTCGCCGCAGGGCAAAATCCTGTTTGATTTTCTCGTCATCGCCGATGGCGACGGCCTGCTGCTCGACTGCGCGGCCGACCAGGCGCAGGCGCTCGCCCGCCGCCTCGCCATGTACCGGCTGCGCGCGCGCGTGGACATCGCCGATCTGTCGGCGAGCCTGACGGCGGCGGCGATCTGGGGCGCGGAGCCGCCGGGCTATGCGCAGGGGCGCATCCTGCCCGATCCGCGCAGCGCTGCGCTCGGCTGGCGGATCGTCGCCCCGCCCGGCGAACTGGGCGCGCTGGAGGACGACGGCGAGGCGGCCTATGAGGCCCATCGCATCGCCTGCGGCGTTCCGCGCGGGGGCGTGGATTTCGTCTGGGGCGACGCCTTCCCGCATGAGACGAACATGGACCGGCTGAACGGGATCGACTTTCGCAAAGGCTGTTACGTGGGGCAGGAAGTGGTGTCGCGGGTCGAACATCGCGGCCTCGCGCGCCGGCGCGTGGCGCGCGTCGTCCTGCTGGAGGGCGAGGCGCCGGCGCCGGGCGCGGAGATTTTCGCGGACGACACGTCGGCGGGCCATATGGGCTCAAGCGCGGGACGCGCCGGGCTTGCGCTGTTGCGCCTCGATCGCGCGGCGGACGCGCGCGCGCAAGGACGCCCGCTGACGTCGGGGGACGCGCGCCTCGCGCTCGCAGATGAAGAAAGCGCCTGAGCGCGCGCCTCTTGCTGCGCGTCTGTCTTGCTTGCGCGTCTTTCTTGGCCCAAACAGAAGGCTGCCCGGAGCGCCTGCCATGCTAGCGGAAACCGATCTTGAATCGAAAGCCGAGGAAGTCGCCCAGCTCATGGGCGTGCTGTCCAATCCGCGCCGCCTGCTGATCCTGTGCAAGCTCGCCGAAAGCCGTGAGATGAACGTCTCCGCGCTGGTGGAGGCCGTGGGGCTCAGCCAGTCCGCGCTGTCGCAGCATCTCGCGCTCATGCGCGCCATGGGGCTGGTGGCGACGCGCAAGGAAGGGCTCAACGTGCACTATCGCATCGCTGACGCGCGCGTGTTCGAGATGATGCGCGCGCTGGAGGCGATCTTCTGCCCGCAGGGCAAGCCGAAGAAGCGGTGAGGTCTGGCGCTAGCGCGCCGCGGAGCGACGCAGCAGGTCGGCCGCCATCTGCGAATCCATCACGTCGCCGAAGGTGAGATAGATCGCGCGCAGGCTCGCGTTGTGGTCCTCGTCATTGTCGGCGGCGTTGCAATCGCTCACCATGACGACCTTGTAGTTCAGCATCATCGCGTCGCGCGCGGTGGACTCGCAACACACATTCGTCACCGTGCCCGTCACCAGAAGGGTCTCGATTCCCTTCGCGCGCAATATGGCGTCGAGATCGGACGAGCCTTGGATGAAGGCGCTGTAGCGGTGTTTCTCGACATAGAGATCATCAGGACGCGCATCCATGAGTGGCGAGAGCGCATAACCCTGCGATCCGCGCGCGAGCGCGCGAAAGCGCATCTGCGCGCGCTCGGGCCGCACCATGTCGTGGGCGACCGACCAGGCGATGCGGTCGCCGTCGGTGCAGGCGGTCTGGATCCACACGACAAGCCCGCCGGTCTCGCGCACCACCTGCGCCAGCGCGTTCAGGGCGGGCGCGATCTTCGGCGCCATGTCGCAGGGCGCGTGGGCGAGCGGGCCGGGCATGAAGGCGTTCTGCATGTCCACGACGATGAGCGCCGTGCGCGCGGCGATGAGATCGTCGTGGATATGGGCGCGCCCGCGCCGGCGCACCACGCGCTCCACGACGTCAGGCGGGATATGGCTTGCGTGCATTGGGTTCGCCCCGAGATTCCGCCGTTGAGCGTCCGCCCTGTGAATCCGGGCCCGCGCGCCTTGTTTCCGGCGCGCCGCCACGGCTAAGAGAAGGCATGGTAACGTCCCGCACGCGCCGCGCAAAGAGCGCCGATCCGGCCGCCGACCTGCTCGTCTGGTACGACCGCAGCCGGCGCGTCCTGCCCTGGCGCGCGCCGCCGGGCGCGCAGGCCGACCCCTATGCGGTCTGGCTGTCCGAGATCATGCTGCAGCAAACCACCGTGCAGGCGGTGAAGGCCTATTACGAGCGCTTTCTCGCGCGCTGGCCGAAGGTGGAGGCGCTGGCGGCGGCGGCGTCCGAGGACGTCATGAAGGAATGGGCGGGTCTGGGCTATTACAGCCGCGCGCGCAATCTGCACGCCTGCGCGCGCAAGGTGGCGGAGGACTTCGCGGGCCGCTTTCCCGACACGGAGGACGGCCTGCGCGCCCTGCCGGGGATCGGGCCCTACACCGCGGCCGCCATCGCGGCCATCGCCTTCGGCCGGCGCGCGGTGGTGGTGGACGGCAATGTGGAGCGCGTGGTGACGCGGCTCCACGAGATTCCCGAACCCTTGCCGCAGGCCAAGCCGATCATCCGCGCGCACGCGGACGCGCTGACGCCGCAGGCGCGCGCGGGCGATTTCGCGCAGGCGATGATGGATCTGGGCGCGACGATCTGCACGCCGCGCAAACCCGCCTGCGCGCTGTGTCCGCTCACCGCCCATTGCGCCGCGCGGCGCAGCGGCCTGCAGGAAGCCTTCCCCGTGAAGGCCGCGAAGGCGCAGCGTCCCCGGCGCGCGGGCGCGGTGTTCTATGCGCGCCGCGCGGACGGCAAGGCGCTGGTGCGCACGCGCCCACCCAAGGGCCTGCTCGGCGGGATGGACGAGTTTCCCGGCTGCGAATGGCGCGCGGATTTCGACGTGGAGACGGCGGCCGCGCTGGCGCCGGCGCCCGGACGCTGGCGCAGGCTGCCGGGCGCGGTGGAGCACGTGTTCACCCATTTCGCGCTGACGCTCACGGTGTTCGCAGCCGACCTGCCGGCGAAGGCCCGCGCCCCCGCCGGCTGCCGCTGGGTGGACGAGGCCGCGCTTGAGGACGAGGCCCTGCCCTCGCTCATGCGCAAGGCGCTGGCGCATGTGCGCAAGAACGGGGCGGCATGATCGGGGCGGCAATAACGGCGGGATGACCTTTGCGCGCGCCTGCGCTATGCAGGCCGCCTGTCTTGAGGAAGGTCCACCCCCGTGCGTTACGTCTCCACCCGCGGCGAAGCTCCCGCGCTCACCTTCACCGACGCCTTGCTGGCGGGGCTGGCCCGCGACGGCGGCCTCTACGCGCCGCAGGACTATCCGGCCCTGAGCCGCGAGACGATCGAGGGTTTCGCCGGACAGACCTATGCGCAGGTCGCCGAACAGGTGATCGGCCCCTTCGTGGACGGCGAGATCGCGCCCGCCGCCTTCCGCGCGATGCTCGAAGGCGCCTATGCGTCCTTCCGCCATCCCGCCGTCACGCCGCTCGCGCAGATCGGCGACAATCTGTTCGTGCTGGAGCTGTTCCACGGCCCCACGCTCGCCTTCAAGGACGTGGCGATGCAATTGCTCGCCCGCATGATGGACCATGCGCTGAAGGCGCGCGGCGAACGCGCGACCATCGTGGGCGCGACGTCGGGCGACACGGGCGCCGCCGCCATCGAGGCGTTCCGCGGCCTTGAGCAGGTGGACGTGTTCATCATGTATCCGCACCAGCGCGTCTCCGACGTGCAGCGCCGGCAGATGACGGGCGTCGATGCGCCCAACGTGCACACGATCGCGCTGGAGGGCACGTTCGACGATTGCCAGGCGATCCTGAAAGGCCTGTTCAACAATCATGCCTTCCGCGACGGGCTGAAGCTGTCGGGCGTCAATTCCATCAACTGGGCGCGCGTGGTCGCGCAGACCGTGTATTACTTCACGAGCGCGGTCGTGCTCGGCGGGCCGCGCAGGCCGGTCTCCTTCACCGTTCCCACCGGCAATTTCGGCGACATCCTCGCCGGCTATATCGCCAAGCGCATGGGCCTGCCGGTGGACCGGCTCGTCATCGCCACCAACGAAAACGACATTCTCGCGCGCACGCTCGAGAACGGCGCCTATGAGGTGCGCGGCGTCGCCCCCACCTCCTCGCCCTCGATGGACATTCAGGTGTCCTCCAATTTCGAGCGCCTGCTGTTCGACGCCTGCGGGCGCGACGCGGCCGCGATCCGCGGGCTCATGAACAATCTCGCCCAGAGCGGGCGCTTCGATCTCGCGGCGCCGCTGCTTGAAAAGGTGCGCGCGGAGTTCGACGCCTTCCGCACCGGGGAGACCGGCACCGCCAAGGAGATTGCGCGCGTGCATGCGGAATGCGGCTATCTGATCGACCCGCACACGGCTGTGGGCGTGCACGCGGCCCGCAAGGCGCTGGCGCGCGCCCCGCACACGCCGATGGTGGTGCTGGGCACCGCCCATCCCGCCAAATTCTCCGCCGCCGTGCGCGCGGCGGCGGGAACGGAAGCGCCCCTTCCGCCCCATCTTGCGCAATTGATGTCAGCGCGCGAACATTTCACCGTGCTGGCGAACGACCAGCGCGTCGTGGAAAGCTTCGTGCGCGAACGCGCGCGCGCCGGCCGCTGACGCGCAGCCCCGCCGGCGCCTGCCCGGGCGCGGCCGCCGGCGGAGGAATGATGGCGCTGTTTCGACTAGGCCCTTCGAGAGACGACGATTCCGGCCTCGTGCGTGGGGACGGCGTGTTCATGCGCGCCGCCGAAATGCGCGACTTCGAGGCCTGGGCGGCCTTGCGCGAACGCAGCCGCGCCTTCCTCACCCCCTGGGAGCCCACCTGGGCGGAGGACGAACTGACCCGCCCCGCCTTCCGCCGCCGGCTGCGCCGACAGGCGGAGGAGATGGAGCGCGACGAGGCCTATCCCCTCCTCATCTTCCGCGCACAGGACCGCGCGCTTGTGGGCGGGCTGACCATCGGGCAGGTGCGCCGCGGCGTCGCCCAGACGGCGGCGATCGGCTATTGGATGGGACAGGAGCACGCCGGGAAAGGCTATATGTCCCGCGCCTTGCGCGCGGCGCTCGCCCATTGCTTCGGGCCCCTGCGGCTGCACCGGGTGGAGGCGGCCTGCGTGCCCGAGAACCTGGCCTCGCTGCGGGTGCTGGAACGATGCGGCTTTCAGAGAGAGGGGTACGCCCGCGCCTATCTGCGCATCGACGGGACATGGCGGGATCACCTTCTGTTCGCATTTCTGGACAGCGATCCGCCCCCGCCGCCGCCCGGATTGGGGCGTTAACCACAACAGAGAGGCCGCCGGAGCCGCTCGCGGCTTGCCCCGGACGAGCGCAAGCCGTACCAATCACACTTCCGACAAGGTCGAAGTCCACGGCTTCGGCAGGGCGAACGAGCTGCGGCCCGAAAGCCGCCGAGACCACGGGATCATTGTGCGTCGGTTTCTCTTCCTGCTGACGTTGGCGATTACGCTCGCGGGCTGGCTTGCGCCGGCCGGCGCCATCGAATCCGTGCGCGTGCCCATCGACGCGGTCGCCATCGACCTCACCCGCGCGATCGAGCGCTATTCCGACCAGGGCGACCGCCTGCAGGTGTCCACCGCGCCGGGCTCCGACGGCATCGTGCGCCGCATCGAGGTCTCCGCGCGCGAGGCGGGGGCGCGCCCGTCCTGGATCGTGTTCGCGCTCACCAACGACACGAACGAGCAATTCGAACGCCTCATCGTCGCGCCCCATTTCCGCCTGTCGGGATCGGGCGTGATCTGGCCGGACCTCGGTTCCTCGCGCATCGCCGCGATCACGGCGAGCCAGGGCTTTCCGCCCGAACGCGAGGAAAGCCCCGACGCCGACGTCTTCCGCCTCACGCTCGATCCGGGCGCGACGGTGACTTACGTCGCGGAATTGCGCACGCCGGACCTGCCGCAGATCTATCTGTGGGAGCCCGACGCCTACAAGGACAAGGTGACGAACCTCACGCTCTACAAGGGCATCGTCATCGGCATCGCGGGATTGCTCGCGCTGTTTCTGACCATCGTCTTCGTGGTGAAGGGCGCGGTGATCTTCCCCGCCGCCGCCGCGCTCGCCTGGGCCGTGCTCGCTTATGTGTGCATCGACTTCGGGTTCTGGAACAAGATTTTCGGCATTGAGGGCGAGGCGGACCGCGTGTGGCGCGCGGGCGCGGAGGCGATTCTGGCGGCGACGCTGCTCGTCTTCCTCTTCGCCTATCTCAACCTCAATCGCTGGCACGTGCGCGCCTCCCACGTGGCCTCCGTCTGGCTGCTGTTCCTCGTCGCCCTCGTCGCGCTCGCCCTGTTCGACGCGCCCGTGGCGGCGGGCGTGGCGCGCATCTCGCTCGCCGCGGTCGCGGGGGCGGGTTTCGCGCTTGTGCTCTATCTCGCGCTGCACGGCGTCGAGCGCGCGGTGATGCTGATCCCCACCTGGTTCCTGCTGCTCGCCTGGCTGACGGCGGCCGCCTTCACGGTCACGGGCTCGCTGTCGGGCGACCTCGTGTCGCCGGCGCTGATCGGCGGGCTTGTGCTGATCGTTATGCTGATCGGCTTCACGGTGATGCAGAACGCTTTCGCCAGCGGCGGGCTCGCCCACGGCTCGGTGACGGATTCCGAGCGGCGCGCGCTGGCGTTGATCGGCTCAGGCGACATCGTGTTCGACTGGGACGTCACCTCCGACCGCATCTATGTGAGCCCGGAGGCGGAGCAAAGCCTCGGCCTGCGGCGCGGCTCGCTGGAAGGCCCCGCCGCCAGCTGGCTCGACGTGCTCCACCCCTTCGACCGCGACCGCTACCGCACGAGCCTCGACACCGTGCTCGAACAAAGGCGCGGGCGCATCGCGATGGACTTCCGCCTGCGCGCCTCCGACGGACATTACATCTGGTATTACCTGAAGGCGCGCCCGGTGGTGGGCGCCGACGGCGAAGTGATCCGCGTGATCGGCACGCTCGCCGACGTGACCGAGACGCGCGTGGCCGAAGAGCGGATGCTGCACGACGCTGTGCACGACAACCTCACCGGCCTGCCCAACCGCGAGATCTTCTTCGACCGACTCGAGACGGCCATCGCGCATGCGCAATTCGACCGCGAAGCGCGCCCCACCGTGATCGCCATCGACATCGACCGCTTCCGGGACGTGAATGAGGCCATCGGCATTCCGGGCGGAGATTCGATCCTGCTCACCATCGCCCGCCGCCTGCTGCGCCTGATGCAATTGCAGGACACGCTCGCGCGCATCTCAAGCGATGAATTCGCGATGATCATCCGCTCGGAGCGCGACCCGCAATCGCTGATCGCCATTGCGGAAGCCGTGCGCAAGAGCGTGCTCACGCCTATTGTCTTCAACGACCGCGAGATCGCCGTCACCGCCTCCATCGGCATCGCGCTGTTTGATTCCCAGCTCCACGCCAAGCGCGAGGACATGCTGAAGGACGCCATGGTGGCGACCGCCCATGCGAAGAAATCCGGCGGCAACCGCGTGGAGTTCTTCCGGCCCGGCATGCGCACGCAGCATTCCGACCGGCTGTCGCTTGAGGCGGACCTGCGCCGCGCCATCGACCGGCAGGAGATCAAGGTCGCCTTCCGTCCCGTGGTGCGGCTTGAGGACCGCACGATCGCGGGTTTCGAGGCGCTGCTGCGCTGGGATCATCCGCGCTTCGGCCGCCTGAGCCCGGTGGACTTCATCCCCATCGCGGAGGAGACGGGGCTGATCCTCGACCTCACCTTGTTCGCGCTGGAGCGCACCGCGCGCGAACTCGCCGCATGGCAGCGCGCGATCGACGTGACGCCGCCGATCTTCGCCAGCGTCAATGTCTCCTCACGCCAATTGCTGCGGCATGAATTGCTGCACGACGTGAAGGGCGTCATCACCCGCTCGGGCGTGCAGAAAAATTCGCTCAAACTGGAGATGAGCGAGACGCTGGTGATGGAGAACCCGGAATATTCCGCGCAGATCCTCCAGCGCGTGCGCGAGGTGGGCGCGGGCCTGATCCTCGACGATTTCGGCTCCGGTTATTCCTCGCTCGCCTATCTGCAGCGCCTGCCGTTCGACATGATCCGCATTGGCCGCAGTTTCGTGCGCCACGACGCGACGGGCATGCGCCCGACGATCCTGCGCTCGCTGGTGGCGCTGGCGCGCGACCTCGGCATGGAAGTGATCGCGGAGGGCGCGGAGAGCGAGAGCGACACGATCGAGCTTTATCAGATCGGCTGCGAATTCGCGCAGGGCTACGCCTTCGGCCGGCCGATCACGGCGGCGGACGCGCGCAAGCTCGTGGGCGCGGCGCCCGATCACAGCGAGACGCGCGCCGTCGCGGAATGAGGCTGGCGCACGCTCACGCGTGGCCTGAATCGCCCACCAGCATCGCGGGATCGACGCCGAGCTTGCGCAAGGCGCGGTCGTATTTGGCGCCCGCGTCGTCGTCGAACAGAAGGGAATCGTCCGCCGGGCAGGTGAGCCAGCCGTTGTGCAGGATCTCTTCTTCAAGCTGTCCGCCCGCCCAGCCCGCATAGCCCAGCGCAAGGACGGCCTTGCGCGGGCCTGCGCCCGTGGCGATGGCGCGCAGAATGTCGATGGTCGCCGTCAGGCACACGCCGCCCTCGATCGGCAGGGTCGCGGCGTCCAACTGGAAATCGGCCGAGTGCAGCACGAAGCCGCGCCCCTTTTCCACCGGCCCGCCGCGCAGAACCTGCACCGCGTCCACCGTCGGCGGCAGAAGGATGGCGTCTTTCTCGGCGATCACGTCGAGCTGGACGAGCAGATCGGGGAAGCTAAGCCTCTTCGAGCGCTTGTTCACCACGATGCCCATCGCGCCCTCCGCCGAATGGGCGCAGACGTAGATCAGCGTGCGTGAGAAGCGCGCGTCGCCGATGCCGGGCATGGCGATCAGCATCTGGCCTTCGAGACTGGCCTCGCTTGCGGCTGAGATCCTCGCGCGTGTGCTCATGCGAGGAAGGTAAGGCGCGCAAGCCCGGCGAACAAGCGGGCGCGCGCGCATCCGCCACGGGCGAGGATGGCGCAGGCGGCCGCGCGAAGGTAGACTGGCCGCATGGCGCATGCGTCCGAAGTCGGCTCCTCCTTTTGCGCGGCGAAGGCCGCGACAAAGCTCTTGCGCCTTTGCGCAGGCCTCGCTGCGGCGTGCGCGCTCGCACAGGCTACGGCGCTGGCGCAGGGGCCGGACGCCTCAGTCTGGGTCGAGGGGCCCAAATCGCGCGCGCGGCTGCTGGCGGGCGGGCCTGAACCCGACGGCGCAATTCTGGCGGGCGTGGAGATCGCGCTCTCGGGCAAGGCGCTCACCTACTGGCGCAATCCCGGCGACGCGGGCGTCGCGCCCGTCTTCGACGCCGCCGGCTCACGCAATCTCGCCGCGCTCGAGCCGATCTTTCCCGCCCCCGAGCGCCACGACGAAGGCGGCGTGGAGGCGTTCGGCTGGCGCGGGGGCGTGATCTTTCCGCTCAGGCTGCGCCCGACGCGGGCCGGCGAGCCGATCCTGCTCGACCTCGACTTCAGATATGCGGCCTGCGAGGACATTTGCGTGCCCGCGCAGGCCCGGCTGCGCCTCGAGCTTGGACGCGCGCAGGGACCCGCGCAGGCGAGCGCCCACCGGACGCGCATCGAGGAGTGGCGCGCGCGGGCGCCGCGTCCCGGCCCCGCCGACGCGCTTGAGGTCGCGCCCATGCCGCTCGCAGGCGCCAAAGGCTTCGCCGCCTGGCGCTTGACCCTCAAGACGCCCCTTGGACCGCAGGCCGATCTCTTCGCGGAGGCGCCGGAGGGTTTTTGGCTCGAAACCCGGCGGCGGGGCGAAGGCTTCGACGTGACGCTCGCGGAGCGGCCGGCGGGCGCGGCGCCGCCGCTGGAGGCGCGCCTCACGCTGACCGAGGGCGGGCGCGCGCTGGAATGGCTGATCCGTCTCGACGGGTCGCCGTCCAAGCCCTAAAAAGACGAGGGACGGGGCCGGCGCTTCGCGCCCGCCGTTTTTCCGACACGCCTGCGCGCCGCGCGGCGCGCCTCAACGACAGGGGAGTTCAACAATGATCAAGGTCGGCGACCGCCTGCCCAACGCGACGTTCACGGTGATGACCTCGGAAGGCCCCAAGCCTCGCACCACGGACGAAATCTTCAAGGGCAAGAAAGTGGTGCTGTTCGCGCTTCCCGGCGCGTTCACCCCCACCTGCTCCAACAACCACGTGCCGGGCTATCGCGACAATTACGACGCGATCAAGGCCAAGGGCGTCGACACGATCGCCGTGACCTCCGTCAACGACGCCTTCGTCATGGGCGCCTGGCAGAAGGCGATGAACTCGGAAGGCAAGATCGAGTTTCTCGCCGACGGCAGCGCGAAATTCGCGCAGGAGATCGGCCTCGGCCTCGATCTCACCGAGCGCGGCATGGGCATGCGTTCGCGTCGTTATTCGATGCTCGTCGAGGACGGCGTCGTGAAGTCGCTCAACGTCGAGGAAGGCGCGGGCGCCGAAGCCTCCGGCGCGCTCAACATGCTCTCGCAGCTCTGAGCGTTCAGCTCACCTTATGCGGAAACGGCCGGGAGCGATCCCGGCCGTTTTCGTTTGGGAGGCGCGCACAAAAAAGCCCCGCTTTCGCGGGGCTTTTAGACTTGTCACGCCTTCGGCGCTTCTGGGCTTGTGATCGCCCCGTGAAGCGCCCGCCCAGCGAACTGGGTCTTAAAGCCCGACGACCGGGATACCAATGTTTAATAGCAGAACAATGCTTAAAATCACAGACGAGCACAGAGCCCATCCGGGGGAAAAATTTGATTGTCATAAATGCACGGCGAAATGGATAATCACCACAGGCTATGCGACGAGGCGCCGGACTCCAAGCCCCTCACCGCTTGAAAGGCGCCATGCCCTTGCGTGCGAGTTCGTCCGCGCGCTCGTTCATCACGTCGCCCGCATGGCCCTTCACCCAATGCCATCGCACCTCGTGGCGCGCGGCGGCCTCGTCGAGGCGCTTCCACAATTCCTCGTTCTTCACGGGCTTCTTGTCGGCGGTTCGCCAGCCGTTGCGCTTCCAGCCGTTCATCCATGACGTGACGCCGCCGCGCACATATTGGGAATCCGTATGCAGGTCCACCGCGCAGGGGCGCGTGAGCGCTTCGAGCGCCATGATCGCCGCGGTCAGCTCCATGCGGTTGTTGGTGGTCTGCGCCTCGCCGCCCGACAATTCCTTCTCCGCGTCGCCGAAGGTGAGGATCGCGCCCCAGCCGCCGGGGCCGGGATTGCCCGAACAGGCGCCGTCAGTCCAGATCGCGACGCGCGCGCTCATCGCATCAGGCCATAATCGGCGGCGCTCGTCGCCTGTTGGTGGAAGCGCAGCTTCTTGGCGTATTCGAGCGGGTCTTTCTTCTTCACAAGCGCGCCTTCGGGCGTGTCGAGCCAGTCCACGAGGCGCGTCAGCAGGAAGCGCAAGGCGGCGCCGCGCGCCAGCAGCGGCAACGCTGCGACTTCGCGCGCGTCGAGCGGGCGCACGCGCCCATAGCCGGCGAGCATCGCCATGCCCTTCGTGACGTTGAACGAGCAATCCGTCTCGAAACACCAGGCGTTCAGGCAGATCGCGAGATCGTAAGCGAGCGCGTCCTCGCAGGCGAAATAGAAATCAATCAGACCCGAAAGCGCGCCGCCGAGGAAGAACACGTTGTCGGGAAAAAGATCGGCGTGGATGAGCCCGCGCGGCAGGTTCTGCGGCCAATGGGCCTGCGCATGGGCGAGTTCGGCGGCGAGCGCGGCGGCGAGCCCGGGCTGCACCTGATCGGCGCGCGACTGCGCCTGCGCGAACAGGCGCGCCCAACCCTCAACAGAGAGCGCATTGGGCCGCGACAGGGCGAAGCCCTCTCCGGCCAGATGCATGCGCGCGAGCGCCTCGCCGACCTGCGCGCAATGGCTCGCCTCGGGGCGGCGCACCGACATGCCTTCGAGAAATGTCACCATGGCGGCGGGGCGGCCCGCAAGCCTGCCCAGCGCCGCGCCGGCGCGATTGCGCACCGGCAGCGGGCAATTGAGGCCGCGCGCCGACAAATGCTCCATCAGGCCGAGAAAGAACGGCAGGTCGCTTTCCGCCGTGCGCTTCTCATAGAGCGTGAGGATGAAATTGCCCGCCCCGACATGCAGCAGGAAGTTGGAGTTCTCCACGCCCTCCGCGATGCCCTTGCAGGACAGAAGCTCTCCCAGCTCGTAATCCGCCAGAAAGGCGGCGAGGTCTTCGTCGGACACTTCGGTGTAAACGGCCATGGCGGGCTCCGGGCGCAATCCGTGTTAGCCAGCGCCGCCGCCAGGGTCAAACCGGCTCAGGTTTCAGGGGTTTTCGCCCGCGGGCGGAGGGCGAATCGCCCAGGCCTCAGGCGCGGGCGCGCAATTCGCGCGGCGGGGGAAAATGCACGTTTTCCGACGCCGTCGTCACGATCTCGATCGTCACGTCGAATTGGGCGCGCAGGGCCTCCAGCACTTCCTCCACGAGCGTCTCGGGCGCGGAGGCGCCCGCCGTCACCGCCAGCCGGCTCACGCCCGCAAGCGCGGCGAAGTCGAGATCCTGCGCGCGCTGCACGAGCAGGGAGACGCGGCAGCCGGCCTGTTCGGCCACTTCGCGCAAGCGTTGCGAATTGGATGAATTGGGCGCGCCCACGACGATCATCGCCTGCACGCGCGGGGCGACCGCCTTCACCGCCTCCTGCCGGTTGGTGGTGGCGTAGCAGATGTCGTCCTTGTGCGGACCGGCGATGGCGGGAAAACGCGCGACAAGCGCGGCGACGATCTCGCGCGTGTCGTCCACCGAGAGCGTGGTCTGGCTCGCCCAGGCGAGCTGCGCATCCGCAGGCGGATCGAGGCGCGCGACGTCCTCCACGCTCTCCACCAGCACGACAGCGCCCTGCGGCAGCTGGCCCATGGTGCCCACGACCTCGGGATGGCCCGCATGGCCGATGAGCACGACCAGCCGCCCGCGCCGCCAGTGGATCTCAGCCTCGCGGTGCACTTTCGTGACCAGCGGACAGGTCGCGTCGATGGTGAAGAGATTGCGCCCGCGCGCCGCCTCGGGCACGGACTTGGGCACGCCATGGGCGGAGAAAATCACGGGCGCCTGCGTGTCCGGCACGTCGTCGAGCTCCTCGACGAAGACCGCGCCCTTGGCGCGCAGACCGTCCACCACGAATTTGTTGTGCACGATCTCATGGCGCACATAGACCGGCGCGCCGTAGATCTCGAGCGCGCGCTCCACCGCGTCGATCGCCCGCACGACCCCGGCGCAAAAGCCGCGGGGGGCGCAGAGAAGGACGTGAAGCGGCAGCCGTTGGGGCGGCCGGGCGGGCGATGCGTCTGGCATGGGCGGGAAATGGGGCCGCGCCGGCGCGGAAGTCAAGGCGGCAGGGGTTCGCTTTCCAGCCATGGGGGGTCTATATGGGGGCCCGCCCCCGCGAGATCGCGCCCCATGCCACATCCCCCCGCTCTCCCCCGATTCCGCCGCCTGGCCTTCGCCGGCGCGGATGCGCGAGCGGACGGATGAGCGCTTCCGCAGGCCAGCGCCGCGCCGTCTTCACGCAGGGCTCGATCATGCGCCATGTGGGCGTGATGACGGCCACGGGCGCGATCGGCCTCGTCGCCGTGTTCGTCGTCGATCTGCTGTCGCTGCTCTACATCTCATGGCTCGGCGACCCGGCCCTGACCGCAGGCGTCGGCTATGCGACGCAGATCATGTTCTTCATGATCTCCATCAGCATCGGCCTCACCATCGCGGTGAGCGCGCTGATGGCGCGGGAGATCGGCGCGGGGAACCGCGAGCGCGCGCGGCGCTATTGCGCCTCCGGCCTCACGCTGAGCACGCTCGCCGCGCTCGCCACCACGCTCATCGCGCTTCCCGTGCGCGACGACCTGCTGCGGCTGATGGGCGCGAGCGGACAGGCGCTGACGGTCGCCTCCGACTTCCTGCTGCTCACCCTGCCCGCCAATGCGCCGATGGCGCTCGGCATGGCGCTGTCGGGCGCGCTGCGCTCGGTGGGCGACGCCAAGCGCTCCATGTATGTGACGCTGTGGGGCGGCGCGATCACGGCCGCGCTCGATCCGCTGCTGATCTTCTGGGCGGGCATGGGCGTGCAGGGCGCCGCCGTCGCCACCGTCGTCTCGCGGCTCGTGTTCATGGTCGTGGGCCTGTGGGGCGTGGTGGGCGTGCACAATCTGCTGGCGCGCCCCTCCCTCGCCCATGTGAAGGCGGATCTGCGCCCGCTCTCCGCCGTCGCCCTGCCGGCGATCGCCACCAATCTCGCCGCTCCCGTCTCGACCGCCTGGGTGCTGCGCGTCTTCTCCGCCTATGGCGAGGCGGTGATCGCGGCCTTCGCGATCATCGACCGGCTGGCGCCCGTCGCCTTCGGCATATTGTTCGCCTTGTCGGGCGCGGTCGGCCCCATCGTCGCGCAGAACCTTGGCGCGCGGGAGTTCGGCCGCGTCAAGCGCACGCTCACCGATTGCTTCACGGTGGCGATCCTTTATTCGCTGGCCACCTGGGCGCTGTTGTGGGCGGCTGCGCCCGCAATCGTCGCCATGTTCTCAGCTACCGGCGAAACGGCTGCGCTCGTTACGTTTTTCTGCGCCGTGGGCGCCCTGCAATGGCTGTTTCTCGGCTGCCTCTTCGTGGCCAACGCCGCCTTCAACAATCTCGGCTACGCCTTTCTCTCCACCGCCTTCAACTGGGGCCGCGCGACGATCGGCGCCATTCCCTTCGTCACATTGGGCGCATATTGGGGCGGACCGGAAGGCGGCCTGTTGGGCCTGGTGATCGGCGCGGCCTTGTTTGGAGCGGCCTCGATGGTTGCGGCCTATGCGGTGGTGGCGCGCGTCACGCGCGCAGGAACCAGGCTCAACGCAGATTTGGAGAGATCTGCTGGTTGAAGACGACGTCGAAGAACCCGCCGGACTGAGAGCCCAGCTGGATGAATGCGCCGACGCAGGTAAGCGTGACGAATACGAGTATCAACGCGTATTCGATCGCGGTCGCGCCGCGCTCGTCGTGCAAGAAACGCTTCAATTTGAACGTCATGGCGACTCCAGATCGTGATCTTAGCCGCAAATCGTTTCAGCCGGATTAATCACGTGGCGCAAACAAACGGCGTTTTTTGATGCGTCGCCGCTCCGCTTCCTTGCTTTCGCCCTCTTGCAGGCCTATGTTCCCCCTATCGACTTTGGCCGGACGAACTATTGGCCGCTTCGCCTCCCTCGGGATCGGCGCGCAGACAATTCCCCCCTACCAAAACTCGAAGAACGGGCTTGCGCGCACGCGCACGCACGCCCATGCGCAACGATCATACGAAGGAGCATTCCCATGGCGACCGGAACCGTGAAGTGGTTCAACACCGAAAAAGGCTACGGCTTCATCCAGCCGGATCAGGGCGGCAAGGACGTGTTCGTCCACATCTCCGCCGTCGAGCGCGCCGGCATGCGCACGCTCAACGAGGGCCAGAAAGTGTCCTATGAGCTCGAGACGGATCGCCGCTCGGGCAAGCAGTCGGCCGGCAGCCTCGCCGCCGCCTGATCGCGCCAGCGATTGACGACAGGGCCGCATGCCACGCGCATGCGGCCTTTTCTTTTACGCGCGCGTCTGGCGCATAAGGGCCTAGCGCATGGGGATGAAATCGTCCTCGTCGCCCGGCACTTTCGGCATTTCGCCGCGCTCCCACGCATGGGCCGCCGCGATCATCGTCTCCTTGCGCGAGGAGACGAAGTTCCACCACACGAAGCGCGGCCCGTCCATCGGCTCGCCGCCAAGCAGGATCAGCCGCGAATCCGCGAGCGCGCGCAGGGTCACGTTCTCGCCGCGACGCAGCACCACGAGGCGGCCGGCGGCGAACTTGTCGTCGCCGATGGCGACCTCGCCCTGCGCCACGTAGAAGCCGCGCTCTTCGGCGGATGATGCGTCAAACGGCAGGCGCGCGCCCGCTTTCAGAACGGCGTCCGCATAGATCGTCTGGGTGGGGGTGCGCGCCGCCGCCGCAAGACCATACATGGCCCCCATGATGAGCGTGACGCGCGCATCCGCGTCCTCAAGCGTCGGCAGGTCCTGCGCGCCATGGTGGGCGAAGGCGGGATCGCCCTCCTCCAGCGCGCGCGGCAGCGCCATCCATGTCTGGATTCCATGCAGCCGCGGGCGGCCTGCGCGCGCGGCCTGCGGCGTGCGCTCTGAATGGACGATGCCGCGGCCTGCGCGCATCACATTGAGTTCGCCGGCGCGGATCGTCTGCGCCGAGCCCAGCGAGTCGCGATGCATGATCTCGCCTTCGAACATATAGGTGACGGTCGACAGGCCGATGTGGGGATGGGGGCGAATGTCGAGCCCCTCGCCGATGAGAAACTCCGCAGGGCCGAATTCATCGAAAAAGATGAAAGGCCCGATCATCTGCGTCTCCTGCGCAGGCAGGGCGCGGCGCACCTGCAGGCCGCCGAGATCGCTCACCCGCGGCACGATGACATGATCGACCGCAGCGCGCGCGGCGGCGCCGGGCGCGACAGGAATCGCAGAGGTCTGGCTGCTGTCTGACATGGAGCGCTCCTGACGGGCGAATGACGTCAAGGCCTCCAGATAGGACTGCGACGGCGCTTTCGCCAGTCGCGCGCGCGGCCGGCCGCAGGCGAGGCGCCCGCCGGCCGCGCGCCTTTCGCTCAGGCGTAGCCGGGCACCACGCGCACGTCCACCACCGCGACGCCGCCCGCCTCAACATGGGCGATGGCGTCGGCGAAGGCCTTCGGCAATTCGCCGATGGAATGGATGGGGCCGATTCCCATCGCGCCCTGTCCGCGCGCGATGGCGGCGATGTCCACGTCGGGCTCGATCATCTTCTGGCCGATCCAGCGGTTCTCCACCGGCCGGTCGCGCGCGATGGCGACGCGCTCCTGATGCAATTCGTCGTTGAAGAAGGACGAATTGTTGGAGACGACCAGCAGCAGCGGCAGTTTGTAGCGCACCGCCGTCCACACGGCCGTCGCGCCCATGAGGAAATCGCCGTCGCCGACGATGCCCACCGCCATGCGCCGTGAATCGCGCAGCGCCAGCGCGCCGCCCACCGAAATGCCAGGACCGGCCGCAAGCCCGCCGCCGCCCGCACCGCCCGTATAGTCGAGCGGATGGCGGATCGGCCACCAGTCCTCATGCCAGGCGATGGTGGTGGACATGAGGCACACGTCGCGCGCGCCCAGCGCCTTGCGCAGCGAGAGCGCGAGGTCGCGCACGAGCGGGCGCTCCTTGCCGTCGCGGATCTCCAGCTTCGGCCGCTCGCGCAGCGTCTTTGGCGCAGGCGCCTTCACATCGGCGAGCGCGGCCAGCAATTGCGGCACGACCACGTCCACGTCGGCGGAGATGAAACGATCCACCGGCGGCAGGCCCTGATGGTCCATGCTCCAGCCGTTGTGGATGCGATGGTCGAGCGAGACATGCACGATCTTCGCGGCCGGAAGCGCGCCGTCGAGATTGGTCTTGAACAGGCCCGCGAGATCGACGACGTCGAAGGCGAGGATGAGATCGGCCTGACGCAGGGTCTCGCCCGCCTCCTTCACCGGCGCCATGCCCGGGCAGGCGACGTGCAGGGGATGATCGGTGGGGAAAGCGCCGCCCACCTTGAGATCGGAGAAGACCGCCGCGCCGAGCTTTTCGGCGAGCGCCACGCGCGCGTCCCAGCCCGCCTGCGCGCGCGAGAAACGACCATAGACGATGAGCGGATTTTTCGCCGCGCGCGCCATGGCGGCGAGTTCGGCGACCTGCTCGGGCGTGGCGCCCACGCTCACCTGCGGGGTGAAGCGCTTCACGTCGAAGGGCGGCAGATCCCTGGCGAGCGGGTCTTCCTGCAGGCCCACGTCGAGGTTCACATAGACCGGGCCCTTGGGCGCCGTCTCCGCGTGCCATTTGGCGCGCGCCAGCGCCTCGCGCGCGGCGGCGGGCGAGGTCGGCATGTCGTCGTATTTCACGTAATTGCGGATCAGCGCGCCCTGATCGCGCGAGGTGTGGATCCAGTCGATCCAGGGACGGCGGCGGGCCGCGTCGGCGGGGCCGCCGGCGCCCATCACCACCATCGGCATGCGGTCGCACCAGGCGTTGAAGATCGCCATGGTGGCGTGCATGAGGCCGACATTGGAGTGCACCGCGCAGGCCATCGGCTTGTCGGTGACCTTGGCGTAGCCCTGCGCGATATGGATCGCATGCTCCTCATGCAGGCACAGGAGCATTTCGGGGTTCTTGTTGCCGAGATAGTTCACGATGGAATCGTGAAGGCCGCGATAGCTCGCGCCGGGGTTGAGCGCGATGTAGCGCAGGTCGAGATCGCGAAGCGTCTCCGCCACCACGTCGCTGCCGAAGCCGGCCTTGGTCGCGAGCGGTCCCGCGGGCTCCTCGCGTCCGATGTCGTTACGTTTTGCGGACGCGTTCCGCGTATCGTCGGCGCTCATTTCCCCTCCCCTTATAATGCGGGTTCGTCCGGCCGTTCCGCCGGGCGGCGTAATCTTTCAGGCTTGGGGCGCGGATGCAATGCTGCGCGGGCGCGGGCGATCAGAAACCCACTTTCAGGTCCAGCGTGACCTTCGAGCGCGCGCCGTTGAGGAACACATTTCCCCCCGTGATCGGCTCGCCCGCGAGCCACAGGCCCGAGCCCGGCTTCACGCGGATCTTCTCCTCAAGACCGAAAAGCGGCAGAGGCGCGGGCTTGCCGCGCGCCTCATTGGGATCCACAGGCCGGACTGTGGCGACTTCGGGCGGCGAATATTCGCCGATTTGCGCCTCGTCGCAGGGGCGCGCGGAATCGCAGCCCGCCTGCTGGGCGCGCGCGGACGCAGGCGCGCAAGCCAGCGCAAAAGCGAAGGCGAAGGCTGCGAGATGGATGCGCGCGAAGCGGGGCTTCATGAAACAGGTCCTGCGG
>CAZYBF010000009.1:48622-52120 GCA_964645525.1 uncultured Beijerinckia sp.
GAAGGCTGCGAGATGGATGCGCGCGAAGCGGGGCTTCATGAAACAGGTCCTGCGGGCGGCCAGCATGGCTTGCGCCTGTGATTGCCGCGCGAGCAAGGCGGAATCATGGCGCGGGCGCAACCGCCCCGGCATGGCGCCGGGCCGCTTTTTCCGCTAAACCGGGCGCATGGCTAAGGGACGCGCGAAACTTTGACGACGCGCCCGGGAGGAAAGAATGAGCATCATCCAGAAGGCGGGCGCGTCCGTCGATCTCGACCGCTACCGTCTGCGCCGTTTCGTCGAGGAAGCGCTAGCCGCCGGCGAGGCTGAAGTCGTCGACGAGCCCGTGGCGCTCGCTGATCTCGCCGCCCGTTTCGAAGGCTCCGCGAAGGCGCTGCATTTCCGCAACGTCGGCCCCGAGGGCGCGGAGGTCGTGGGCAATGTCGCAGGCTCGCGCAAGCGAATCGCCATGGCCTTCGGCGTTCCGCCGGAAAAACTCACCCATGAGATCATGCGCCGGCTTGAGAACAGGCCGCAGGTCGTGGAGCTTTCGCGCGCGGAGGCGCCTGTGCAGCAGGTCGTGCTCACGGGCGAGGAGGCGGACCTCACGCGCCTGCCCGCCAATCTCCAGCACGGGCTCGACGGCGCGCCCTATCTTTCCGCAGGCATCGACATCGTGCGCGATCCCGCGAACGGGCTCACCAATGTCGGCATTCGCCGCCTCATGCTGCGCGGCCGTCGCGAAGCGGGCGCGGACCTGCTTGCGCCCTCCGACCTCAAGGCGATCTATGAAGCCAGCGCGCGACGCGGCGAGAAGCTTCCCGTCGCTTTCGTGCTCGGCGCCCATCCGGTCGATCACGTTGCGGCGGTGATGCGCGTGCCGATCGACGAAGTGGGCATTATGGCGAGCCTGCGTGACGGGCCGATGCCGGTGGTGAAATGCGTCACCAACGACCTCATGGTTCCAGCCGACGCGGAAATGATCCTCGAAGGCTATTTCGACGAGCGCGGCCATGTGGAGCCAGAAGGTCCCTATGGCGAGTTCCTGGGCTATTACGGCGAGCTGAAGATGAACCCCGTGTTCCATCTCACCGCCATCACCCGGCGCGCCGACGCGCTGTTCCAGACATCGACCATCGGCGGACGCACGATGGAATGCACCGACACCGCGCAGCTCAACGCCGCGCGTGCGGAAGTGACGATCTGGCGCGCCTTGCAGAACGCGGTGCGCGAGCCGGTTGACGTGCACGTGCTCACGCCCTCGGGCGGCAGCCTGCATGTGCGCGTGGCGCTGCGCCAGCGCGCGCCCGGCGAGGCGCGCAACGCCATCGCCGCGGTGTTTGCGAGTCAGGCCAACACCAAACACGTCTGGGTCGTGGATCCCGACATCGACGTGCGCGCCGACGGTCAGGTGGATTGGGCCATGGCCACGCGCTTCCAGGCCGATCGCGACCTCGTCGTGCAATCGGGCTTCCGCGCGGTTCCGCTCGATCCTTCGCTGCAGGGCGCGCGCACGGGCGCGAAGGCGGGCTTCGACTGCACGCTGCCCTTCGCGCAGACGCTGAAAGGCCCGCCCGACATTCCCGCCCCGCCCACCTATCCCGGCAAGACGTTCGACAGCGTGTCGGCCGCCCTCGCCGACGGGCCGAAGTTCTTCCAGGAGCTGATGGCCGCGCGCGCGAGCCGCGACGGCCGCGAGATCGTCTTGGAGCTGGAGGCGCTGCGCCTCGCCGGCAAGGTCGGGCGCGACAAGGAAGGGCGCTGGGTCGCGCAGGGCTGAGTCCACGCCGGCCCCGCGCGCTTATCCGCCGCGGGGAAGCTCGAACTCGTCTTTCTGCGGCGCCGGGCGCGCGGGATCGAGCGCAGGCGCGAGCGATTGCATCCATGCGATCAGATTCGCGATCTCGTCGCGCGACAGCGACATGTCGGGCATTTGCGGATGGTTCTGGCGCAGGAAACCCTCGATCTGGGGAATGCGGCGGGTCGCGCTGATGGCGGCGAAGCTGGGCGCATCGGCGCGCGCGCGCGTCTGGTCGGGGGCGACGACGTGACATTCCGCGCACCATCGCCGGGCCAGCCGCTCGCCCTGCGCCGCATCGGCGGCTGACGCGGGCGCCGCGAAGGCGCAGGCGGCGGCGAGAGCGAAACAGGGAACAAGAGCTGCGGCGCGGCGGGTCATGGGCTTCTCCTGCGCGCAGATTGCAGGAGCGCATGCGCGCCCGCCTTGCGCGGAATCAAAACGCAAGGCTCGCGCTGATGTTCCCGCCCGGCTCAGAACGCCTTGAAGGCGATGATCGTGCGGGTGTCCACGATGCCGGGGATGGTCTGCACGTTCTCGCCGACGAAATGGCCGATGTCGGTCCCCTGCGGCACGTAGAACTTGGCGAGAATGTCGTAATGGCCGGCGATGGAATGGATCTCCGAGGCGATCTCCGCCTCCGCCAGCGCGCTGGCGACCTGATAGGTCTTGCCCAGCGCGCATTTGATCTCAACGAAAAACGTCTGCATGGCCAGCTCCGCCTCACGCCCGTGCCCGCATCATAGACGAGGCGCCCCGCCGCGCAATCATTCGCGCGCCGCCTCGCGCGCCAGAATCTCCACGTCGCGGTCGCGCCCCGTGCGCACGGAGAACGCGCCCTGATAGGTGCGCCCGTCACGCCGGGCGATGGCGACATATTCGCCCTCCGCCAGAATGAGCGTGGGGAAGGCGCCGATCATTTCGCGCAGCACGTCGCCGCCGGGCGTGAGCACCGTGAAGGACGTGTTGGCCAAAGCCTCGCCGCCCGCCGCGTTGACGAGCTTCAGGGTGATCTGCGCGGCCCTGTGGCGCAGCGTCGCCTCCGTCGTGCGGCCGGGCTGGATGCGCACGTCGGCCTCCACCACCGAATTGGTGGGGGCCGGCGCCACGCCCGCAGGCGGGGCTTCGTAATAGGTCGAGATGATGTGATAGACGCCTTCGGGCAGGCGCACGAGCTGGCCGGGGCGCACGTCGCGCGCGACGAGCTTGCCCTGCGGATTGGCGCCTTCCGGCACATAGATGGAGACCGAGACGCGCTCCGGCGGAATGCGCGCGTCGCCCAGCGTGCCGACAAGGCGCAGGCCGCCTGCGTTCAGCGGCACGCGGTCGGACGTGGGCCGGCCGTTGCTCACGCTCACGCGGCGCATGGCGGAGGCGAGCCCATAGCCCACATGCACCACATAATCGCCCGCGGGCAGAACGAAGATCGGCGCCGCCTCGTTGGACTGCGCGATCAGCGCGCTCGCGCCCTCCGCGCCTTCGCGGAACACGTTCCAGACAAGGCCCGAGCCGATGCGGCGGTTGTCGCCCGCGAAGACGGCCGACAGGTTGAGCACGCCCGAGCCGTCCTGCACCTCGGCGCTGGGCGCGGGCGCGGCGGGCGGCGCGTCGGGCTGCGGGGCGAAGGAGGGCGCGCCTGGACCGCCGGGCGCGAAGGTCGATTGCGCGACGGCGCGGCCCGACAGCGCCAGCGACGCCGCCAAGACGAGAGCCAAGACGAG
>CAZYBF010000009.1:52220-69396 GCA_964645525.1 uncultured Beijerinckia sp.
GCGCCTGCGGCGTATCTGTCAAAGGATCGTCCGGCGGTCTGGTCCATGGCTTCGGCTTCGCCCATCCCGCGCGGCAGGTCAATGGCCGGGCCTTGCGCGCCGCCCGCCCGCCTGCAAAAAGCGAAGCCTGACGCCGACAGGCCGCCCGGAAACGCCCCATGACGCACAACGCCGAACCCGCCAGTCTGAAGCCCGCCTGCCAACAGACCCTCGACCTGCTCGCGCGCCGGCGCTCCGTGCCGCCGCTCGCCATGCAGGGCCCCGGCCCCAGCGCGCAGGAGATCGAGCGCCTGCTCACGCTGGCCGCGCGCACGCCCGACCACGGCAAGCTCGCGCCCTGGCGCTTCATTGTGTTCGAAGGCGAGGCGCGCGCGCGCGCCGGCGAGATTTTCGCGCGCGTCTTCCAGAAGAAGAATCCGCAGGCCGGCGCCGAACAGCTCGACGTCGAGCGCCGGCGCTTCCAGCATGCGCCGCTCGTGGTGGGCGTGGTGTCCACCGCCGCCCCGCACGCCAAAATCCCCGAATGGGAGCAGGCGCTCTCCGCCGGCGCCGTGTGCATGAACCTGACGATCGCCGCCAACGCCATGGGCTTCTCCACCGCATGGCTCACGCAATGGATCTCCTATGACGCAGAGGCGCTCGCGCAACTGGGCGTGAAGCCGGGCGAGAAGGTCGCGGGCTTCGTGCATGTGGGGCGTGCGTCGTCGGCGCCCGAGGATCGTCCGCGTCCCGCGCTCGGCGACGTCGTCACGCGTTTTTGAGGAGCAGGCGAGATGATGTTCTTTGAACCCCACAAGCGCGACAAGGCGCTGTTTCCCTGGGATCCATTCAAGGCGATGATCGCGCCGCGCCCGGTGGGCTGGATCTCCTCGCGCAGCCGCGACGGGCTTGTGAACCTCGCGCCCTATTCCTTCTTCAACGCCTTCTCCGCCGATCCGCCGATCGTGGGCTTTTGCAGCGAAGGCGCCAAGGACAGCGCGACCTTCGCGCAGGACAGCGGCGAGTTCGTCTGGAACATGGCGACCTACGATCTGCGCGAGAAGATGAACATGACCTCCGCGCCGCTTGCGCGCGGAGACAGCGAATTCGCCCATGCGGGGCTTGAGACCGCGCCCTGCGTGCTCGTGAAGGCGCCGCGCGTGGCCGCAAGCCCCTGCGCGCTGGAATGCAAGGTCACGCAGGTCGTGCGGCTGAAGGACGCCACAGGCGCCGACACCGACCGCACGCTGGTGCTGGGTCAGGCGATCGGCCTGCATGTGGACGAACGCTTCCTGAAGGACGGCATGATCGACCTCGTGGCGATGAAGCCGATCGCGCGGTGCGGCTATCAGGATTACACCGCCATCGACCGGCTGTTCCCGATCAAGCGGCCCGCAGGCGCCGGCAATAAGGAAGGCGGCGGCTAACGCGCCGCGAAGACGCGCGCAATCTCGCGCGCCTCATCAAGGTCGCGCGCGAATTTGCCCGCGAAACCATCGCGCCGGGCCGCTTGGGCCTCGCGCGCAACGGCCTCCATATCGCCCGCAGGGCCGTCGTAAGGCGCGTCGAGCGCGCGCACGCCGGCGTCGGCGGCGGCGAACAACAGCATGGCGCGCGCCTGCGCGAGCGGCGGCGTGAGCGCGCCCCCTTCACGCAGCGCCGGCAGGCCGAGATCGCGCGCGAGCGCGCGCGGATCCCAGGTGAGCGCCCGCAGCCGCGCGCTCGCCCCGCGCCAGCTCGCAAGGCGCAGCAGCGCCGCCGCGCGCGACAGGCAGCACACAAGGCCGATCGCGCCGTCCGGCGCGCCCGCGAGCGCCTCATGCACGGCGAGCTTGGCGGAGAGATGCTGGGCGTCCGCGCCGCTCACGCAATCGGGCGCGAGAACGGCGGCGGGGCGCGCTTGCGCCAGCGCTGCGAGATCATCGTCCACAAGGCCGCTGGCGAGCGCGTTCACGCGCACGAGGCAATCGTCGGCGAGCGCGATCATGCGGGCGGCCTGCGCGCGCGCAAGATCGAGACCGCCTGCGGCCGCGCGCAACGCGCCGCCCTCCGCCAGATCGAACACAGGCGGGCCATAGGCCTGCGCGAGCCCGGCCGCACAGGCGGGCGCGTCGGCGGGATCGACCAGAAGGGGCGCGCGCCACAAGGCGCGGTGGGTGGTGGCGGTGGTGGGGGCGAGCGCGTCGGCCATTTCGCCTAATCTGCGCGCGCGCGCACGGCTCGTCCAGCCTCTCCGGCTTAAGCTGATCTTTACCATGTTTTGCGAAGTTCAAGCTCGTTCAGGTCTCCGGTTCGTTGCTTTGTGGTGTCGCATGTTGGTCAGTCAGTTCATCGCGCAATACGTCGGCGCCCATCCCCTGCAGCCGCCGGCCGAGCGCGGCCGCGCGGCCGCCGCCATCGCCGGCGCGCTGGTGCGCGGCGAGCTTGCGCAGGAGGATGAGGACGACGCGCAGGTCGCCCTCGCCGCCGCGCTCGACGATCCCTCGCCCATCGTGCGCGCGGCGCTGGCGCAGGAGCTCAGCGTCGCCGTCAACGCGCCGCACCACATCGTCATGGCGCTCGCCAACGATCAGCCTGAAGTGGCCGCGCCAGTGCTCAATCGTTCGCCGCGCCTGAGCGATTCCGACCTCATCGATTGCGTCGCGGTGAGCACGCCCGCGAGTCAGGTCGCCATCGCCTCCCGCCAGCGCCTTTCAAGCGCGGTCGCGGCGGCGATCGCGGAAGTGGGCGCGCGCGAGGCGGTTCTCGCGCTGCTCGACAATCCGCTCGCGCCCGCGCCGGCGCCTGAGTTCTCGCTGCGCCGCATCGTCGAGCGCTTCGGCGAGGACGGCGAGATCCGCGAGGCGCTGCTCACCCGCGACGACCTGCCGCCCACAGTGCGCGCGCAACTCGTCGACGCCGCCGCCGGCGCCCTCACGCGCTTCGTGACGGATTGCGGATGGCTGTCGCCCGAGCGCGCCAACCGCGCCGCCCGCGAGGCGCGCGAGAAAGCGCTCGTGCGCATCGCCGCCCAGGCGCAGGCCGCGCCCGCCGAGAAGGCGGAAGGCGCGCAGGAAGACCCGCTCGCCCTCGCCCGCCACCTGCGCGCGAAAGGCCAGCTCACCGCCGGCCTGATCCTGCGCGCGCTGCTGAGCGGCGACCGCAGCCTGCTGGAGGCCGCCCTCGCCGAATTGTCCGGCCTGCCGCTCGCCCGCGTCGCGGGGCTTGCGCGCAACGGCGGCGGCGCCGGCTTCGCGGCGGTCTTCGCCCGCGCCGGCATGCCCGCCTCGCTCCTGCCCGCCTTCCGCGCGGCGCTGGCCGCCCATGCCGACCTCGACGCCCAGTTCGGCGCCGACCCCGACGCCGGCCCGCGCCTCTCGCGCCTGCTCATCGAGCGGGTTCTGACAAGCTGCGAGCGCCTCGACGAGGCCAGCCTTGCCCCGGTCCTCGCCCTGTTGCGCCGGCTCGACGCCGAAGCCGCCCGAGACGACGCGCGCGAACGGCTGGGCGGCGCGCCGGTCGCACCGCCCGAGCCCGAGCCCGCCCCCGCGGCCTTGCCCGCGCGGCCCATGAGCGTCGTGGAATTGCGCAGCCGATTCGTGAAACGCGCCGCTGCGTAATCGCCCCGAAAGACGAGCGAAACAGGCTCCGCAGGCTCGCGGGGCCGGCCGATTCCGCAAAATCGCCGCCTGAGACGCGCGAAGCGGATCGAGCACAGTCGCTTGAGCGGTCATGACAAAAGTATCTTGAAAGCCAAGCTGGTGTGACTTGGGCGACACTGTTTGTCGGGAATGAGCCTTGAACGGGACTTTACGTCTCGCCAAAGGTCTCGTTTGAGTTAGATTAATCGACGCGATCGGCCGAAGCCGTGAGCGACCGCTCTGCTCCGCCCCATCACAGGGGGCGAGTTTTGCGGGTTCAGATCTGGCTGCGCCCGATCAACGCACATTTTGGAGATTGATTTATGACCTTGAACAAGAGCGTTTGGCTCGGCTCCGCCGCCGCGATCCTTTCGGTCGCCGCCGCGCAGGCCGCTGACCTGCCCAGCCGCAAGTCGGCTCCGGTGGAATATGTGCGCGTGTGCTCGGCCTATGGCGCGGGCTTCTTCTTCATTCCCGGCTCCGACACCTGCCTGAAGATCGGCGGCCGCGTGCGCGCCGACTACGCCTATGTGCCGGCGAAGGACATTTACAAGAATGCGGCGGGAACGGAGTTCGCCTCCCTCGCCGACACCCAGCACACGCTGGGCTGGGAAGCCCGCGGCCGCATCGACTTCGACGCCCGCACCCAGACCGCCTTCGGCACGGTTCAGGCCACCGCTGGCCTCCGCCTCGCCCGCGTGACCGGCATTCTCCAGACCGCGAGCGGTCCGTCCGCGACCTCCACGGGCCAGACGCTGGAATACGCCTTCATCCGCTTCGCCGGCTTCACCTTCGGCGCCGCGCGCGACAATTTCGCCTTCATGCCCTCTCTCACCTACGGCGCGGGCCATTGGGCGAGCTTCGCCAATGGCGCCAAGCAGATCTCCTACACCGGCACGTTCGGCGGCGGCGTCTCCGTCACCCTCGGCCTGCAGGATTATCTCGACACGGCGACCACGAGCAGCGTGGCGAACGCGACGGGGATTAAGGTTGATAACGTCGCCGTTCCTCCGTACTATGTGTACAATTCGATCCCGCAGATCAACGCCAACGTCCGCCTCGACCAGGCCTGGGGCGCGCTGCAGATCATGGGCGCCTATGCCGACGTGGCAGTGAACAACACGCTCGACTCTTATGAGAAGTCGAAGGGCGTTTACGCCGTCGGCGCGGGCGCGAAGATCAACCTGCCCATGCTGGCCAAGGGCGACGCGCTCTATCTGACCGCCGCCTACGCCAGCGGCATGACCGAGTACACGACCAACTGGACCTCGTTCAAGTCGTCCGCCTATCTGCGCGACGTCGGCGGCTATGTGATCAACCATCCGAGCCTCGTCGCCGAGCCGACCGGTCTCGAGAAGGTGAAGTCCTGGGCCGTGGCCGGTCTGTTCGAACATTACTGGGCTCCCCAGTATCGTTCGGTGGTCTTCGCCTCCTATGGCCAGATCGAAGCGCCGAAGGGCGCCAAGTCCCGCGCCTGGAACGGCACGACGAGCTTCGGCGATGCGACGGCCTGGAACGTCGGCACCAATTTCGCCTGGCTGCCGACCCGCGGCTTCGAAATCGGCGTGGAAGTCATCTACGCCCGCGTGACGCAGGACGTGGCCCTGACCGCGAATGCGACGTCCTTCTCCAGCAAGTCGGCTGGCAACGTCACCGGCCGCCTGCGCGTCGAGCGCACCTTCTGATCGGATCGGGCTCACGCCTGAAACGGAAAACCCGGCGAGCGATCGCCGGGTTTTTTCTTGTCCTGATGGGCTGATGAAGACCTGCGCGCGAGGACGCGCGCGGTCCGTGGTGGAGCGCGCGGTCCATGGGGGGGCGCATAATTGGACCGCGCGCGTCCTCGCGCGCAGCAAAAAGCGCGCGTCCTCGCGCGCAGTAAAGAGTTCACGCGCAGCAAAAAGTTCGCGCGCAGCAGAAACACGCTCAACGCCGGCCGAACAGGCGCTCCACGTCGGCGAGTTTCAGCTCCACATAGGTGGGGCGACCGTGGTTGCACTGGCCGGCGCCGGGCGTCGCCTCCATCTCGCGCAGGAGCGCGTTCATCTCCTCCACATTGAGCTTGCGGCCCGCGCGCACGGAATGGTGGCAGGCCATGGTGGCGAGCACGTGATCGAGCCGCCGCTCCAGCGGATTGGCCGGATCGTCGTCGGCGAGCGCGTCGGCGAGATCGCGCACGACGCCCGCAAGATCCGCCTTGCCGATCAGCGCCGGCGCCTCGCTCACCGCCACCGCGCCGGGGCCGAAGGCCTCCACCACGAGGCCGCAGGCCAGCAGCGCGTCGCCATGGGCGAGCAGGCGCGCGCAATCAGCGGGCTCGAGATCGACCACCACGGGAATGAGCAGCATCTGCCGCGCGACGCCGGCCTGCGCGCGCTGGGCCTTCAGCCGTTCATAGACGAGACGCTCATGGGCGGCGTGCTGATCCACGATCACAAGCCCGTCGCGGGTCTGCGCGATCACGTAAGTGTCGTGGATCTGCGCGCGCGCGGCGCCGAGCGGGGCGTCGAGCGCCTGCGGATCGGGTGCGGCCGCATGGGCGCGCGCATCGGCCGAGGGCGCGAAGGCGCCGGGCGCGCGCGCGCCTGCGTCGAAGGCGCCCTGCGCATTGTCGGCGAGGCCGGGCTGCGCGAACGCTTGATGCGGCGCGGCGGGCGCAGCGGGCGAAGCGCGCCAGTCCCAGTTCAGAGGCGAGGAGGAGAAGCCGCCTGCGAAAGGCCGCGCCATGGCGTCCACCCGCGCGCCGAGGCTTGTGGCGCTGCGGTGCATGGCGCCTGCGAGCGTCTGTTTCAGCGCGCCGATGATGAGGCCGCGCACCAGGCCCGGGTCGCGAAAGCGCACCTCCGCCTTGGCGGGATGGACGTTCACGTCCACCTCGCGCGGGTCGCATGTGAGATAGAGCGCGAGCGCGGGATACCGGTCGGAGGGCAGGTAATCCATATAGGCGGCGCGCACGGCGCCGGCGAACAATTTGTCGCGCACGGGCCGCCCGTTCACATAGAGGAACTGGTTGAGCGCGTTCGCGCGCGAGAATGTCGGCAGGCCCGCGAAACCCGTGAGCAGATAGCCCTCGCGCTCCGCATCCACTTCAAGCGCGTTGTCGCGGAAGTCCTTGCCCAGCGCCTGCGCGAGCCGCGCGCGCAATCCGTCCGCGCCCTCGCCGGCGCGCGCGTGGACGAAGCCGGACAGATTGTCGCCCGACAATTCGAAGCTCACGTCGGGATGGGCCATGGAGAGACGTTTCACGATCTCCGCGACGGCCTGCGCCTCCGCGCGCTCGCTCTTGAGAAATTTGAGGCGCGCGGGCGTGGCGGCGAACAGGTCGCGCACCTCCACCCGCGTGCCGGGCGGATGGGCGGCGGGCGCGACGGGATGTTTGCGCCCCTGATCGATGCGGATGCGATGGGCCTGCGCGGCGCCGGCGGCGCGCGACACGATGTCGAGCACGGCGACCGAACCGATGGAGGGCAGCGCCTCGCCGCGAAAGCCCAGCGTCGCGATCTGCGAGAGGTCGCCGTCGGGGATTTTCGACGTGGCGTGACGGTCCACCGCGAGCGCGAGATCCTCCGGCCCCATGCCGCAGCCGTCGTCCACCACGCGGATGAGACGGCGCCCGCCCTCCTCGATGGCGATTTCAATGCGCCGCGCGCCCGCATCGAGCGCGTTCTCGACCAGCTCCTTCACGGCCGAAGCCGGACGCTCGACGACTTCGCCGGCGGCGATGCGGTCGACGAGCACAGGATCGAGGCGGCGGACGGGCATGGACGGCGGCTCCAGAATCAGCGGCCATTATGCCCGAAAGCGGCGCTCAGGGCGCGATGTCCACGACCACGCGGCCGCGCACCTTGCCCTCCACGATGTCGCGCGCGACCTCAAGCGTGCGCGCGAAGGGCACGTGGGTGGTCGCGGCGGCGAGCGCGGCGCGGTCGAGATCCTGATCGAGCCGGCGCCAGGCGGCCAGCCGCAGCGGCATGGGGCACATCACGCTGTCCACGCCCAGAAGCGCGACGCCGCGCAGGATGAACGGCGCGACGGTGGCGGGCAGGTCGAGGCCCTGCGCATTGCCGCAGGCGGCGACCGCGCCATGGACCTGCGTTTGCGCGAGCGCATTGGCGAGCGTGTGGGAGCCCACCGCATCAACCGCCGCCGCCCAGCGCGTCTTGCCGAGCGGCTTGCCCGGCGCGGAAAGCTCCGCGCGGTCGATGATCTCGTCGGCGCCGAGGCCCTTGAGGTAATCCGCCTCCTGCGGGCGCCCCGTGGAGGCGATGACGCGCCAGCCCGCCTTCTTGAGCAGCGCCACCGCGACGGAGCCCACGCCGCCGGCCGCGCCGGTGACGAGGCACGGCCCCGCCTGCGGGGTGAGGCCGAAACGCTCCAGCGTCAGCACGGCGAGCATGGCGGTGAAGCCCGCCGTGCCGATCGCCATGGCCTGCGCGCACGTGAGGCCCGGCGGCAGCGGCACAAGCCAGTGGGACTTCACGCGCGCCTTTTGCGCGAAGCCGCCGAGATGGCTTTCGCCCACGCCGTATCCGGTCAGCAGAACCTCGTCGCCGGGCTTGAAGGCGGGGGAGGCGGAGCGCTCCACCACGCCGGCGAAATCAATGCCGGGGATCATCGGGAAACGGCGCGCGATGGGCGCCTTGCCGGTGATGTTCAGCCCGTCCTTGTAGTTCACGGTGGAATGGGTGACGCGCACGTCCACGTCGCCCTCCATCAGCTCCGCCTCGTCGAAATCCACGAAGGCGGCGCTCACGCCGTTCTCGGCCTTGTCGATGCGGATCGCGCGAAACGTGCCCATGGCCTCACTCCTTCTCGCCGGACGCCCGCGCGATCTAGCCTCGCGGACGCGCCCGGCTCAATGCGCCTTTCGGACGCGCGGACGGCGCAAGCGCGGGCTCAGGCGGCCGCGCCCGCCGCCGCCTGCCGGGCCACCGGCTTCTCCGCCACGGGAATGTTGATGATCGCCGAGGCGACGCCCAGCGCGATGGAGAGCCACCACACCACGTCATACGAGCCCGTGCTCTCGCGCAGCCAGCCCGCCAGCATGAGGCCCATGAAGCCGCCGAGCTGATGGTTGAGGAAGGCGAAGCCGTAGAGCGTCGAGAAGAAGCGCGTGCCGAACATCACGCCGATGAGGCCCGAGGTCGGCGGCACGGTGGAGAGCCACAACAGGCCCGTGAGCACGCCGAAGGCGAAGGCGCTGAACGGCGTCACCGGCAACATAAGGAAGGCGAGCGTGACGAGCGAGCGCGAGAAATAGATGAAGGCGAGAAGCCAGTTCTTCGGCATCTTGTCGCCGAGCCAGCCCGAGCACAGCGAGCCCACGATGTTGAACACGCCCACGAGCGCGAAGGCCCAATAGCCGACATGGGCGGGCAGGCCCGCCTCCACCACATAGCGCTGGAAATGCACGGTGACGAAGGCGAGCTGGAAGCCGCAGGTGAAGAAGCCGATCACCAGCAACACATAGGGGCGATGGCTGAAGGCCTCGCGCAGCGCCTCGCGGAAGGATTGCTTGGGCGGCGCGCCGGCGACGGGCGCGGCCTCCACGGCCCGGCGCTCCACAAGCGCCCAGGCCAGCGGAATGCAGCACAGAATAACGGCGGAGAAGATGAAGATCGTCGCCTGCCAGCCGAAAGAGGCGATCATGCCGCCGGCGAAAGGCGAGAACAGGAACTGGCCGAACGACCCCGCCGCCGTGCCAAGGCCGAAGGCCATAGAGCGACGCTGCGGCGGCAGCAATTTGCTGAAGGCGCCGATCACGAGATTGAACGAACAGGCCGAGATGCCGAGGCCCAGAAGCACGCCCGCCGTGAGCGTGAAGGAGAGAGGCGTCGAGGCCCAGGCCATCAAAGACAGGCCCGCCGCATAGACGATGGCGCCGAAGGTGAGCACGCGCGAGACGCCGAAGCGGTCCGCCATCGCGCCCGCGAAAGGCTGGCCGAGGCCCCAGAACAGATATTGCAGCGCCATGGCGAAGGAGAAGACGTCGCCGCCGAAGGCGAATTCGCCGAGCACAGGAAGCTGGAACTGGCCGATCGCCGAACGCGGGCCGAAGGTGAGCATGCCCAGCAAACAGCCGGCGGCGATCACCACCTCCACGGGATAGCGGGAGCGCGGCGGCGCGGGCTTCTGCGCATCGGCGATTTGTGCGGACATGTCGAATCCCCCTCGCCGCCCTTTGGGCGGTCGTTCTCGTCCCTTCTTAACCGGGGGAGCGTCCGCCAGCTAATCGATTTTCGCAGACGCGGCCTCCGGCGCGCGCAGGGCTTGGACGAAAGCAGGCTCCGCCGCAGCGCCCACCGCCGCCATCCAGAGGCTGGAGGGCGGAAGCGGCGCCGGCGCGGGCGCAGGCTCAAGCGCGAGCAGCGGACCGAAAGCGCGAGCCTCGCGCGCCTTGAGGGCCTGCGCCTTCTCCTGCGCGCGACGGAAGATCTCGCGGGGATCATTGGGATCAGGGCGCGCGTCGGCTTTCGGCTCGGCGCCGCCCGCCTGCGCGTAAAGCTGCGCCGCCCGGCGGAACGCAAGGCGCGGATCATTGGCGCCCGCCTGCTCGCCCCCTTGTGCGCCCACTGCGCCTGCGCCCTGGGGCGCGAGCGCGGCGCGGGCCAGCGCGTCGGCCTCGGGCGCGGAAACGCCAGCGAGGCCCTTCTCGGCCGCCAGCGCGCGCGCCTGCGCCAGCAGGTCCGGCGCGTTGGGTTGCGCTGGGGCGGGCGCATCGGCGTCAGCCTCATGCGCGGGCGCTGCGTCCTGCGGCGCGGAGGCGGAGGCGACGAGCCCCTCCTCGCGCGCGGCCGAACAACCGGCGAGCGCAAGCGCCGCGCCCAGCGCCGCAGCCAGATGAAGACAATTCGCCCGCATGTTCGCCTCACAGACCAAGCGCGCGCAGAAGCGCGAGGATCGAAAGCATCGAGGCGCCGTCGCGCACCTCGTCGAGCGCCTTGCGCCAGGCGTTGTCGCTCACGCGCGGCAGATAGACGAGATCGCCGCCGCGCACGAGCGGCACGCGGGCGACGTCGCCCGTCTTCACGAAATCCACGAGGTTGAACACGCGCGCCTGCTTGCGCTGGCCGGCGAGTTGCACCACCACGATGCGGTCCTGCATCGCGTCGCTGGTGGGTCCGCCAGCCTCCGCGAGAAGATCGAGCAGGTTCACGCTGTCGGTGAACGGATAGCGGCCGGGCCGGTTGATCGCGCCCATCACCCGCACTGACTGGCTGGCCGGCTGGTCGAGATAATCCTTCACGCGGTCGGGCACGTAGATCACGTCGCCGGGCCGCACTTTCGGCAGCAGCGCCTCGTCGCCGGTGGCGAAATAGCGCGCGAGATTGACGGTGACGACCTGCGCGCCCTTGCGGCCGCGCTGGGTGACGCGCAGATTGCGCAGGTCCGCCGCCGCCGTCGGGCCGTTTGCGGCGGTGAGGATGTCGAGGAAACCGAGCTTGTCGTTGAAGGCGTAGCGGCCCGGAATGATCACCTGCCCCATCACATAGATGGATTGCTCCGGCGCCTGGCGCACCCATTGCGCCTTGTTCTCGTTGGGATCGACCGGCAGTTCGGGAATCATCACGATGTCCCCGGCGCGGATGCGCGGCACGTCTTGCGCGCGCCCGCCCTTGTTGAGGAAAGCGGCCATGTCGAACACGCTGGTGCGCGCGCGCCCCTCCTCCTGCCGCGTCACCTGCACGCGCGCGATGTCGGAGCGCGCGATGGGCCCGCCCGCCGTCGCGATGAGATCGAACAGGGACATTTCGTCCGACCATTCGTAGCGGCCCGGCTTGAGAACCGCGCCCAGCACCTGCACCGCACGCGTGGGCGCGACCTTCAGCCATGAGGGCTCGTTGTTGTCGATCTTCTCGGGCACGAAAATCGTGTCGCCGGAATGGACCGAAGGCAACGCGCCGCCCTGTTCGGTGAAGCGGGGCAGATCGACGGGCACGATGGCGCCGTCCGCGCGGATGACGCGGATCTGCCGCGTCTCGGCGAAGCGCGTCGGCCCGCCCGCATTGGCGAGAATATCGATGAAGGTCGCGCCCGACTTGCCCTCATAGGCGCCGGGCCTGGCGACTTCGCCCATCACATAGATGGTTTGCGCGCTGCGGCGGATTTCTTCGAGCTGTTTGGGCACGAAGATCGTCGCGCCGGGATCAAGCGGCGGCAGATGCGCGACATCGCCGCTGTCGAGATAGGCCTGCAGGTTGAAGACGACAGGGCCCGACCTGTTGAGCACGCGGATCTGCTCGACGGAGGAATAGCGCGTCACGCCGCCCGCGCGCATGAGCGCGTCGATCACGCTCATGCCCGGCTTCCATGAATAGACGGCGGGCGAACCAACCTCGCCGAACACTTTCACCGAGCGCGACTCGTCTGAGCCGTCGCCCGACTGGGCGAGCGTGCGCCCGTCGAACTCCACCTGCACTTTCGGAATGAGCGGCGAAGCGGGCACGAAAATCTGGTCGAGCGGATTGAGCTTGGGCAGCAGGCGTTCATCGCCGGAATCCAGATAGGCCTTGTAGTCGAACTCCGTGCGCTTGCCCTTCGCATCGGTCACGATCACGCGGTCGAGCTGCGCGCCCTGCATGAGGCCGCCCGACGCCATGATGGCCATTTGCAGCGTCGCGTCGCCGGGCAGCTCCACCGGCCCCGGATTGCGCACATAGCCCAGAACGGTCAGCGGCAGGCGGCGCTCCTTGAGGACGAGCGTGAGGCGGCCGAGATCGCGATAGGCGCGCGAAAGCGCGGCGCGCACGTCTTTCGTCGCTTCATCGATGGTGCGGCCGGCGAGCTGCGCCGCGCCCGCCTCCGGCAGGAGAATGCGGCCGCGTCGGTCAATCTGATAATCCTTGCTGACCGCCGCTTCGCCGGGAAGCTGGATCGTCAACACGTCGCCGATACGCAAAACCTCGTCGCCCCGCGTCTCCGCGCGCGCGGCGGAAAACGCGCAGGCGACGGCGAGAACGAAAGCGAGAAGCGGCGCGACGAGACGGCTCATTTGCGCGCGCTCCGCAGCCGATTCTCAATACGCGCGATGAGTTCGTCCAGCCGGTCCATGTTGAGGCCGGCGTCCTCCTCATGGCCTGCGACGAGCTCGCGCCGCACGCGGGTGAACAGGAGGGAGGCTTCGTCATATTCGCCGGCCGCAAAACGGCGGGCGCCGCGCGCGTCGAACTCCAGCAGGCGCGCCTCGAAGGCTTGCGCGCGCGGATCGACGACGTCCTCAAGCTCACCGAACCCGCCTCCGCCCGCCTCGGGCCAGCGGCGGTCGAACAGGGCGCAGCCCGCCAGCGCCGGGGCGAGCGCCAGCGCGAGGAAAAGCGCGGCGCGTGTCGGCGCGAAGGCGCGCGCGCGGGCGGTTCGGGCGACGCGGAAAGCGTCTGACATCTTGGCAATCTTTCGTCTGAAATCGCTTGGCCGCTTCGAATCGGCGGTTGCAAAAACGCAAACTTGGACGCAACCTTGGGGCGCAAGGCCTTAACGAGTCCTTAATGCGCGTCCCGTTTTGGGTCGCCGCGAACCTCGCCATCGCGCGTCCGACAAGCTACGACAGGCGGGGGCGAGCACATGGACGCACGAAAGATTCCCGCATCGATTCCTTTCACCTTGGCTGCGACGCGCGCGGGCGTGCGCCAGTGCCTGCCGTTCGTGCCGGGTTATTTCCTGTTCGGCGCCGCCGTGGGCGCCCTCGCCGCGCAGAAAGGCCTGAGCCTCGGCGAGGCGGTGCTGATGAACGCCGTCGTCTGCGCCGCCGCCTCGCAGATGGTCGCGCTGCAATTGTGGACGCCGGACTGGACGTGGCTGCACGTGGCCGCCTGCGCGGGCGTGGCGGCGATGGTGAACCTGCGCTTCGTGCTCTCCGGCGCCTCGCTGCGGCCATGGCTGTCGCCGGTGCGCGCGGGTTTCGTCTATCCGGTGCTGGGCGTGCTCACCGACGCGGCCTGGGCGGCCTCCGTGCGCTACCATGCGGAAGGCGGGCGCGACTTCGGCTTTCTCGCAGGCGCCTCCGTGTTCCTGTGGCTCACATGGATCGCGGCGGGCGTGCCCGGCTATCTGCTCGGCGCGCTTGTGAGCGATCCGCGCGCCTATGGGCTCGATCTGCTCATCGTGCTCGCCTTCACGGCGACTCTCGTGCCGATCCTGCGGCGCACGCGCGCCTATGCGCCCTTCCTCACATCGGGCGCGGTGGCGTTGCTCGCGAGCCTGATTCTGCCGGGCTATTGGTTCATCGTGATCGGCGCGCTCTCCGGCGCTTTCGCGGGCGCCTTCGCGCCGCAGCGCGCTGCGCAGGCCGATTCATGAGCGGCGGGCTCGCCAACGGCGATCTCTACGCCATCGCCGCCATGGCGGCGGTGACCCTGCTGATGCGCGTGGGCGGCTATTGGATCATCGGGCGCGTGCCGCTCACGCAACGCCTGCGGCGCGGGCTCGAAGCCCTGCCAGCAGCGATCTTCGCGGCGACGGTCATTCCGCTCGCGGTGAAAGGCGGGCCGGCGGGATGGGTCGCCGCGCCGGTGGTGGCGGCGACCATGTTCTTGTCGGGGCGCGAGGTCGTCGCGCTCGCGGCGGGCCTTGCGGCGGCGGCGGGCGTGCGCGCGCTGGGCCTTTAGCCGACGCGCCTTGCGCGCGCGGCCGCCTCGTCGAAGTGACGACGCAGCAGCTCCACATTGCGCCGGTTGGAGCGGAAGAACACGTCGGCCACATTGCCCACAAGCGGAACGGCGCTCACCAGCGCGTCGAGACCCACGTTCCCCGCCATGCGCCACAACATGAAACGCGACACGCCGAGCCGGCGCGCCTCATAGACGATGAAGGCGGAGACCAGCGTGGTCGCGAGATTGCCGAGCCCGGGAATGAGGCCCACAAGCGCGTCCGCGCCCACGCCGATGTTCGTGCCGGGAATGCGCACCGCGCTGTCCATCAACCGCGCGACCGTCTCCACGCGTTCGCGCGCGGCGTCCACGTCATAGGGTCCGGGCGGAACTTCGATCAGGCGGCGCAGGTCAGCCGCGGTGAAATCGAAGCGGGAGGATCGGGAGCTTGCGTCGGTCATGAGGTCTTCCCTTCAGGCTGGCCTCTGGCGCAGGCGGCGCGCTCGCGTCCGCGCGGGCCGCGCGGACAGGACGGGAGATGGGGAGCCTGCGGCGGCGTTCAAGCGCGAACGTCGCCGGAGGGGCTTTTGCGGCCCGCCTTGCGCGCCTCGCCACGGCAGCGGTCGGAGCAATAGCGCACCTCCTCCCACACCTTCTCCCACTTTTTCCGCCAGGCGAAGGGGCGCCCGCAGGCCGCGCAATCCTTGGTCGGCAAATCGCCCTTGCGCACCATGCGCGCCATCGCAGCCCCCGCTTCCGCGCGACGCCCGTGAACCTTTCGCGCCGCTCGCCCGTACACACGCCACAGACGCGGACGAAGGGCAAGGGGCAGGCGAATGAACGGCGCATTGCGCATCGTGCTGGGCGACCAGCTCACGCATGGACTTTCCGCCCTCGACGGGATCGATCCCGCGCGCGACGTGGTGCTGATGATGGAGGTCGCGCAGGAGACGACCTATGTTCCCCATCACAAGCAGAAGATCGCGCTGATCCTCGCCGCCATGCGTCATTTCGCCGACGAGCTGCGGGCGCGCGGCCTGCGGGTCGAGTATGTGAGGCTCGACGATCCCGCCAATCTCGGCTCCTTCGCGGGCGAAGCGACGCGGGCCTGCGCGCGGCTGAAGCCCGAGCGCATCATCGCCACATGGCCCGGCGAATGGCGCGTGCTTGAGGAGATGCGCGGCTTCGAGGCGGCCTGCGGCGTGCCGGTCGAGATCCGCGAGGACGACCGCTTCATCGCGTCGCGCGGGGATTTCGCGCGCTGGGCGGGCGACAAGAAATCGCTGCGCATGGAATATTTCTATCGCGAGATGCGGCGCGCCACCGGCCTGCTGATGGACGGCGAGACGCCTGCGGGCGGCGCATGGAACTTCGACGCGGAGAACCGCAAGTCGCTGCCCAAGGGCGCAGCCCCGCCGCCCCCTCTGCGCTTCGCGCCGGACGCGACGACGCAGGCCGTCATCGATCTCGTGGCCGCGCGCTTTCCCGACAATTTCGGAACGCTGGAGGATTTCGGCTGGCCGGTGACGCGCGAGGATGCGCTCGCCGCGCTCGACGATTTCATCGCCCACAGGCTCCCGCTGTTCGGCGATTATCAGGACGCGATGAAGACCGGCGAGCGCTTCCTCTACCACGGGCTCGTCTCCACCTCGCTCAACCTCGGCCTGCTCGACCCGCGCGAGGTCTGCGCAGGCGCCGAGCGCGCCTGGCGTGCGGGGCGCGCGCCGCTCAATGCGGTGGAAGGCTTCATTCGCCAGATTCTCGGATGGCGCGAATATGTGCGCGGGCTCTACTGGCGCTTCATGCCTGCTTATGCGCAGGGCGATTTCCTCGACGCGACGCGCCCCCTGCCCGCCTTCTACTGGACGGGCGAGACAAGCATGAACTGCATGGCGCAGGCGATCGGCGACACGCGCGCCAACGCTTACGCGCACCACATCCAGCGCCTGATGGTGACGGGCAATTTCGCGCTGCTCGCGGGCCTGCGTCCGCGCGAGGTGGAGGAATGGTATCTCGCCGTCTACGCCGACGCCTTCGAATGGGTGGAGCTGCCCAATGTGCGCGGCATGGCGCTGTTCGCCGACGGCGGCGTGATGGCGTCGAAGCCCTATGCGGCTTCAGGCGCCTATATCAACCGCATGTCGGATTATTGCAGCGGCTGCATTCACGACGTGAAGGCGAAGTCGGGGCCTGCGGCCTGTCCGTTCAACGCGCTTTACTGGGCCTTTCTCATCCGCAACGAGAAGAAGCTCGCCCGCAATCCGCGCCTCGCCATGCCCTACAAGAATCTCGCGCGCATGAGCGACGCGCAAAGGCAGGGCTATGTGGCGGACGCCGAGGCTTTCCTCGACCGCTGCTAGGCGCGCGGCGTCTTGTCCAGCAAGGCGCGCAGCGCGCGCAGGTCAGCCCAGGTCTGGCGCTTGTAGAGCGGCTGGCGCAGCAAGAGCTCCGGGCCCACCATCACGAGCGCGGGAATGGCGTGCGCCTGCGCGCCGGGCGCAGTGTATTCGTAAGCCTTGCCGCGCGCACGCAGCACGCCCTCGCGCACGCCCAGAAGCGCCTGCGCCGCGCCGTCGCCCAGACACACGAGCGCGGCGGGCGCGACAAGCTCGATCTGGCGCTGGATGAAGGGAAGGCAGGCCGCCGTCTCCTGCGCGGTGAGCTTGCGCGCGCCGGGCGGCCGCCATGGCGAGACATGGGCGAGCCGCGCCTCCTCGCGCTTCAGGCCGATCGCGGCCAGCATGCGCTCGAGCAAGCGGCCGGCCGCGCCGCTAAAGGGGCGCCCGTCGCGGTCGTCGTCGGCGCCGGGCGCCTCGGCGACGAACATCAGGCGCGCAGGCGCCGGGCCTTCGCCGAACACAAGATTCGCGGCGGTGCGCTTGAGCGCGCATCCCTCGAACGCCTCAAGCGCCGCGCGCAGATCGTCGAGCGTGCCCGCGGCGGCGGCGGCCTCGCGCGCGGCCTCCGCCGCCTCGCCCGCATTGAGCGCGG
>CAZYBF010000010.1:0-68821 GCA_964645525.1 uncultured Beijerinckia sp.
ACTATACGTCTCTCACCTTCACCAATGGCGTCACCTATAGCCCCTCCACCGGCCTCATCACAGTGCCTTCGGGCGTGCGCTCCTTCGACGTTATCGTGAAGACCGCCGACGACAGCGCAATTGAGCCCACGGAAACGCTGGTGCTCAGCGTCGGCGGCGTCTCTGGAACGGGATCCATCGTCGACAACGATTCCATCCGCGTCGCGAGCGTGAGCGCCAAAGACGCCGCCGGGGCGGTTGGCGATTCAACTGTGGTTGAAGGCGGCGTCCTTGAGTATTCCGTCGCGCTGAATGCGACGACCATTGCGCCGGTCAGTATGCCCTTCATCGCTGCCGGAACGGCTGCGCCGGGCGATTATAGCGGGTTCCTGTTCACGAACGGCGTGACCTATGATGCGGTCGCAGGCGTGATCCGCATACCGGTGGGCGTCAGCTCCTTCAAGATCACCGCGGCGACCATCGACGATGCGAGCGTGGAGACGACGGAGGCGCTGAGCCTTTCGATCGGCGGGGTCGCGGCGACCGGCACGATCCTGGACAACGACGCGCCGGCGGTGGGCGTGAAATCCATCGTCGCGCGCGACCCCAACGGGCCGCTTGGCGACACGAATGTGGTGGAGGGCGCGGCGCCCGCCTTCGCCGTCACCCTGGACGGTCCGACGCGCGCGCCGACCGCCCTGCCGTTCGCGCTCTCCGTGACCTATGATCCTGCGACGGGTCTCATCACGATCCCCGCTGGCGTGTCGTCCTTCGAAATCCGCGTTCCGACCGTGGACGATCCGCTTGTCGAAGCCAATGAGACGCTTGACGTCGATCTCGCAGGCTTCAGGGCGAGCGGATTGATCGTCGACAATGATGCGCCCGTTGGGGCAGGGTCGCCGGTCTATGCCGTGCGCGATCCTGGCGGCGACGTCTTTTATGCAGCCGTCGCCGCAGACGCCGCCGCGCATGCGGCGCAGACGGGCGGCACGCTGCTGGGCGAGGCGTTCCGCTCCGCGCCGGGCGGCCAGCACCTCATCGCCTATCAGAACTGGATGACGGGCGATCTGTTCTATGCGCCTGAGGGCGCCGCCTTGCCCTATGATTGCTATGAGCGCATCGGCCCTGTGCCGAACGTTCAGGTCAATCCTGTCGGGGCGCCGGGCGGATATGACATCCGCGCCTATGTCGATTTCACCGGCCGCACCGTGTTCGCGACGCAGGAAATGGCGCTTTCCTCTGATCTTCTGGGTCGCGGCTATTCCGACCTTGGAGCCTATTTCAACGTGCCGGTGATCGGCTCGGGCGTGATGTGGAGCGCGCTATGAAGAAAACATTCGTCATGCGCGCGCTTGCACCGATCCTTGCGCTCGCTGTTTGCGGCGCCTTTGCGTCCGCCGCAGCGGCGGATCTGTCGAGGCGCGATCGCGAGGCCGCCTGGTACGCGCAGGTCGGTCTCGACTGGGCGCCTGAAATCAAGCCACGCAAGCTCGAGGCTTTTCTTGGCGGGCCGGTCACGCTGCGCGGATCCATCGATGAGGACGATGCGATCGGCGCCTCCATCGTCGTCGGCCGCGAGCTCGCGATGGATGAAGGCAATCCCTATTTGCGCGTGGAGGCGGAGGCGCGCGGCAGTCTGGTGTCGCGTGAGGCGCTGAGCCTTGGCGCCTTGAAGCTCACCCCCAATGACAATGTGCAGATCGGCGCGCTGCTCGGAAATGTCGGCTTGCGCTTGCTGCAATACGGCGACACGAGTTTCTGGGTTTTCGGCGGCGCGGGGCTAGGGTTGACGAGTCATCCCAGCCTCACCGCGCAGACCCGCTGCAAATGTCTGAGCGAGAATGTCAGCTATGGACTGGCGCTGCAGGCCAAGGCCCAGGTCGAACACGCGCTCAGCGACAAGACGTCGGTCTTCCTGCAGGGCGCTTACCTGTGGATGCCGCGCGCGAAGATGAGCGATTATCGCCCCGCCTTCACGCGCTATGAACGGGTCGTCCTCCCTAGCGCCTCCATCGGCCTGCGCTACGCGTTCCGCTCCTAGGGCCACAGGCTCCGAGGAAAAATCGCGAGATATGTTTTCCATGGCTTCCGCGCCCGCTATGATCGCGGCGACGGGCGCACAAGGCATGCGCCCTGCTGGTTCTGGCGACGCGCCAGCGGGAGGATCCATGCAGATCGTTCATGCGGAAGACTTGCCATGGTCGGAGCGGCAGGAGCGCCACCGTGAAGGCTCGCTCGCCTTTCGGAACCTCTTTCAGGGTGAGGAAGGCGACCCCAACAATTTCCGCCTCGTGCTGTCGAAAAACTCAGGCGAGTACAAAAGCCCGCGCCACAGGCACAACTTCGATCAGGTGCGCTTCTGCGTGCGCGGGGCGGCGTCGATCGCTCCGGGCAAATCGCTGGAGGAGGGCGACGTCGGCTATTTCCCCGAGGGCGTCTTCTACGGTCCGCAGGACGATCAGGGCGGCGACCGCGTGACGCTCGTCTTTCAGGGCGGCGGCGCCAGCGGCCTTGGCTATATGAGCGCTGCGCAACTGCGGCGCGGCACTGAAGAGCTCGAGAAATTGGGCGCCTTTTCGGGCGGGCGTTTCATCCGCCAAGGGGCGGCGCAATCGCGCGACAGTTACGAGGCTATCTGGGAGCATGTGATGGGCCGTCCCATCGCCTATCCCGATGGACGATACGAGGACGCCGTTCTTGTGCGCACGAAGGCTTTCGCGTGGCGTGAGATAACGCCGGGGGTTGCGCAGCGCGCGCTTGGCGCGTTCACCGAGCGCGGCGTGCGGCTCGACATGCTGCGCATCGAGGCTGGCGCGCGCGTCATCGCAGGCGAGGCGGGCGCGATGTCGCTGGTGTTCGTTACGTCGGGCAGCGGCGCTTTGGGCGAGACTTCGCAGGTGGGCGCCTACAAGGCGTGGACCTGTCTGCGCCTTGAGAAAGACGAAACGCTTGCGCTATGCGCAGCCGAGCGCAGCGAAGCGCTCGTCATCACACTACCATGGATCAGCCGTAGCTGAATCCGCCGTCCACTGCGAGCGACTGGCCGGTGATGAAGGAGGCGTCTTCGGACGCCAGAAACAGAGCGGCGCCCGCCATGTCCTGCGGCTTCATGATGCGCGGTATCGCCTGCGAGGCGCGGACGCGGCGTTCTCTTTCCGCCGGGTCTATGCCGCCGGGGCGCTCGACGCCGGTTTCAACGGAGCCGGGCAGAATAGCGTTGACCGTGATCCCGTGCTCGCCCAATTCGCGGGCGAGCGAGCGCGTGAGGCCGACCAGCGCGGCTTTCGTCGTGATGTAATGCGCATAGGGACGGCCGGGCGGCATGCGCACTGTCGCGGAGGACAGATTGATGATGCGGCCCCATTTGCGCTCGATCATATGGGGAACGACGGCGCGCACGCAGTGAAAGGCGCCGGTGACGTTCACGTCGAGCGCGCGGCGCCAGTCTTCATCCCGAATGTCCTGCACGCGTGTGGGCGCAAGGCCCGACCAGCGGGCGTTATTGACAAGAATGTCACACGCGCCAAAGCGCGCGACGCATTGGGCGACCATGGCGTCCACGGAGGAGGAATCCGTAAGCTCAGTGGCGATGGCGAGCGCCTCGCCCTTATCGCGCAGGATTTGCGCGGCGACTTTCTCCGCCGCCTCCATATTACGATCAGCGAGAGCGACACGCATGCCCTGCGCGGCGAAACGAAGCGCTATGGCCTCGCCGATGCCTTGCCCCGACCCTGTGACGATTGCGACGCGCGTGCTCATTCCTGCTCCCGACCCGGACCTGTGCGCCATGAGTCCACGCGCGCTTCCAGCGCCGACAATGCTTGCGTGAACACGACGCCAAGGAGGACGACCACGATGAGCGAGGCCATCATCTCCGTCGTGCGCAATTTCTGGCCCCAATAGGCGATGCTGAATCCAAGGCCGGCCGTGGCGCCGAACAATTCGGCCGCGATCACGCCGGTGAGCGCGCGACCGACCGACAGGCGCAGGCCCGCGATGAGTATTGGCACCGATCCGGGCAATTGGACCTTGAGGAAAAGGTCGCGCCGGTTCGCCCCGAAGGCGATCGCCGCCCGCATGAGGTCGGGGTCGGTGTTTTTTACGCCAGAAAGCGTGTTCGCGTAAATCGGCGTCATCGCGAACAGAAAGGCGATCGCGATGATCGTGGGCTCGCCGAGCCCGAGCCATGCCACGAACATCGGGTAAAAGGCGATGGTCGGCGAGGAATATTTGAACCAGATAAACGGCTCCAGCGCATGTTCAAACGTACGCGACCAGCTGGCGAGCACGCCGAGAGCGCCGCCCACGAGAACCGCCAGCGCGAGGCCGGCGAAGAACTCATAAAGGCTCACCCGCATGTTCTCGATCAGCTCGCCCGTGTTCAATTGCCGCACGATCTCCAGCGAGACGCGGATCGGTGTCGAGACGAAAAACGCCTTCACGAAGCCATAATCCACCGCCATCTGCCAAACGAGGAGGATGACCGCGAAGGAGAAGAGCGCGCATAAAAGCGTCTGGTTGCGCCGCCACAATCTGCTCATGCGGCGGGCCTCCAATTACGGAACCTGTCCTCCATCAGACGCACGCTGAGCGTGAGCGCATAGCCGAACAGGCTGATCGCGAAAGCGTAGACGAGGAGGCGATCAAAGCGCATGCCTTGTCCGTAAGTCATGATCTGGTAGCCGATGCCCGCCTGGGAGACGAACATCTCGCCCACGACGACGGAAAGCACGCCGCGCCCAACGCCCAGCCGCACGCCCATCAGGATTGACGGAAGGCAGCCTGGCACAAGCACTTTCAGGAAGATATCCGCATTGGTCGCGCCGAAGGCGCGCGCGGCGACGATTAGCCGGTTGTCGGACGAACGAACCCCGGCCATTGTGTTGACGAGGATCGGGAACACGGCCCCGAGAAAGACGATCGCCACTTTCGAGGCGAGGCCGATGCCAAGCCAGACGATCAGAATCGGCAGCAGCGCCAGACGCGGCGCTGTGTAAAGCGCCATGAGCGGGGGCTCTAGGAACAGGCGCGCGCGGCGCGATACGCCGAGATAAAGGCCAAGTGGAACGCCGACCGCCAGCGCCATGGCGAAGCCCGACGCGAATGCGGCGAAACTCACCCAAGCGTGCAGCAAAAAATCATCCGTCTGGAAAACCTGAAAGGTCGCCGCCCAGACGGCGCTGGGCTTGCTGGAGTAACGCACGTTGATCCACCCCCACGTGGCGGCGGCTTCCCACAACAGGAGAAAGGCTGCGACGGCGAGGGTGGAGACGCAGGCGCCCCAATAGGCGTCCACAAGCGCCGCGAGCCGCTTGCCGGCGCCGCGCGCGGGCGATCTGGTCGCAGCAGGGCGCTCATCGCGCATCAGACGACGCCCTCGATCATCTGCAGGGCTGCGAGATCGGCTGCGATGTAATCGCGCAGCTGGCGGCGGTAGGCGAGAAAGGCCTCGCTGTCGAGCATGTCGGGCGTGCGCGGGCGCGGCAGGTCGATGGGAACCACCGCACGAACATGGCCGGGATTGCGGCCCATCACCACAACCTCGTCGCCCAGCATGATCGCCTCGTCGATCGCATGGGTCACAAAGATCGCCGTCTTCTTGTCGCGCTCCCAAATGCGCAACAACTCGCCGCCCATCACTTCGCGCGTCTGCGCGTCGAGCGCGCCGAACGGCTCGTCCATGAGCAGCACGTCGGGATCGACCGCCAGCGCCCGGGCGATGTTCACGCGCTGGCGCATGCCGCCGGACAATTGATGCGGATGGTAATTGGCGAAAGCGCCCAGGCCCACCATGCGCACGTAGCGGCTGGCGCGTTCATCGATGTCGTCGCGCGTCCAGCGCTGCAATTCGAGGCCGAAGCGCACATTGCCGTGCACGGTGCGCCAGGGCAGGAGCGATGCGTCCTGAAACACCATGGCGCGTTCCCGCCCGGGGCCGGCGACCTTGCCTCCGCCCACCTCGATCGACCCTGCCGCATAGGGAATGAGTCCCGCGATGGCGAGCAGCAGCGTGCTTTTGCCGCATCCGCTTGAGCCGACCACGGTCACGAAGGAGCCTTTCCTTAAGGAGAGGCTGACGTTCGCGACTGCGGTGAACGTCTCGTCGCTCTTGGGCTTTCTGTATTCGATCGAAAGATCGCGGATCTCTATCTGGCCCATGGGTTCAGTTCGGCTTCCATTGCTCGAAGGAGGCGGTGAAGCGTCCGTCCCAATATTTTTCGCGCGGCCAATGTTCGGTCACGTCGCCCGCAGCGATCGCCATGTCGAAGAAGCTTTTCATGCCCTCTTCGCTGGCCAGCAGGCCGTCCTCGCGCCAACCCTCGATCAGCTGGTCATAGGCGCGCCCGGCGTATTGCTCCTCCAGGCCTGCCCGCGCGACGAGCGTCTTCACGGACAGCGCCTTGTCGGCGCGCGCCAGCCGCACCGCCTTCACGAAGGCGCGCAGAACCGCGCGCACCGTCTCCGGGTTGGAATCGAGGAAAGGCTTCATGGCGTAGAAGGACTGAATGGGAAAGTCCTTCATGAGGTCGCTTTGCTTCTGGATGAGATTGTAGCCGCGGTCTTCCGCCGCGAAATTATGGGGCCAGGTGAAGATGCCGATGTCGATTTGCTTGCTGTCCATGGCCGCAAGTCGTTCGGCCGATCCGCCGCCCTGCACGATGCGCACATCCTTTGCGTCGAGGCCCGCCCTGGCGAGGGCGAAGCGGGTGAGCGCATCGGTGGAGGAGCCAAACCGCGTGATGCCCATGCGCTTGCCTTTGGCTTCCTGCATGGACTTGATGGGCGGCGCGGCGAACCAGAAGAACGGCGTTTGCACGAAGCCGCCATAGAAAACGCGCACGTCCTCGCCCGCTGAAATGGCCGCAAGCACGCTCGTGGGCGCCGCCACGCCGATATGCACCGAGCGCGCCACGAGCGCGCGCGTGAGGTCCGAGCCGCCGCGAAACGCAAGAACGCTCACGTTCAAGCCTTCCTGTTTGTAGAATTCGGCGACCTCGGCGAGATAGATCGGCAGGAAGGTTGAATCGTTCACCGACAGGCCGATCGTGAGTTTCGGCGTTTCGATCTTGCGGGCCTGTGCGAGGGCCTGATGCGCGGCGCCTATTGAGGCTGCGCCCAGCGCCAGAATTGCGCAGGCCATGATGCGGCCGGTCTTTCCCCACGCCATGCGGCTCCTCCCATGCTGCGGCTGGCGCCGCTTGTTCCGTTGGGGGCGTTCGCCGCCCCATCGCAAGCGAGCATAGGGGGATTCTCGACGCTTCGAAAGCGCGAACAGGCCTGCCGGCGCGCCGCGCGAGGCGCGCTGTCAGGGCACGATAAGCGCGCGCTCCACCGACAGCATGCGCGTGATCAGCGTCTGTAGGGCGGCCCCTGAAAGGGGGCGGATCTCCAGATTGTTCTTGCGCGCCTCGGCGAGCAGGTCTTCGTCCGCGAGGACCTCGTCGAACGCCTTCCGCAGCAGGTCCACGCGCTCCTTTGGCGTCTCCGGCGTGGTGGCGATCGCGCGCGAGAGCGCGGTCATGCCTGAATAGAAGGCCAGCGCGGCCCGCTCGCTCTCATTGCGGGCGAGATCGGTCATCAGCGGCACGTCCATGAGGTCCGGCTCCTTGCGGTTGCCGGCCTGAAGAAGGACGTTGATCTCCTCGGTGCGTAAATTAGAGCCGCGTAGAGCCTTCATCGCGGACCAGCTCGCGCCAGCGCGTCCGCTCACCTCGCCGCGCTGCATGGCGATCTCGATCGCCTCGCCGGATTTGTAGCCGTGGATGATCTTGAACTTCGCGCCGAGAATCCTGTTCGCCGCTTCCGGGAGGATGCCGCCGATGGCGTTGGGCGAAGTCGAGCCGACGACGAGTTCCTGCGTCATCACGTCGGCGAATGTGCGGATGTTCGACTGGCGCGACGCCACGAAGACGTTGGCCGATTCATCCATATTGCCGATCCAGTGAAAGGCCGAAAGGTCGAAGCGCGCCTTCGCGCCCTGCGTCACCTGCACCATGGGCAGGGTCTGCACGACCATCAGCAGTTCGGTTCCGTTGCGCGCTGCGCTATGGGCGAGATAGCTCGCCGCGGTGACGCCGGCGGCGCCCGGCATGTTGGAGGAGACCACGAGCGGGCGACCCGGCAGATGCTTGCTGAGGTGTCGGGCGAACAGCCTCGAATAGACGTCGTATCCGCCGCCAACGTCGGAGCTGCAGATCATCTTGATCTGCTTGCCGGCGTAAAAATCCGCGGGGCCCGCCTGCGCGCCGGCAAGGCACGGCGCTGCGACGACGGCGGCCAGAGCCGCGGCGCATGTCCTCCACATGAAACGTCCTTTCCTGACCCGCGCCTTCTTTGCGGGCGCGGTTCGAAAGTTTTACGCAGGCTTCGGCGGCAGGGTCTCGAGCTCTTTCTCGTAGACCGGCGCCATGCGCGACTCGAGCCCATGGCGCGCGAGCGCCACCTGAAATTGTTGCTTGATGAAGGGCGATTCATCAGCGTAGTCGAGCTGGTCTCCGCCGAGGCGACGGCTGATCCAGCACATCATCACGCCCTGCGCATTGCGCTGCGAGCCATGTTTGAAGGCGAGATAGCGCGCCGGCGTCACGCCTGCGTTGAAGTGCTGATGAAACCATCCGTTCGGCGGCACGATCAGGGTTCCGACTTCCCATTCATAACGGCGCGGCTCTTCGCCGTCCGGCCACATAAGCGAATAGCCTTCGCCGCTGAGAATGATCACATGGGCGCCGGGGCCGTGCGCATGGGCTTTCTTGTATGTGCCCACGGGAAACTGCGAAATATGGCCGCCGATCGAGCTCTTGGCGAGGTTGAAGCGCACCATGCTGCTGCCTGCGCCGCGCTCTGCGGTGGACGCGACCGAGACGTTCACCGTATCGGGAATGAAGTTCGTCTCAAGCCGCAGGCCGTTCATCTTCCCCGCGGTTGTGTAGTAATCGGGCTCGCCGTTGAAGCGATTCGTGAATTCATGTTCGCAATTGAACACGAAATCGAGGTCTTCATAGAGATTGATGACCGGCGGCGCGTTCGTCACCGCCACGAAGCGCGCAGGCGCCTGACCTGACCCGTTGAAATGTTGATGCCATGTGTTCAGCGGCACGCCGAAGATAGCGCCCGCCTTCCATTCAAAGGTCGTGCGTGCGCCTTTGCTGTTCCAGATGGTCGTCGATCCACGCCCTTCGAGGACGTAGATCATCTCCTCATAGATCTGGCGCTGCGGGGCGAGTTTTCCCGCAGGCGGAATCTCGCAGACGTAGCAGTCATTGGTCGTGCGCGAGGCGTCGTGGTTGATGAACACGCCGCGCCCGCCGCGCCGCGCCCATGGCTTGAGTTCGACGTGACGCAGATTTTGAACGTAATGCGCGCTGACGATGTCCAGCCCCTGGCTGCGGACCCAGCGAAGATAGGGCGTGTCTTTTTCCGTCGCGAATTTCTGCGCGAGATCGTCGGAGACGATCGCATCTTTTTTCGCCATTCATTCGCCTCTCAGGCTGGCGCTCCCCAGGTGGCTGAAAGTGCCACCGGCGGCGTGTGGCGTCCAATTCCCAGACACAGGGCGATCATTCCGTTTTGGAATGGGCGCCCGGGAGACCGGCGCGCAACGCTGAGCGCAGCCGCTTCTCCTGCGTTTTGCGCGCGTCTTCGAGGTGGCGCAGGAACGCTTGCGCGGGCAGCGAAAGCCCGCCGTGCGCCGGGTGCACGAGCTTGATCTCGAAACGCACTTCCGGCTCGAAAGCGCGTAAGACCACATCGCCGGAATCGAACTGATCCAGCGCCGACACGGGATCGATGATCGCCAGGCCGCGGCCGTTCGCAACCATTCGGCCCGCAATCATTGAATAGCCGGTCTCGGCGATCACGTTGCGCGTCACGCCGGCCTCGGCGAAGACGCGATCCAGCAGATGCGAGAAGGCGGTCTCGCGGCCCAGCGAAATGATCTCCTCCCGCTCAAGGTCACGCGGGCGGATGGTGCGCGCGGCGGCGAGCCGGTGTCCCTTTGGCAGGATGCACACGGCCGCCCCGCTCATGAAGCCTTCGGACGCCATGCCCGCCGCGCTTGTGGCGGATGAGGTGAAGCCGATGTCAGCCTGCTGCGTCGCGATCCAGTTCGGCACGTAGGACGAGCCCCGCACGTTCAGCGTGATCCGCACATCGGGACGCCGTTCGAGAAATGAGGTGACGGCGTCGGGCAGGAAACGCATGGCCAGCGGCGGAATCGCAACGATCCGCAGATGGCCGCCAGCGCCGGTGGCGAGCCGTTTGGCGTTGCGGCCAAGCTCCTCAACCGCTGAAAAGACGCGGTCGGCCTGGCGCAAAAGTTTCTCGGCCTCCGGGCGGGGCACGAGGCGTCCCTTGTCGCGCACGAACAGCTTGAGGCCGCTGGAGCGCTCCAATTGCGCGATCAGCTTGCTGATGGTGGGCTGCGTGAGGCGCAGCAGCTTGCCCGCCTCCGTTACGGAACCCGAGCGCATCACGGCGCGAAACGCCTCCAGCTGGCGCAGGTTCATCCCATTCCTCCCCGGCATGCGATTGGTCGTTTTCGGAATTGGACAGCAAATCCGTCCGGGTGGCAAGGTCTGGCGAGTTTGGCTGCAATCGCTTTTGGTGTGGCGCAAGATGGAAGCAAATCGCAAGGACGCTCTGGTGGATCGCCTCGCAGCGCTCACGCAATGCGGGCCGGGCACGGCGATGGGCGAGCTTCTGCGCCGTTTCTGGCATCCTGTCGCGACAGTTGAGACCGTCGGAAAGGGTGAGGCGAAACCCCTGCGCGTGATGGGGGAAGACCTCACGCTGTACCGTGGCGAGAGCGGGCGGCCCTATCTCGTGGGCGGTCACTGCGCGCACCGACGCACGCTTTTGCACACCGGGTGGGTGCAGGGGGAGAAGCTGCGCTGCATCTATCACGGCTGGCGTTTCGACGGCGGCGGCCAGTGTGACGAAGCGCCGGCGGAAGGGCCGGAGACCGCTGCGAAAGTCCGCATTCCCGGCTATCCGCTCGAAGAATATTGCGGCCTGATCTTCGCCTATATGGGCGCAGGTCCCGCGCCTGTTTTCGACTTGCCGCGCAAGGCGGCGTTCGAGCAGCCTGGCCTCATCGTGCTTGCGCGAAAGCAGGTTTGGCCGTGCAACTGGTTTCAGATGGTCGAGAACTCGCTCGACGCCGTGCATGTGAGCTTCGTGCATCTGGCGGGTAAAGTGGGACCCTTCGGCGAGGCGGTGACAGCGAGCGTGCCGCAGCTTGAATATTCTGAGACCGACGCGGGCATTCGTCAGATCGCGACCCGTTCAAAGACCAATGTGCGCGTCAGCGACTGGTCCTTCCCAAACAATAATCACATCGTCACGCCGGGCCGCACGAAGGACTCGGCGTGGGTGCATCGCGGCGTGTGGAATGTGCCCGTGGACGACACCCATACGATGAAGATCGGCGTCTATGCGATTCCCTCCGAAGGGCCGGAACGTGATCGCGCGACGCTCGAGCACTTCCGCAAATATGGCGACTATAATCCGGCCGATCATCATGAGGCGCTGTTCGAGCGCCGCGAATGGCCTGAGGATCCCTCCCTGCAACTCACCCCTGCGCAGGATTACGTCGCGATCATGGGACAGGGATCGATAGCGGATCGCGCGGGCGAGAGGCTTGGCAAGTCTGACGCGGGCATCGTGTTATTGCGCCGAATCTTCTGGCGCGAGATGGAATTGCAGCGCAACGGAGCGACCACCAAAACGTGGCGGCGGCTCAGCGAGGACGTGGATCTGCCCGTGCAGGGCGCGGCTGAATAATTCGCCTGAGCGCGTTCAGCGCCTGGCGTGAAGAGAGGCCGCGCAGACGGTCGAACCGGAGGGAGGAGCCAATGAGGACATTCTTCGCCGCCATGACATGCGCAACCATTAGCGCATTTTCCGGCGTAGTTTCCGCCGCGCAAGCGTCGACCACGCCGAGCTTCGCTGGCAAGAGCATCACCATGATCATTCCCTCCACGCCGGGAGGAGGCACGGATACAACCGGGCGCGCGATCGGCGCGTTTCTCACGGAGCATCTGCCCGGCAAGCCCGGGCTCGTCATCCGCAACATGCCCGGCGCAAACGGCATGACTGCGCTCAATTTCTTTGTGCGTCAGGTGGAGGCCGACGGATATACGATCACGATGGGCTCGAGCTCGCAGGCCGATCCCGTCCATTATCGTATCCCGCAGGCTTTATATAATCCGGCCGAGTTTGAGATCATCGGCGGCGCTGGGCGTGGCGGCACCGTGCTCATGATCAACAAGTCCGCAATGGCGCGTCTGCAAGACCGCAATGCGCCGCCGGTGATGATGGGCTCGCTCATGGGCGTGCCACGTTCGGGCATGCTTTCCACCGCGTGGGGAATCGAGTTCCTCGGCTGGAACGCGAAATGGGTTGTCGGCTATCCCGGCACCAACGATCTCATGCTTGCGCTTTCGCGCGGCGAGATCGACATGACCTCCACCGGCAACATGTTCCAGATCGAAAAATTCATCTCGTCGGGCAAGTTCCAGGTGCTGAGCCAGTCGGGCTCGCTGGAGGGCGGCGCCTTTGTCGCCCGTGAGGACTTCGGCGGCGCGCCGCTGTTTCATGAGCAGATGAAGGGCAAGATCAAGGATGATATCGCGGCGAAGGGTTTCGCATATTGGAGCAGCCTGACCGCGATCGACAAATGGCTCGCCTTGCCGGCCAAGACGCCGCAGGCCATGGTGCAGGCCTATCGTGAGGCGTTCATAAACGCGGTGAAAGATCCGCGTTTTTCGGAAAAGGGCAAGACGCTCAGCGAGGACTTCGAGCCGATGTCTCACGAAGACGTTAAAATGCTGCTCGTCGCACTCAACGAGACGCCGATCGAAGCCACCAATTACATCAACGAAATGTTGCGGCGGCAGGGTCTTGATCCTGGCGGCAAGTGAATGTTTGGAGAGCCGCGCATGAGCGCAGACGGCGTTGATTACGCGCAGGCGAAGGCTGAATGGTCGGCCGCAGGGCTGGCGCCGCTGTGGGAGAGCGCCGTCTCCCACAAACCTAACGCAACCGCGCCGCGACTGCTGGCCTGGCGATGGAGCGATTTGCAGCCGCATATCTCCCGAGCTGTGAACCTTACCTCGCCGCAGGACGTGGAGCGTCGCGTTCTTCTATTCTGCGATCCGGAGCTAAGCGCGCCGGGACGCGCGCAGACAACGCGCATGCTGAATGCAGGCCTGCAGATTCTCATGCCTGGCGAAGCCGCGCGCGCGCACCGACATACGATCGACGCCATTCGTCTCGTCCTGCAGGGCAGGGGCGCGATCACCCGCGTGGACGGCCTGGATTGCGCAATGGAGCCGGGCGATCTTGTTCTCACGCCCGGTGGCGCCTGGCATGAGCACGCCCATCGTGGGACGGAGCCGATCGTCTGGCTTGATGGGCTCAACGGACCGCTGCATCGCTTTCTCGGAACGGCTTTGTTCGAGGCGGGGCCGGGTCCGAATTTCGAAGGCGCGGAGCAAACCGTTGATGGCGTCGACGCAGCCTTTCGTCCCGATCTCGTCGATGCGGACGGCGGCGCGCGTCTGTTTCGTTATCCATTTGCGCGCATGCGCTCTGCGCTTGCCGCGGCGGCGGTCTCGCGATCGGGTTTTGCGCGCGTGCGCTATGTCGCGCCTGAGAGCGGCGCGAATGCGATTGCGCTGATGGATTTGTCTGCAATCCGAATTCCGCGTGGCGCGGAGGCGGTCATGCCGCGAACGAACGCGACGGTCGTTAACGTCGTGCTCGAAGGCGGTGGCGTGACCCGCTGCGGCGAAACCGAATTCGCATGGGAGCGAAACGACGTTTTCATCACGCCAGCCAATGCGCCCGTTCGCCACAGAGCGCGGGAGGCGGAGGCTATCGTGTTCCAGATGTCGGATCGGGAGATCTTCCGTCGCCTTGGGCTTTTGCAGGAAGAGGGCGCCGACGTTATGAGCGCAAAACTTTAAGGATCGGGGCCACAGCATGCAGAAAATCTCGTTTCCCTACCGCGCCGCCACCCATCTCAACCTGCTGCATGTCGTCTCGGAGTCAGGCTCCTGGGAGCGCCATGGGCTCGATGTGAATTACGATTATCAGGTCACGAAGAAGGAAGCGCATGCGCTCGTCGCGGCGGGCGAGATCGAGTTCGTGGGCGGAAATCATGTTTCCACCTATGGAAAGCGCGCGCGTGGCGACAATTGGGTCTATGTCGGGCAAACGCTGAACGTCGTTCGCACGAAACTGGTCGTGCGGCCTGATTCCGGCATTAATTGCATCGCTGATCTGCGCGGTAAGAAGGTGGGGGTGCGTGGCACGCATCCAAGCCTGAACGACTGGCTTTTCCTCAAGCAGAACGGGCTCGACGCGGATCGTGATGAAGTGGAGCTCGTCAGAAAGGTTCAGGGGCTTGAGAATATTGAGGCCGCAACGCAGCTTGAAGGCGCCGAGCAGGTCAAGGCGAAACGTTCGCCGCTCTGGCACTGGGTGCGCGACGGGCATGTGGATGCGGCGTTGCTGACTGCGCCCTCCCATCTCTATGCAGAGGACGGCGGCCTCAAGGTGATCGACATAGATCCCTTGCCCATGATTTGGTTCACGACGATCTCATCCAATCTCGATTTCGTGCGAAAAAATCCGGATATCGTTGAACGCCTTCTCAAGGGGCTGATCGACGGAATCCATTTTTTCAAGACTGAGCCGCAAAAGAGCATCGACATCATCATGCGGCGCTACACAAAAGAAGGGCAGCTCAATCGCCATCAGGCCGCCTATATTTACAACTCGCTCAAAAACGATCTTGAGCCCTGCCTCTATCCGAGCATGAAGGCGATCGCCAATGTGTTCGAGGAGGCGAAGCACGAGGACGCGGACGCGCAGAAGGTGAATCCCATGGAGCTATGGGACCTTCATTACCTGCGTCAAATCGACGATAGCGGCTATGTGCGTGAGCTTTACCAGCGCAAACCCATTCCCGCCGCAACCGATCCTGACGCGGTGGCCGAACGCATGGCCAATCAGGACGCAATTGTCCGTGAAGTGAAGAAATGCGGTCACTTGATGGGCGTGTCGTGCGGATGTTCGTGAACCATAAGAGGGCTGCATGAGCAGACTCGCAGGAAAATCCGCCCTCGTTTTCGGCGCCGGGCCGAATATCGGCGGCACGACGGCTTACTTCATGGCGCGTGAGGGCGCGCAGGTTTTGGTGTGCGACGCAAATCGGGAGGCCGCGGAGGCGACCTGCAGTTTCATTCGCTCGCGAGGCTTTGTCGCGTTCCCCGCTTGCGGAGACGCAACGCAGGAGTCTGACGTGCAGGCGGCCGTCGATGGTCTCGTGGACAGAACGGGGCGGATCGATGTCGTTATGAATATGGCTGGCAAGGTGCATTGGTCGTCCGTGCTTGATATGGATGTCGCGGCATGGCGTGAAGCCATCGTGAGCTTTCCAACCGCCGGACTTCTCACCACCAAACTCGCTGCGCGCAGAATGATCGATCTCGGCGTTCAGGGCAGCATCATCCATCTTCTGTCGACGACTGCGCATTTCGGGCAGGCCGAAGCCTCCGCCTATGCGACCGCAAAAGCGGGGCTCCTGAACTTCGCGCGTTCGGCGGCTATGGAGCTCGCCGAATGGGGCGTGCGTGTGAACACCATCACGCCCTGTTCGGTCGAGCATCAGTTATGGACCAAGATGAAATCGGAAGCCGAGGCAGGAAAATTCACGCGCGTGAAGGGCCGCCCCCAATACTCGCGCGACGATTATTTGAAGAACATTCCGCTGGGCCGTTTTCCGCGCGCTTCCGACATCGCGTGGGCCGCTGTTTTTCTGGCCTCTGATGAATCAAGCGCGATCACTGGGATCGATATCCCTGTTGATGGCGGCTTGCGTCACAAATATCCCACCTGGCGACCCGGCGATTTCACAGGCGCGAATATTGAGGATTACGTGAGCGACCTCCACCGCCTCGAATATGGAGAGGACGTCGGCCTCGCCTTTCCGGACAAGCGCGGCTGAAGTCGTCCAGCGCGCAGCGCCGCCTTATTGCGTCTGTATCGCTTTACGCACGCGCTCGATGGTGGTCTGAGGCAAAGCGTAAAGCGCTTTGAGACGTGTTTCGAGTTCGTCGCCTGACATGGGATCGACCGAGAGATTCAGCTTTTGGGCTTCCGCAATGAGCGCAGGGTCTCGCAGCGCGTCCATAAAGGCGGCGCGCACGGCCTGCACGCGCTCGCGCGGCGCTTCCGGAGCCATCATGAATGGGCGCGTAAAGAGCAATTGCGCATAAACGAGTTCGAGCGCCTGGCGATCTTCCGGCGTCTTTGCGAAATCGAGCGCTTTTGGCACGCCTTGTCGGTCAAGCTCTGGTTCTCCACGCAATGTCTCCTGCACGAGCGCATGCATGGGAGATTCAGGTTTGAACCAATGGGGTCGCTGCGTGATCGTCGCCTGATAGCCGATGCCGCACAGGCCTTGCACTTCTCCCTTCTCCATCGCAAGCATGACGTCCCGCGATCCGGCATAACCGGCGACGAGCTTTATGCGAGCGCCAAGAATGTTGATGAGCGCGAGCGGCAGATCGCGGGTCGTCCCGCCGCTTGCCCCGATGACAAGCTCTTTTGAGAAAGCATCCTGAAAGCTTTGCGCCTGAGCGTCTTTTCGCACCACGCAAACAGCGACTTCCGAATTTGCGCTGCCGATGAGGTTAAGACGCAGCGGCTCATAGCGCACCAGCGAGCGGTCGCCGATCAGGGCGTCCAGCAATGATCCCGACGAAGAGGCTGCGATAACCGTGCCGTCCTTTGGCGCAAGCGCATAGATATGGGCGACGGCTGTGTTGCCGCCCGCGCCGGGCATGTTGGAGGGCGTTACGTGCGGGCGACCCGGTATGTGGTTTGATATGTGGCGGGCGACTAGTCGTCCATAAAAATCATAGCCGCCGCCCGGCGCCGAGCCGATGACGAGGGAGATCGTGCGTCCGGCGTAAAAATTTCCGAGGTCTTGCGCGATCGCCACAGACTGTGGCGTGAGAAAACATGCGGTCGGCGCGAGCGCCGCGACGCAGCGCGAAATGAACTGGCGTTTGGATCGCATCCGCCCCTCCCTGTCGTCAGCCTGTTGAACGGCTTTGGCCTCAGCATCTCTCAGGAGCGGTCGTTTCGCAAGACGCCGGGGCGCGCGAGGCGGCGTTCAGACCACCCAGAAGCCTGTCGCCATGTTTGGCGCGGTCAGACCGATGTTTTCCGGAGAGCCTGCAAATTCCACGAGCACCTGGTCGCGGTTCAGGATTTGTTTGCGCAAAAGCTCTGTCCAATAGTCAAGTCCCGGCTGATCCGGCGCGCGGCCAAGCGCATTCTCATAGATTTTCGCGACATATTGTTGGTCGGGAAGATCGCGTCCGTAGCGCACCGTGAATTCGTCCGCAGCGCGGAACGCGTTCGCCAGATCCAGCGCGCCAAGACCAGCGGTGCGGGTGGCGTTCGCCCAGAAAATGAATCCCCCTTCATCCGGCGTGCGCGCGAAGGCGGCCTGATAGAGGCGATAGACGAGCGCGTCAGCCGGCTTTTGGAAATCGAACAACAATGTCCCATCCAGAAACGCGATTCGCTCTACGCCATAAAGCGAATCGAAATCGGCGGGGCCAGAGAGGGAGATGCAGGCGCCAGCGCTCTCCACGAGATAATCAGCGCGTCGCCCCTGGACATGGAACGTGTCCGTTCCCGCCCCGCCTTTGATCGCGTCATCGCCTGTTGTCGCGAAAAAATGCGCGCCGTCCTCCGCCCGAACGATGGGGGCGGGTTGCGTGTTGAGATAGACTTTCAGCGAGCCGCCGTCGAATGCGATCGCATCGGTGGTTCCGTTCGCATCCACATCGCCAAAAGCGTAGTTGGCCCATGCATCGGATATAGCAGCGGATGAAAATCCGCTCGGCGTCTGCATGTACACTTGCCCCAGACCGGGCCATGACGGCGCATAGAGGAGATCGAGATCGCCATCGAAATCCAGATCAGTGGGTTTGACCCATATGTCCCATGCGCCCTGCGTGCGGGCGGAAAAGGGCGCTTGCGGCGTAAATCGTCCATCGCTTCCCTGCAGCAAGAATTGTGTCGCCGAGCCGATGTATGAGGGGTCCGCCTGCGTGCTGACGAGCACGACATCCATGGCGCCGTCGCCGTTCACGTCCAGAATATGGCTGTCGAGCGATATCGTATTGGTGCGTCCGAACGGGCCGGAGATTTTCTGAAACACCGCATAGCGGCCCGCGCCGTCGTTCTTCAGAAGATAGGTCTCCGCCGTGTAGGAGCCCAGCACCAGGTCGAGATCGCCGTCGCGGTCGAGATCGCCCAAGGCGGATGTCGTGAAGAGAGTCTGAATGTCCGCGATTTCAGCGGGCAGACCATCGGCGGCGCGCGTAAATCGGCCAGCGCCGTCATTCTTGAGGAAATAGGGACCGATGCGCCCCGCGCCCCATATATTGCCGACGAAAATGTCATTGTCGCCATCGCCGTCGTAATCGCCCGCGGTTGCGGAATGCGTGAAATCCGGCGGCGCGTCGATGTTGGAGCCGCGCATTTTGCCGCCGGGCTCTGAAAGCAGCAGCCAGTTCGCATTGCCGGGAAATGGGTTGGCATCATAGCCGTGGTCGGCGATGAAGAGATCTGGTCTGCCGTCCGCGTTGAAATCCGACACAACGATTTCGCGTGGATGCACCGGGGTAGGCGTCGTCCCGAGAATAGCGTTCGTAGAGGGCGTGAAACCTCCGGCTCCGTCGCCAATAAGAATCTCGACAGGTCGGCCGCGATCGACTGGCGGCCAGTACAGGCGCGACGCGATGATATCGACGAATCCGTCCGCGTTCAGGTCAACGAGCGCGGCGACTGACCAGCCAAAGTCTCCGTAAGTCACGCGAGCGAGGGTTAAGGCGCTGGCCATGGATCCTTTCGGGCGGCGTTCTGACGCGCCTGTTTCAGCCTCAGGCCGCCCAGCGTTCGATGGCGCCTGGCGCGCCGAAAAAATAGCCTTGCCCAAGCGCGCAGCCGGCGTTCTCGAGGCAGGCGCGCTGCGCTTGTGTCTCCACGGCTTCGCCGAGGACCTGCATGCCGAGCTTGCGGCCTAGCGAAGCGATGGCCTCGATGATCGCCAGAGAGCGCGGATCATGGGGCGCGCGATGCACAAAGTCGCCGTCAATCTTCACGACGTCGATGGGCAGATCGCGCAAATGCTCAAGGCCGCAGAAGCCTGTTCCGAAATCATCCAGCGCGATGCGCAAACCTTTCGCGCGCAGTTTATGGAAATTCGCCGCCGCGTTCGCACGGTCGATGAGCGGCAGACTTTCAGTTATTTCTATGCAGAAGTTTTCAGCCGACGCGCCAAACCGTTCAAGCCGGGTGAGCAGGTCCTCGGCGAAATCGGGACGGATCTGTACGGCCGAGGCGTTCAGGAACAAAGTGTCGCCGGCGGAAAGCTGTCGGCGATCGCTGCAGGCGCGTTCAAGAATCCATTCCCAGATCGGCCCGAGAGCGCCAAGCCGTTCGGCGAGGGGGATGAAGACATTCGGTGGAATGTCGCGTCCACCAAGGCGCCAACGCAGCAGCGCTTCGTAGCCGATCGTCTTCTCACTCGCGAGATCTACGACGGGCTGATATTCGAGATGAAATTCTCCGCGCGCGGCCGCGCCGGGCAAACGCTCCGCCAATCCGTCGCCCTGATGAATTTGCATCGACATTGCGTTCTCTGAAGCAGCCTCGTCGAAGCCTTGTTTAGCTTTTTTCTCACTTCCAATGGGCGCCCGCAAGGCCCAAGTTAGAGGCTCAGGTCACGCTTGCTTGCGCAAGATGTCCACGTTCGAAAATGCGGCGCGCAGGCGGGCCCGTTCGTCGTGCGCGAGCTGATCCATATCTTTCCAACCGCGCGCTTTCTGCAACGCCAAGGCTGAGCGCGCAGCAAAAGTCCAGCTTTAGTTAGCGCTTCGGCTGCGATGCGAGCCGCGCCGAAAACGGCCTCGTCGAGGCCTGACGTCGCCACGCGGACCCGCCCAAAATGACCATTCAGTTGAGCTGACGGCTGGGCCTATCCTTAAATCGCTTCTCTAGCTTAAGTTAATCATATTACGTCGCAAATACTTGCGCCAAAGAGAGCCGTATCGTAAGCCTTAACGTAACGTTTGTTGTCTTTGGCGGTGAGATCATGACAGCGCCTTTCCTCGCAACAAGAACGTCGCAAGACGGCGGGACGATCGCGGGGGAAGACGCGGGCGCGGACGCGGCGCGCGAAGCTGTCGTTTCTTTGGCTGAAGAAGGCGGGAAATATACGCCTGTGCGCGTGATCCCCGTCTCCCGTTTGCGCGCCTTTATCCTCGCTGGCTGTTTCGCGCTCGCTGCGATCGCGGGCGTGCTCGTCTATTGGGAGCGCGAAGAGAAGCTCGACGCAGCAACGACGCAATTGTTGTCGGCTGCAGAGATATCCGCGCAATTCGCGATGCAATCGGTCGCAGCCGCCGATGCTGTGCTGCGCACCGTCGTCGAGCGCGTGGAGCTTGCTGCGCCCACAAGCGACGATGCGCTCGCAGCGGCCGTTTCAGACCAAAGCTTTTTCGAATTCATTCAGCGTCGCGCCCTAAGCTTGCCGCAGATCGGCGTGATCAGCATCACGGCCGCCAACGGCCAGCTGCTGAATTTCAGCCGCGGTTTTCCTGCGCCTCCGATCAATCTGTCAGATCGTGACTATTTTCAGGCGCATCTGAACGAGCCCGCGCTTGAGCTTTTCATCAGCGAGCCGGTGCAGAACCGAGGCAATGGCGCGTGGTCGTTCTTTCTGGCGCGCAAAGTGCGCGACGCGAACGGGCGGCTGCTGGGCGTCGTGCTTGCGGGCCTCCAGGTGAGTTTCTATAGGGCGAGCTTCGCAGCCTGGAGCAACGGCCCAGCGCACGCCTTTTCGCTTTTGCGCCGGGACGGCGTGTTGCTCGCGCGCCATCCCGAAAGCTCGATCGGCCTCTCCTACGCCGCGACGCCTGCATTTACGGACATTATCAACAGGAGCGACAAAGGCGCCGTTTCCACCCGCGTGGATTCGCCCACGGCGATCCAGCGGGAGCGCATCATCGCAGCCGCCGCCGCGCCGGGTTACAATCTTGTTGTGACGGTCGTAGGCTATACGGATTCCATCCTTCGGCCCTGGCGCGCGCAGGCGCAATTGATCGGGGTGGGCGCTTTCGCGCTCGCGCTCATCGCGGCTTTCGCCTATTGGCGTGCGGGCGTCAGTGTGCGGTCCCTCGACAAGGGCGGCGAAGAGGTGGGGCCAGCAGACTCGCCAGCGACCCGAGCGCAGGACGCTTCGCCCGAGACGCCGCTTGCGGAAAACAAGGCGAACTTCCTCGATCCGCTCACGGGGTTGCCTACGTCTGAATATCTGCGCGCTTATCTTGAGCGGGCGCAGGCGCAGAATCGTCAAGCCCCGATCCGACTCGTTCTGGTCGACCTGCAATGCTTTTCTCTGGTGAACAAGGTGCTGGGGTACGAGAAAGGCGACGCGATCCTGTCTGAATTCGCAGAATTCCTGCGGAGCAAATGTCGGCCTGTGGATCTTGTGGCGCGCATCGGCGGCGATGAATTCGCGGTGATCTTTCAGGATGTCTCGCCCGAAGCTGGCCCCGGGCTGGTCGCTCGTCTGTCCGGCGCGCTCGCGCAGAAAGAGTTCGAGGGCATGAAGCTTACGCTTTCCTGGGGCGAGACGCCGGCGTGCGATGCGGGTGATCTCGACGCTATGTTGAGGCTCGCGCGGCGTGACATGGCTGTGCGGGCCGAGCAAGCCAAACGCGCCTAGAGCGAGGATTGCGCATGGGCGGTCTCTCACTGCGCACTTCCGTCACGCTGATCGCGCTCGCCGCCTATCTGGTCGGCGCTGGGGTTGTTTATCTTGGCGTGGCGCGTGATCATGAAGCGAACGCTCACGCGCATGCGCGGGAGATGGTCGAAAGCGCCGTCCAGCGAAAAGCCGCGCTCGTGGAACAACAGGTTCGCGAACGCTGGATGGGTGTGCGGGGGTTGGCGCAGGCGCTGCGCAATTTCGATCTCGCCGATAGCGCGGCGTTGCGTCCGGCGCTCATCGCCATTTCGCAAATCGATACGGCGTTCGCATGGATCTGTGTCGCCGACGAGGCGGGCAAGGTTTCCGCCTCAAGCAATGGTTTGCGCGAGGGCGAGATCATCAGCGAGTGGGCCTGGTTCGCGCGGGCGCGCAATGGCCCTGCGTTCGCTGATGTCAGCGGAGCCATCGGGAGCGCGGAAGTCGATTCATCTGGTGCGCCGTTACGCCTGTTCGATATGTCCTGGCCAGTTCTGGCTCCTTCCGGCCGGCTGGTCGGCGTTATCGGCGCGCATCTGAGTTGGGCATGGGTCGATCTCGTGCGCATCAACGCGCTGCATGCGCTTGTAGGCATGCCAAACGCGACCGCCCTCATACTCAACAAGGACGGCCTTGTGATCGCGGGCGGTCAGTTTGGCGATAAGTGGTTGGACGGGCGTATGTCGCTCGGCGATTACTCCTTTGTTGACGTGCGTGAGGAACGCGCGATTGTCGTTGCGGTTCGCCGTACGCAGTTAAGCGAGTTCCCAGATTTTGACTGGAGCGTAGTCGTTCAGGCGCCTCTCGATGCAGCGGAGCTCTCCGCCGACTTGCACGCTCCCTGGACGCTGCTGGCGCTTCTTTGCGGTATTGGTCCGCTGTTCATGCTCGCGTCTTTCGCAGGCGCGCGACTTGCTGAACCATTCAAGCGCCTCGCTGAGGAAACGGCGGCCTTTGCGGGCGGCGCTTCCTCCGTCTCTAGGCCCGCAGGCGCGCGCGAGGCGCGTACGCTGTCGCGCAATTTGCGCGCCTTTCTGCGCCACCATGACCGCCGTCTGTTGGATATCACCGGCGAGCGGGACCTCGATCCCCTCACAGGGATTTTCAACCGCCGTGGATTTTTCGACGCCGTCGTCCGCGCGCCCGTCTCTTGCGACCCACATGTTTCCTGGTTCGTCATCGCTGACATAGATCACTTCAAATCCATTAATGATCGCCTGGGTCATGTGATCGGCGATTCCGTGCTCAAAAGCGTCACGGCGATCTTGAAAAGCGAACTTCAGGAGAGCGACGTCATTGGCCGGCTTGGCGGCGAAGAGTTCCTAATCCGTCTGCACCAATGCGACCGCGCGCGCGCCCAGGCGACGGTGGAGAAGATGCGCGCGCATCTTGAGGGGCAACCGTTGATCTTCGCAGGTCGACGGATTTATGTGACGCTCAGTTTCGGCGTCGCGGCCTCGGGCCCTGGCTGCGCAATGGAAGATGCGCTCACTCGCGCGGATGAGGCGCTCTATCGCGCCAAGGCGCGCGGACGTAATTGCGTCGTTTTCCATGATCGCGAGGATGTTTCGAACAACATGTAGAGCGCTGGCCAGAGCCGCGCTTCTTTGGTCACTCCGGCGCGCGGGGCGGCGCGCATCGACCTGTTTGCCGCTGATCAGCGTCGAGGAAATTTCCCGCGACAGAGGCGCCGTGCGCTGGGGTGCGGGGCCGCTCGCCGCATAGGCGGGTCGGTCGCGCATGCGCCGCCGGGACGGGCGTTCCCGCCGCCCCGGCGGTCGTACGGCTTAGGCCAAGGCAGACTTGAACATGCCTATGGTGCGGCCCCAGGCGAGCGCGGAGGCTTCCTGATGAAAGCGCGCGGGCGCGGAGTCGTTATTGAAGGCGTGCTGGGCGCCCGGATAGACGAAGATCTCGTGGGCGGTCTTGTTGGCTTCGAGCGCGGCTTTGTAGGCGTCGATGCCCGCGTTGATGCGTTCGTCTTCGCCGGCGTAGTGCAGCATCATGCGCGCGCGGATTTTAGATACGTCCTCCGCCTTGGGCTGCGCGCCGTAATAGGCGACCGCGGCCTGCAGCTTGTCGCCTGCGGCTACGGCGGTGGCGTTGGCGATGCCGCCGCCCCAGCAAAAGCCAACGACGCCGACCTTGCCGTTGCAGGCGGCGTGGCCGCGCAGATAATCGATCGCCTTAAGCGAAAGATCGATGACGGCGGGGCGCTCGAGTTTCGCGATCATGTCGCGTCCGAGGTCTTCGTCCTCCGGCGTTCCGCCGAGCGGCGCAAGGTAGTCTGGTCCGAAGGCGACGAAGCCTTCCGCCGCGACGCGGCGCACCACGTCCTTGATGTGGGGCACGAGGCCGCGATTCTCATGGATCACGACGACGGCGGGCGCCTTGCGGGCCTCGCCCTTGGGCATGGCGAGATAGCCGACGAGGCCGTTCGGCAGCGTCACGGATTCGATGGTCAGGCGGGGATCGTTCTCGGGCGTGACCGGCGCTGCGCCGGCGTTAGCCTGAATGAGCGCAGTCACGCGTTCCGCAGTGGCGCGGTCGCCGACGATCTTCGCCAAATCGTCGAGATAGGCTGCGCGATCGCGCGTCACATGCGTGAAGCGGTCGTAAAGATTGATCATGTCCTGCGTGATTTTGGGCATGTCGTTCATGCCGTTCCTCCCTGTTGGCTTGTTTGCGTCGATCAAAGTCGGACGAGCCGGCGACGATCTCGTGGCCGCGCGCATCTTGCCTCGGGGCGGGGCGGCTTGACAACCGTTGATCAATGGCGGGAGTATCCGGCCATAACAAATAGGCGCAATTGAAAACATGAGCGCCACGGGAGGAAACATGGCTCCAGCCCAAACCGCGGAGAGGCTCGCTCTTTTCCGGCGCATGGTGCGCATGCGCCGTTTCGAGGAAATGGTGATCCGCATTGCTCAGGCCCACGAATATGTCGGCCGCCAGCATCTGCACATCGGCCATGAGGCGACGGGCGCTGCGGTGGCCGCCGCCATGCGGAACGGCGACAAAATCCACACGACGCATCGCAATCACGGTTACGTGATCGCCTGTGGCGCGGACGCAGGGCGCGCCTTCGCGGAGATCATGGGGCGGCGCGACGGTTTGTGCGGCGGCAAGGGCGGCTCCTGGCATTTGTGCGACGCCGCGCGGGGCTTTCAGTCCACATCCGCGATGGTGGGCGGTTCGATCGCGCTGGGCGTCGGCGCCGCTTTCGGCCTGAAGCTCGCGGGCAAGGGCGCCATTTCCTTCGCCCATTTCGGTGACGGAACGCTGGACGAGGGCGTCGCCTACGAATCGCTGAACCTTGCGTCTGTCTATGAATTGCCCGTCGTTTTCGTCTGCGAAAATAATTCGAAGGCCGGGCAGCGCCCATCCTCCATGCTTGCGGCTGCGCGGCTGCTCGACGTTCCGCAGGCGTTGCAGATTCCTTGTGAGCGCGTGGATGGCGCAGATGCGGATGCCGCCATGGGCGCGTTCGCGAAGGCTGCCGATTATGTGCGCAGCACCGGCAAGCCTTTTTTCGTGGAGGCCGCGCTTGAACGCTGGCCTGGTTCGCACCAGGTGAAAGCGGCGTTTCCCACCGGCGTCACGGACATCGCGATGGCGATGGACCTAGACAAGGCGTCTGGTCCGCATGCGGACTGGATCCGCCGTTTCGACGCGGTGCTGCGATTCACGCGTCGACTGATTGAGGACGGCGCGGCGGATCTTCCCGCGTTGCAGGCGATCGACGCCGAGATCCAGCAGGAGATGGAAGCGGGCCGCGCCTTCGCGGAAGCCTCGCCCTATCCCGACGCCGCAGCCGCGTTCAGCGGCGTGTTCGCAGCTTAAGGGGGAGCCGATGCCCATCATGAACCTGGCCGAGGCCCTCATCGACGGTCTCATCTGGAGCCTGCGCGCAGATCCCGCCGCCACGATCGTAGGGCGCGGAATCGCTGGCCACGGGCCCGAACATAGCGCGGAAGATCGACTGAAAGCGGAATTCGGCGCGCGCATCGTCGACCCTCCGACGTCAGAGGCCGCCGTCGCGCAATTGGGCACTGGCGCCGCGATGGCCGGCGCGCGACCCTTCGTGCATTACGGCACCGCGGTGTTCGCCTATGAGGCGTGGAACCAGTTCATCAACGAGGCCGCGAATATTCACTACATGTCGAACGGCCAATTGAAGACGCCTGTCACATTTCATCTGTTCCATGGCGTGCGTGGCGGCGGCGGGCCGCAGCATTCAGGTTCGCCTTACGCGATGTATGCGAATAATCCGGGCCTTGAAATCGTTCTGCCCGCGAGCCCGCGCGATGCGAAGGGTCTGATGCGCAGCGCCATGGCGAGCGACAATCCCACCATCGTCATCCAAAACGCCATGCTGCTGTCGCTGACCGAAGAAGTGCCTGCAGAGGACTTCTCGATTCCGCTCGGCAAGGCCGACGTGAGCATCATCGCCTGTTCACGAAGCGTGGTTGACGCGCTTGCCGCCGCGCAAATTCTTGAGAAAGAGGGCGTCTCAGCCGAGGTCGTCGATTTGCGCACGATCGCCCCGCTCGACGTTGACGCCATCGTGGCGAGCGTCCGCAAGACCGGGCGCCTCGTCGCCGTGGATGAGACATACGAGATCTGCGGCGTGGCGTCGGAGATCGTGGCGCAGGCGACCACGCGGGCATGGAGCGCGCTGAAAGCGCCGCCGCAGCGTGTCGCGCGGCCGATGACGCCGGTTCCTTTCAGCCCGCCTCTCGAGGCGCTCGTCTATCCCGACGCCGAGAAGATCGCCGCCGCATGCCGGCGCGCCTGCGCGGGTGGATGAGCGCACGCAGGGCAGTCAGACACAAACATGCAAGATGATGACGCGATGAGTTGAAACAAGGCAGGGCCGACGCTCCGCGAAAAGGGGCGCGGCGAGGGAGGAGCCAAATGCTGAAGCGTTTGATCAGTGCGGTAGTCGCATCGCTGTCCTTCGCGAGCGTGGCGAGTCCGTCGTTGGCCGAGGATTTTTACAAAGGCAAGACGATCAAGCTCATCATCGGCAGCGGCGAGGCGAGCGGCGTAGATGTGCTGGGCCGGCTGGCTGCGCGGAATCTGGGCCGGTTCATTCCTGGCGCGCCCACCATCGTCGCGCAGAATATGGGCGCGCCGGAATCCATCGCCGCCGCCAACCATGTTTACAACATCGCCACACCGGACGGGCTGACGATCGGCGCAGCGTCCTCCGGCCTGTTCTCGCGCGCGATCTCGCAGCCCAACATTCGTTTCGAGCTCGACAAGTTCAGCTGGATCGCAAACATCTACGGCGCGACTGTCCTCGTGTGGATGCGCACGGATTTTCCCTGCCAGACGCTGGAGGCGCTGCGTAACTGTCCGCAGCCCCTGAAGTTCTCCGCCACTGCGAAGGGCTCTACCGGCTACGGGCTTGTGCCCGAGCTTGTTAAGGACGCGCTGAAGCTGAACATGGACATCATTTACGGCTATCGCAACGCCGACGCCGATCTTGCGGTGGAGCGCGGCGAGGCGCACGCGTCTGGCGGCGACGTGATCGGCTTCATGAGCGGGCGTCCCGTGCAACTCGCCAATGAGGGAAAGGTGAAAATCCTTTTGCAAGTCGCCGGGCGCAAGAATCCTGAGCTCGAGGCGTTCAAGCCGCAGTTTGCGATGGACGTCATGCCCGATGAGCATCGTCGGCTGTTCGCCATGCTCAATCCCATGCTGGATCTGGCGCGGCCCTATTTCGCGCCTCCGAAAACGCCTGCCGATCGAACGCAAATTCTGCGCAAGGCCTTTGCGCAACTTGTCGAGGACGAGACCTTCCGCGCGGAGGTGAAGAAGGTCGCGCGCATCACGCCGACTTTGACTGAAGGGGCTGAGATGCAGGCCCAGATCGAGGCGATGCTCAACCAGCCCGCGGACGTGCGCAAGCGCGTTGTTGATTTGCTGCAGGGCAATTAAGCGGACGCGCGCATCGCGTCGGGGAGATCTGGGTTGGAGCACGCGAAGGCAGACGGTCGCCGGGCGTTATGGCGCAAGATGCATCTTATGATGCTTCAGATCCGCCATTTTGAAGAGACGGTGCGTATTGCGGCGGCCTCCGGCGGCGTGCCGGGCCTTGTGCATTTGTGCGCTGGGCAGGAGGCGACGAACGTGGGCGTGATCAGCGCGCTTGAGCCCGCTGATTACATCGCGAGCCATCATCGCGGCCATGGCCATTGTCTCGCCAAAGGAGCCGACGTCACGGGCCTCATGCTGGAGATCCTCGGCAAGGAGCCGGGCCTGTGCGGCGGACGCAGCGGATCCATGCATGTCATCGACCTCGCGCATGGAAATCTGGGCACGAACGGCATCGTGGGCGGAGGCGTGCCGCTTGCGGCTGGCGCTGCGCTTGCGACGCGCGCACGCGGCGGTCGGGAGGTGAGCGTCGGCTTTTTCGGCGACGGCGCGCTCAACCAGGGGCTGATGCTCGAATGCATGAATATGGCGGCCATCTGGAAACTGCCCGTCGTCTTCGTCTGCGAGAATAACGGGTTCGGCGAGTTCACCGCCATGGAGGACGTCACCGCCGGCGCGGATGTTCTCGCGCGCGGCCGCGCGCTCGACATTCCCTCCGTCATGGTGGACGGCATGGACGTGCATGTGGTTCATACGGCGGCGCAAGAGGCTGTGGCGCGGGCGCGCGCTGGCGAAGGCCCGAGCTTCCTCGTCTGCAACACCTGGCGTTTCGGCGGCCATCACGTCGGCGACAAGCAGGATTACAAGGACGATGAAGAGACGCGCAAATGGCGCGCACGCGATCCGATCCCCAAATCCGCCCGCGCGCTTCTGGAGGCGGGTTATGCGAGCGAAGCCGAACTAGCGCAGATGGAGGCGGAGGCCGCCGCGCAAGCGAAGGCCGCCTTTGATGCGGCGCGCGCTGCGCCCGAGCCTGCGGCGGGCGCCCTGATGGAGCATGTCCTTGGCTGAGATCCGCGAGCTGTCGTTCCGCGAGGCGGTGCTCGAAGCGCTGTTCATCGAAATGCGCGCCGATCCCAGCGTGCTGTTGATAGGCGAAGACGTGGGGGCCGCTGGCGGCGTCTTCAAACAAACCGAAGGGCTGTTCGCCGCCTTCGGCGAGCATCGCGTCATTGACACGCCCATTTCCGAGCCTGGCGCGTTCGGCATGGCGGTTGGCGCGGCCATGGTGGGCATGCGTCCCGTCTTCGAAGTGATGTTCGGCGACTTTATGACCCTGTGCATGGATCAGCTCGTCAATCAGGCGGCGAAGCTGCGCTATATGTCGAACGGACGCGCCTGCGCGCCGCTCGTCCTGCGCACGACCATGGGCGTTGGCGCCAATCTGGGGCCGCAGCATTCGCAGGGCTTTTATGCATGGGCCGCGCATACGCCTGGCCTCAAGGTCGTCGTGCCGTCCAACGCGGCGGACGCCGGCGGCCTGATGCGCGCGGCCATTCGCGACGATGATCCGGTGCTGTTCTTCGAAGACCGCATGCTTTACGCCGCGCGTGATCCTGTGCCTGCGGATGTGCCGATCGTGCCCATCGGCCAGGGGCGGATCGTGCGTCCGGGCCGCGACGTGACGCTTGTGGCGATCGGTCGAATGGTGAAACTCGCCCAAGAGGCCGCGCGTCTGCTGGCGGAGGATGGCGTCGAGGCGGAGATCGTCGATCCGCGCACCATCGCGCCGCTTGATGAAGAATTGCTGGCGCAGAGCGTGCGTCGCACCCATCGCGCGCTGGTGATAGATGGCGCGCCGCGCGCATATGGCGTCACGGGCGAGATCGCCTCGTGCATCACCGAGGCGGCGTTCGACTGGCTGGATGCGCCGGTGGGCAGGTTGGGCGCGGCGGATGCGCCGGTCCCGATCAGTCGCAGCCTCGAGCCGCTTGTGCGACCTGACGCGCAAGGAATCGCCGCCGCAGCGCGCGCGCTTCTCGCCTGACCCGCTATCCTCAGGTGACGAGCCGTCCGTTCTTGCTGAACAGGCGCGTGCCGAAGGAATAGGTCGAAAGCGCGGTGATGGCGTCAGCAGGGAGCGCGGCGCGCGTTGTGTTGACGGCCAGCGTGATGCGATCGAGCTTCGAGGCGTAGTCGTCGAGCAGACTTGCGATCTGGGCGACCGGAACTTCGGTCGCGCGCAGGCCTGACTGCAGGCGTTCGATCAAATCAGGATAGGCTGCGATCCGGGCGTAGGCGAGAACGACGCGGGCCACGTCGGAATCGCTTGCGGCGATGCTGGAGATGAGGTCCTGCGCCGCTTGCGGTATTGATGGCTGCGACAAATAGGCCGAGATGTTCGCCGCCGTGTCGCGCAGCTCATAGGCCTTGAACGAATGGTCCGGCAGGCTGGTGGAAAGCGTCACGATCGCCTTGTGCTCGCTGACCTTCACCTTGGTGGGCTTGATGATCAGCTCCATCGGCTCGCCATCGTCGTCGAGCGCCGTGATCTGCGACAGGAAGCTGTCGCGCAGGCGGTTGCGTGCGGCGTCGAAGGCGATGATGTCGGCGCCGCGCATGGACACGCTCTGGATCGTGTCGCCCGTATCTGGATCGGTCTCCTCGTCAAAGCCGCCGGAAATCGCGACGCCGCTGATGCGGCCTGCCGCGAAGGCCTTTGCGAGATTGGCGAGCACGCCGGGCTTTTCCGCCGGCGAGAGCGCGCTCCAGTCGTCGCGCACGGAGACCTTTGTGACGCGAGCGTCGCGGAAGGCGGGGCCAAGCGCGTCGGTCGCTGTGACGTTGGATAGCGAGATCGTGAAAGACTGTGCGATCTTGCGCACCAGAGTGTCGTAGTCGGGGTGCAGCGACGCGTCAATGACGAGGTTGGGCTTCTGCAGGCGTGTGGTCGTGAGCTGCACGCTTGCGAGATTCGTCCACTCCTTGATCGTGCCGAACGTCTCTTGATCGGACAATTCCGTCGCGTCGGTCACAAGCGCTATGCGCGCGATGCGATCGTTGATGGACAGGTCTTGGATGTCGCTGGCCTCGTCGAAATCCACCGCCTCGCGCACGGCGAGCCTGAGGCCCGAGGATTTCTGGAGTATGTTCTCGTCGAGCGCCTCCACATCGTCTTCGTCCGCGAGCAGGGTCTTCGAGACGATGACGGGCTGGGGCGGGCGGTCGGCGAGGATGATTTCGTCGATCTTCGTCCAGTCTGGGGTCGTCCAGTTCGCAGCCGCCGAGGATTCAATGGCCTGCGCGAGCTGCGCGGCGGTGCCAATCACGGAATAAGAGGGCAGGAGATCGAGGTCGTCGCTGTTCGCGCTGACGGCGGTGAAGCCGTCCTTGGCGACATATTCCACCGTGAGATTATTGGCGAGCGTGCCGCCATTGGCGCCCTGATAGACGGTGAGCAGGTCGGTGAAATCGAATGTCTGCGTTGCAGGGGTGGCGGCGGCGATCGCGAGGCGTTCCGCTGCGTCAATGATCTTCAGCGTGATCTTGGGATCATAGGTGGTTCCGTCTTCGCGCTGGGTGCGCTTGGCGACGAGCTGAATGGCGGTGAGCGTGGCCTGTGCGCTCTCGCTCAACGTCTGCGGAAGATTGGTGGGCGAGGGCGGATCGGGCGTCAGAATGTCTTCGCAGGCGAAGGTGAGGATAGGCCGCTTCGGCGCACCGGCCACGGAGACGTCCGTTGTCTCGATCTCAATGTAGAACTGGGTGTCATCGCCCACGAGGCCGAGTTTTGTAGGGTCGTCCAAATCGGGATTGTTTGCGAGCGCGACGGAATGGGAGCCGCCGAGCAGGCGCGGGTCAAGCGTCAGGCGATCGCCGGAATAGGCGGCGCCGCGGTTGACGATCTCAACCGAGACCACTTCGCCATCCGCGTTGACGGTGACATTGGCGGTGGCGCCGGCGCCCGCGCCATTGCCTGTCTCGAGCAAGGGCACGTTCTTGTAGACGCCGGGCGTGAAGCTCGCGCCAGAGCCGATCGAGCTCTGGTCCACCTCGCGCAGTGCGCCTTCGGCTGGCACGTCGAGCGCGGTGAGGTTGGCGATAGCCGCGTTGGCCGCGTCGCCCACGCTTGTGACGCGCGCTGTAAGACTCTCAATGCGTAGAGGCGCGGCGCGCGTCGTGTTGAGATAAAGCGGGCTTGCGATGTCCGAGACTTTGTTGAGGAAGGCGATCGCCTTGTCGTTTCCCAGCGCAAGAACGTCGTCGGCGATGGCGACCGCCTCCACGAGCGGATCACGGATCACATTCGTCACATTCTCCAGCGTGGCGTCGAGCACTTTCAGCTTTGCGGGGGGCGCAATGCGCGCGAGCGCCGCGCGGCCTTCGATATATTGCGCATAGCTCACTTCAAGGGGCGCGTCGGAACGATCCGTGAGGGTGATCGCGCTGACGTTTCCCATCTGCGCCAGTTTGCCCGCGTTCGCCAGAATGTCGGCGCTGGAGCCGACCACGGGAACGCCTGCGCGCAGGGTTTTCAACAGCGGCGCGTTGGCGAGCACGCTGCCGATATTCTCACCCGGCGAGATGAGGAGTTCGTCGCCGTCGGCCGGCGCGCCGGAGAAGGTGAATTTCAGCCCATCGAGCGTGAGCGCATTTTCGCCGGTCGCCGTGAGTGCGGGAAATTCAGGTGACGAGACCGTCCATGCGCCGGCGGTGGCGTCATAGCGCGCCACATAGCTTGCGCCTGCTGTGCGCGCTACGCCGCTGACGAGCGCCTGTCCGTCGCCCGTTGCGCCTGAGGCGGGCCGGACGACAGGCGCCTTGTCGGAGCCGGAACCCGCGACGTAAACCTCGAACGGCTTGCGTAGCGTGTTGATGGCCTTCGCCTGCGCAGCGATGTTCGCCGCCGTGTCGACGATGGAGATCTGGCTGAAGGTCGTGAGCGCGTTCAGCGCAGGCGCGTTGCGCGCGACGTTCGCCGCCGTGTCGGTGAAGGCGATCGACACGACGCGATTGTCGCGGCGCATGCCGGCGGCGGAATCGGCCTTGCAGTCGCGCAGCGCCACAAGATAGTTCGCCGTGGTTGCGGGGGGCTTGGGCTGGATCGCCGTGAGAACGTCCTTGCCGGCGGTGTACTGGGCCTGGGTGAGGCGCAGAAGGCCGACGTTGCGCGCGCCGTTCTGGAAGCCCGGAATCGCGACAGGCGTGTCGGGGTCTGTGATCATGGCGATCTTCTGCAGGCCCTTGAGGGCGGCGAGATCGTCGAAGCTGGTCTCGATATTCTCCGGCGTGTCGATCACAAGCCAGTTGCGCGCGACGGAATCGGGCAGATCGGCGAGAATGTTTCGCGCGTCGAGAATCTCATCGGTGGAGCCCACCACTTCAAGCTTGGTGAAGCGCGTCAGCACGTCGCGGTCGGCGTATTGAATGTCCGCCGCCGGAAAGGGCTCCGTGACGTTGAGCGTATAGTCCGTCTGGATCGCATCGAAGAGCTGGATGCCGTCGAGGAAGACGGCTGGGGTCACGGCGAGCGTCGCGCGATCGGTCAGGTTCACGCCCGACAGATTGCCGTCGTCCAGCAGAGTCTGCAGATCTTCCAGATTGGCGAGCAGATTCGCGCTCGTGTCCGTGATCGAGAAGACCTTCTTGTCGCCGTCGGAATCCTCGAGCTGATCATATTGCTGAAGCAGAAGCGCCTGCGGAATGGAGAGCGGCTTGCCCGCTTCGATCGCCTTGTCGATGGCGGCGAGCGCCTTCGCCGCGTCCGACAGGGAGATCGGATTCGGGCGCGGAATGGTTCCGCTCACGCCGCCGCGGTTGACGAACGTGCTCGTGACCTGGGCCGTGGTGAGGCCGAAGGCGGTGGTGTGGGTCAGGCCGCCGATCAATCGCCGCCTCGTGGAATCCCTGCGCGTGACATCGCGCGAGCAGCAGCAATCCCTGTGCCATGATAAAGACTTATCAAGATCAGGCGTTTATGTGTCCTTGCCCGGCTTCTGCGGCGGATGGCGCGGGCGTGCGTCATGCGCAAGCGGAAGGGCGGGGCCGCATCGGGAGCGCTCGCCTTGCGCCGCGTCGCGCGCTATCGCTTGTGACGGCGCGGTGCATAAAGCGCCCAACGGGAGACGAGGCATGGAGGATGCGACCCAGCGCGCGGGCGGTCGGGCGGCGGCGATGGACGCTGCCGCGCTGGAGCTGATGCGCCGCTTTCCCACCGCGCTCGATCTGCGGGAGCGTGCGCGCTGGCGCATGCCGCGCTTCGCATTCGATTACATGGACGGGGGCGCAGGCGCCGACGCCGGCGTGCGCCGCAATTGGGATGCGCTCGACGCGGTCGAGCTCGCGCCGCGCTATGGGCGCGTGGTGGCGCCGCCTCCCGCCGATTGCGTCTTGTTCGGCCGCCCCTATAGCGCGCCTCTGGGCGTGGCGCCGATCGGCGGGCCGGGGACAGCCTTTCCGGGCGCCGAGACTTATCTCGCGCGCGCGTCGCAGGCGGCGCGCACGCCTTACACGCTGGGCGTTCTGTCCGGCGTCGATGTCGAGAGCGCCGCGCGCATGGCGCCGGATGTCTTGTGGTTCCAGCTCTATCGCTTCGCCAGCGACAATCACCGCATCGGGCTCGATCTCGCGCGGCGCGCGCAGGCGGCGGGCGTGCATGCGCTTGTGCTCACCATCGACACGCCGATCCGCACCATCCGCCCGCGTGAGGTGAAGGCGGGCATCGTCAATCCGTTCAAGCTGACCATGCGGCTGCGTCTTGATGCGGCGCGTTCGCCCTGGTGGACCGCCTCTCTCCTGAAGAACGGCATTCCACGCTTCGCCTCGCTCACGCCATACATGAAACCCACCGCCAGCCTCGAGGAGGCGGCCGCCTTCATCAAGCGCGAACAGGGCGGCGCCTTCACCTGGGAGGAGATCGCGAGATATCGCGACGTGTGGAAAGGCCCGCTCGTCTTGAAGGGCGCGCTGCATCCCGCCGATGCGCAGCGCGCCGCCGCCATGGGCGTCGACGGCCTGTTCGTCACCAACCACGGCGGCCGGCAGATCGACGCGCTGCCCGCCTCCATCGACGCGCTCCCCGCCGTGCGCGCGGCGGCGGGCGACAAGATGACGATCATCTTCGACAGCGGCGTGCGCTCGGGCGTGGACGTCGCGCGCGCCATCGCCTGCGGCGCTGACGCCGCCTTCGCGGGCAAATCTTTCCTGTGGAGCCTTGGCGCGCTGGGCGCGGCGGGGCCGGGCCATCTCATCAACGTCTATACGCAGGACCTGCGCGCCGCCATGGGGCAATTGGGCTGCAGGACGGTCGCGGACTTGCGCGGCGTTGCGCGCCGCCACAAAGGCGCATGGACGCTTGCCGATTACGAGGCGCCGCGCGCGCCGGGAGACGACGCATGACCAAGCAGATGAAGCTTGCAGCCTACTTCAACCCGACCGGCCATCACGTGGCGTCATGGCGCCACCCGCGCGCGCAGGCTGACGCCAACGTCAGCATCGAACATTACGTCGATGCGGCGCGCAAGGCGGAGGCGGCGAAGTTCGACATGATCTTCCTCGCCGATGGCAACGCTTCGCGCAACGCGCATGTGGACGCGATTTCGCGCTCGGTCCAGTTCATCGCGCATTTCGAGCCCCTGACGCTGCTCTCCGCGCTCGCCATGGCGACCTCGCGCATCGGGCTCACCGCTACGGCCTCCACCACCTATCAGGAGCCCTTTAATCTCGCGCGCAAGTTCGCCTCGCTCGACCATATCAGCCATGGGCGCGCAGGCTGGAATCTCGTCACCTCCACCCAGCCCGCCGAGGCCGCGAATTTCGGACGCGACGGCGTGCTCGCCCACAAGGAGCGCTACAGCCGGGCCCGCGAATTCGCGCAGGTCGTGCAGGGTCTGTGGGATTCGTGGGAGGACGACGCTTTCGTGCGCGACGTTGAGGCCGGTCTTTATTTCGATCCCGCCAAGCGCCATGAGCTCAATCACGCAGGCGCGCATTTCAAGGTGCGTGGGCCACTCAACATTCCGCGTTCGCCGCAGGGCTATCCGGTGATGGTGCAGGCGGGCGCCTCCGACGAGGGGCGCGAGCTTGCGGCGGAATTCGCCGAGGCGATTTTCTCGCCCCATCTCAACATTCCCGAGGCGAAGGCCTATTACGACGACGTGAAGTCGCGCATGGCGCGTTATGGCCGCGAACGCGATCACCTGAAAATCCTGCCGGGCCTGAGCGTCGTCGTGGCGGAGAGCGACGACAAGGCGGCGGAGGATTTCAATCTGCTGCAATCGCTCATTCATCCCATGGTCGGCCGCGAGATCCTCTCCACCATGCTCGGCGGGATGGACCTCTCTCCCTATCCGCTCGATGAGCCGCTGCCCGATCCGCTGCCGCCCACCAATGGCAGCAAGGGCCACTACGACAGCATCGTCGCAATGGCGCGGCGCGAGAATCTGACGATCCGCCAGTTGGGCGAGCGCTGCGCGGGCGCGCGCGGCAAGAACGCCATTCATGGCGGGCCGAAGAAGGTCGCCGATTACATGGAGGAATGGTTCGTCGCCGGCGCCTGCGACGGCTTCTGCGTCATGCCGCCCTATATGCCCGGCCAACACGATGATTTCTGCAGGCTCGTCGTGCCCGAGCTGCAGAAGCGCGGGATCTTCCGCAAGGAATATGAAGGCGCCACCTTGCGCGAAAATCTCGGCCTGCCGCGCCCGAAGAGCCGTTACGCGCGCTGAGCGCGGGAAGCGGACGCTTTCAGCGCGTCAGGTGGGTGACGAGAATGTTCGCGCCGATGGCTGCGAGCGCCACGCCGCCGAGAAACTCCGCATAGCGCCCGGTGCGCGCGCCCAGAACGCCGCCAAGGCGTAGGCCCAAGAAGGTCATGGAGAATGTGACGACGCCGATCGCAAGCAGGGTGAGCGGAATGTTGTCGCTCACCAGCGCCAGCGTCACGCCGACGGCTGTGGCGTCGACGCTTGTGCCCGCCGCAGTCACGACGACCGCAGTCCAGCTGGGATTGATGGGGCCTTTCTCCTCGCCCTCGCCGGGCTCCTCATGGATGCTCTTCCACACCATGCGCAGGCCCAGCAGGCCGAGCAGGGTGAAGGCGATCCAGTGATCGTAATCGTCGATCACGTCGGCGAATTGCATGCCGAGCAGATAGCCGATCAGCGGCGCGGTCGCCTCAAGCACGCCGAAGCCAAGCGCGATCCATGTCGAGCGCCATAGCGTGAGGCCGGGAAAGCGGGCGCCCTTGGCGATGGAGGCGGCGAAAGCGTCCGTGGACAGGCTGAATGCGATGATGGCGGTCTGGAGCATCAATGGACCTCGACGAATGCGGCGCGCCTTTCCGGCGTCCCGCATCGGTCTCGTTGAAGCGTCCTCCGCCCGCGCCGCCAGGGCCTCCGCACGTGCGGTTCGCCCAGTCTGTTGACGACGCTGCGCCCTCGCGGGCGCCAACTACTCCCCAATGCGCGCCCTTCTTATGCGTTGCGGGCGCGGGGCGCAAGCGCGCCCTTGTCTTTTCCGTCCCATGAGACATGCTTCGCCGATCGCCTGCGCAGAGGCGTCATAAAGCGAGCCAGAAGGGCCAGGAGGGGGAGATGATTTGCAAACGTCTCGCATTTGCGTTTGCGGGCGCCATCGCGTTCTGCGGCGTGTCGAACGCGCAGGAGGCGAACTGGCCCAGCCGGCCCATCACGCTCGTCGTGCCTTACGCCGCCGGCGGCCCGGTCGATACGGTCGCGCGCATTCTCGCCTCGCGCGTCACCGAATTGCTTGGCCAGCAGATGGTGGTGGAGAACATCGCCGGCGCGGGCGGCATGATCGGCTCGCAGCGCGTCGCGCAGGCCGCGCCCGACGGCTATATGGTGCTTTATGGCGGCAGCGCCGTGCTCGCGCAGAATCAGGCCATCTACAAGAAGCCGCTGGTGGACGGCAACAAGGACTTCACCTTCGTCACCATGTTCGCCGACCAGGCGCGCGTGCTCGTCACGCGCAAGGATCTGCCGGCAAGCGACATGAAAGGCTTCTTCGCCTATATGAAAGCGAACGAGGGCAAGGCTGTGTATGGATCGGCCGGCGTTGGTTCTGGAAGCCACGTGTGCCCGTTGATCATGGACAAAATCAACGGCACCAAGATCACCCACGTGCCCTATCGCGGCGCGGGGCCTGCGTTGCAAGACCTGATCGCGGGCCGGCTCGACTTCATGGCCGAACAGATCGCCTCGGTGGGCGCGCAGGTGGAGGCGGGCAACATCAAGGCAATCGCCATTCTCGGTCGCGACCGCGTGCCAATGCTGCCCAACGTCCCTACAACCGAGGAGCAGGGGCTGCCCACGCTCGACTGCGGCTCATGGCAGGCGCTGCTTTTGCCCAAGGGCGCGCCGGAGGCGATCGTGCGCAAGCTTGCGAAAGCGGTGGACGATGCGGTGGAGACGCCCTCGGTGCGCGAGCGGCTGTTCAAGATCGGCGTCAGCATTCCGCCGCGTGAGCGGCGCACGCCGGAATATCTCGCCGATTACACGCCCAAGGAGATCGTGCGCTGGGGCGCGGTGATCCGGGACGCAGGGATCAGCGCCGATTGAGGCTTGTGAGGTAGTCGCGCACGCGGGCGAACACGCTTTCGAACATCGGCGCTGTGAGCACGCCGGTGTTCGTGTTGTAGCGGGAGCAGTGATAGCTGTCGAAGACGCGCAGGCCCTCCACGGGCTCATGCTCCGCGCCATGGGCGAAGGGGAAGGCGGCGAGCCGCGCGCCCAGCGTGCGCAGCAGGCTCTCATGGGCGATGCGCCCCAGCGCCACAGCAGCGCGCGGAGGCGGGGCGCCCGCCGCTTGCTCCAACGGAAAATGCGGCGCGAGGAAGCGCCGGCAGGTGGCGATTTCCTGCGGCGTGGGCTTGTTCTGCGGCGGCACGCAGCGCACCGCATTGACGATGCGGCAGTCGATCAGCGTCAGCCCGTCGTCGGGCCGCGCCTCGTAGACGCCCCGGGCGAAGCCGGTCTTGCGCAGGGTTTCGAACAGGAGGTCGCCGGCGAAATCGCCCGTGAAGGGCCGGCCCGTGCGGTTCGCGCCGCGCAGGCCCGGCGCCAGCCCCACGATGATCAGCCGCGCGTCGGGCGGACCGAAAGCGGGGACCGGGGCGTTGCGCCAGCCTGGCTCCTGCGCGCGCGCCTGTTCGCGGAAGGCGACGAGGCGCGGGCAGAGCGGACAATCGACGTCAGGCTCCGCGGCGCGCAGGGCTGCGCGCGAGGCGGTTTTCGGCGCAGGCTTTTGCGCAGATTTCGCCGCGCGGGCCAAGGGCGGGCCTTCGCGCGCTTAGTCGTCGGCGTCGGTGGGGACCGCCTGCGGATTGGCGGCGGGCGCCTGCAGGGGGCGGCGCTCCTGCGTGAAGCGCTGCGGACGCTCGGTGCGCTCCACTGGATCGCGGCCGATGCGCTGGGCGAGCTGGAGCAGGTCCACGAATTCGTCGGCCTGGCGGCGCAGCTCGTCGGCGACCATCGGCGGATGGGTGGTGATGGTGGAGACGACCGACACGCGCACGCCCTTGCGCTGCACCGCTTCAACGAGGCAACGGAAGTCGCCGTCGCCAGAGAACAGCACCATGTGGTCGATGCGCTCGGCCATCTCCATCGCGTCCACCGCGAGCTCGATGTCCATATTGCCCTTCACCTTGCGGCGGCCCAGCGAGTCGACGAACTCCTTCGTGGGCTTGGTGACCACGGCGTAGCCATTGTAGTCGAGCCAGTCGATGAGCGGACGGATGGACGAATATTCCTGATCTTCGACCAGCGCCGTGTAGTAGAAGGCGCGGATCAGACGACCCTTGCCCTGAAACTCTTTCAGCAGGCGCTTGTAGTCGATGTCGAAGCCGAGGGATTTGGCGGTCGCGTAAAGGTTCGCGCCATCGATGAACAGCGCGATTCGCTCTTGGTCAGCCATTGTAACATCCGCGTCGGGTTCTCTGAACGACTTGGTAGCCGCAATAAAATTGTCAGCAAAAGCGACGTCGCAACCCGGTACCGACGCCGCCTGCGCGCAAAACGCCGCGCAAGACTTCCACTGTCACAATCATTCCTTCGATCCGGTGAAGTCAAGGCGTAAAGTTCGCCCCACTGGCGAAAGTCAAAGACTTAACCCCAACATTGCAGCTTATTAACTTAAGCGTTACATTGTTTCGCGATGGCCGCTCCCGGCCATGCTTCCCAGGCCCCGGGCGGCCAAGGCGGCGGTTGCGCCCGCGCGCGCAATGGTTTATCAGGCTCGCTTTCCGCAAAGCCCGGTCCATTTCGCCCGAGGAGGCCCCCATGGCGCGCGTCACCGTCGAAGATTGCATCGACAAGGTCGAGAACCGCTTCGATCTCGTTCTGCTCGCCAGCCATCGCGCGCGCCTGATTTCGGCGGGCCAGCCGATCACCGTCGCTCGCGACAACGACAAGAACCCGGTCGTGTCGCTGCGCGAGATCGCCGACGCCACGATGCAGCCGGCGGACTTGATGGAAGACCTGATCCACTCGCTCCAGAAGCATGTCGAGGTCGACGAGCCGGAGACCGACGTGGTGCCGGCGCTCGCCGCCGCCGCCGACGCTGGGGCCGATGCGGCTGGCGACGTCCAGTTCGACCGCATGACCGAAGAGGACCTGCTGCGCGGGCTCGAGGGCCTCGTTCCCCCGGCTGAGACGGAAGACGAGGGCGAGTAAGCGCCCCAGCGGCGCTTCCGCGCGCGCCTGTGTGACGGGCGGCGGACAGTTAAAGCTTGTCGCCCCGGCCTGAAGGGCCGATATTCGTCCCGTCGTCTCTCCACGAACGGGAAAAGCCAGTCCAATGATGCGGCAGTATGAACTCGTCGATCGCGTGCGTCGGTATAATCCGCACGCCGACGAGGAGCTGCTGAACAAGGCCTATGTCTACGCCATGCGCGCCCATGGCGCGCAGAGGCGGGCCTCCGGCGACCCCTATTTCACCCATCCGCTCGAAGTCGCCGCCATCCTCACCGAGCTGAGGCTCGACGACGCCACCATCGTGGCCGCCGTGCTCCACGACACCGTTGAGGACACCGATTCCACGCAGGAGGAGATCGAGCAGGTTTTCGGCGCCGAGATCGCCCGCCTCGTGGACGGGCTCACCAAGCTCAAGAAGCTCGACCTCGTCTCCAAGCGCGCCGAACAGGCGGAGAACTTCCGCAAACTCCTGCTCGCCATCGCCTCCGACGTGCGCGTGCTGCTCGTGAAGCTCGCCGACCGGCTGCACAATATGCGCACGCTGCATTTCGTGCCCGAAGCCAAGCGGCGGCGGATCGCGGAGGAGACGCTCGACATCTACGCGCCGCTCGCCGGGCGCATGGGCATGCAGGGCCTGCGCGACGAACTGGAGAAGCTCGCCTTCAGCACGCTGTGGCCGGAGGCGGCGGCGATGATCGAGGCGCGGCTCGTCGACCTGAGCGAGAAGAACGGCGCCATCATCGCGCGCATTGAGCGCGAGCTTACCGAAGAAATGCGCGCGCGCGGCATTCAGGCGGAGGCGAAGGGCCGGCAGAAGGCGCCTTATTCGATCTGGCGCAAGATGGAGCGCAAATCCGTCTCCTTCGAGCAATTGTCGGACATTTTCGGCTTTCGCGTGATCGTGGATTCGGTCGAGGATTGCTATCGCGTCATCGGCGTGGTGCATACGAAATGGCCGACCGTTCCCGGCCGCTTCAAGGATTACATCTCCACGCCCAAGCAGAACGATTACCGCTCGCTGCACACCACCGTGATCGGCCCCGGCCATCAGCGGGTGGAGCTGCAAGTGCGCACGCGCGAGATGGACGAGATCGCGGAAAACGGCATCGCCGCGCACACGCTCTACAAGGACGGGCGCGCGGCCGACAATGAGGCGCTGGAGCGCGAGAGCCGCGCCTATCGCTGGCTGCGCCGCACCATCGAAATGCTGGGCGAGGGCGACACGCCGGAGGAGTTTCTCGAGCACACCAAGCTCGAATTGTTTCACGATCAGGTGTTCTGCTTCACGCCCAAGGGCAGGCTCATCGCGCTGCCGCGCGGCGCGACGCCGATCGACTTCGCCTATGCGGTGCACACCGACATCGGCAACAAGGCGGTGGGCGCGCGCATCAATGGGCGCATCGCTCCGCTCCTGTCCGAACTGAATAACGGCGACGAAGTGCATATCGTGACGGCGGAAGGGCAGGCGCCGCCGGCGGCATGGGAATCCCTCGTGGTCACGGGCAAGGCGCGCGCGGCGATCCGCCGGGCGACGCGCGACGCGGTGCGCGCGCAATATGCGGAACTCGGCCGCCAGATCGTGCGCCGCGCCTTCGAGCGGGCTGGCAAAACATTTTCGGACGAAAAGCTAAAGGCGGCGCTGCCGAGGCTGGCGCGCAACCACGTCGACGACGCGCTCGCAGCCGTCGGCCGCGGCGAAATGTTCTCCGGCGATGTGGTGAAAGCGGTGCACCCGGAATTCGTGGCCGAGCGCACCGTGGGGGCGGCCGCGCCGAAAGCCGATTCCGGCTGGTTCGGCTTGCGCAAGGCGGCGAGCGTCGTCTTCAAAGTGCCGGAAGGCGCCAAGGCGCATCATTCCATTCCCATCCGCGGCTTGCGCGGGGATCTGCCGGTGCGCTTTTCGCCCAAGGGGGGCGCGGTTCCCGGCGATCGCATCGTGGGCATTCTCACGCCCGGCGAAGGCATCACCATCTATCCGATCCAGTCGCCCACGCTCACCCAGTTCGACGACCAGCCGGAGCGCTGGCTCGACGTGCGCTGGGACATCGAGGGCGACAGCGCCGATCTCTTCCCCGCGCAGATCGTCGTCTCGGCCATCAACGAACCCGGCACGCTTGCCGCCATCGCAGGCGTGATCGGCGAGACGGGCGCCAATATCGACCACGTGGCCTTCGTCACGAAATCGCCCGACGTGCGCGACATCGTGATCGATCTTGAGGTGCGTGACCTCAAACACCTGACCGGCCTTCTTTCCCAGCTCAAGGCGACGAGCGTGGTGTCGAAGGCCGAACGCGTGACCGGGTGAGGCCCGCGCCCCCGCCCCATCCGCCGGAGACGAGATGAAAAGCGCATCGAAATACGGCCGCGTGCTGCGGTTCGTCACGCATTACTGGTTTATGTTTCCGGCTCTGTTCGGCACGCTCGTCGTTGCGCGCATCGTCTCGACGCTGATCGACGTCATGGTGCCGCTCGCCTCCGGCGCGGTGGTGGACGCCATTGTGACGAGCGCGCCCGGCGACACCGCGCCCGCCTATCGCGCGCTGTTCTGGTTCATCGGGCTTGGGGCCGCCTTCGCGCTCGCCCGACAGGTGGTGACCTTTCTCGTCAACCGCATGAGCGCGCGCGCCATGGTCGCCATCGGCCGCGACGCCTTTGCGAAAGTGCAGCGCTTTTCCGCAGACTGGCATGCGAACGCTTTCGCAGGCTCCACCGTGCGCAAGATCACGCGCGGCATGACCGCCTATGACACGTTCACCGACACGCTCGCCTTCGGCCTGCTGCCCGCTTTCGTGGTGGTGGTGGGCGTCAGCGTCGCCTTCTGGCTGCGCTGGCCTGCGCTGGGCGCCTTCGTCGCCGGCTCGATCGTTGTCTTCCTCGCCGTCACCATCGCGCTTTCCGTTTATTATGTGCGCCCCGCCAATATCGCCGCGCGCGAATGGGATTCGCGCATGAGCGGCGCGCTGGCGGATTCCATCTCCGGCAATCAGGCCGTGAAGAGCTTCGCCTCCGAAGGGCGCGAGGACCGCATGTTCCTCGAGGTGGCGCGCAATTGGGAATGGCGCGCGATCCGCTCCTGGGACCGCAGCGCGGTCAGCGGCATCGTGCAATCCGTCATGCTGATCGGCCTGCAGACGGGCATGCTCGTGTCCGGCGTCGTGCTGTGGAGCCGCGGCGAGGCGAGCCCGGGCGATTTCGCAAGCCTCATCGCGACTCAGTTTCTCATCAACGGCTACCTGCGCGACATCGGCCAGCATGTGCGCACCGTGCAGCGCACAGTGAACGACATGGACGACGTGCTTGAGTTCCGCGACGCCGCCTTGCAGGTCGCCGACGCGGCGGGCGCGCGCGACATCGAGGTGACAAGCGGGCGCATCGCCTTTGAGAGCGTCACCTTCCGCTATGCGGGCGCGACGCAGGCGCTCTACGAGGATTTCTCGCTCGTCATCCCCGCGGGCCAGCGCGTCGGCCTCGTGGGTCATTCAGGCGCGGGCAAGTCGACGTTCGTGAAGCTGATCCAGCGCATGTATGACGTAGACAGCGGGCGCATTCTCATCGACGGGCAGGACGTGGCGCAGGTGACGCAGAAATCGCTGCGCCGCGCGATCGGCCTCGTGCCGCAGGACCCGGTGCTGTTCCACCGCTCGCTTGCGCAGAACATCGCCTATGGCCGCCCGCAGGCGGAGGCGGCGGAGATCGAGGAGGCCGCGCGGCTCGCCCATGTCGATTTGTTCGTGAAGGGCCTGCGCAACGGCTACGACACGCTGGTGGGCGAGCGCGGCGTCAAGCTTTCCGGCGGCGAGCGCCAGCGCGTCGCCATTGCGCGCGCCATTCTGGCGGCCACGCCGATCCTCGTGCTCGACGAGGCGACTTCGAGCCTCGATTCCGTGTCCGAGGCCTATATCCGCGAGGCGATCGACCGGCTGTCGAAAGGGCGCACCACGCTGGTCGTCGCCCATCGCCTGTCCACGATCCAGCGGCTCGACCGCATCCTCGTGTTCGACAAGGGGCGCATCGTCGAGGACGGGCGCCACGAAGACCTCATGCGCAGGCCCGGCGGCGTCTATCGCAAACTGCTCGAAACCCAGATGCGCACGGGCGAGATCACGGCCGCTGCGGAGTAAGCGGCGGCGCGGCTTGTCGGGAGCGCCTGCGGGGCTTAGGTATCCAGAGCCGGGCCGCGCCGCCCGGCGCCAGAGCCCGATCATGTCCGCACCTCACCTCCGCCTCGGCGTCAACGTCGATCACGTCGCCACCGTCCGCAATGCGCGCGGCGGCGCCCATCCCGACCCCGTGCGCGCGGCGCTCGCCGCCATCGCCGCCGGCGCCGACGGCATCACGGCCCATCTGCGCGAGGATCGCCGCCACATCCGCGACGAGGACATGGCGCGGCTCAAGCGCGAAATTTCAAAGCCGCTCAATTTCGAAATGGCCGCGACCGACGAAATGGTGGCGATCGCTCTGCGCACCCGCCCGCACGCCTCCTGCCTCGTGCCCGAGAAGCGCAGCGAGCGCACGACCGAGGGCGGGCTCGACGTTGTGACGGCCCACGACCATCTCAAGCTCGTCGCCGCGGAGCTTGCGCGCGCAGGCGTGCGGGTGTCGCTGTTCATCGAGCCCTCGCTGGAGGCGCTGGAGGCGTCAAAATCCATCGGCGCTCCGGTGGTGGAATTGCACACGGGTTCCTGGTGCGACGCGCTCTTTCATGGCGAGGTCGCGAAGGCCGATCATGAGTTCGGCCGCATCCGCGTGGCGGCTGCGCGCGCGGCGGAATTGGGGATCGAATGCCATGCAGGCCATGGGCTGGATTTCGACACCGCGCGCAAGATCGCGGCGCTGCCGCAGATCGTGGAGCTCAATATCGGCCATTTCCTGATGGGCGAGGCGATCTTCCTCGGCCTGCCTGAAGCCATCCGCAAAATGCGCGCGGCGATGGACGAAGGCCGCGGGCGGGCGGGCTGAGATGATCCTGGGCATCGGCGCGGACCTCGTGGACATCCGGCGCGTGGAGGCGACGCTGGAGCGCTTCGGCGAGCGCTTCGTCGCGCGCTGCTTCACGGGCGCCGAACGGGCGCGCTCGGAGCGTCGGGCGGCCCGCGCGGCCTCCTACGCCAAGCGCTTCGCGGCCAAGGAGGCCTGCGCCAAGGCGCTCGGGACGGGGCTGCGCATGGGAATCGCCTGGCGCGAGATGGGCGTGGTGAACCTGCCCAGCGGCAAGCCCACGCTGGAGCTGACGGGGAGCGCGCTGGCGCGTCTCAACGGACTTACGCCGGCGGGCCACCGGCCCGTGCTGCATCTGACGATCACGGACGATCACCCGTGGGCTCAAGCGTTTGTCGTCATAGAAGCGTTGCCGGAGCGGGCGCGGGCTTGAGCTGGTCGGCGCCGCCAGGGGCAGGGGTTTGGCCTTGGCGCGGGCGCCGGCGGCGAGTATACGAGGCGTGGTCGATTTGACCGGCGGCGGCCCTCTCCGGCGCGTCTTCCGGACCCATTTTCCGCATTGGGCGCCTGCATTTGAGGCCCCCTTCAGGCGCAGGAAGGCTCAACGTGACGAAAAAGGACGAGGGCTTGGGCGAAACCGTCAAGGTCGTCATTCAGGCGGTGTTGATTGCGCTTGTGGTGCGCACGCTCCTGTTCCAGCCCTTCAACATTCCCTCGGGTTCGCTGATCCCGACGCTGCTGATCGGCGACTACCTCTTCGTCTCCAAATATTCCTACGGCTATTCGAAGCACTCGCTGCCCTTCTCGCCGGACCTCTTCAGCGGACGCATCTTCAGCTCCGAGCCGCAGCGCGGCGACATCGCCGTCTTCAAACTGCCGCGCGACGGCTCGACCGATTACATCAAGCGCGTGATCGGCCTGCCGGGCGACAAGGTGCAATTGATCGACGGTCGTCTCTATCTCAACGGGCAGGCGTTGCCGCGCGAGCGGGTGGAGAGCGTGCGCACGCGCGACGCTTTCGGCCGCGAGTCGGAAGCCGCCACCTATCGCGAGACCCTGCCCAATGGGGTGAGCTATCGCATCATCGAGCGCGACGGCGACCGCGGCTTCTACGACAACACCGGCGTGTATGAAGTGCCGCCGGGCCATTATTTCATGATGGGCGACAATCGCGACAATTCCACTGACTCGCGCGTCGCGCCGGCGGATGCGGGCGTGGGCTTCGTGCCTTTGGAGAATTTCGTCGGCCGCGCGGAGATCGTCTTCTTCTCGGTGGAGGAGGGCGAGAGCGTCTGGCAGTTCTGGCGCTGGCCCTGGAGCCTGCGGTGGAACCGCCTGTTCACGCCGGTGCGTTGACATGGCGCGAAAACCGAAGCCGGACATCGCCGCGCTCGAGGAGAGGATCGGCCACCGGTTCGGCGATCGCAGCCTGATCGAACGCGCGCTCACCCATGTGAGCGCGGTGGCGACGAAAGGCGCGCGCGTGGATTCTTACCAGCGGCTTGAATTTCTCGGCGACCGCGTGCTCGGCCTTGCGATCTCCGACATGCTCTACGCCGCCTTCCCCAAGGCGGCCGAAGGCGAATTGTCCCAGCGGCTCGCGGAGCTCGTGCGCAAGGAGACCTGCGCGGACGTGGCGAGCGAATGGGGCGTGGGCGAACACTTGCGGCTTGGCGGCGGCGAGGCGCAGACGGGCGGCGCCAAGAAGGTCGCCATTCTGGGCGACGTGTGCGAATCCGTGATCGGCGCGGTCTATCTCGACGCCGGCTTCCATGCGGCGCGCGATCTCGTGCAGCGCACATGGAGCGAGCGCATGATGAAGCCGCGCCGTCCGCTGCGCGATCCCAAGACCGCGCTGCAGGAATGGGCGCAGGCGCGCGGCCTCGACACGCCGATCTATCGTGAGGCGGGCCGATCGGGCCCCGCCCACGCGCCGAAATTCGTCATCGAGGTCGAAGTGGCTGGCTTCGCCCCGACTCAGGCCGAGGGCGCCTCCAAGCGGCTCGCCGAACAGGCCGCCGCACGCGCCTTCATGGCCCGCGAGGGCGTCGACAACAGGGAGCGTGCAGGCTCGTGAGCGAAGTTGAAAACACGCGATGCGGCTTCGTCGCCCTGATCGGCGCCCCCAACGCCGGCAAGTCGACGCTTCTCAACGCGCTCGTGGGCGCGAAAGTCTCCATCGTCTCGCGCAAGGTGCAGACCACGCGCGCGCAGGTGCGCGGCATCGCGCTGCATGGCGCGGCGCAGATCATTTTCGTGGACACGCCCGGCATTTTCCGCCCCAAGCGGCGGCTCGACCGGGCCATGGTCGTCTCCGCCTGGGGTGGGGCGGACGAAGCGGACGTGGTGTGCCTGCTGATCGACGCGCGCAAGGGCCTCGATGAGGAGGCGAGTCAAATTCTTGAGCGGCTCAAGGGCGTGCGCCAGCGCAAATGCCTCGCGCTCAACAAGATCGACACGCTCGAGGTGGAGAAGCTTCTGGAGCTTGCGCAGAAGGTCAACGCGATCCTGCCGTTCGAGGAGACCTTCATGATCTCCGCCCTGCGCGGCCATGGCGTGGAGACGATGAAGGCGAAGCTCGCCGACATGATGAAGCCCGGGCCATGGCTCTACCCTGAGGACCAGATCTCCGACGCGCCGCTGCGCCAGCTCGCCGCCGAAATCACGCGCGAGAAGATCTTCGAGCGCCTGCACGACGAATTGCCCTACCAGATCACCGTCGAGACCGACCAGTGGAAGAACCTTCCCGACGGATCCGCGCGCATCGAGCAGACGATCTTTGTGACGCGCGAAGGCCATCGCAAGATCGTGCTGGGCGAGGGCGGCTCTACGATCAAGTCCATCGGCGCGGCCGCGCGCAAGGACATCGCGGAGGCCTCTGAGCAGAAGACCCATCTCTTCCTGTTCGTCAAAGTGCGCGAGAACTGGATCGACGACCCCGAGCGCTATCGCGAGATGGGGCTGGAGTTCCCCAAGGAGTGAGCGCGCCCGCGCCTTTCGCGCCGGACGCTGGAGAGCGTCCGCGCATCGCCGCCGGCACGCCGGCGTTCCGGCGCATCAACATCGCGATCTTCGCCTGCGGCTTCTCCATTTTTGCGCTGCTCTACAGCGTGCAGCCGGTCTTGCCGCTGTTTGCGCAAACCTTCGGCGTCAGCGCTGCGGAAAGCTCGCTCGCGCTGTCGCTCACCGCGGTCACGATGGCGGTGGCGATGGTGTTCGCCAGCTCCGCCTCTGAAGTGGTGGGCCGCAAGCCGATGATGCTGGGCGCGCTGATCGCCTCCTCCTTGCTGACGCTCGTGGTGGCGTTTGCGCCCGACTGGACGCAGATCCTGTGGCTGCGCGCGCTGACGGGCGTCGCGCTGAGCGGCATGCCCGCGGTGGCGCTTGCTTATCTGGGCGAGGAGATGGAGCCCAAGGCGGTCGCGCCTGCGGTGGGGCTTTACATCGGCGGCAGCGCCTTCGGCGGCATGTCGGGGCGTCTGGTCGTCGCCTGGCTTGCTGATTTCGGCGCCGATTATGGATCATGGCGGCTTGGCATGGCGGGGCTTGGCGCGCTGGGGCTCGCCTGCGCGCTCGTGTTCTGGCGCGCTTTGCCGGCCTCGCGCCAGTTCGTTGCGCGCACGCCGGACCTGCGTAAGCTCGTCGCCTCGCTGATCGCCTGCGCGCGCAATCCGGGCATCGCGGTTCTGCTGTGCGCGGGCTTCCTGATGCTCGGCAGTTTCATGACCGTGTACAATTATCTCGGCTTCCGCCTGCAGGGCGCGCCGTTCCTTCTCGGACAGGCGGTCGCGGGCCTTGTGTTTCTGGCTTATCCGATGGGCAGTTTCGCCTCCGCCGTCATGGGCGCGCTTGCGGGCCGGCATGGACGCGGGCCGGTCTTCGCGGCCTCCGTCGCGACGATGATCTTCGGCCTCGCGCTGATGACGCCGGACTGGCTGCCCGCGATCGTCGCGGGGTTGCTCGTGCTCACCTTCGGTTTTTTCGGCGCCCATGCGATCGCCAGTTCATGGGCCTCCGCGCTGGTGGACAAGGATCGCGCGCAGGCCTCCTCGCTCTATCTCCTGTTCTATTATGTAGGCGGCGGGGCCGCAGGGTCGCTGGGCGGCCTGTTCTGGGAGAGCCATGGCTGGGCGGGCGTGGCGCTGTTTTGCGGCGCGATGATGCTGGGCGTGTTCGCCGCCGCGACGCTCCTGTGGAAGGCCGGACGGGGTTGAGCGCATGGAATGGCGCGACGAGGGGCTCATCATCGGCCTGCGCAGACATGGCGAGACCAGCGTCATTCTCGAATTGATGACGCGTGAGCATGGTCGCCACATGGGCGTGGTGAAGGGCGGACGCTCGCGGCGCATGCAGCCCTTCCTGCAGCCGGGCAACAGCGTGGGCGCGATCTGGCGCGCGCGGCTCGAGGAGCATCTGGGCGTTTATGCGGTGGAGCCGCTGCGCGAACGCGCGGGCGCGCTGATCGAATCCGGCCTCGCGCTGGCGGGCCTCAACCTGATCGGCGAATGGCTGCGGCTGCTGCCTGAACGCGATCCGCACGAGGCGCTGTGGGCGCTTGGCGAAGCCCTGTGCGACCATCTGGCCGATGCGCGCCGCGCGCCCGCGCTGATGGTGCGCTTCGAACTCGCCGTGCTGGCGCAGCTGGGGTTCGGACTCGATCTGTCCGAATGCGCCGCCACCGGGGCGAGGGAGGATCTCGTCTATGTGTCGCCGCGCACCGGGCGGGCCGTGAGCGCGCAGGCGGGCGCGCCTTACGCCGATCGCCTGCTGCCGCTGCCGCCTTTTCTGCGTCCGGACGGGGAGAGCGAATCAGCGCCGCCGCGGGCGGACGTGTTGGCGGGCTTCGCGCTGGTCGGGCGCTTCTTCGCCCGTGACGTGCTCACACCCCGAGGCCGGGATGAGCCGGAGGCCCGGCGGGCCTATCTGGCCCGTCTCGCGGCGCTTGAGTCCTGATCTCGCGGTGATTTTCAATGCTAAGCTAAACGTAACAATAAGCTTTCATAAAGTAATATAATCGCTTACAAAACTACCGTGTGTTGCGGGATAGATACAGCATTGGGGCGGAGTCTCGGTTAGCTTGGGGCCAGTTAGGTCGTATCCCGACATTTTGGGACGGCCAGCTCGCAGCACGCGCTGCGGTGGAAAACTGGAGCTGGGAGTCTTTTCATGTACGTTCGCAAAATCGCGCTGGGCTCAGTCGCCGCGCTCGCCTTGGCCGCGTCCTCCGCCGCGCTCGCCGCCGATCTTCCCGCGCGCGCCGCCGCGCCGGCCCCGATCGCAGTCGGCGCGCCGTTCTTCAGCTGGACCGGGTTCTATGTCGGCGTGAACGCCGGCATGGCCGGCAATGAGTTCCGCTACCCCTTCGGCGGCTGCATCGGCTGCGGCGAGGAGTCCATCAGCTACGACGGCCGCGCCCGCGTCAGTTCGAACGGGTTCCTCGGCGGCGCGCAGATCGGTTACAATTGGCAGTTCGGATCCGGCTTCCTGGTCGGCGTGGAGGCGGATTACGCCTTCGCCAATGTCGACGGCCGCGTGGATCTCGACGCCACGATCGGGAACGGCTCGGACTCCTTGGGCCTTGGCCTTCGCGCAGGCGGCGAGCTCACCTCGCTGGGCACGGTGCGCGCGCGGCTTGGCTGGGCGGCCTTCGACCGCACCCTGCTTTATGTCACGGGCGGCTGGGCCTGGGGCCGGGTGAAGAACAACATCGGCATCGCGATCGACAGCGACGAGCTCTTCACTTTCAATCGCAAGGCGAACATGAGCGGCTGGACGCTTGGCGCGGGGCTTGAATATGCGATGACGCCCAACCTGAGCCTGAAGACCGAATATCTCTATGTCGATCTCGGCGACAAGACGATCTACGACCGCGACTACGGGTTCGCGACGGCGAATCTGAAGGTCGACACCCGCCTGCATGTGGTGCGCGCGGGCGTGAACTGGCGCTTCTGGTCGCCTGCGCCTGTCGCCACCGGGCCGGTGCTCGCGCGCTATTGAGGCCCGCGCCCTTTCGGGCGCGTCACGCGCATTCGGAAAGCCCGGCTCTCACGCCGGGCTTTTTTCATCGCCGGGCAGGGTCAGGGGCAGAGCCGGCGCTCCTCCACGCGGGAGATGCTATAGCCCTCGTCGAGCGCGATCTGCACGAGGCGGCATCCGTCAGGTCCCGCGTCGCCGCGCGTCTCAATGGAGGCGGCGGGCGAGACGAGCAGGGCGACGGCGATTGCGACGGCGCCCGCGATAAGGGAGAAAACAAGCAGAAGACGCGCGGGATAAAGACTTACTGCGAACGTCACGGGACAACCTGCGGCTGAAAATTGATATGGGCGACGACGCGCGGGAACACAACGCGCGAGGCGCGTCGGCGATCCATCGACCTCGTCGCAATGCAATCGAACCTTCGAATAAGGGGCTTGATCGTGACTTGCAAGCGTTGTCCCGCGACAAGGTGAAAATCGGGGGGAAAGCCCGTCCGGGCGAGCACAGAACAAGAACTTGCGGCGACTCGGGGGCTCCTGTAACCCGGCTGCATGGGAAAGAACGTCACACCGCCGCCCGGCGGCTCAAGCGAGCCGGCCGGAGAAGCCGTCAGCCTGCGCGAGGCGCTGGAAGAGCGCTATCTCGCCTATGCGCTGTCCACCATCATGGGCCGCGCCCTGCCTGACGCGCGCGACGGGCTGAAGCCGGTGCACCGGCGCATTCTCTACGGCATGAACATCCTGCGGCTTGATCCCGGCTCGCCCTTCAAGAAGAGCGCGAAGATCGTCGGCGACGTGATGGGCTCGTTCCATCCCCATGGCGACCAGGCGATCTACGACGCGCTCGTGCGTCTCGCGCAGGACTTCTCCTCCCGCTATCCGCTCGTGGACGGGCAGGGCAATTTCGGCAATATCGACGGCGATTCCGCCGCAGCCTACCGCTACACCGAAGCGCGCATGACCGACGTCGCGCGCCTTCTGCTGGAAGGCATCGACGAAAACGCGATCGACTTCCGCGAAAACTATTCGGGCGACCAGAAAGAGCCCATCGTTCTGCCGTCGGCCCTGCCGCATCTGCTCGCCAATGGCGCGCAAGGCATCGCGGTGGGCATGGCGACGTCCATTCCCCCGCATAATCTCGCGGAGCTGTGCGACGCCGCGCTTTATCTCGTGTCCAATCCGCGTGCGACCTGCGAGCAATTGCTCGCCTTCGTGCAGGGGCCCGATTTCCCCACCGGCGGCATCATCGTCGACGCGCCGGAGCAGATCGCCGAGGCTTACAAGACCGGCCGCGGCTCGTTCCGCATCCGCGCGCGCTGGACGCGCGAGGAGGGGGCGCGCGGCATGTGGGTCGCGGTCGTCACCGAAATACCCTACATGGTGCAGAAGAGCCGGCTGATCGAAAAGCTCGCCGAGCTGATCGAGGAGAAGAAGCTCCCGCTCGTGGCGGAGGTGCGCGACGAATCCGCCGAGGACGTGCGCATCGTGATCGAGCCGCGCAATCGCGCCGTCGATCCCGCGACCATGATGGAATCCCTGTTCCGTCTCTCCGAGCTTGAAAGCCGCTTCGCGCTCAACATGAACGTGCTGGTGGACGGGGTGACGCCGCGCGTGGTCGCGCTCAACGAGGCGCTGAAGCAATGGCTCGACCATCGTCGCGCCGTGCTGCAGCGGCGCACGCGCCACCGGCTCGACCAGATCGAGCACCGGCTTGAGGTGCTCGCCGGCATGCTGATCGTCTTCCTCAATCTCGATGAGGTGATCCGCATCATCCGCGAGGAGGACGAGCCCAAGGACGCGCTGATGGCGCGTTTCGCCATGAGCGAGACGCAGGCCAATTACGTGCTCGACACGCGGTTGCGCTCCCTGCGCCGGCTTGAGGAAATGGAATTGCGCTCGGAGAACGACGCGCTCGGCCGCGAGAAGTCCGGCCTCGAGGATCTGCTCGCCGACGAGGCGAAGCAATGGAAAGCCATTCGCGACCAGATCCGCGAACTGAAAAAGAAGTTCGCGCCCGACACGAAGATGGGCAAGCGCCGCACGACCTTCGACATCGCGCCCGTCGTCGCCGACGTGGACCTGACGGAAGCGATGATCGAGCGCGAGCCGATCACCGTGGTGCTGAGCCGCAAGGGCTGGATCCGCACCATGAAGGGCCATCAGGCGGACGTCTCCGGCCTCACTTTCAAGGGCGACGACGAGCTGCTGACCGCCTTTTTCGCGGAGACCACGTCGAAGATTCTGCTCATGGCGACCAATGGGCGGGCCTTCACGCTCGACGCATCGAAACTGCCGGGCGGGCGCGGGTTCGGCGAGCCGGTGCGCCTGATGGCGGACGTGGAGGAAGGCTCGGACGTGTTCGCCGCCTTCCCCTACAAGGCGGGCGCGAAAATGCTCGTGGCTTCCTCCGACGCGCGCGGCTTCGTCGCGCCGCAGGACGAGATGGTCGGCAATACGCGCAAGGGCAAGGCGGTGCTTAACGTGGACGCGGGCGCGCGCATGTGCGTCGTCGTCGAGGCGCAGGGCGACCATGTCGCCACCATTGGCGAGAACCGCAAGATGCTCGTCTTCCCGCTTGCGGACGTTCCCGAAATGGCGCGCGGCAAGGGCGTGCGGCTGCAGCGCTTCCGCGACGGCGGCCTGTCCGACGCGCGCGTCTTCGCGCTGAAGGAAGGCTTGTCCTGGCAGGACAGCGCCGGGCGCACGTTCAACGTGGCGAAGGCGGATCTGAAAGAGTGGATCGGCGCGCGCGCCGAGGCCGGGCGTCTGCCGCCGAAGGGCTTTCCGAAAAACAATCGCTTCGGCTGACCGAGGCGCCTATCGATCCACCCGCGTCCAGCCGCCGGCGACGAGCCGTTGCTGCGGCAGGAACCGGCCCTTGTAGGCCATTTTGCGCGAGCCTTCGACCCAATATCCCAGATAGAGGAAGGGCAGGCCCAGCCGGCGCGCGCGCTCCACATGGTCGAGGATCATGAACGTGCCCAGCGAGCGCGCGGCTTGCTCGGGATCGTAGAAAGAATAGACCATCGACAGACCGTCGGTGAGCACGTCGGTGAGGCAGACGGACACGAGCGGGCCGGCTCCGCGCCCGTTGATGGCGGTGTCGGGTCCGCGCCGGCGATATTCGACGACGCGCGTCTCCACATGGCTGTCCTCGATCATCATCGTGTAGTCGAGCACGTTCATGTCGGCCATGCCGCCATCGGAATGGCGGGTGTCGAGATAGGTGCGGAACAGCGAATATTGCTCCGACGTGGGGCGCGGCGACAGGGGCGCGCCCACCAGGTCCGCGTTGGCCTCCGCCACGCGGCGCATGTTGCGGGTGGGGCGGAACTCATCCACCAGAACGCGCACGGAGACGCAGGAGCGGCAGGATTCGCAGGCGGGCCGATAGGCGATGGTCTGCGAGCGACGAAAGCCGCTCTCGGTGAGCGCGTCGTTGAGCGCGGCCGCGCGCCGGCCGATCAGATGCGTGAAGACCTTGCGCTCCTCACGACCCGGCAGATAGGGGCATGGCGCCGGAGCTGTGAGATAAAATTGCGGCGCGTCGCGCGGTTCGCTCGTCACCCTTGTCTCGCTCCCCAGCCCATGCGGCGCATCGCGTCAAGATTAGCCCTCGCAGGCGCCCCGATCAATCGGGTCGCCGCGTGACGACCACGCCCGACAGCATGTCGTGCAGGCAGCGCTTGTTGCGCGACACGAGCGAGACGACGAGCACGAAGGGCGTGAGGATGGTCCAGCTCAGATAGAACAGGACCGCATGAACGGCGGCGTTGAGGAAGGGCGTGCGCCCGCCGTCCACAAGCCGCATTTCCAGATCCATGAGCCGCATGCCGGGCGTCGCGCGGCGCGGGCCGGATATGGTGAGCCCGTTGTAGAGCAGCGCGACCGCGGGAAACAGCGGGGGGATAAGCAGCCAGGTCAGGCCGAACGTCACCACGCCCAGAACGCTCAGCACGACGAACAGCGCCGCCACGATGAGCGACACGAACGCAAGGTCGAAGGCGATGGCGAAAATCCTGCGCTTGCGCACGCCCTCAAGGGCGCGCTCTGGCAGGGCCAGTCCGCTGGCCGGGGGATCTGCGGGTTGATACGTCATCGCGCGGGCGATCCTTCGTGTCTGGCGGCGTTCGACTGCACAGTCGTTAATCTGGGGGAGGCGGGCGCGTTGAGCAAGCCCGCAGGCCCGCTTCGTCTTGTTCTTGACGCGTTTGGCGACCACATTCACGCCATGCGGCGTGGGCCGCGGCAAGCGGGAGCGTTTATGTCCTGGTCGCTCACCATCGGTCGGATCGCCGGCACGGCGGTGCGCATCCATGTCACGTTCGCGCTGCTGCTGGCGTGGATCGCATGGTCAGCCTGGCGCTCGGGCGGCGCGGAGGCGGCCTGGGGCGGCGTCGCCTTCATCCTGCTGCTGTTCGCCTGCGTTCTCGCCCATGAGTTCGGCCATATCCTGATGGCGCGGCGCTATGGCATCGAGACGCCCGACGTCACGCTTCTGCCGATCGGCGGCGTCGCCGCGCTCGAGCGCATGCCCGAGCAGCCCCGCCAGCAATTGGCGGTCGCGCTAGCTGGCCCTGCGGTGAATGTCGTCATCGCCGGCGTCCTGTTCCTCTATCTCGCGCTCAGCGCGCAGCCCGAGCGCGTCTCAGCCGGCCTCGCGCGCGTGCAGGATTCCGAACTGGGCCTCATGGCGCGTCTGGCCGGCGCCAATCTGTTCCTCGTTCTGTTCAATCTCATCCCCGCTTTTCCGATGGACGGCGGGCGCGTGCTCAACGCTCTGCTCGCCATACGCATGGACAAGGGGCGCGCCACGCGCATTTCAGCCATGGTCGGGCAGGGCTTCGCCTTCGTCTTCGGCTTCGCGGGCCTTGTGTTCGGCAATCCGCTGCTCGTGCTGATCGCGATTTTCGTCTTCATGGCGGCGGCGGCGGAAGCGCAGTCGAGCGGGCTTGAGGACGTGACGCAGCGCCTCCTTGTCGCGGACGCGATGGAGACGCGTTTCGCCACGGTGCCGATCGAGGCCAATCTCGCGGAGGCGGTCGACATCCTTCTGGCGACGCCGCAGCATGATTTCCCAGTCGTCGACGCCTTCGGCAAATCGGTGGGCCTGCTCACCCGCGACGGCCTGATCGGCGCGCTGCGTGAGGCCGGGCCCATGGCGTCGGTGAGCATGGCGATCCTGACGCCGGCGCCCAGCGTGCGGCGGCGCGACCGGCTCGATCTCGCCCTGCGCGAAATGAACAAGGCCGGCGCGCCCGCCATGGGCGTGGTGGACGAGGAGGGCGTCGTCGTGGGCCTGCTCACGCTGCAAAACGTCGCGGAGATGATGATGATCCGCGCCGCGCGGCCTGAATGGTCGTTCCGGCGCGCGGGCGCGGGCTGAGCGTTTCGCATTCGCCGCGCAACCCTGCCGCAGCCTGCGCGTTGACGCTCCGGACTCGAGCGGAGCGGGACTCATGCGCACCTTGTTTGGAATGATCGTCGGCGCCGCTTTGACGGTGGGCTTCGCCTATCTCATCGACCAGCGTCGTCTGGCCGATCCCGCCGGCGAGGGACCGCTCGTGAACTGGGAGCGCGTGGACAAGAGCTGGCGCGAGACGCGCGAGAGCCTGCGCCAGCGATGGCGCAATCTCACCCAGTGAGTCTTCAGGCCTGTCGCGCGAGTTTCTCGGCGACGAAGGGCGCGAAATAGGTGAGCACGCCGTCGCAGCCTGCGCGCTTGAAGGCGACGAGGCTTTCCACCATCGCCTTTTCATGATCAAGCCAGCCGCGCTCCACCGCCGCCATGATCATCGCGTATTCGCCCGACACCTGATAGGCGAAGGTCGGCGCGCCGAACTCGTCCTTCACGCGCCGGCAGATGTCGAGATAGGGCAGGCCGGGTTTCACCATCACCATGTCGGCGCCCTGTTCGAGATCGAGCGCGACTTCGCGCAGCGCCTCGTCGGAATTGGCCGGGTCCATCTGATAGGTGCGCTTGTCGCCGCGCAGCAGGCCGCCCGAGCCCACCGCCTCGCGGAAGGGGCCGTAGAAGGCGGACGCGTATTTCGCCGCATAGGCCATGATCTGCACCTGCTCGAAGCCCTCCTTGTCGAGCGCGGCGCGAATGGCGCCGATGCGCCCGTCCATCATGTCGGAGGGGGCGACGATGTCGCAGCCCGCGCGCGCCTGATTGAGCGCCTGACGGATCAGCGCCTCGACCGTTTCGTCGTTGAGGATCTCGTCGCCGCGCATCAGCCCGTCGTGGCCGTGGCTCGTGTAGGGGTCGAGCGCCACGTCGGTCATGACGCCGATCTCGGGGACTTCCTTGCGGATCGCGCGCACGGCCCGGCAGACGAGATTGTTCTCGTTGAAGGCTTCCGCGCCCTTCTCGTCGCGCAGGGTCGGGTCGGTGTTGGGGAACAGGGCGAGGGCGGGGATGCCAAGGTCTCGGGCGCGCACGGCCGCGCGCACCGCCTCGTCCACCGACAGGCGATGCACCATGGGCATGGAGCCGATGGGCTCGCGCTGGCCCTGGCCCTCGATGACGAAGATCGGCCAGATCATGTCGTTGGCGGTGAGGACCGTCTCGCGCACGAGGCGGCGCGACCATTCCGCGCGCCGCAGGCGGCGGGGGCGATGGGTGAGGTCGAGGCCGGCCATGTTTTCGTCTCCCTTGCAGGCTCAAGTGTCTAGCACGCCTGACGGGTCAGGGTCGACCGTCGCTTCGGTTGACGCCGTCGGGAGCTTCGCCTAACCGGAACCGATGCGCATGGACCAGGGCGACGAGGACAGGCTGGATTCCGAGGTGATCGTCGTGGGCGGCGACGTCGCGCGCCGGCGCCGGCGCGCCTCCCGCTGGGGCATGCTGCTCGTGGTCTTCATGCGGGCCATGGCGGCCGTCTGGATGCTGTTCGGCCTCGCCCAATGGGCCAATATCATCTGGCCCCGCAGCGTGCCCTTCGAGGCCCTGCCGACGGAGGTGGCGATGGCGGTCGGCTTCTTCGCCGTCGCGGACCTGCTGGCCGCCGTGGGCCTGTGGCTCGCCGCGCCCTGGGGCGGCGCCCTGTGGCTGGCGACCGCCGCCGGGGAGGCGCTGGCGACCATTCTGCTGCCCGCCTATTTCTCCGGCGGCGCGCTCACCCTTGTCGTCTACGCCACGCTCGTGGCCATCTATTTCACCGTCACCTGGCTCGCCGCGCAGGAGCGGGAGAACGTGTGAGTCCGCCCGGCCAAAGCCGTGTGGTAAACGAAATTATCAAGTGAAATCATATGTCTGTTCACGTTCGATTCACCCTCGGAAGTAAATCGGGGATTCATCCTGTTATTTAAACCGGTCGTAAGACGCCCCCCGCTAACGTGGCTCCATGAACGGCCGCAGAGCCGCTGGACAGGCGATTGCAACGGGGTTGACGATGAACACGATGATGAAGGCGGATGCTTCCATGGCCCGGGCTGAGCGCATCCGGGACGTGCGGCCGGCGTATCTGGAGGCGCTGTCGCTGGTGGAGCGTCTGCACCGCTGCCTGCTCGACGTCGTCAAGGACGAGTTCGACCGCCGCGGCGCCACTGACCTGAACGCCGTGCAGGCGCTGCTGATCTACAATATCGGCGACAGCGAGCTGACCGCGGGCGAGCTGCGCACGCGCGGCTATTATCTGGGCTCCAACGTCTCCTACAACGTGAAGAAGCTCGTGGAGATGGGCTATCTCCACCATGCGCGCTCCCGCGTCGACCGCCGCTCGGTGCGCATCAGCCTCACCGAGAAGGGCCGCGAGATCCACAAGGTGGTGGGCGCGCTCTACGAGAAGCACGTCTCGACCGTCGAGCAGATCGGCGGCATCGGCAAGGACGATTTCACGGCGATGAACCAGTCGCTGGCCCGGCTCGAGCGCTTCTGGACCGACCAGATCCGCTACCGCCTCTGAGCGCGCGCCGTCCCCCCCTTCTGCAAGGGCGCCTCCGGGCGCCCTTTTTTCGTTTGCGGGCGCGCGGCCTTGCGGGGGCGGGCGGCCTCAATTCCGCCGAACCGTTCGTTCCTTTTTAACCAGCGCGGTGGTAACGATTTGATCATGTTCTCCGCGCAAGGCGCGGACGGGGCCGCAAGCGTCCATTTTTCAGCCCCATTCCTCGCCTAACCGCAGGCTGAGCGGTCGGCCGGGCTGGGGCGGACGCGGCCGCCAAGACTGGAGCAAAGCGTGACCGAGGATCCGATTCGCATCTCCCGCAGGACTTTCGCCCAGGGGCTCGCCATGGGCTTCGGCGCCCTGTCGACGCCGGCGCTGGCGAACGACGCCCTGTTTGGAAATCAGGCCGAATGGGCGCCCCGATTTGACGCGGACGGCCGGGTGGGCGTGCAGCGCGCCGTCACCCCCCTCCTGTCGCCGCAGACCGTCGCCGCGACGGAGCAGGCGATCGAGCAATATCGCCGTTACGTCGCGCAGGGCGGCTGGGGCCAGGTGCCCGCCGGCCAGACGCTGAAGCTGGGCGTGCGCTCGCCTAACGTGATCGCGCTGCGTCAGCGCCTCATCTACACCGGCGATCTCGACCCGGCGGCGGATTCCTCGCCCGTGTTCGACTCCTTCGTGGAGGCGAGCGTGCGCCGCTTCCAGATCCGCCACGGCCTCAACGGCACCGGCGTCGCCGCGAAGCAAACCTTCCAGGCGCTGAACGCGCCCGCCGCCGAGCGCCTGCGCCAGCTCGAGCTCAATCTCGTGCGCCTGCGCGCCTTTTCGGGCAATCTGGGCTATCGCCACGTGACGATGAACATTCCCGCCGCCGCGATTGAGACGGTGGAGGGCGGGCAGATCGTCACCCATCACACGGCCGGCGTGGGCAAGATCGACCGCCAGTCGCCGGTCATGCAGGCCCGCGCGCTCAGCGTGAACTTCAATCCGTTCTGGACCGTGCCCGCTTCGATCATCCGCAAGGATCTGATCCCGAAGATGCAGCAGGATCCGAACTATCTCACCGAGAACCGGATCCGCATCTACACGCGCGCCGGTCAGGAGATCCAGCCCCAGCAGGTGAACTGGAACTCCATGGAGGCGACCAATTACATGTTCCGCCAGGATCCCGGCGGCGACGTGAACTCGCTCGGCTTCGTGCGCATCGACATCGCCAATCCGCATGGCGTCTATATGCATGACACGCCGGCCAAGGGCATTTTCGGCGATGATTACCGCTTCGTCTCCTCCGGCTGCGTGCGCGTGCAGAACGTGCGCGATTACGTGGCCTGGCTGTTGAAGGAGCAGCCGGGCTGGGACCGCGACCGGATCGACGAGACGATCCGCTCCGGCCAGCGCGTGGACGTGCGCATCAATCCCGCGATCAACGTCTACTGGGTCTATGTGACGGCCTGGGCCGGCGACGGCGTGGTTCAGTTCCGCGACGACATCTACCGGCGTGACGGCTTCGGCTCGGGCGCGGTGGCGGACGCCTCCGCCCGCACCGGGGCCGCCGACGACGACCTGCTGCCGCCGTTGCGCTGAGCGGGACGATCCTGAAGCGAAGCAAGGCCGGGCGCGTCCCGGCCTTTTTCTTGTGGCCCCCGCCGGGCGCGCCGGGGCGGGCGGGGCTTCCTTTGTCTGGACGTGAGCGCCGTCAGGCTCTATGTCCAGTCCCGGTTTCCGCCGCGAATCCGCGGCGCCGCGCCAGTCCAGAGACCGTCATGAGCCAGTCCACAGCAGCCGTTTCCGGCGCCCGTTCGAATTCCTTCTTCTCCGCCAGCCTCGCCGAGGCGGATCCGGAGATCGCCCGCGCCGTTGAGCTCGAGCTCGGCCGCCAACGCGACGAGATCGAGCTGATCGCCTCCGAGAACATCGTCTCGCGCGCCGTGCTTGAGGCGCAGGGCTCAGTGATGACGAATAAATATGCGGAGGGCTATCCGGGCCGCCGCTATTACGGCGGTTGCCAGTTCGTGGACATCGCCGAAAACCTCGCGATTGAGCGCGTGACGCGCCTGTTCGGCTGCAAGTTCGCGAATGTGCAGCCCAATTCCGGCAGTCAGGCGAACCAGGCCGTTTTTCTCGCGCTGCTGCAGCCGGGCGATTCCTTCATGGGCCTCGATCTGGCCGCCGGCGGCCATCTGACCCACGGATCGCCGGTGAACATGTCCGGCAAGTGGTTCAAGACCGTCTCCTATGGCGTGGACGAGAAGACCCACCGCATCGACATGGACGCGGTGGAGGCGGCGGCGAAAGCCCACAAGCCGAAGCTCATCATCGCCGGCGGCTCGGCCTATGCGCGTCACTGGGATTTCGCCCGCTTCCGCGCCATCGCTGACGCGGTGGGCGCCTATCTGCTCGTGGACATGGCGCATTTCGCGGGCCTCGTGGCCGGCGGCGCGCATCCCTCGCCGTTCCCGCACGCCCATGTGGTTACGACGACCACCCACAAGACCCTGCGCGGCCCGCGCGGCGGCCTTATCCTCACCAATGACGAGGATCTGGCGAAGAAGCTCAATTCGGCGATCTTCCCCGGCCTGCAGGGCGGCCCGCTCATGCATGTCATCGCGGCCAAGGCGGTCGCCTTCGGCGAAGCGCTGCGCCCGGATTTCAAACTCTACGCGCAGGCGATCGTGGACAATGCGAAGTCGCTGGCGAGCGCGCTCAACGCGCGCGGCTATGATCTTGTGACCGGCGGCACCGACAATCATCTCATGCTTGTCGACCTGCGCTCCAAGAAGCTGACCGGCAAGGCGGCGGAAGCCGCGCTCGGTCGCGCGCACATCACCTGCAACAAGAACGGCGTGCCGTTCGATCCCGAGAAGCCCTTCGTGACGTCGGGCGTGCGTCTTGGCACGCCGGCCGCCACATCGCGCGGCTTCGGGGTCGCGGAGTTCCGCGAGGTCGGTGAAATGGTGGCCGACGCGCTCGACGGGCTCGCCGCCAATGGAGAGGCCGGCAACGGCGCGGTCGAGACGCGGGTGAAGGAGCGCGTGAGCGCGCTCACCGCCCGCTTCCCGATTTACTGAACCAATCTCGACAAGCCTGCGGCGACGCAGGCTTGTTCGCCATCGCAGGGGGCGTTCGCATTCCCTGCGCGTTTTCCGCGTCCGAACAGGCCTCTGGGCCGAAGGCCGCCAGTATGACAACGCCGGGGGGAGTTCGGCCTCGGTGCGGAATGCAAGGCCATGCGCTGTCCCTATTGCGGCAGTCTCGACACACAGGTGAAGGATTCACGCCCGACGGAGGACGCGTCCGCGATCCGCCGTCGTCGCGTGTGCTCGGGTTGCGCCGGGCGCTTCACTACGTTCGAGCGCGTGCAATTGCGTGAGCTCACCGTGGTCAAGCGCTCGGGCCGGCGCGTGCCCTTCGAGCGTGACAAGCTCGCGAAGTCCTTCGAGATCGCGCTGCGCAAGCGTCCCGTGGACGGGGAGCGCATCGAGCGCATGGTGACCGGCATCGTGCGCCAGCTCGAAAGCCAGGGCGAAAACGAAATCTCCGCAGAGCGGATCGGCGAGCTCGTGATGGAAGGGCTGAAGTCGCTCGACAGCGTCGCCTATGTGCGCTTCGCCTCCGTTTATCGCAATTTCCGCGAGGCGCGCGATTTCGAAACGCTGATCGACGAGCTCAACGAGGAAGCGCCCGAGCGCCCGCGCGACGGCGCGTCGCCGGCGGGCAAGCCATGACCTCGCACGCGGCCGCCGAGGCGGCGGCGCCCATTGGCGCGTGGCATGACGACGACGCGCGCTACATGCATGCCGCCATCGCGCTCGCCCGCCGCGGCCTTGGGCAGACCGCGCCCAATCCCGCCGTGGGCGCGCTCGTGGTGCGCGACGGCGTGATCGTAGGGCGCGGCGCGACGCGGCCGGGCGGGCGGCCCCATGCGGAGACCGAGGCGCTCAACGCAGCCGGCGAGGCCGCGCGCGGCGCGACGCTCTATGTGACCCTCGAACCCTGCAGCCATTTCGGCGTGACGCCGCCCTGCGCCATGGCGGTGCTGAACGCGGGCGTCGCGCGCGTCGTCTCGGCGCTTGAAGATCCCGATCCGCGCGTGGCGGGCCGCGGCCACGCCATGCTGCGCGAGGCGGGCGTGGAGGTGCGCGTGGGCGTGGGCGCGCAAGAGGCGCGGCGCGCCAATCTCGGTCACATCCTGCGCGTGAGCGCGGGCCGCCCGATGGTGACGTTGAAGCTCGCCGAGACCGCCGACGGCTACGCCGCCGGAGGCCCGCATGATCCGCGCCTCATGATCACCGGGCTCGCCGCCAATCAGCGCGTGCAGATGATGCGCGCCGTCCATGACGCGATCATGGTGGGAGCGGGCACGGCGCTCGCCGACGATCCGCTGATGACCGTGCGCCTGCCGGGGCTCGAGTCCCGCAAGCCGCTGCGCGTGGTGCTCGACCCGCAGCTGCGCCTGTCCGCGCGCTCGCGCATCGCCGCCACCGCGCGTGATTTTCCCGCGCTTGTCATCTGCGCGCAGGACGCGCCCGCCGACGCGCGCCGCGCGCTTGAAGCCGCAGGCGTCGACGTGGCGGAGTGCGCGCGCGCCCCGCAGGGCGGGCTTGATCTTCAAGCTGCGCTCGCGCTGCTTGCCGCGCGCGGCGTCACCCGCGTGTTCAGCGAGGGCGGGCCGAAGGTCGCGGCCGCATTGATCGCGCAGGGGCTCGCCGACGAGGTGGCGCTGTTCACCGCGCAAAAGCCGCTCGGGCGCGTGGGCGTGGAGGCGCTTTCGGCGCCGGCGCGCGTGCGTCTGGCTGACGCGGGCCATTATCGCCAGACGACGGACATAGCGGTGGGGACGGATCGTTTCCGCCTGTGGGAGAGGATCATCTGACATGTTCACCGGCATCGTCACCGACGTGGGCGAGGTTCTCTCGGTGGAGGCGCGCGGCGCGCTCAAGCGCCTGCGTCTGGCCTGTTCCTTCGACGTGGCGGGCGTCGATCTCGGCGCCTCCATCGCCTGCGGCGGCCCCTGCCTGACGGTGGTCGACAAGGGCGTGGCCGACGGCCGCAACTGGTTTGAAGTGGACGCGGCGGCGGAAACGCTCGCGCTCACCACGGTGGGGCGCTGGCGCGTGGGCTCGCGCATCAATCTCGAACGCTCGTTGCGCATCGGCGATGAGCTCGGCGGCCATATCGTCACCGGCCATGTGGACGGGATCGCGGAGATCGTCGACCTGCGCGCCTTCGACGGCATGGCGCGTTTCGACATTCGCGCGCCTGCGTCCGTCTCGCGTTTCATCGCCCAGAAGGGCTCGGTCTGCCTCGACGGCACGTCGCTGACCGTGAACAGCGTCGAGGGGGACGTGTTCTCGGTCCTGCTCATTCCGCACACGCTGCACGTCACCACCTGGGGCGAGCGCAAGGCGGGCGACGCGCTCAACATCGAGGTTGACCTGATGGCGCGCTACGCCGCGCGTCTGGTGGAAGCGCGGGCCCAGACGGGGCAGGGCGCGCCCGCAGGCGCCTGAGCTTGCGCCGGGGGGCGCGGCTCTTTATTGAACAGGCGTCCATTCCCTGCCTTGTGAATATGGAAACAGCCCATGGCCGAAGCCCGTCGCGCCCGCGCTCCCTTGCCCTCCGTGGAGGGCGCGCGGTTCCTCATTGTGGAGGCGCGTTACTATGACGAGATCGGCGACATGCTGCTCACCGGCGCCGTCACCACGCTGAAGGCCGCTGACGCGCAGGTGGACATTGTGGGCGTGCCGGGCGCGCTGGAGATTCCCGCAGCCATCCGCATGCTCACGCGCAGCGGCAAATACGCCGGCGCCGTCGCGCTGGGCTGCGTGATCCGCGGCGAGACCTATCATTTCGAAATTGTCGCAGGCGAAAGCTCGCGCGCGATCATGGACCTCACGGTGGACGACATGCTGCCGATCGGCAATGGGATCCTCACCGTGGAGAACGAGGCGCAGGCGATCGTGCGCGCCGATCCCCAGCAGGGCGACAAGGGCGGCGACGCGGCGCGCGCCGCGATCACGCTGCACCATCTGCGCAAGCGTGCGGGGCTCGTGTGATGGGCAAGCAGCATCGCGCCGCCGCGCGGCTCGCCGCCGTCCAGGCGCTCTATCAGATGGACATCGTCGGCAAGGGGCTGAACGAAATCCTCGCGGAGTTCGAGACCCATTGGATCGGCGGCTCCATTGAAGGCGTGCAATACGAGGAAGCCGACATCGACCTGTTTCGCGACATCCTGCGCGGCGTGCTCGCCGATCAGGTGACGATCGACCGCGAGACCGACGCCATGCTGCAGGAAGGCTGGCCGCTGCGCCGCGTTGAGGCGGTGATGCGTGCGATCCTGCGCGCCGGCATGTTCGAACTGCTTCACAAGATCGACGTGCCCGCGCGCGTCGTCATCACCGAATATGTGGACGTCGCCGCCGCCTTCCTTGGCGCCGACGAGGTGGGCATGGTCAACGCCGTGCTCGACAGGCTGGCGCGCAAGACGCGCCCGCAGGAGTTCTCGCCCCGCTGAGGGAGCGCCACAAGGAGTGCTCGATGAGCGGTCCGCTGTCGGAAGACGACATCATCGCCCGCGTGTTCGCCCCGCAGGCGGGGCCGGGCGCCCTTGGGCTGAAGGACGATGCGGCCTGCATCGCCGCGCCGGCGGGCTGCGATCTCGTCATCACCAAGGACGCCGTCGTCGCGGGCGTGCATTTCTTCCCAGATGATCCGCCGGCCTCCATCGCGCGCAAGGCGCTGCGGGTGAACGTGTCGGATCTCGTCGCCAAGGGCGCCGATCCGCTGGGCTTCCTGCTCGCCGCCGCCCTGCCGCCGGACGTCACGCTCGATTGGCTGGAGGCCTTCGCGCAGGCGCTGGGCGCGGATGCGCGGCTTTACGCCTGTCCGCTATTGGGCGGCGACACGGTGCGCACGCCCGGTCCCGCCACGTTCTCCATCACGGCGCTCGGCAGCGTGCCTTCGGGCCGCATGGCGGCGCGCACGGGCGCGCGCGCGGGCGATGCGCTCTATGTGACGGGAACCATCGGCGATGCGGCGCTCGGCCTCTATGTGCGCTCCGGCGCGCCGAACGCGCCCGCATGGGTCAGCGCGCTGGCGCCCGAGCATCGCGACGCGCTGCGCGCGCGCTATCTCGAGCCGCAGCCGCGTTTCGCGCTGCGCGCTGTCGTGCGTGAGTTCGCCCATGGCGCGATGGACGTGTCCGACGGGCTTGTGGGCGACCTTGCGAAAATGATGCGCGTGAGCGGGATCGGCGCGGTGGTGGAGATCGCGCGCACGCCTCTGTCGGCTGCGGCGCAGGCCGCGATCGCGCGCGATCCCGCGGCGCTGGAGATCGCGCTCACCGGCGGCGACGATTATGAAATCCTGTGCGCGGTGGGCGAAGACAGGGCGGCCGCGTTCGAGGCGGCGGCGCAGGCGGCGGGTGTGCGGGTGACGCGCATCGGCGCCGCGCGCGCGGAATCGGGCGTCGTCTTTCTCGATGCGTCAGGCGCGCCGCGCGAATTCGCGCGCGGCTCGTTCAGCCACTTCTAGAACAGGGCGGCGAATTGCGCTGCGGCCGCGCGCGGATCCTGCGCTGACACGATGCCGGAGACGACGGCGAGCCCGTCCGCGCCCGCCGCGAGCACGGGCGCTGAATTGTCGGCCTTCAATCCGCCGATGGCGATGACGGGGGCTTGCGCCTGCGCGCGCAAGGCGCGGAAGCCTTCCACGCCCAGCGGCGTCGAAGCGTCGGCCTTCGTCTGTTGCAGATAGAGCGGACCCATGCCGAGATAATCCGTCTGGCGCGCGTCCGGCCGGGCGAGCTGTTCGGCGTTGGTGATCGAAAGCCCGATCAGCTTGTCGGCGCCGATCATGGCGCGCACGCGATCCACCGGCATGTCCTTTTGTCCGACGTGAACGCCGTCGGCGTCCACCGCCAGCGCGACGTCCACGCGGTCGTTGACGATGAGCGGCACGCCCAGCGGCGCGAGCAGCGCCTTCAGCGCGCGCGCTTCCTCGAGGAACTCGCGCGTCGTCGCGGTCTTCTCGCGCAATTGCACCATGGTCACGCCGCCTTGCACGGCCTGCGCCACCACGTCCACGAGGGCGCGGCCGCGCGCAAGTCCGCGGTCGGTGACAAGGCAGAGGCGCCAGATGCGCGGATCGCGTCGGTCTTGGGTCATGTCATCCCATGCGCAGGTTGTTCGCCACATCTTCGGGGGCGATGGAATAGAGCGTGTCGAGGAAGGCCACGCGCAGCGAGCCGGGCCCCTGCGCTTTCGCGGCGGCGAGCTCGCCCGCCACGCCGTAAAGCGCGGTCGCGCCGAAGGCGGCCTCGAAGGGATCGGCCGCGACGGCGAGATAAGCGCCCATCACCGCCGACATGGAGCAGCCGAGCGCGGTGACGCGCGGCATGAGCGGGGAGCCGTTGGCGACCCGCAGAACGCGCTCGCCGTCTGTCACCACGTCCACCGCGCCGGTGGCGACGATTGCGCAGAAGCAATGGCGCGCGAGCCGGACCGCGAGCGCCTCCGCCTCCTGCGTCGTATGCGCGGAATCCACGCCGCGCGGGGCGGCCTCGTTGCGGGTGAGGCCGGCGGCGCGCGCGACCGCCATGATCTCGGAGGCGTTGCCGCGGATGATCGACGGACGGTGGCGCAACAGGCGCTGGATCGTCTCGTCGCGGAAGGTGAGCGCGCCCGCGGCGACAGGATCGAGCAGCCAGGGCCGTCCATGCACGCGCGCGGTGGTCGCGGCCTGCTCCATCGCATGGGCGCTGTCCTTTGACAGCGTGCCCACGTTCACCACCAGCGCGTCGACGCGCGGGGTGAACTCCCCCGTCTCCTCGGGCGCATGGACCATGGCGGGCGAGGCGCCCACCGCCAGCAGCGCGTTGGCGGCGATGTCCATGGAGACGAAATTCGTGATGCTCTGCACGAGCGGGCGCGCGGCGCGCAGGTCGCGCAGGAGCTGGCCGGCGCAGGCGGCGAGTTGCGCGTCGTCGCTGGTCTGGCCCTTCGTCTGGCCGCTCATCTGGCCCACCTCCGCTTTGCGCTCCTATCTAGGACGAAACGCGCGCAGGCGACAGGGCGGGGGCGGGGAAAGCGGGGTAGACGCCCTCAGGCCGGGGCGGGCGCGCCTGGCTGGGCGAGGCGCTCAAGGGCGGCGCCCCAGCAGTGGCTCATGTTGGAGGCCATGCCGACCACATGTTCGGCGAGCGGCTCGGGCATGGTCTCCTCTGCGGCTTGCTTCCAGAGGGCCAGCCAGCGGTCGAAATGTTCGGAGCGCACGCCAAGCCCGATATGGGGCTGGAACGGCTGGCCGTTGTAGCGTTCCGTGCCCAGGATCGCGCGGGACCAGAAGTCCTGCATGGTGCGGATATGGGCGTCCCAGTCATGGACGACGCGGGCGAACATCGGCCCGATCAGGTCGTCCGCCCTGATCTTCTCGTAGAAGCGCACGAGCGCGGCCTTCAGCGCATCCTCGATGATGGCGCGGGCGGCGGCCTCCTCCGCGTCGTCGAACTGGGGGCCGGCGTGCGGCGCATTGCTTGGCTCGTCCATGGAAATCCTCCGCAGGCCATCATGCTGGCGCGCCGCGCCGGCGCAAGCCTTGATCCAGGGCAAG
>CAZYBF010000011.1:0-6711 GCA_964645525.1 uncultured Beijerinckia sp.
CTGCGATATCAGCCACCTGCACCAGAGGTTCTACAGTGGCCGGCTGCGCAACCCCGACCAGCTTCGCCGGCCATCCCAACACTAGCTTCAAACCCAATCGTAAACTAACATAGCGACTGGATCACTTCATGGGGTCTGGCCAGTGGTTTAATGATGCTCTTGACGTAACAAGGATTTTCGCTTTCGGACACCATTTTTGTCCATATTTTGCCCATGCTGATTTTTGGACAAAATGCTCAAATGAATATTTTTGTTATATTCTAAGCTGTTGATTTATATAAATGTTATTGGCGCGCCCGACACGATTCGAACGTGTGACCTTTGCCTTCGGAGGGCAACGCTCTATCCAGCTGAGCTACGGGCGCGGGGTCGGCGAGAGCCGACTACGATGTGTTCTAGCCTATCGCCCCGCCCCTCGCAAACGCCCGCTCACTTGATCGGCGGGCGCGGCAAGCGGCTTTCGCCCGCCTCCAGCACGAAGGTGAAGTCGAGCCGATGCCAGGGGCCGGTGACGTCCGCATCCGGCGCGGGGCCGTCCTGGCGAGCGAAATTCCCCACCAGCGCCCGGGTGACGCCGAACTGCGGATCGTTCTCGAGCAGCGGATCCTCACTGTCGTAGACTTGAGAGATCAGCGTCTTGAAGCCGGGCTTCACCACCATCACGTGCAGATGGGCGGGGCGGAAATGCTGCCGGCCCTGCGCGCGCAGGAGATCCCCCACCACGCCCGCCACCGGCAAGGGATAGCCGGCGGGCTTCACCGAGCGGAACCAGAAACGGCCATCCTGCGTGGTGGTGAACATGCCGCGCAGATTCATCTCCGCCTGTTCGGGATCCTGCTGTTCGTAGAGCCCCACCGGCGAGGAATGCCAGATGTCCACGTCGGCGCCGGCGACGGGCGCGCCCGCGCGGTCCACCACTTTACCGTGGACGTAGAGCGCGGGGCCGGGCGTCGGCGAGCGCAGCAGCGTGCCGCCGTTCTCGACCCGCGGCGCGCCCATGCGCCAGAAGGGGCCGAGAAGATTCTGCACCGTCTCGGTCGCGCCATTGTCGCCATTGTTGAGCAGGCAGACGAGGGGCGAGACGCCAAGCGAGCCCGCCATGACGGAGGCCTCGTTATGCGTGTCGTTCGACAATTGGCCGATGCGGTTGACGAGGGCGAGCGCCATCTGGAACTCCGCCTCGGTCAGCTTCACGTCGCGCACGAATTGATGCAGATGCGCGACCAGCGCCGTCATGATTTCGCGCAGGCGCGGATCGGGCGTGCGCTGCATCGTCGCCAACGCGACTTCGGTGAGATGTTTGTGGTTTTCGATGATCATGACGGCCTCCCGCAGAAGATGTAGCCCATCAACGCGGCGCCGCCAACGAAAACGGCGGGCCCGCAGGCCCGCCGCGCGTCCCGTCAACGAGACGGGACGAAGATTTTATCTGCTCGATCTTACTTGGCGGCGGCGGCCGCCGCCTTGAGCACGGGCGTCCAGCGGGCCACTTCGCTCTCCACGAGCTTCTGCAGCGCCTGCGGCGTGCGGTCAGCGCCCTGAGGCATGACGGCGCCAAGGTCGTCCATCCGCTTCTTGACGTTGGCGTCGTCGAGCGACTTCACCAGAGCGTCAGACAGTTTGGCGACCACGTCGGCCGGCGTGCCTTTGGGAGCGAAGATGGCATTCCAGGCGCTCACTTCATACTCGGGCAGGCCCGCTTCCTTCGTCGTCGGCACGTTCGGCAGCGCGGGCGAACGCGTCGGCGTGGCGATGGCGAAAGCTTTGATCGTGCCGGCCTGAACCTGGCTCACGACGTTGACGATCTGGTCGGTCATGTAATCGACCTGCCCGGAAATCATGTCGTTCAGCGCGGGGCCCGTGCCCGTGTAGGGAATGAAGGTGGGCTTGGTGCCCATCAGCGAATTGAGCAGGATGCCGGTGGAGTGCGACACCGACCCGACGCCCGCATGGGCGTGGTTTGACTTGTCGCCCTGCTTCTTCGCCCAGTCGATGAACTCCTTCAGATTATTCGAAGGATGGTTCTTCTGGGCGACGATGACGATGGGCGTGCCGGCGGCGAGGCCGATCGGCGAGAAGTCCTTCGTCGGATCGTATTTCAGATTGGGATAGAGCGCCGGCGCGGCGCCATGGGTGCCCATGTGACCCATCATGATCATATAGCCGTCAGGCGCGGCGCCCGCCGCGCGCGTGATGCCGGTGGTTCCGCCGGCGCCGGCCACGTTCTCAATCACGATCGTCTGACCGAGCGTCTTCGACATGGGTTCTGCGACGACGCGCGCCACGATGTCGGTGGGGCCGCCAGCCGCGAAAGGCACGATCATGGTGATGGGCTTCGCCGGATAAGTCTGCGCGAACGCGGGCCCGGCCGTGACGGCGAATGCGGCGGCGAGAAGCAACTTCTTCATCATCGTCTCCGTGTGATGCGATCGGCAGGCTTACGCGCCTCCCTCAAACCGATCGCGAGCGACCGTCCAGCATGCGGCCGGACTGCGTCTCGGGAGGGAGAATAGCGCCCAAATCCAAAAAGACAAACGGCGCAGCTGCAGTTTCAACAAGCGCAAGGGCGGAAAATCGCGCGGCTCTTCGCGCGCCTAGTAAAAAGCCGGCGGGGAACACCCGCCGGCTTCTTGGAAGGCCATGGCCGAAGCGGCCAGGCCGCGCGACCAGAAGATCACTCCTGGAAGGCGGCCTCGCGCTTCTTGTTGATCGACGGCAGGAGCGCGACGATCAGCATCAATACGGCGACGCCCAGCAGGACGCCCGACACCGGGCGTTCAATGAAGGTCATGAAGTTGCCGCGCGACAGGATGAGCGCCTGACGCAGTTTCTCCTCCATCAGCTTGCCGAGCACGAAGCCCAGAAGCATCGGCGCGGGCTCGTATCCGAGCTTGATGAGGATGTAGCCCGCCAGAGCGAAGAAGGCGGTGAAATACACGTCCTCAGCCGAATTGTTGATCGAGTAGATGCCGATGCAGCAGAAGATGAGGATCGCCGGGAACATCAGGCGATACGGCACTTTCAGCAGCTTCACCCACATGCCGACGAGCGGCAGGTTGATGATGACGAGCATCGCGTTGCCGATCCACATCGACGCGATCATGCCCCAGAACAGGTCAGGATTTTTCGTCATGACCTGCGGGCCGGGAATGATGCCGTGAATCGTCATCGCGCCGACCATCAGCGCCATCACCGCGTTGGGCGGAATGCCCAGGGTGAGCAGCGGAATGAAGGCCGTCTGCGCGCCTGCGTTATTGGCCGATTCCGGTCCCGCCACGCCTTCGATCGCGCCCTTGCCGAAGCGGCTCGGATCCTTGGCGAGTTTCTTCTCCACCGTGTAGGAGGCGAAGGGGCCGAGCACCGCGCCGTTGCCGGGCAGAATGCCGAGCAGGCCGCCGATGAACGTGCCGCGCAGCACCGGCGCCACGCTTTGCTTGATGTCGTCCATCGAAGGCAGCAGGCGGCCGATCTTGCCGCGCACCACGTCGCGCGCCTCCGGGTTCTCCAGATTGCGGATGATCTCCGCGAAGCCGAAAATGCCCATGGCGAGCGGCGCGAAGTCGATGCCGTCGGAGAGCTGCTGGATGCCCAGCGTCATGCGCTCCTGCCCGGTCTCAAGGTCAGTGCCGACGGTGGCGAGCATGAGCCCGAGGAACACCATCAGAAGCGCCTTGAAGATCGATCCGCGCGCCAGAACCGTCGAGAAGACGAGGCCCATCACCATCAGCGAGAAATATTCGGCAGGGCCGAACAATTGCGCGAGACGGGTGAGCGGCTTGCCGAGGGCTGCGATGAAGATCGTCGCCACGCAGCCCGCGAAGAAGGAGCCGATGGCGGCGACGCCGAGGGCGACGCCGGCGCGGCCCTGCTTGGCCATCTGGTGGCCGTCGAGCGTGGTGACGACTGACGTCGCCTCGCCGGGAATGTTGACGAGAATGGCCGTCGTCGATCCGCCGTATTGCGCGCCGTAATAGATGCCCGCGAGCATGATGAGCGCGCCCGTGGGATCAAGGCCGAAGGTGATCGGCAGCAGCATGGCGATGGTCGCCACGGGGCCGACGCCCGGCAGAACGCCGACAAGCGTGCCGATCATGCAGCCAATGAAACACAGGAAGATGTTTTGCAGCGTGAACGCGACGCCAAAACCCTGCGCGAGGTTTGAGAAAAGATCCACGATGCGCTCCTTACATGAACGCGATGACCGGGATCGGCAGACCCAGCCCGAATTTGAAAAGAGCGATGCAGAACGCCGTCATGCACACGGCGAAAATCACCGCCTCGACAGGGCGCACCTCCTCAGTGGCGAAGGAGGCGAAGATCATCGACAGCGGACCGGCGACGATCAGGCCCATGGAGCGGATCGTCAGGCCGAACAGGACGATGCCGCCCAGCACGAAGAACAGGCCGCGCACGTGGGGCATGGTCAGGACGTTGCCGCCCTTCACCAGCGCAACCACCGCGAGCAGGAAGCCGCCTGCGCCCATGATCGCCGCGATGGAGGTCGGCAGCATGCCCGGGCCCATGGCGCGCAACGTTCCCAGCGGAAGGTTCCAGGCCTTCCATATGAAGAACGCCGATACGAGCACCAGAAAGAGCCCGGCGGCGAAATCCTCCGGCACGCGCGCGCCGGAGCGCGCCTGCGGAGCAGCTTCAGATTGGTCGTTCATGAGTCTTGCGTCCCTTGCCTTCGCTTCGACCTTTCCGGTCTGTGTCTTTTCTTTGACGATTGCCACGGATGGGGCCGACGCGCCAGCAGAAATGCGCCGGCGCGTCGCGTTTTCCTCGCAGGCCGAAGCCTGCGTCGCTCAGCGGAGATTCCGCGCGAAGAACTCCAGTGTGCGCGATCGGGCCAAGTCCGCGGATTCCTTATGGAAGCTCGCGCGCTCGTCGCAATTGAAGCCATGTCCGGCCGGATAGACGAAGATCGGGACGCCAGCCTGCGCGGCCTTGATCTTCTCGACGTCGGCCATGGAAATGCTGTGGTCCGTCTCGCCGAAATGCAGCATGAGCGGGATCTGGGGCTTCTTGTCGGCCATGGCGGCGATGCCGCCGCCGTAATAGCCCACCGCCGCGGCCACGCCCGGCACGGCGTTGACCGCGCTGGCGAAAGCCAGCGTGCCGCCCCAGCAATAGCCGACCACGCCCACCTTGCCCGCCGCCTTCACGGCCTCCACGGCCGCCTCGATGTCGAGCAGCGTCTTGGGAAGCTCCGTCTGGCCGCGGATCGCCACGCCCCGCTTGGGATCGTCGCCCGTATATCCAAGCTCGACGCCGGGTTCGACGCGATCGAACAGCGACGGGGCGATCGCCAGATAGCCCTCGCGCGCATAAAGATCCGCCACATTGCGGATATGCTGATTGGCGCCGAAAATCTCCTGCAAGACGACGACGGCGCCCTGCGGCGCGCCTGCGGGGCGCGCGACATAGGCCGCGATCTTCTGCCCGTCCTTACAGGTCAGGGTGATTTTCTCTCCCATGCGTTTTTCTTCCCTCGTCAAGCCAGGCCCGCCTCCCGGGCCTCCGCCGCCCAGGCATAAAAGATCATCCCGCTACGGTAGGCGAGTCCCTTTTTCTGCGCCGCCCGCCCCTTCAACCGCCCGGCGAGACCCAGGGTCTTACTGTAGAGTCCAAGCTGGAATTCGCCTAGGGGAATCTTCGAGGGTTCCCACAGAAGCGCCGGCCGAAGGCGGGCGCGACGGCGATGGCCAAGGGCGGCCCGGCGCACTAAGGTCCGCGCGAACCAATCTCGGACGCGACCGCCATGACCCCCGTTCATCGCCCTGTGCAAAAGGGCGACCACGTCTTCCTCGTCGACGCCTCCAATTTCGTCTTCCGCGCCTTCTTCCAGTCCATGCGGCAGGACCCGAAATACAATTACCGGTCCGACAAGCTGCCGACCGGCGCGCTGCGCCTCTTCTGCACGAAACTGTTCCAGTTCATCGAGAAGGGCGCGGCCGGCGTGACGCCGACCCATCTCGGCATCATCTTCGACAAGTCCGAGAACTCCTTCCGCAAGGAGCTCTATCCGCTCTACAAGGCCAACCGCAGCGAGCCGCCCGAAGACCTCGTGCCGCAATTTCCGCTGATGCGCGAAGCGGTGCGCGCCTTCGGCCTGATCCCGATCGAACAGGATCGCTATGAGGCCGACGACCTCATCGCCACCTATGCGCGACAGGCGCGCGAACGCGGCGCCGACGTGCTCATCATCTCCGCCGACAAGGACCTGATGCAGCTTATCGAGCCCGGCGTCGCCATGTTCGATCCGGCCTCGGGAACGCAAGGCTCGGCCGGCGCGCGCGAGGAGCGGCGCATCTCCGAAGCCGAGGTGATCGATTATTTCGGCGTGCCGCCCGACAAGGTGGTGGACGTGCAGTCGCTCGCCGGCGATTCCACCGACAACGTGCCCGGCGCGCCCGGAATCGGCGTGAAGACGGCCGCGCAGCTCATCCAGGAATATGGCGACCTCGATACGCTGCTGGCGCGCGCGCATGAGATCAAACAGCCCAAGCGGCGTGAGACGCTGACCAATCCGCAGATCGTCGAACAGGTGCGCGTGTCGCGCGAACTGGTGCGGCTCGTGCGCGACGTTGAGCTCGCCTGCCCGCTCGACGATCTCGGCCTCTCGCCGCCCGACGGGCGGACGCTCGTGGCCTTCATGAAGGCGCTGGAGTTCACCACGATCACGCGGCGCGCCGGCGAAACCTTCGGCGT
>CAZYBF010000011.1:6811-25046 GCA_964645525.1 uncultured Beijerinckia sp.
AAGATCGACCGCGCCGCCTATGAGATCGTGCGCGACGCGGCCGCGCTCGACCGATGGATCGCGCAGGCCTATGAGGCGGGCCTCGTGTGCGTGGACACGGAAACCTCCTCGCTCGACGCCTTCGAAGCCGATCTGATCGGCGTGTCGCTGGCGACCGCGCCCGGGCGGGCCTGCTACATTCCCATCGGCCATGTGAAAGAAGGCGCGAGCGGCGACCTGTTTGGCGACAGCGGCCTCGCCGAGGGCCAGTTGCCGCACGCGCTCGTGGTGTCGAAGCTCAAGCCGCTTCTGGAGGACCGCAGCGTCCTGAAAATCGCGCAGAACATGAAATACGATCTCGAAGTGCTGCGCGAGGCGGGCGTGGAGGTCGCCCCCGTGGACGACACGATGCTCATGTCCTACGTGCTTGACGCGGGCCGCAACGGGCATGGCATGGACGAATTGTCCGAACGCCATCTCGGCCATGCGCCGATCCAGTTCGGCGAAGTGGCCGGCACGGGCAAGAGCTTCATCGGCTTCGCGCGGGTGGCGATCGACAAGGCCGCCGAATATTCCGCCGAGGACGCGGACGTGACGCTGCGCCTGTGGCGCACGCTGAAGCCGCGCCTCGCCGCCGAAGGCGTGGCGCATGTGTACGAGACGCTGGAGCGCCCGCTGATCGACGTGCTGGCGCGCATGGAGCGCCGCGGCGTCGCCATCGACCGGCAGATCCTCTCGCGCCTGTCGGGCGAATTCGCGCAGGGCATGGCGCGGCTGGAGGCGGAGATTCAGGAGATCGTCGGCGAGCCGTTCAATCCCGGCTCGCCCAAACAGCTCGGCGACATCCTGTTCGGCAAGATGGGCCTGCCCGGCGGCAAGAAGACCGCCACGGGCGCATGGTCCACCACGGCGAGCGTGCTGGAGGAGCTGGCCGAACAGGGCCATCAGCTGCCCGCGCGCATTCTCGAATGGCGCTCGCTGCAGAAACTCAAATCCACTTACGCCGACGCGCTGCCGGGCTTCGTGAACCCGCGCACGCAGCGCGTGCACACCAGTTTCTCCCTCGCGGCCACAACGACGGGCCGGCTCTCCTCGTCCGAGCCGAACCTGCAGAACATCCCCGTGCGCAACGAGGCGGGGCGCAAGATCCGCACCGCCTTCGTCGCGACGCAGGGGCGCCAGCTTCTCTCGGCGGATTATTCGCAGATCGAACTGCGCCTGCTCGCCCATATCGCCGACATTGCGCAATTGAAGAAGGCCTTCGCGGACGGGCTCGACATTCACGCCATGACGGCCTCGGAAATGTTCGGCGTGCCGCTCGCGGAGATGACGTCAGAGGTGCGCCGGCGCGCGAAGGCCATCAATTTCGGCATCATCTATGGCATTTCCGCCTTCGGCCTCGCCAATCAACTCGGCATTTCGCGCGAGGAGGCGGGCGCTTATATCAAGAAATATTTCGAACGCTTCCCCGGCATCCGCGACTATATGGAGGCGACGAAGAAAGCCTGCCGCGACCAGGGTTACGTGACGACGATCTTCGGTCGCAAATGCCATTATCCGCGCATCGCCGCCTCCAATCCCTCCGAGCGCGCCTTCAACGAGCGCGCCGCCATCAATGCGCCGATTCAGGGCTCAGCCGCCGACATCATCCGCCGCGCCATGGCGCGCATGGACGACGCGCTGGCCGCCGCGCGTCTCGATGCGCAGATGCTGCTGCAAGTGCATGACGAACTCGTGTTCGAAGTCCCACAGGATCAGGTGGAGGCGACCATCGCAGTGGCGCGCAAGGTGATGGTGGAGGCGCCCGCGCCCGCCGTCGCCCTCTCCGTGCCGCTGCAGGTGGACGCGAAAGCAGCGAAGAACTGGGACGAGGCGCACTGAGGCGGCGCGCCGGCCTTTCAGGCGGCGACGCGCGTGGCGGCGCGCATCGCCTCGTTCATGCACAGAAAGCGTGGACGCTCCCCTGCGCGCGAAACGATCACGCAGCCCTGCGGCGCCTCGCGCCAGCGATCAGGCTGGCTGTCCAGCGGCTCGGAGACGATCGTGAGCGCGCCGCCCGCGCCCATCCGGTAGTAGAGCGACGGGGCCTGATCGTCCGACGCCCAGCGAAAGGCCCACAGCGTCTCGCCATCGGCGAGGGCGGCGGTGAAGCGCAGCGGTTCGCGCACGCCCGCCGCATCCATCACGCGGCGCACGTCCGCGAGCGTGGCGGCGAAGGCGGCGACCGGATCCTGCGCAAGCCCATGGGCGAAGGCGGCGAGAAACAGCGCCTCGGAATCCGTCGCGCCCTGCCGCTGCGCGTAGCAATCGTCCGGGATCAGCGCCTCCACGCGCCGCTTCACCGCAGCATATTCGCCGATCTGGCCGTTATGCATGAACATGAGGCGGCCGCGCACGAAGGGGTGACAATTGGCCCGCGCGCTCGGCGCGCCGGTGGAGGCGCGCACATGGGCGAAGAACATGGGGGAGCGCACCTGCGCGCAGATCGAGCGCAGGTTCTCGTCCGACCAGGCGGGGCGCACCTCGCGATAGAGCCCCGGCTGCGGGCGCTCGCCATACCAGCCGACGCCGAAACCGTCGCCGTGGGTGCGGGTGGCGGCCTCCTCGGCGCAGAGCGACTGGGCGATGAGCGAGCGCTCGGGGGCGGCGACAAGCGCCTCCATGAACACCGGCTCTCCACGATACGCGATCCAGCGGCACATGGCGCGCAAGCCTTTCGTCCGCGCCCTGCCTTGTTGGCGCTCGCCCCGACGTTAGTTAATCTCGCGCCAGCGACTGAACGTATGATTAACGCGCCGGAAAATCCCGGCCATTGCGAGGAGACGACATGCGGCTCTTGACGGTGACGGGCGGCGCCCTGTTGTGGACCCAATCGGCCCAAGCGGCGGCGCTGGAGGGCGCGAGCATGTCGCCATGGCTGGGCCTGCCCTTCGCCGGCGTCCTGCTGTCGATCGCGCTGTTTCCCCTGCTCGCCCCCGCCTTCTGGCACCATCATTACGGCAAGGTGGCCGCTTTCTGGAGCCTGCTCGCGCTCGTCCCGCTCGCCGCCCTCTATGGACCGACGACCGCTTTCGAAGCTGCTTTTCATGCGGCGATGCTGGAATACGTGCCCTTCATCCTGCTGCTGACGGCGCTGTTCACCGCGGCGGGCGGCATCGTGGTGCGCGGCAATGTGCGCGACACGCCGCTCGCCAACACCATGCTGCTCGCCATCGGCGGCGCCAGCGCCAGCGTGATCGGCACGACCGGCGCCGCGATGGTGTTCATCCGTCCGCTGCTGCGCGCCAATGACGACCGCAAGCACAACGCCCATGTGGTGATCTTCTTCATCTTCATCGTGGCGAACGTGGGCGGCGGTCTGACGCCGCTGGGCGATCCGCCGCTGTTCCTCGGCTTCCTGCGCGGGGTCGATTTTTTCTGGACGACGAAGTTCCTCTTCAAGGAGACCTTCCTGCTCTACGTCGCGCTGCTGGCCATCTTCTATGCGCTCGACACATGGATGCAGCGCCACGAGACGGACCGCGTGCGCGACCCCACGCCCGAATCGCCCATTCGCGTGACGGGCCTCGTCAACCTCGCGCTCATCGGCGTCGTGATCGGCGCCATCCTGATGAGCGCCGCCTGGAAGCCGGGCCTCGGCGTCACCCTGTTCGGCACGCGGCTCGAGGCGCAGAACCTGTTGCGCGAAGCGATCATGATCGCTGTCGCCATCGCGTCGCTGAAACTCACCGCCGCGCAGGACCGCAAGGAGAACGGCTTCGAGTGGGGGCCAATCGTCGAAGTGGCGAAATTGTTCGCGGGCATTTTCATCTGCATCATTCCCGTGCTCGCGATGCTGCAGGCGGGCGCGAACGGCCCCTTCGCGGCCCTCACAGGGCTTGTGACGAACGCGGACGGCACGCCCAACAACGCCGCCTATTTCTGGCTCACGGGCTTCTTGTCGTCCTTCCTCGACAATGCGCCCACCTATCTCGTGTTCTTCCAGCTCGCCGGCGGCGACCCCGTGCAGCTCATGGGGCCCTTGTCGAAAACGCTGGAGGCGATCTCCATCGGCGCGGTCTTCATGGGCGCGAACACTTACATCGGCAATGCGCCCAATTTCATGGTCTACGCCATCGCGCGCTCGGCCGGCGTCAACATGCCGAGCTTCTTCGGCTACATGCTCTGGTCGGGCGCGATCCTGCTGCCGCTGTTCGCGCTCCTCACAATCCTGTTTTTCTGAGGAAGGGCCGCAGCAAACGCAAAAGGCCGGCGCATGCGCCGGCCTTTTTTCATGCGCCGATCTGCAGCGGCGTCAGAGAATGAAGCTGACAGAGCCGAGGTGGCCCAGCTCATGGGCGGCGAGGAGGACGCGGCGCTCCTTCACCTTGAAGCCCTGCGCGGTCTTGCGCAGCTGGTGCTCATAAGTCCCCACATAGACGAATTCACGCTGATAGCGGCGATAGCGGTAGCAGACGAAATTGGAGGAGACGCGCACGATGTCGCCCTCCACGCCCAGAATGCGCACGTTGGAGATGAGGCGGCAGGTGCGCGAGCGGGGAAACTCCGCGTGGCAATTGGGATCGAGCACGCGAATGACGCGCTGGCGGATGCGCTCGCGGTCATCGGAGATGATGTAGAGCGTGTTCTTGTAATCGCCCTCGAGCTCATCGTTCGGCGGCACGTAATAGGTGGCGTCGTCGGTGAGCAGCTCTTCCCATTCCTTGAGCTTCCAGGCGTCGAGGAGCGCGGCTTCGTGATAGAGGAAATCCTCCACCTCGGCGCGGGTGACGCCGGCTTGAACGCTTGTCTGCACGCTCATCACAGGGCCCCCGTCATCATCTTGTTCCAGTGGCGCCAGAAGGTGCGCAGGTGGTGCTCGTCGCTGTTGAGCTGCTCGCCCTCGCGGCCCATGCCGCGCGACATCTCCGACCAGCGGTCGTCGGCGTAATTGGCGAGGCCCTGCTGCACCAGCTCCAGCGCCTCCACGTCGTCGGGCGTGGCGAAGCCGCCGGGGCCGTAGAAGGTTAGGAAGGCGTCGAGGCGACGCGCGCGCGCGGCCTCGCTCTCCTCCACAGGCCCAAGCGCCCATGCGACGACATGCATCTTGTCCGCGCCCTCGGGATAGAAGGTGCGGATCGTCACCGAGGAGCCGTCGTTGATGACGAGATTGGGGAAGATCACGAGATTGCGATTGGTGTCGCAAATGCGCTTGGCGCGCTCGGGGCCGACGCGCTGGACGAGCTCCTCGCGGATCGCCGCCATTTCGGGCTTGGCGTCCTCGCCATAGATGGGAATCCACGCCGCCACCGGACGGCCGCGGAAGTTCACGTTGTCGGTGGTGAAATGGCCGTTGCCGAGATCGACCGCGAGGCCGTGGGTCGGCAGGACGAGGGAGGGATCCTTCGGCGGCTCCACCTTCACGCCCGAATTGGCCATGTAGTTGAGCCAGGTCGAATGGGTCGAGGGCAGGTGGTAATCGTCCACGCTGTTTTCGACCATCAGCTTCCAGTTGGCGTTGACGTCGTATTCCTGCGTGCCGGAGAGAACCTCCATTGTCCCCGAGGGCGACTGATCCACCACGAGATCGATATAGTCCGTCGCCTTGCCGAGATAATCGACGAGGGCGGGCGCGTCGGGATCAAGGTTCATGAACCAGAAGTCGCGATATTGCTCGAAGCGCGCGGGCGCCTTCAGGCCGAACGAACTCTGGTCGAAGGCGGCGGTGTAGGCCTCGTCGCCCGGCACGCGCGCCATCGAGCCGTCATTGTTGTAGATCCAGCCGTGATAGACGCAGTTGAAGCGGCGCGTATTGCCCTTGCGCTCGGTGCACACCAGCGCGCCGCGATGGCGGCAGGTGTTGAAATGGCAGCGCACCTGCCCCTTCGAATCGCGCGCGAAGATCACCGGCCGGCCCGCGACCTTGCGGGTGTGGAAATCGCCGTTGCGCTTCAGCTCGGAGCCATGGCCGACATAGATCCAGCACTTGGCGAAAATCGTGCGCATCTCGGCGCGCAACACCTCGTCGGAGACCAGAGCCTCGCGATCGAGAAGGAAAATGCCCTTTTCGCGGTCGTCGACCACGAAGGATCTCGCTCCCGTCATGTCCTGCCTCATTCGATGGACGTTTGACGAGAGCTTTTAGGCCCTTGGGCGAAGGCGTCAACCGGCGCGCGTCTGTTGCGAGGAGATCGCAGCAGGCGCGCCGGCGGGCCCGCCTCACCCCAGGTTCAGCTCCTTGAAGAAGTCGTTGCCCTTGTCGTCGACGACGATGAAGGCGGGGAAATCCTCCACCTCGATGCGCCAGATCGCCTCCATGCCAAGCTCAGGATAGGCGACGACCTCGACCTTCTTGATGCAATCCTGCGCCAGCCGGGCGGCGGGGCCGCCGATGGAGCCGAGATAGAAGCCGCCGTGGGTCTTGCACGCCTCGCGCACCGCGGAGGAGCGGTTGCCCTTGGCGAGCATGACCATTGAGCCGCCGGCGGCCTGGAACTGGTCCACGAAGGAATCCATGCGGCCGGCCGTGGTGGGGCCGAAGGAGCCCGAGGGCATGCCGTCGGGCGTCTTGGCGGGACCGGCGTAATAGACCGGATGGTTCTTGAAATAATCCGGCAGCGGCTCGCCGCGGTCGAGCAATTCGCGCAGCTTCGCATGGGCGAGGTCGCGGGCGACGATCAGCGGACCGGTGAGCGACAGGCGCGTCTTGATGGGATGTTTCGTGAGCGCGGCGAGAATGTCCTTCATCGGCTTGTTGAGGTCGATCTTCACGACCTCCCCGCCCAGCGTCGCCCCGTCCACATGGGGCAGATATTTCGCCGGATCGCGCTCGAGCTCCTCCAGGAACACGCCGTCCCTCGTGATCTTGCCCAGCGCCTGACGGTCGGCCGAGCATGACACGCCCATGCCGATCGGCAGCGAGGCGCCGTGACGCGGCAGGCGGATCACGCGCACGTCATGGCAGAAATACTTGCCGCCGAACTGCGCGCCCACGCCCAGTTTCTGGGTGATCTTGTGGATCTCCTCCTCCATCGCGAGGTCGCGGAAGGCGTGGCCGTCCTCGCCGCCCGAGGTGGGCAGGCCGTCGAGATAGCGCGCGGAGGCGAGCTTCACGGTCTTCAGATTCAGCTCCGCCGACGTGCCGCCGATCACGATGGCGAGATGGTAGGGAGGGCAGGCCGCCGTGCCCAGCGTGAGGATCTTCTCCTTGAGGAAAGCGATCATCCGGTCGTGGGTGAGCACGGAGGGCGTCTGCTGGAACAGGAAGGTCTTGTTGGCCGAGCCGCCGCCCTTGGCCATGAACAGGAACTTGTACTCGCTCTCGCCCTCCGCATAGATGTCGATCTGCGCGGGCAAATTGTTCTTGGTGTTCTTCTCCTCGAACATGGAGATCGGCGCGAGCTGCGAATAGCGCAGGTTCTTTTTCTCATAGGCGTCGCGCACGCCCTCGGCGAGCGCGCTCTCGTCCTCGCCCTCGGTCCACACGAAGCGGCCCTTCTTGCCCATGATGATCGCCGTGCCCGTGTCCTGGCACATGGGCAGCACGCCGCCAGCCGAGATATTCGCGTTCTTCAGCAGGTCGTAGGCGACGAAACGGTCGTTGGAGGTCGCCTCGGGATCGTCGAGGATCTTGGCGAGCTGGGCGAGATGGGAGGGGCGCAGCAGATGGTTGATGTCGCCCATCGCGGCTTCCGCGAGCAGGCGCATGGCCTCGCGGCTGACAACGAGAACCTCGCGGCCGGCGAATGTCTGCACCGACACGCCTTCCGAGGTGAGCTTGCGATAGGGCGTGGGATCCTTGGCGAGCGGGAACATCGGAGCGTGCTGATAGGTCATGGATGAAGTCGCCTGTCTGCAGCGCCGGCTCGCGCCGGCTGTCGAAAGAGTTCGCGGCGTTCTAGGCGCTCGCGGGCGGGTTTGGAAGAGCGACCTTCGACCGGCGATTGACGAACGGGCGCGCCCGGCGGTTACTGGCGCGAAAGCCCCAAGGAGAGACCTTGCTGTTCCCCTATCCGCTCCTGCTCTGCGACATCGGCGGCACCAATGTCCGCTTCGCCCTCGCGCAGGCGCCCGACGCGCCGCTGACGCTTCTGGGCGCCTCCCGCACCGCCGCCCACCCGGGACTGGCGCAGGCCGCCCACGCGGCGCTGGGGGGCGTCCCCGCACCGCGCAGCATGATCGTCTGCGCCGCCGGCCCGGCGCAGGGCCGCAGCCTCGCCCTCACCAATGCGGACTGGACCATCGACGGGCCTGCGACCGCGCAGGCGCTGGGGCTGGAGCAGGGCCTCACGCTCAATGATTTCGAGGCGGTCGCCTTCGCCCTGCCCACGCTCGGCCCCGGACAGGCGCGCCGCATCGGACCCGCCCCGCCCGCCGGGGCCGAGACCCGGCCCGGCGGTCCGCGCCTCGCGCTGGGGCCCGGCACGGGGCTGGGCGTGGCCGCCCTGGCGGAGATCGACGGGCGCTATGTCGCCATCGCCAGCGAGGCGGGCCATGTGGACTTCGCCCCCGCAAATGCGGCGGAGGCGGAGCTTTGGGCGCATGTGAGCCGCCCGCACGGGCGCATCACCGCCGAGACGCTGATCTCCGGGCCCGGTCTCGAGCGGCTGCATGCGGCCGCCTGCGCGCGCGACGGCTTGCCTGCGCTGGCGATGGACGCGGCGCAGATCACGCGGGAAGGGCTCGCGGGGCCCGGGCCTGCGCGCGACTCGCTCATGCTGTTGTGGCGGCTCACCGCGCGCTTTGCGGGCGACATGGCGCTCGCCTTTCTCGCGCGCGGCGGCGTCACGCTGGCCGGCGGCGTCCTGCCGCGCATCGCAAGCCTGCTCGACGAACAGGCCTTCCGCGCCGCCTTCGAAGACAAGGAGCCCATGGCCGCCATTCTGCGCGACGTCGAGACGCGGCTCATCGTCGCCGATCATGTGGCGTTGGACGGCATGGCCGCCATCGGCGCCGCGCCGCATCGCTACGCGATCGACTACGCAGCGCGCGCTTGGAGATAAAGCGCGCGCGACGCGCACTGGTTTGGAGATGACGCGCGAGTTTGGAGGTGACGCGCGCGTCAGGCCGCGTGGGAGGCGGAGGCTTGCGTGAGCAGGAGATAGAGGCCGCCCGCGTCACGCGTGGCGCGCAAGCGCGTGACGAGCGAGGGATCGCGCATGGCGCGCGCAATGCGCGAGAGCGCCTTCAGATGATCGGCGCCCGCATGTTCAGGCGCGATCAGCAGGAAGATGAGATCCACGGGATCGCCGTCGAGCGCATCATAGTCGATGGGACGCTCAAGCCGCGCGAAGATCGCGAAAATGCGCTCCGCGCGCGGCAATTTCCCATGCGGAATCGCGATGCCGCCGCCCACGCCGGTGGAGCCCAGCCGCTCGCGTTGCAGGAGCGAATCGAAAATCTCGCGCGCCGGCAGGCCCGACAATTCGGCCGCCTTCTCGCTGATTTCCTGAAGGGCCTGCTTCTTCGTTGCGACGCGCAGCGCCGGTAGGATGGCGTTGGCCTCGAAAAGATCGTTCAGCGGCATGTCCCAAAGGTTCCAGTTGCGCGGGCGCGCAGATAAGCATCAGGCGCCGGAGCGCCCTTCGGACCCGACGGGATCCAGCCAGCCGATATTGCCGTCCTTGCGACGATACACAATGTTCACGCGATCCGTGCCGGCGTTGCGGAAGACAAGCACCGGCGCCCCTGTCATATCAAGATCCAGCACCGCGTCCGAGACGGAAATGCGACGCAGCGTCGTCGTCTTTTCGGCGACCACGACGGGATTGAAGGCTTCCGGCCCCAGTTCGTCGTCGTCGGGCGCCTCCAGCACGTAGGACGCCATGGTCTCGGCCTCGACGCCGGGCGCGGCATGGCCGTTTCCGACGTGGCGGTCCTTGAGGCGGCGCTTGTGGCGGCGCAGGCGCTTCTCGAGCCTGTCGGCGGCCTGTTCGAAGCTGGGATAGGGCTCCATCGCGAAACCCTCGGCCTGAAGGGTCACGCCGGCGCCCAGATGCAGGGTGCAATCGGTGCGATAGCCCGCGCCCTCATGGTCGACCACCACATGACCCGTCACCTGACCGTCAAAATACTTGGCCAGAGACGCGGCGACGCGGTCCGTCACATGCTGACGCATGGCTTCGCCAAGGCTGAAACTTTTGCCGGAAACGCGCAGGTCCATGCTTGTTTCACTCCTGAAGAGCGCTCGAAGAGCCCGACGCAGGACGCCCTCAAGCGTTAGAAGCGTCCTTCTTCCGAGTCAACCGGCGCCCAGAGCGCTGAAAAACGCGGCGACCCGGCGTCATCTCACAAGCGCATCGCGGCCTTTTCGCGGCGACGCTCGACCGAGGAGGGTATTCTCAAGCTCTCGCGGTATTTGGCCACCGTACGGCGCGCGATGTTGACGTTGGCTTCCTTGAGCCGCAGCACGATCGCGTCGTCGGAGAGCACGTCGTCGGGCGGCTCCTGATCGATGAGCTGCTTGATCTTGAAACGCACCGCCTCAGCGGAATGGGAATCGCCGCCGCTCTGGGCGGGGATGGAGGCGGTGAAGAAATATTTGAACTCGAAAAGCCCGCGCGGACTCGACAGATATTTGTTCGAGGTCACGCGCGAGACGGTGGACTCATGCATGCCGATCGCATCGGCGACCATTTTCAGGTTGAGCGGACGCAGATGCTCCACGCCGCGCGCGAAAAAGGCGTCCTGCTGTTTCACGATCTCGCTGGCGACCTTGAGGATCGTGCGCGCGCGCTGCTCAAGACTGCGCGTAAGCCAGTTGGCGCTTTGCAGACATTCGGCGATGTATGTTTTCTCCGTCGCCGCAAGACCTGGACGGGAGACGCGCGCGGCGTAAGTCTGGTTGACGAGCACGCGCGGCAGGCCTTCCGGATTGAGCTCGACGAGCCATGTGCCGTCGGAGGCCGCGCGCACCGTCACGTCGGGCGTGACAGGCTGAACGGGCGCGCCGCCGAAGGCGCGGCCGGGCTTGGGATCGAGCCGGCGGATCTCTTTCAGCATGTCGGCGAGGTCTTCCTCGTCGACGCCGCAGATCTTGCGCAATTGCGCGAAGTCGCGCTTGGCGAGCAGGGGCAGGTTGGCGACAAGCGCCTGCATGGCGGGATCGTAACGATCGCGCTCGCGCAATTGGAGCGCGATACATTCGGCGAGGTCGCGCGCGCCCACGCCCGTGGGTTCGAACGTCTGCACGATCGCGAGCACGCGCGCCACGCGCGCGAGCGGCGCGTCGAGGCGTTCGGCGATGTCCTCAAGGCTCTCGCGCAGATAGCCAGCCTCGTCGACGCCGTCGATGATGACGCCGCCGATCATGCGGTCGGTGGGATCGGACACAGCGACGGCGAGCTGGGCGGCGAGATGTTCGGCGAGCGTGGTCTGCGCCGCCACATAGGCTTCGAGATTGGGCGCCTCGCCGTCTTCGCCGCCGCCGGGCGCGCCGGTCCAGGCGGAAGCCGACAGCGCGCCGTCGTCATAACGGCTTTCCGCCGGCGTGGGCGCGCGATCGGAATCGAAAGCGTTCTCGACTTCCGTGCCGAGATCAGCGGACAGCGCGCCGGCGTCGATGGGCATGGACTCGCTCGCCCAGTCGCCCTCGTTGCGCGCGTCCGGCGCATCGCTCCAGGAGGTTTCGGATTCGCCGCCCGCGCTCCATTCGCCCGCGCCGCCGGCGCCGGAGAAATCATCGCCCTCGTAATCGCCCGCCTCATTGGCCTCGCGCGCGGAATCGTTCAGCGGCGCCGCTTCGCCCGGCGCGGAGCCTTCGCTCTCCTCCGCGCGCTCAAGCAGGGGATTGCGTTCGAGCTCCTGCTCGACATAGGCGGACAGCTCCACGCTCGACAATTGCAGGAGCTTGATGGCCTGCAACAGCTGGGGCGTCATGACCAGAGACTGGCCCTGACGGAGCATCAGCTTTGTTGAAAGCGCCATGGGTGCGACCGACACGAACTGCAACGGGACCGCGCGATCCGCGGCCCATTTTTTGCTTATACCATTCAGGCGCTAGACCGGAAAACGAAAACGGCTGAGCTCGCAGCGCAGGGCCTGACCGCTCTGGACGCATGGTTAAGGATATCCGACCGCTCGCCGCCGCGCCGCCGGGCGCGAGCGCCTCAATTTTAGGCGCCCGCAAGGCGCCGGGTCAGAGGCGGAAATCCTCGCCGAGATAGAACCGGCGCACGTCGGGATTGGCGACGATCTCATCCGGCGCGCCCTCGGTGAGCACCTGGCCGGAATGGATGATGTAGGCGCGGTCGATCAGCCCCAGCGTCTCGCGCACGTTGTGGTCGGTGATCAGCACGCCGATGCCGCGCGCGGTGAGGTGGCGCACCAGCGCCTGAATGTCCCCCACGGCGATGGGATCGATGCCGGCGAAGGGCTCGTCCAGCAGCATGAACGAGGGCTGGCCGGCGAGCGCGCGGGCGATTTCGCAGCGCCGCCGTTCGCCGCCCGAAAGGGCGATGGAAGGCGACTTGCGCAGGCGCTTGATGTCGAACTCCTCCAGCAGCGCCTCGAGTTCGGCCTCGCGGGCGGCGCGGTCGGGAATGGCCGCCTCCAGCACGGCGCGGATATTGTCCTCGACGTTAAGGCCGCGGAAAATCGACGCTTCCTGCGGGAGATAGCCGATGCCCAGCCGGGCGCGGCGATACATGGGCAGGCTCGTGACGTCATAGCCGTCGAGCTCGATCGCGCCCTTGTCGGGCTGAACGAGGCCGGTGATCATGTAGAAGATCGTCGTCTTGCCGGCGCCGTTCGGCCCCAGCAGGCCGACCGCCTCCCCGCGGCGGACCGCGAGCGAGGCGTCGCGCACGACCTGACGCCCGCCGTAGCTCTTGCCGAGGTTATAAGCGCCCAGCGAGCCCTCGCCGTAATGGGCGACCGGCGGGGCCTGCGCGGGCGCAGGGGGGCCGGGCGGGCTCTGGCCTTGTTCGTTCATCGCACGCTCACGCGAGGGGGCTGGCCGGGCCGCGGACGGCTCGCAGGAAGATGTCGACTAGCGCGCGCCGGCGTTTGGCGCAATGCCCCGCCCGCCGCCCTGCGCGCCGCCGGAGGGCGACTGGCTCGGCGTGATGAGGCTCTGCACGCGCCCGCCGGTGATATGGGCGCGCCCGGTCGCGAGGTCATAGACGAGGCGCGACTGCGCGTCGCCGCGCACCACATGGGAGGCTTCGGTGAGAACCGGATTGCCGATGAGATAGACCTTGTTCTCGGCGCGGTCATAGATTCCGCGGTCGCCCGTGCCGACCTGATCCTTCGAGGTGATGACCACCGGGCCGGAGGCCTCCATGCGGCGCACCTGGCTGTCCGCGCCCAGCGGGCCGGCGCCCGATGCGCGACGCTCGCCAGAATTTGCGCCCGAATTCGCGCCCGAGTTCGCGCCCTCGCTTGCTTCGCGCGACATGTAGATGACGAGCTCGGGGGCTTTCAGGGTCGCGTCGCCCTGCCGCGCGAGCACGCCGCCGGAATAGACGAGCTTCTGCTCTTTATCGAAATAATCAAGCTTGCCCGCGTCGATGCTGACGGGCGCGCGCGAATTGCCGCCGGGAATGAGCGGGCCGGCCTTTTGCGCGAAAGCGGGAGCGCAGCCGAACGCGAGAGCGAGCGCAAAAGCCGGCGAAAGAGCGAGCGCGCAGGCGCGGGAGCGGCCGATCGGACGCGAAACGAAAATGCTCATTCGGCTTTCCCCTGCTCGGATCCGCGCTCGGGATCGGCGCCGGCGCGCATTCCCGCTTCCGGCACGATAACCGATCGCACGTTGCCAATGAAGCTCACGGCGGCGCCATTGCCCGCCACGTCGAGGGAATCCGCGTCCACCACGCCGTTGGTCATGCGCACTTTCACAGGCTCGCCGGAGCGCAGCGCGCCAGTCTTGAAATCCATTTCGGCGTTGCGCAATTCCACGTCGAAGCCGCTGGCGCTGGTCAGGCGCACCACGCCGGCGCCGCCGGCGCCGCCGCTCAGGCGCATGAGATCGGCGCCGCTGTCGAACACGCCTTCGGGCGCCACCACGCGCACGGACGTGCGGTCGGCGGTCTGCAGCGTCGCCTCGACGCCGGACAATTCGATGATCTTGGGCGTGCGCACGTCCTGCACGCCGGCGCGCGCGCGCACTTCATAGGGGCGCCCGTCCTTGCGGAAACCGTTGAGCCGCGGCGATTCCATCGTCACGCGCGTGCCGTCGAGCGTGGCGCGCGCAAGGCTGAGGTCCACGGAGGCGCCGCCCAGCCGGCCAAGCAGCGGAAAAGCCGCCGCGGCCGCCACCAGCGCGATCCCGCCCGCCACGATCCCAAACCGCAAGGCGCGCACGAGCCGGGTGTGGCGGCCGGCGTCGCGGAAGGCGCGCGCGCGGTCAGGCTGCGGCGCCCGGCCCGCCTGCGGCGCAGGGGCGGCGGCCGCCAGCCGCGGCGGATCCAGTTCGAGGGCGCGCTCGGTCATTCGCGTTCCTGAGGCCTGCCGGCCGCGACGTCATTCGTGGGAAAATATGTCGTTCTCGGGCCAGCCCAGCAAGTCCAGCCGGGCCCGCGTCGGCAGAAAGGCGAAGCAGGACGCCGCGATGTCCGCGCGGCCCTCCCGCGCCAGCATGGCGTCGAGGCGCTCGCGCAGCGCATGCAGATGCAGCACGTCGGAAGCCGCATAGGCGAGCTGGGCCTCGCTGAGGACCGGGGCCGCCCAGTCGGAGGATTGCTGCTGTTTGGAGAGCTCCACGCCGAGCAATTCGCGCACGAGGTCCTTCAGGCCGTGCCGGTCGGTGTAGGTGCGCACGAGCTTGGAGGCGATCTTGGTGCAATAGACCCCTTCCGCCATCGTGCCGAAGGTCTTGTAGAGGACGGCGACGTCGAAACGGGCGAAGTGAAAGATCTTCACGACCGCCGGATCGGCGAGCAGGCGCTGCAGATTGGGCGCCTGGGTCTGGCCGCGGGCGATCTGCACAAGGTCGGCCTCGCCGTCGCCGCGCGACAATTGCACGACGCAAAGCCGGTCGCGATGCGGATTGAGGCCAAGGGTCTCGGTGTCGATGGCGACCGCTGCGCCGGGCGCGTAATCGGCGGGAAGGTCGCCCTGATGGACGCGGATGGTCATGGCCTCGGCTCCGGAAACACAGTACGGCCGCATAGCACGAAGCCGCGCGGGAGGCGACTTTTGCGCCGCCGGCGGGCCAGTCGACGATCATGTTCGGGGAATGGTGCCCAGGAGAGGACTCGAACCTCCACGGTGTTACCCACTGGTACCTGAAACCAGCGCGTCTACCAATTCCGCCACCTGGGCATGGCGGGTCTCTTACGGGTCGGGCGTAGGGCTTGTCAATGCGCGCAAGGCCCGTCCAGCCTGTTTAAATCCAACGCCGGAACAGCGCGGCCCACGGAACGTTGCCGCAGACGTCAGGATGGGCCCCCATGCTTCGCTCCTCACCTTTCGCCTCGCCCCCCTCCTCGCCTTGTTCTGCGCCGCGCCGCCGAGCGCCCGAACCCCGCTCCCCGGACCATGACCCGCTTGCGCCGATCCGCCCGCAGGGGCGGGCCATGCGGCTGGTGCGGCTCAACTGGGCGCTGGGCGCAGGCCTTGGCCTGGCCGCGGCCGCCAGCCTCATTCTGGCGGATTTCGCCGGCCTCGCCCGGCTGATCGCCGCCGGGCGCGAGCCCTTCGCCGCGCTGGTCCTGCTGGGGGCGGGTTTCGCCACCCTGTTCGGGGCGGTCGCGGCCGCTGGCGCGGTGATGCTGATCCCTGCGGGGAAGGAGAGCGGGCGCGGCGGGAGGCGCGCCGAAGGGCGACTGTACAGCCTCCCGCCCGTCGATTATGGAAGCCCCATGGCCCGCCCTGACGCGGGCGACAGCGGATTTTCCTCATGACTGAAACGCAGAATCCCTCCGGTCGGCTCGCAGTCGTCTTCGGCGGCGGCGGGTTTCTCGGGCGCCATGTCGTGCGCGCCCTCACCAAGCGCGGCTGGCGCGTGCGCGTGGCCTGTCGCCGGCCGGACCTGACGGGCCATCTCCAGCCGCTTGGCCGCGTGGGTCAGATCCATGCCGTGCAGGCCAATGTGCGCTTCCCGGACTCGGTGCGCGCCGCCGTGCGCGGAGCGGACGCTGTGGTGAACCTGGTGGGCGTGCTCACCCAGAGCGGGCGCCAGCGTTTCGACGCGGTGCATGACTTCGGCGCGCGCATCGTGGCGCGCGAGGCGAAAGCAGCCGGCGCGCAGGCCTTCGTGCATGTCTCCGCCATCGGCGCGGATGCGGATTCGCCCTCGCTTTACGCGCGCTCCAAGGCCGCAGGCGAAGCCGCGACGCGCGAGCTGTTTCCGCAAGCCGTCATTCTGCGTCCTTCGATCATCTTCGGGCCCGAGGATGATTTCTTCAACCGCTTCGCCGCCATGGCGCGCCTTTCGCCGGCGCTGCCCCTGATCGGCGGCGGACAGACGCGCTTCCAGCCCGTCTACGCCGGAGACGTCGCGGAGGCCGTCGCCATCGCGCTTGAGGACGAGAGCAAGGCTGGCCGCGTCTATGAGCTCGGCGGCCCGGACGTGGCGACCTTCCGCGAGCTGATGCAATTCATCCTCGACCAGACCGGGCGCCGGCGCCTGCTTGCGCCCATTCCCTTCCCTGCGGCGCGCGCGCTCGCGCTCGGCAGCGAAATCGCGCATGCGGCGAGCTTTGGGCTTCTGCCCGCGATGACGCTGATCACGCGCGATCAGGTGAAGCTGCTGGAGACGGACAATGTGGTCTCGCAGGCCGCGATCGCGGAAGGGCGCACGCTCGAGGCTTTCGGCGTGAAGCCGGATTCCTATGAGGCCGTCGTTCCCGGCTATCTCTACCGCTTCCGCAAGACGGGCCAGTTCGGACGTCCGAACCCGCCGCACCACTCAATCCGCCCGTGACTCGATCACGTCCACCGGCGCAAGGCGCTGGTGGACGCGCGCCATATAGGCGACGCCGAACAAAGGCGTCAGCATGTTGACGAGCGGCGCCGAGACGAACAGCGCCAGCGGAAAGCCCGCGACGAACAGATAGAAAGCGTGGCGCCGACGCAGCGCGCGCACTTCCTCGAGCGAACGATAGCGCAAGGCCGCCAGTTCGAAATATTCGCGCCCCAGCAGATAAGCGTTCGCCGACAGGAAGGCGATCACATTGACGCCAGGCACGAGCAGCAACATCAGCGCGAGAAGATTCACGCCGAGCGAAACGGCGGCGAATTTCGCGGCGAGCCAGATCGAACGACCGGCGGGCAACGCGCGGCCGACGCGGCCGCCGGGGGCGATCTCGCGCTCGACCCGTTCGGCGAGCTCATCGAGAAAGAAGCCGGCGACCAACGAGGACGTGGGCGCCACTACGAAAGCAAGGCCGAAGAAAAGCCCCACGCCGGTGAGGAAAGACAGCGTGGTCGCGAGCCAGGGATTGGAGACGGCGATATAGGATTCGATCAGACGGTCGAGACCGATCCACGCCAGCGTGAGCAAGGCGAAAGTGAGCGCCAGAACCTTCACAAGGACGGAGCGGAAGGGGGGCGAAAAAATTTGCGGCAGGGCCGCGCGCGCGGATTCGAACATGCGCGACTCATGTGACGCAGAATGCGCGGGAAGGAAAGCCCGCGGACGCGCCGCGAGCCTCGTTCAGACGAAAGCGCGTCAGAGATTGCGCCAGTCGCCAAGCCCAGAGCCGCGATCGAAGCCGCCGAAACGGCCGTCGTCGCTCATGCGCCCGTAACCCCCGCGGCCACGCTCCTCGCGGCCGCCCTCGTGGTGATGACGATGGTGGCGGCCGTAGCCCTCGTGGCCGCGGCCTTCATGACGCCCATAACCTTCATAGCCCCGACCGCGCGGCCCTTCGGCCATGCCCATGCCCATGCCCATGCCGCCCATCCCCATGCCGCCGATCATGCGCAGGCGACGCTTCTGGTCGTCGGTGAGCGAGTTGTAGAGCGGGCCGGCGGCGTCAGCGACGCGCTTCATCGTCTCGCCACGCTGCGTGGTCATTTCGCTGGCGCGACGCAAAGCGTCCACAGGATTGGCGAGCTGACCTTCCTTCTGGACGCGCTCGCGCCAGGCCTGACGCTGTTTCTGTCCCTCGCGCAGCGCGCTCTCCAGCGCAGGCCAGAGCTTCTCCTGATCCGGCGTAAGCAGGAGCCCCGCCTTCACCGCCGCCAAACGCGCGGCGAAAAAAGCGGCGCGATCCTGCTCGGACATGTTCGACCAGCCGCCGCGTCCCTGCATGCCGCCGCGACGGCCTTCCTCCATGCCGCGACCCATCATCATGCCGGGCCCCATGCCCTGACCCATGCCCTGACCCATGCC
>CAZYBF010000011.1:25146-50927 GCA_964645525.1 uncultured Beijerinckia sp.
CCCATGCCCTGACCCATGCCCTGACCCATGCCTTGCCCCATGCCTTGCCCCATGCCTTGCCCCATGCCTGCGCCGGGAGAAGCGGCGGGCGGCGCGGCGGGCGCGCCCTGCTGAACGGAAGGCGCGGCGGGGGAGGCGGCAGGCGGCGTTTGTTGCGCGAGCGCGGCTCCGGCCAACGCGGCGGCGCCAAGGCAAGCGGCGCCGAAGCCGGCGGACAGCGATGTGACGAGCTTGTTTCGCATGACAGGGGTCTCCGTTGCGACGTTGACGATGAAGCTATGTCCGCGCGACCGGGAGATCAAATTAAGCTTTGTTCATCCGCCGAGCGGCTCATCGCAGGTCGTAAACGCGGATGGGCGCGTCTTTGATCGACAATTTCCGCAGCCAGTCCACGCGCGCATCGTCATGCGCGAGCGTGGCCGCCAGACCCTGCGGCGCGCGGCGCGTGAAAGCGGAAAGCGTGTGCGCGTCGAAACAGATCGCAACATAGCGCACGCCGGCGCGCGCCAGAAGCGCACGCGCCTCATCGGGGGCGGCCAGAAACATCTCGATCAGGTTTCGATTGGCCTGCGACAGGCGATGATAGGCGCCGCCCAGAACGTCATGATGCGTGTGCGCGAGCACATGGGCGCCGAGATTGATGGGCGCGAGCACGCGGCCCGGCGCTAGCCGCGCAAGCGCGCCAAAGGATTCCGGCGCGTAGCATGCCGCCGACGTCTGCGGCGCAGGGGTTTTCTGCATCAGCGATTTGCCGAGCGCCCAGAACATGGGTGAGGCCGCAATCACCAGCGCGAAGGCGAGCCAGGGCGCGCGCCAGCGCCGCGCCGCGCGCAAGGCCGCATAGGACGCGCCCCAGGCAAGCGTGAACAGCGCCTGCCAGAACGATCGCACCTCCAGCGCGACGAGCGCGCAGGCTACAAGCCCGACGCCCGCCAGCGCGATCCAGCGCAGGCGCGCAAGACCCTGCGCGCGCATGACGGCGAGCGCGATTCCGCCGGCGGCGAAGGCCAACGGCGCCGCAAGGGCGAGGGCGTCAATAGGATCCTCGCGCCACAGCGCCGCGAAGCTGCGCGCCTCGGGCACATTGCCGAGCCACAATTCGCGCACCAGCGGATCGATGGCGCCATAGGGATGGCGCAGACAATCGGGGAACAGCAAAGCGACGCAAAGGACGGCGAGGGCGCCGGCGAAGACGAGCGCCAGCGCGCGCGCAGACGCAGCGCGCAGGCGCGGCGCCATCGCCCATAAGGTCGCGAGGACCGCGCCGCCGCAGACGCCGGCGAAGAGATAGGCGTAGGAGAAAGCGTCGCAGGCGCGCGCGGCCTGCGCGCCCGCTGGAATGAAGACGAGCGCAGCGAGCGGCAGCGCGAGGCCAAGGCCGCAGGCGCAATAGCCAAGAGCGCTGCGTCCTTGCCCATCGGCCGCCCAGCGCAGGGGCGCGATGGCGAAGGCGGCGGCGACGAGCGGCGCGTTCTCCGCGCTCACGCACAGCGAAATAACCCCGACGCAGGCCGTAACGGCGGCTGCGCGCGGGCGCTGCGGATCGAGCGCGCGCAGGGCGGCGTCGAGCAGGAGAATCAGAAGCGCGAGCTGCAAGCCGTGATGATCGACGCGCCCCCAGATGAACTGGCCAAACACGGCGCCCGACAGCGCGAAGCTCACAAGAACAGGCGCCCTGCCGCGCGCGCCCATGAGCGTGCGCGCGAACCGCGCGCAGGCGACGAGAAGCAGAATCAGCAGGAGGCCGGAATAGAGCAGCCGCGCGGCCGCCTCAGCGCGGGGGGGCTCAAGACCCAACGCGAACAGGCGAAAGAAAACAGCCAGCGGCGCATCCACCGCGCGCGTCCAATGCATGGGCGCGCCTTCAGGCGGCGCCATGCGACGTTGCGTGAGGTCGAACCAGGACTGGCCGGCGATGAGATCACGCACCTGAACCATGCGCATGGCGTCGTCCGTGTCGCCGAAGACGCCGCTCGTCCACACCGGCGGGATCTGCGCGAAGGAGAGCGCCAGCAGGAACAGAAAGGCGGCGGCGACAGGCAGCGCCCCGCGCCCGCGCCCGCGCGAAAGCGCGCGCGAGTAAAGGGATGCGGACGGCGCATTCATCATCCATCAACGATTACGCGCATAATGGTTGAGCTGAAGTTAAATGACGGGCAATCCATGACCGCCGGCGCAGCAGCCCTGCACACCCCCCGCACGGATGACGCGCTCGCGCAGGCGCTGGCCGAAGCGGCTCCGCATATGCGCCCTGCGCTCGACGAACGCCCCGCGCCCGCGCCGCGCATCGTCGTCCTGCTGCCCTGCCTCAACGAGGAGCGCAGCATCGGCGCCGTCATCCGCGCCTTTCAGGCGGCGCTGCCGCAGGCGCGCGTCATCGTGTTCGACAACGGCTCGACGGACGGCACCGCGCAGGCGGCGGCGAGCGCCGGCGCGCAGGTCATGTGCGAGCCGCGCCGCGGCAAGGGCAATGTGGTGCGCCGCATGTTCGCGGAGGTGGAGGCCGACGTCTATGTGATGGCCGACGGCGACGGAACCTATGACGCAAGCTTCGCGCCTCGCCTCGTGCAGACGCTGCTGGACGAGCGGCTGGACATGGTGGTGGGCGCGCGGGCGGGCGTCGGCCGCAATGCGCATCGCGCCGGCCATGCGCTGGGCAACCGCGCCTTCAACGCGCTTCACCGGCTGCTGTTCAGCGAAGACTTCGGCGACGTGTTCTCCGGCTACCGCGTCTTCTCGCGCCGCTTCGTGAAAAGCTTTCCCGCCGTCTCAGGCGGGTTCGAGATCGAGACCGAACTGGCGGTCCACGCGGGCCTGTTGCGCCTGCCGGTGCGCGAGATCGAAACGCCCTATGGCGCGCGCCTCGCGGGGTCGGCCTCGAAACTGCGTTCGTTCCGCGACGGGCTGCGCATTCTGCTGACCTTCGCGGTGCTGGCGAAGGAGACGCGGCCGCTCATGTTCTTCGGCGCGCTGGCCGGGGCGACCATGGCCGCCTCCCTTCTGCTCGCGGCGCCAGTCGTGCGCGAATTCGCGCTCACCGGCCTCGTGCCGCGCCTGCCGACCGCCGTTTTGTGCATGGGGCTTGCGCTCGTCGCAGGATTGCTGGGCGCGTGCGGGCTCATTCTGGATTCGCTCGCGCGCGCGCGCATCGAACAAAAGCGCATGTTCTATCTGGCGGTCGCGGACCGGGAGCGCGCAGGCGGCGCCCCGCGCTAGGCGCGGCTTCCCGTCACTGCGCCGCGTCGAGGCGCAGGTCTTCGGGACGCGGCATCGAAATGACGTTGTATCCAGCGTCCACGAAATGAATCTCGCCGGTCACGCCCGACGACAGGTCGGAGAGCATGTAGAGCGCCGCGCCGCCCACGTCCTCGATGTCGAGGCTGCGGCGCAGGGGCGAGTGCTGCTTCTGGTAATTGAACATCGCGCGCGCATCGCCAATGCCCGCGCCCGCCAGCGTGCGGATGGGACCGGCGGAAATCGCGTTCACGCGCACGCCCGCGGGGCCAAGATCAGCGGCCAGATAGCGCACGCTCGCCTCGAGCGCCGCCTTCGCCACGCCCATCACATTGTAATTGGGCATGACGCGCGTGGAGCCGCCATAGGTGAGCGTGAGCAGCGAGCCGCCATTGGGCATGATCTTCGCGGCGCGCTGGGCGAGCTCGGTGAAGGAGAAAGCGGAGATGACCATCGTGCGCGTGAAGTTCTCGCGCGTGGTGGCGTCCACATAGCGGCCCTTGAGCTCGTTCTTGTCGGAAAAGCCGATCGCGTGCACGGCGAAGTCGATCGAGCCCCAGCGCGCGGCGCAGGCGTCGATCGTTGCGTCCACGGAGGCGAGATCCTCCACGTCGCAGGGCAGGACGAGCGAGGAGCCGAGGCTCTCCGCCAGCGGCTTCACGCGCTTGCCCAGAGCCTCGCCCTGATAGGTGAAGGCGAGCTCCGCGCCTTGCGCGGCGACGGCCCTGGCGATGCCCCAGGCGATCGAATGATCGTTCGCCACGCCCATGATGAGGCCGCGCTTGCCCTTCATCAGGTCGCCGGCGGGCGTGCGCGACGCCTGCGCTTCATGCATCGACATGTTTGAACACCAGTGAAGCGTTGGTTCCGCCGAAGCCGAACGAATTGGAGAGCACCGCGCGCAGGGCCGCGCCGTCGCGGCGTTCGCGCACGATGTTCATGTCCGCGAAATCGGGGTCGAGCTCCTCGATGTTCGCGCTCTCGGCGATGAAGCCGTGCTGCATCATCAGCAGCGAATAAATAGCCTCCTGCACGCCCGCCGCGCCCAGCGAATGGCCGGTGAGCGATTTGGTGGCGGAAATCGGCGGACATTTCGCGCCCGCGCCGAACACGTTGCGCAGCGCCTCGATCTCCTTGGCGTCGCCGACGGGCGTGGAGGTCGCATGCGGGTTCACGTAGTCGATCGGCGTCTTGAGATTGGCGAGCGCCATGCGCATGCAGCGCTCCGCGCCTTCGCCAGAGGGGGCGACCATGTCGTGCCCGTCCGAGGTCGCGCCATAGCCTGCGAGCTCGGCGTAGATTTTCGCGCCGCGCGCCCGCGCGCGCTCATATTCCTCGAGCACGAGCACGCCCGCGCCGCCGGCGATGACGAAGCCGTCGCGATTCTTGTCATAGGCGCGCGAGGCTGTGCCAGGCCGGTCGTTGTAGGAGGAGGACATGGCGCCCATGGCGTCGAACAGGACCGACAGCGACCAGTCGAGCTCCTCGCAGCCGCCTGCGAACATGACGTCCTGCTTGCCCCACTGGATCAGCTCCGCCGCATTGCCGATGCAATGGGACGAGGTCGCGCAGGCCGATGAGATGGAATAATTCCAGCCCTTGATCTTGAACCATGTGGCGAGCGTGGCGGAGGCGGTCGAGGACATCGCCTTGGGCACCGCGAAGGGGCCGACGCGCTTGGGCCCCTTGGTGCGGGTGACGTCCGCCGCCTCGATCAGCGTGCGCGTGGACGGCCCGCCGGAGCCCATGATGATGCCGGTGCGCTCGTTGGAGACCTCGCCCGGCTCAAGGCCGGAATCGGCGATCGCCTGCTCCATCGCGACGTGGTTCCACGCCGTGCCGCCGCCATGGAAGCGCATCGCGCGGCGGTCCACCACCTGCTCGGGGTCGAGCTTGGGCTTGCCATGCACCTGACTGCGGAAGCCCAGCTCCGCATAGCGCTCGGAATGGGTGATGCCCGAACGGGCCTCGCGCAGGGATGCGGCGACTTCCTGAGCGTCGTCTCCGATGGCGGAAACGATGCCCATTCCGGTGACGACCACGCGTCTCATTCATTTCCTCCGGCGAATGGAGCTGGGGCGCCCTCAGGCGGGGATGGGCGCGCCAGGCTGAAACAGGCCGACCCGCAGGTCCTTGGCTTCATAGATGCGGCGGCCATCGGCCTCGAGCCAGCCGTCGGCGATGCCAAGCACAAGCTTGCCGCGGAAGACGCGCTTGAAATCGACGCCGTAGACAACCTGCTTGACCGTAGGCAGAACCTGGTCGGTGAACTTGACCTCGCCCACGCCCAGCGCGCGGCCGCGGCCGGGCGCGCCCAGCCAGCCGAGGTAGAAGCCGACGAGCTGCCACAGCGCGTCCACGCCCAGACAGCCCGGCATGACCGGGTCGCCTTTGAAATGGCAACCGAAGAACCAGAGGTCAGGCTTGATGTCGAACTCAGCGCGCACGACGCCCTTGCCGTTGGCGCCCCCGGTTTCGGAGATTTCCACGATCCGGTCGAACATCAGCATGGGAGGGAGCGGCAATTGCGCGTTGCCCGGACCGAACAATTCGCCGCGGCCGCAGGCCAGCAGATCCTCATATCCGAAGCTTGAACGCCTCTCGCCCATGTCGTCTTCGCCCTGTTGCCTGCCCGGACGCGCCGGAGGGAATCGGCGGCGCGCCGCCGCTCGTTCAGGGTCTCTAACACAGGCGAACCGCGCCCGAAAGCGCCCGGATGGCAAGCGGCGGCGCGACTTTACGGCTAGTCCACACGCTCGTCGGCGTAGACGCCCCACAGCATTTTCTGGTCCACGAAACCGTCGAACTCACGCCCGGAGACCCGGCACCAGGCGCGGTCGCAGCGGCGCACATTGACCACCAGCCCGCTCTGCAGATTGGCCGCCACGCCCCCGCCGCCGGGTTGCGTCATCAAGGGCACGACCTCGCCCTTGCGCCAGGGAGCGACGAGCGCCGTGCGCCGGCCTGACAGGAGCGAGTGCAGGACCCAGCCCTCCGAGCCCTCCGAATCCCGGATGCGCCGCCAATTGTCGAATTCGGCGATGATCTCCACCGGCAGGCCGGCGCGCTGGAACACCCAGGCGGTGCGATGCTCCTTCGAGGGTCCCTCGCGCAGATTGACCCGGTCCGACTTCAGGCTGACGTAGCGCGGGAGCGGCAGGCCGCTGACCGGCCCCGTCTGGGCCGCCGCGGCGGGGCCCGCTCCCAGCAGGAGGGCGGCGAGCGCACAAGCGGTCCAGACCCCAGCTCCGCCGCCCGCCGTCCCAATGCGCCGCATGTCGCCCAACTCCATGAACTCTCGCGCCGGACCCGTGCGGGCAATTCGCCTTGCGCCGGGCCCTCATTGTGGCTTACTGCCCTCCCGCTTCGCGAAGCGGGCGGCGAACCTTCGCTCCAACAGCGTTAAGGGTCGGTGAACAAAAGCGACTTGCAGGGGCTCGCCGTGGCGGGCCGGGCGGGCGCGCAAGCGGGGACGCAAGCCATGGTCCGCAAGAAGCCCATCGTGGTGGTGACGCGCAAACTGCCCGACGTCGTGGAAACGCGCATGTGCGAGCTGTTCGACACGCGGCTGAACGTCTCCGACGCGCCGATGTCGCAGGCCGAACTCGCCCAGGCGATGAGCGTCGCCGACGTGCTCGTGCCGACGGTCACAGACCGCATCGACGCGCAGCTGATCGAACAGGCGGGCGAGAACCTGAAGCTGATCGCCAATTTCGGAAATGGCGTCGACAATATCGACGTCGGCGCCGCCGTGAAGCGCGGGCTCACCGTCACCAATACGCCGGGCGTGCTCACCGACGACACCGCCGACATGACGATGGCGTTGATACTCGCCGTGTCGCGCCGCGTTGTGGAAGGCGCGCAGGCCATCGTCGCCGGCGAATGGACGGGCTGGTCGCCCACCTGGATGCTCGGCAGCCGCGTCGCCGGCAAGCGGCTCGGCATCGTGGGCATGGGGCGCATCGGACAGGCGGTGGCGCGGCGCGCGAAAGCCTTCGGCCTGTCGATCCATTACCACAATCGACGCAGGGTCGCCGCGAGCATCGAGGAATCGCTGGAGGCGACCTATTGGGATTCGCTCGACCAGATGCTCGCGCGCATGGACATCGTGTCAGTCAATTGCCCGCATACGCCTGCGACCTACCACCTGCTCTCGGCGCGGCGGCTGAAGCTTTTGCGGCCCAGCGCCATCGTCGTGAACACCGCGCGCGGCGAGATCATCGACGAATTGACGCTCACAAAAATGCTGGAAGCCGGCCAAATCGCCGGCGCAGGCCTCGACGTGTTCGAACATGAGCCCGCCGTGCCCAACAAACTTCTGCGCCTCGCCCGCAGCGGCAAGGTCACTTTGCTTCCGCACATGGGGTCCGCGACGCATGAAGGGCGCATCGACATGGGCGAGAAAGTGATCGTGAACGTGAAGGCGTTCATGGATGGGCACAGACCGCCCGACCGCGTGCTGCCGAGCATGCTGTAAGGCGCGTCAGGAGGATTGCGACTCGCCCGAGGGCGATTGCGCGAAAGCGCGGATCAATTCGCCAAGCCCCGCGTCGTCGACGAGCTCCGCGGCCTCGCGCCAATTGCACCAGCGCTGGGAGCGCAGGGCCTTCTCCGGCCAGTTGGCGACCTGTTTGCGCACCTCGAGCGGAAACACCTCGACGTCGCAACGAAGCACCGAGCCGTTCTTCTTGCGCTTGTCATAGGTGTAGGCGCCCAGAGGCTGCGGGGCGATGGCGCCTTTCACGCCGGCTTCCTCAAAAGCCTCCTGCGCGGCGGATTCGGCGAAGCTGCGGCCTTTCATCGGCCAGCCCTTGGGCACGATCCAGCGCCGAGACTCCAGCGAGGAGACGAGCAGGACCTGGAGATCGGGCGCGCAGCGATACGGCAAGGCCGCCACCTGCTCCCGCCGGCCTGGCGCCTTGGGCGCCTTCGCGATCCCTTCCGCCGAATCGTTCTTCATCGCGCTCCAATTCCTCGACGCAGGTTAGCCGCTTCAGACTCCAGCGCAAGAGTGAGCGGGGCCGCGCGTGAGCTGCGCCTTCAGGCCGGCGGCGCCACGCCATGATTGGAGGCGACCTCGCGCAATTGGGCGAGCAGGCGCGCGGACAGCGGCACGCCTGCGCTCGCCCGCGCGCGCGACTGCGCCTGCGCTCGTTCGCCCGGCATGCGGATCGCCTCTCCCTCCTGCGCGCGCGGCAGAGCGCGCATGGTCTCGACGAGCGCCGTGACGTCCGCCTCGAAATCGCCGCGCGCGCGGAACTTCGACACGTCGATGGCGATCAGCGTCTCGCTCTGCATGTGGAAGGGCTTTCCCGCCGGCCCCAGCATCGCCGACAGCAGCGGCGTTCCCGCGATGAGGCTCGTCATGCATTCGAACAGAAGGCCTAGCCCCGACCCCTTCGGCCCGCCCAGCGGCAGGACGACGGCGGCGGCGGCGGGATCGGTCGTGGGCTTGCCGGCGGCGTCGAGCGCCCAGCCCAGCGGAATAGTCTCGCCCTTGCGCGCGGCCTGTTTCAGTCGCCCGTTGGAGACGACGGCGCTCGCCATGTCGAGCATCAGCACGCCGTCCGGCCCGCCGGGGACGGCGAGCGCGAGCGGCGAGGTGGAGAGGCTGGGCGTGCGCGCGCCTGCATAGGCCATGAGCGGCGGGCCCGAGCCGAACACAATGGCGGCGAAACCCTGCCGCGCCATCCATTCCGCGTAATAGCCGATGGCGCCCGTGTGGCAAGTGCGGCGCACCACGCCCGTGGCGCACCCTTGCGCGCCGGCGCGCCGCGCCGCCTCGCGCATCGCAATGTCCATCGCCACAGGGCCTGCGGAGCGGTCCGCATCCACCATGAAGAGCGCGGGCGCGAGATCATGAACCTGCGGACGCGCGGCCACATTCATCGCGCCCTTGTCGACAAGCGCCAGATAAGAGGGAACGCGCTCCACGCCATGGGACTCTACGCCGCGCAGATCAGCCCAGACGAGCACGTCGGCGAGGACGCGCGCGTCCTCCTTCGCCATGCCGCGCGCGCAAAAAACCGCTGCGACGAATGCGGCGAGTTCGCCTGCCGGCGCGCAGACGGCGGCGGGCTGAGCGGAAGCGGACGCGGACATGAGATCCCCCCAATATCTTTTCGGGAGGCTTTATAGACGCAAGCGCGCGCGCGCCAAAACGCGCCCTCAGGGCGTGCGGCCGAGAAGCTGGGCCGCCAGACCGGAGAAGGGCGCGAAGCGGAAGGTGACGGATTTCGCGCCGGCGGGAAGTTCGACCGCGCGGAAAATGACATTGGCGCGCAACAGGCGCGCGGGCTTGCCGTCCACCTCCACGCGCCACCAGGGGTGCCAGACGTCGTTGAGCACGAGCCAGCCCCCGTCGGGCGCCTCCACGTTCACGTCCACCTGCGTGTTTCTGTAGGCGGCGATGCGGGCGGAGCCTGCGGCGCGCGCCCGCGTCCCCTCGGCCGGCGCGTCCTCCAGCAGCACGACGTCGCGCAGATCGACCTGCGGCCAGCGGCCGTTCGCGATCATCGAGTCGAAATCGGCCTTGCGCGCGCGGCTCGCGAACAGGACGCGCGGCAGCGCGCGCGGATTTTCGTGGATATGAGCTGCGGGCGTGCGCGCGAGCGGGCGCAGGTCCCCGGGCGCGAGACGCCGGTCGAGATCGCCTGCCGGCGGGCCGGTCACGATCCAGCGCAGGCCCATCAGATCGGCCATGGGCGAATTGTAACGCGCGAACAGGGGCGAGAAGCGCCGCTGGTCCGCCACGGCGACATGATCGATGGCGCCGGTCGCGTCAGCGTACCATTTCAGACGCAGCGGATTATATCCGAGCCAATGGTCGAAGCCGTGCACGAGAGAAGCGTTCGGCCAGTGAAAGTCGATCGCGGCGAGCTCCACGCGATCGCGCCGATCCGGGCCCTGGCCTTGCGCGAGGCGTTCGCGCAAGGCGTCCACCACCGGGTCGCGCGCATCAGGCCGCAGGGCTTCGTAAACATCGGGCGGCAGAGCGGTGGATTCGTTGGGTCCGTTGTTGACGCGCAGATCGAGGGCGAGCAGAAGCGCAAGCCCCGCAAGAGGCGCCAGCGAAACCGCGCGCCAGCGCGGCGCAAGCCACAGAAAGACGAGCGCGGCGACGAGCCAGGCGAACGAGGCGGCGAGCATGGGCGCCGCCTGTTGCAGCCGCCCCTTGTCGAAAGCGACGAAGACGCAGGCGAGAAACGCCAGAAGAACCACGCCGGCCTCAAGCGCCATGCGCCGCGCGCCCGCCCGCCAGTCGCCTGCGAACAGGCGATGCACGCAATAGCCTGCGATCACCGCGAGAAGCGCGCCGAGCGGGAAGGTCGCGTCCGCAGGGCGACGAAAGAGATCCGCGCCGGGCAGATGGAAGGCGAGCCCGAAAAAGGGCGTGTAGCGCCCCAGCGCATAGAGGAGCATGAACAGCGCGGCGAACGTGAAGGCGCGCATCTCGCGCGCCGCGAAGCCTCCGCGCAGCAAGCCAAGGCACAAGAGCGCGACGAAGGGCAGCGCGCCCATATAGACGTTCGCCATGTTGCGCGCGAGCGCGAGCCCGGTCTCGCCCCAGACAAGGGAGGAGGGCGGGCCCCAGTAATCCTTCAGCGGTCCATCGGTCCCGAACAGATTGGCGCTGACGAATGTGTAGAGCGCCGCAGGATGAAGCGAGCCGCCGGCGGCGCCTTCGAAGGTGATCGCCGCGCGATTGGACTGCGCCGCGAGCGCCAGCGTGAAGGCGAACGGAATGGCTATGACCAGCGCGCCCGCAAGCGCGCCCGCGCCCAGCGGCTTGACGAGCGCGCGCAGCGTTTCGCGCCAGCCGCCGGTCTGCGCGCAAACCTCCAGCGCCCGACCGACAGCGAGAATCGCCAGCGCGATCGCGCACAGCCATGCGACCTGATCGCGCCCGACGAGCATGAGCCCCGCCGTCAGGCCGGCGGCGGCGCCCCAAAGCCAGCCGCGTCGCTCATCGCGCCGGTCGATCGCGCGCATGAGCAGCCACAGGGCGACTGCGAACCATGAGAGGCTGACGATCTGCCCCACATGCTGCACGCGCCAGGCGGCTGAGCATCCAAAAGCGAAGGCGAGGGCGGCGACAAGCGCGCCCTCCGCGCGCCAGCCGCGGTCGCGGAACAGCGCGATCAGCGCAAGCCCGCCCATGACGAGCATGGCGAAGACCAGCGCGTCGAAGGCGATGAAGGAAGGCGCGCGGTCGAACAGCGCGAGCAGGACGTGGGGCGGGGAGAAGATGAGGGATTGCGGATCGGCGATCTGCGGATGGCCGCCGAAGACATGGGGCGTCCAGAACGGGGACTGGCCTTCATGCAGGGCGCGCGCGAGGAAGACGAGCTGGGGATAGAAATGCGCCTTCGCATCCCATGGAATAGTGACGGCGCCCGACAGCCAGGGCCAGCAGAATAGCAGCGCGCCCGCCAGAAACAGAACAACGGCCGGACCATGGCCCGACCGTTGCGCGACGCTGGATTTTCTGGATCCGTCAGTCTTTGCCCGAGCCATATTGGGTCAGCTGGTCCACGTCGATGAGATGGCCTGCGCGTTCGCGCTTCGACGCGAGGTATCGCACGTTATGGTCGTTGGCGCGACCCAGAATGCGCTGGTCGGAGACGACCTCGAGACCGGCGGCGCGCAGGGCCGCAATCTTCACCGGATTGTTCGTCATCACGCGCACGCTCGCCACGCCCAATTGCTTGAGCATCTCGGCGGCGAAATCGAAGCCGCGCTGGTCGTGGCCGAACCCAAGCACCTCGTCGGCGTCGTAGGTGTCGAAGCCCTGCCATTGCAGGCGATAGGCGCGCATCTTGTTGGACAGGCCGTTGCCGCGCCCTTCCTGATCGAGATAGAGCAGCACGCCGCCGCCCGATTGCGCCATGTGCTGCGCAGTGTGGCGCAGCTGGTCGCCGCAATCGCATTTGAGGCTGCCGAACAGGTCGCCGGTGAGGCAGGCGGAATGCAGGCGCACGGTGACCGGCTTCGACATGTCCGGCTTGCCGATGACGATCGCCACCTGATCGCGCAGGCCCTCGCCGCCGCGGAAGATGACGAATTCAGTCTCCGGCGCGCCTTCCAGCGGCACCGGCGCGCGGCCCACGATCTGCAGGTCGATGACGCTGCGGCCGCGATATTCGAAAATGGCGGCGCTCTCGGCGACGAGCAGCCCGCTCTCGGCGGCGGCCTTGGCCGTCACGGGAACGACGACGACCGCCGGCAGGATAAGCGCGAGGCGCACGACTTCGAGGGCGGCGCGGTCCACAGGCGAGACGGCGGCGACGGGCGCGTCGAAACGGGCGTTGGTCTCCAGCGCCAGATAGCCGATCCGCGCCACGTCGATGGCGGGCAGGGCGATCACGCCGGGTTCGGCGCGTTCAAGCCCAAGGCGGCGCAGGCGCGGAGCCGGCAGGACAAGGCGGGCGCGGCCGCGCGCGATAGAGCCGAGTTTGGCGGCCAGCCGGCCGTCGAGAGACTCAACGCCGGTCACGATGGCGTAGGAGCGGCCCGCATGGACCAGGGCCGGGCGGCCGGACCGCAATTCGGAGATCACCCGGTCGACAGCGATCTGGCCGGGGCCACGCTCGGGATCTAGAATGGACTTGATGTCGGACACGCATCCCTCGATTTGGCTAGAGGCACGGACTCGCCCCCGGGGACTTGTTCGTCCTCGATCCGTGACGGAGTCATAGCGCATTTCAGCGCATTTCGCGATGGGCCTGAAAACCGGCGCCCGTTCGGAAGGTTTCGCCCATCTGGAGTTCCCATGGCAGGCTGTTCAAACGGCGCGGGACAGGCCGCACAATCTTCTCCCGGAACGCCGGCCGGCGCCGGCCCGGGGGACCGACTCGATACGTATCCGGCCATCTTCGGATCACTGCGCGAGGCCCCCGCCGATCGGCCCTTCGTGATCGGCCAGCTGGGGCAGACGCTGGACGGGCGGATCGCCACCAGGACGGGTGAATCCCGCTATATCAACGGCCAATGCGCTCTCGACCATCTTCATCTCCTCCGCGCCAGCGTGGACGCCGTGCTGGTGGGAGCGGGCACGATCGTGGCCGACGACCCCCAGCTGAACGTACGGCGGACGGCCGGACGCAACCCCGCGCGGATCGCCCTCGATCCGTCCGGGCGCACCCCCGCCGGGCTGCGCTGGCTCGCCGCCGACGGCGCCCGCCGCATCCGCATCGTCGCGCAGGAGAGCGAAACGCATGAGGCCCTGCCGGGCTGCGACGAGACGATCCGCCTGCCCCGTCGAGCGGGACAGCTCTGCCCGCACGCGGTGACGCAGGCGCTTTTTGAACGGGGTTTGCGACGGATTCTTGTCGAAGGCGGGGCGCGCACCATTTCCGCCTTCATCGACGCAGGCGCGATGGACCGGCTGCACGTGCTCGTGGCGCCGGTCATCATCGGCTCAGGCAAGCCGGGGCTCGAACTCGCGCCCATCGACGCGCTGGGCGACGCCCTGCGGCCGAGCGCGCGGGTGCACGCTTTCGCCGACGGCGACGTGCTGTTCGACTGCGACCTGCGCGATGCGCGCGCGAAGACGAGGGAAACGACATGAGCGATTCAGGCGGGCTGTCGCGGCCGAAGGATTACGCCCCGGCGGGCAAGGCGCTGCACTGGCTGAGCGCCGTCATCGTGCTCGGGATCATCCCTGCGGGGATCATCATGACGAACATCGGGCCGGGCGCCTTGCAGAACAGATTGTTCGACCTGCATCGCTCCTTCGGCGTGCTCGTCTTCGCGCTCGCGCTCTGGCGCGTGGCGGTGCGGCTGCGCCACGGCGCGCCAGCGCCTTACGCAGGACTCACGCCCTTCGAGCGGATCGCCTCCACCGCGACGCATCACATGCTTTATGCGCTGCTCGTCGCCATGCCGCTGATCGGCTGGATGATGACCTCGGCCTATCGCGTGGATGTGTCGGTGTTCGGCCTGTTCACCCTGCCCCATCTCGTGCCGGAGGATGAGGCCCTGTTCAAGATCTTCCAGCGCGCGCATTTCATCGGCGGCGTGCTGATGACGCTGCTGGTGCTTGCGCATATCGGCGCGGCGATCAAACACACATTCGTCAATCGCGACACGGTGCTCTGGCGCATGTTGCCCAAGAGCTGGGGCGGCTAGCGCGGCGCAGCGAACGTGTCTTCGTGGCCGATCTCGCAGGCGCGGGCGGAGAGACTCGCGTCAGTCCGCGCGGCGAGCCACGCGTCCGTCTGCTCCACCGCCAGGCGCCCGGTCTCGCGCACCGCCTGCGCGGCGCCTTTCGCAAGCTCGTCGAGCAAACCGCCGTCAGCGGCGCTGATCCGCCAGGGCGAGAGCGCGCGGCGCACCTCATAGCCCTGCGCCTCAAACGCCTGCGCGAGCGCATGCGCCGCCGCCGGCCCCGCCGCAGGGCCAAAGCCCTTGTCGCTTCCCTGATGCGCATGAAAAGCCGCCAGCATCGCCGCATCCGCGGGATGCGCGGGCGCCCAGGCCTCGCGCCCGTCATAGGTGAGGACCGTGTAGAGCGGCAGGCGACGGCGCGCCATGGCCTGCGCGAAACGCGCGATCCAGTCGCGCGAGACGAGATCGAAAAAAGCGGCCGCCACGACGAGATCGGGCGCGCGATCGAGCGCGCTCTCGACGTCGCGCGCCAGATCCACTTTCAGGAAATCGACGCGGATCGACTTGCCGGCCTTGCGCAGCATGAGCGCGCCGTCAGGCGCCTCGTCTTGCGCCTCATCCGCCCATTGGCGCAGCGCGGCGCGCGCATGGGCGAGAAGGCGCTCGTCCCAATCCGCGAGCGTCCAGCGCTGAACCTCGCCCAGATGCGGCGCGAGCCCGCGCAGATTGGAGCCCGAGCCGCAGCCCATGTCGAGCACGCGCATGGGCGCGCGGTCGGCGAAGCGCGCAGCGACGGCGGTGCGCAGGGAGGCGTCGATGGAACGATGGTCGACCGGCTCGCGCAGCGCGAGCCATTCGGCGGAAAAACTCATGGCGCATCTCCCTGCGCTTGCAGAAGCGCTTGCGCCACAAGCCGCGCGGCGTCCTCCCATGTGGGCAGGGACGCGGCGGCTTCGAGGGCGCCTTGCGACAAACGCGCGCGCAAGGCCGCATCGGCGAGCGCGGCGCGCAAGGCCTCGCGCAAGGCGGACGCATCGTCCGGCGGAACTTTCAGCGCGGCGGAATCGGGCAGCGTGTCGCCGGCCGCGCCGCCGGTGGAGGCGACGATCGGCAGACCACGCGCAAGCGCCTCCGTCAGCACCATGCCATAGCCTTCGAAGCGCGAGGCGGAGATGAAAAGATCCGCGCGATGATAGGCCTCAGCGAGCGCGTCATCCTCCACGGCGCCATCGAGAAAGATTCGATCCGCGAGGCCTGCGTCGGAGATTTGCGCGCGCAACATACGCGCGAAGGCGGGCGCGCGATCGTCGGCGCCCACGATGCGCAGGCGCCAGTTGAAATCGCGCAGGCCGGAAAGCGCCTCCACGAGCAAGTCGTAACCCTTGCGCGGCACGAGCGAGCCCACCGCGAGAAGATTGAGCGCGCCGCCGCCGCCGCCCGCCGCGCGCGGCGCAGGCTCCGTGCCCGGTTCGGCGATCACGATCTTGTCTTCGGGCACATCGAACCGCGCAATGAGAAGCCGCGCGGTGGCGGCGCTCGTCACGACGATGCGCGCGGCGAGAGCGAGCGTCGTCTTCTCATTGGCGATCAGCGCCTCGGCCTGCGGCGCCGGCAGGCCGGACTCAAGCCCCAGCGGATGATGGCAGAGCGCGACGACGCCGCCGCCCAGCGAGGCGGCGAGATCGACGGGCATGGCGCCCCAGGCGAGCCCGTCGAAAAGAATCGCGTCGTCGGGATCCACCTTCGCCAGAAGCGCCTGCGTCTCAGCCAGATCCTGCGCGGTGGGGCGCGGAAAGGAGCCGGGAAGCGCGAGGTGGCGCGCCTCCACGCCGAAGCGGGGAAGAAGAGCGAGCACGCGCCGGTCATAGGCGTAGCCGCCCGTGGGAAGGTCGATGTCGCCGGGAATCGCGAAGACGGCGCGCGCCGGCGATCGGCTCACGCGACGGGCCCCTCGAACCATGCGCGCGCGACATGCGATTCATGCAAGGTGACGCGGATCTTCACGATGCCTTCGCCGCCCGGCCCCAGCGCGCCCGACCGCGCAGCCTGCGCCATGGCGTCGAACACATGTTTGGAGAGAAACTCCGTCGTCGTCTGCAGACCCTTGAACTGGGGCAGGTCGTCGAGGTTCTGGTAATTGAGCGGGCCGAGACAGGCTTTCAGCGCGTCATGCGCGCGGCCGATGTCCACCACGACGCCGTCGTTCGTCAGCGTCTCGCGGAAGAAGGCGACGTCCACCACGAAGGTCGCGCCATGCAGTTTTTGCGCGGGGCCGAACAGCTCCCCCTTGAAGGAATGCGCGATCATGATGTGGTCGCGCACTTCGACGGCGTACATGGAGAACTCCCCGGCGTTTGAGACTGCGCCTAGATGACGCCCCGGCCGGGCTTCGGCAAGGGGCGGGGCAAGGGGCGGGGCAAGAGGCGAACTCGGGCGCGGCTTCAGCTCGAGGGCGCCGCCCCGTAGCGCAGGCGCAGCCCAAGCCCCGGCGCGCCCGGCGCGAAAAGCCGCGCCGCCTCGCGGGGGAAGTCCTCGAAGGCGATCTCGACGTCGATCAGCGCGTCGAAGGCGGGATCGCGCAACAGCTCCAACGCCTTGCCCATGCGGCGCGCGTAGGACCAGCGCGGCCGGCGCGAGGCCGACACCTGCCCCACCTGGGTGGAGACGAGCTGGAGCCGGCGCGCGTGGAAGGCCCCGCCCAGCGGCGTCGGCGTGTCGCCCGCCCCGTGCCAGCTCATTTCCACGACCTTCCCCTCCAGACCGAGCGCGCCAATGCACAAGGCGAGGCCCGGGGCGCTCGCGGAGGCATGGAAGGCGAGGTCGAAATCCGTCCCCCCGCCCCAGTCCTTCGCGAGGAGGAAGCGGGCGCCCAGCGCTTGGGCGAGCTGCGCCCGGGCCGGGTCGACGTCCACGAGCGTGACTTCAGCGCCGGGCAGGCGGGCGCACAGGGCGGCCGTCAGCAGGCCCACGATCCCCGCCCCCACGACGAGGATGCGGTCCCCCGGCCCTGCGCCCGAATCCCACAGCGCATTGAGCGCGGTCTCCATATTCGCGGCGAGAACGGCGCGGGCGGGCGGCAGGCCCTCGGGCAGGGGGTTGACCATGCCGACGGGGACGAGAAAAGCGTCCTGATGAGGGTGAAGGGCGAAGACGGCGCGCCCGATCAGCTCGGCAGGACCGTCTTCGATGATCCCAACCGCGCAATAGCCGTATTTGACAGGATAAGGGAATTCGCCCTCCTGCAGGGGCGCGCGCATGGAGGCGAATTCGGATGGGGGGACGCGGCCCGTGAAAACCAGACGCTCGGTGCCCCGGCTGACGCCGGAATACAGCGTTCGCACCAGCGCCTCCCCCTCGGACGGCGCGCGCAGGGTCAGCGCGCGCAGGCTCGCGCGCTCCGGCGCCTCGTACCATAGCGCCCGCGCGGCCCGCCCCGCGCTTGCCCCGCCGTTCCGCCGTCCGTCCGTCCCGCCCGCCATGCCACGCCTTTCCGCCCTTCACGCCGCCCGCCGGCCGCAACGAGCATCGCGTAAATGAACCCGTCCGTCGATTCCACTCCCGCCGGCCTCCAGAAGCGGGGCGCCCTGTTCGCCCGGCGCCTGTTCGTCGCGCTCCTGAACCTCGTCACGTTCGCCGCCCTGCTCTACTGGCTCGCCTCGATCCTGGGAACGAGCGGCTGGAGCGCGATCGACCTGGCGATCTTCGTCTGTTTCGCCGTGGCCGCGCCCTGGAGCGTGCTGGGCGTGTGGAACGCGGTGATCGGCGCGATTCTCTTGCAGCGGCCGGCGCAGGCTCTGGCCTCCACCGCGCCTTTCGCTGAGGGAATCGACGATCACGCGCCCCTGCGCGGCAAGACCGCCGTGCTGATGACCATCCGCAACGAGGATCCCGCACGCGCCTTCGCGCGCCTGAGCGCGGTCAAGGCGAGCCTCGATGCGACCGGACAGGGCGAGGCCTTCAGCTATTTCGTGCTGAGCGACACCAGCGAGGATGCGGTGGCGCGCGCGGAGGAGGAAGCCTTCGAGCGCTGGCGCGCACGCGATTCGCTTGGCGCGCAGCGGCTGCATTATCGCCGGCGCACAAGCAACGAAGGCTACAAGGCCGGCAATGTGCGCGACTTCTGCGAACGCTGGGGCGACGAATTCGAATTCATGATCCCGCTCGACGCCGACAGCCTGATGTCGGGCGAGACGATCCTGCGCATGACGCGCATCGGCGAGGCGCATCCGAAGATCGGCATTCTGCAAAGCCTCGTCGTGGGCGCGCCCAGCCGCTCCGCCTTCGCGCGCATTTTCCAGTTCGGCATGCGCCATGGCATGCGCCCCTATACGATGGGCAGCGCCTGGTGGGGCGCCGATTGCGGCCCCTTCTGGGGCCATAACGCGCTCGTGCGCATCAAGCCCTTCACGCAGCATTGCCATCTGCCGGTTTTGCCGGGCGGGCCGCCGCTCGGCGGGCAGATCATGTCGCACGATCAGGTGGAGGCGACCTTCATGCGCCGCGCCGGCTATGAAGTGCGCGTTCTGCCGGAGGAAGTGGGCTCCTATGAGGAGAACCCGCCCACCCTGCTCGAATTCACGCGCCGCGACCTGCGCTGGTGTCAGGGCAACATGCAGTATTTCCGGCTGCTTGCCCTGCCCGGTCTGAAGCCGATGAGCCGGTTCCAGCTCGTCTGGGCGATCTCGATGTTCATCGGCGTCCCCGCGTGGACGCTCATCATCGTCCTGTCGGCTCTCAAGCCGCTCGACGGCGAGGATATGGCGCTGTTCCCCTCGGGCTCCGCGCTCGGCCTCTATGGCGTGTTCATGCTGATGTATCTCGCGCCCAAGCTCGCAGGCTTTCTCGACGTAGCGATGACGCCGGGCGGACTTGCGCGCTATGGCGGGGGCGCGCGTTTCGCGCGCGGCGCGGCGACCGAGATCGCCTTCTCGCTCCTGCTCGCGCCCAGCGTGACGCTGCGCACCAGCCTGTTCATGTTCGGACTCGCCTTCGGCAAGGCGGTGACCTGGAACGGTCAGGCGCGCGACGCGCATGCGCTCACATGGGGCGACGCCGCCCGCGGCCTGTGGCCGCAGACCTTGCTTGGCGCGGCGCTTGCGATCCTCGGCCTGTGGCTCGCGCCGACGCTTCTGCTCTGGTCCTTGCCCCTCACTCTGGGTTATGTGCTGGCGATCCCCTTCGCAGTGGCGACGGCGGACCCGCAATGGGGCGAGACCCTCGCCCGACGGGGCCTGTGCGCCATTCCGGAGGAGATCGAAACGCCCGCCATCCTCGCCGCGCTCGGCGGGGAGACCTCCGCGGCCCCGTCCGCCAACCCGAGCCCCGAGCCCGCATGATGCGCCCGTTTCTCGCCGCCCTCGCCCTTGCCGGCTCCGCCGCCGCAGCCCTCGCCCAGCCCGCCCAGCACAATCTGCCTGCGCGCGCCTATGATCCCGACGAGATCGCGGTGGCGGTGACGAACCGCAGCGAGCCGGTGCTGTGCGCCGAGAAGGACAATATTCAGGTCGATTTCGCCTCGCCTGACGTGAGGAGCTTCCGCATTCAGGCCGCTCATCCCGCCTATATCGGCTCGATCAACGTGGACCGTTATCTGCCGGACTTCACGGCCTGCGACATGAGCGGCGACCCGGTCGTGGCGACCTCGACGAAGAAGACCATCCGCCGCACGATCTTCGAGACGCCGGACTTGCAGCTCGTCGCATGGACCTATCCGACGTTCTGGCGCCCGGCGAAGACGCCCGTGCGCATCGTGGACGCGGAGACGAAGACCAATCAGGCGTTCAACGAAATCCATCTCCTGCAGGTCTGGACCTCGCACCGCGAGCGTGCGGAGGAAGTGCTCGTCGTCTATCCGCCGGACGGCTATTGGCGCGCCCGCCCTCTGCCCTTCGGCGACATGCGCTGGACCGCCTATGGATCGTCTTTCCTCGTCGGTCCGGTGGAGATTCAAGAGCGCCCCATCGTGGACATCCGCGAGATCGTCTTCGACGCGCAGGCGCGCACGTTCCGTCTCGAATTCGCGCGCGGCGGCTCGGCTGTCCTCAAGATCGGCGCGCTCGACTCCGAGCACATGGCGCTCGACGTGAGCCTCGAAGGCGCGCTGCCGCGCAATCTGCCCTTCGCCTCGCTGCGCTCGATGTACATCACCGAGAACAACAACGACGCCGCGCGCATCGCCTGGAAACCGAAGGGCGAGAAGCGTTGGGGCGAGGCTTCGATCATGGATTTCAAATCCGCCGAGGCGACCGAGATCTGGGCGGGGCGGGCGACGCTCTCGCGCCACAACACATCCGCGCCGGACATGATCTTCGGCGCCTTCAAGGCGCAGCCGCGCAAGTAGGCGCCCGTTGAACGCGAAGGCGCCCCGGCTTCCCATCCTCGACGCGGCGCGCGGCGCGGCGCTCGCCGCCATGGCCGCCTATCATTTCATCTGGGATCTGGGCTTCTTCGGCTTCATTGAATCCGCGCGCCTTCAGGACGCGTGGTTCAAGGGCTTCGGACATGCGATCGCCACAAGCTTCCTGCTGATCGTCGGCGCGAGCCTTGCGCTCGCCGCGCAGGGCGGTTTCGACGGGCGCGCCTATGCGCGCCGCATCGCGCTTGTGTTCGCCGCCGCCATGGCGGTGACGGCGGCGACCGCGCTCGCCTTTCCCGATTCCTTCGTGGCCTTCGGCATCCTCCATTGCATCGTCGCCGCGAGCCTTCTGGGCGTCTTCCTGCTGGAGCGCTCCGCGCTCGTGATCGGCATCGTCGGGCTTGTCGTCGCGGTCCTGCCCCTGTTCGTGCAGGCGCCCGCCCTCGACGCCACCAATTGGTGGTCGGGGCTGGGCGTGAACGAACCGCGCAGCCACGACTGGCGTCCCTTCTTCCCATGGGCGGGGTTTGCGCTGATCGGCCTGGCCGCCGCGAAATGGGCGCTGGCGCATGGACTGCCCGGCGCCCTCACAACCTGGCGCGCGACGGGCCGCGCGGAGCGGGCGCTGGCCTGGGGCGGGCGTCACTCGCTCGCCTTCTATCTCGCACACCAGCCGATCCTGTTCGCGCTGACCTTCATCGCCGCCCAGATCGCCGGCCCCGGACAGGCGCCCGCGCCGCAGCCCATGTTCGAGACCGCCTGCGCCAGCCAATGCGTGCGCGCGGGCGGCGAACGAGGCTTCTGCGAGGCGGCCTGCGCCTGCGTGGTGCGCGAGGCGCAGGGAGCGGGCCTGTGGGACAAGGTGGCCGGCGGACGCATGACCGACAACGACCGCACGCGCTACGACGCGCTGACGCAGCAATGCCTGCGCACGACGCCGCGCACGCCGCCTGCGCCCTCCTCACCCTGACGACGAGCCCGCGCGCGGAGCGAGCATGTCCTGCGGCCGCACAAGCGCGTCGAACGTCGCCGCCGGCACGCCCGCCGCAAGCGCCGCCTCGCGCAGGCTCGCGTTTTTCACGTGGGCTGATTTGGCGATCGCCGCGGCGGCATCGTAGCCGATCGCGGGAGCGAGCGCCGTCACAAGCATCAGGGAGCGCTCCAGCGACTGAGCGATGCGGACTTCCTCCGCGCGCAGACCCTCGACGCAATTGATGCGGAAACTGTCCGCGGCGTCGGCGATGAGGCGAATGGATTGCAGGACGGCGTCCGCGATGACAGGCTTGAACGCGTTCAATTCCAGATGACCTTGCGAGCCGGCGAAAGCGACGGTCGCCTGATTGCCCATGACGCGCGCGCAGACCATCGTCAGCGCTTCCGCCTGCGTGGGATTGACCTTGCCCGGCATGATCGAAGAGCCCGGTTCGTTCTCGGGCAGAAGCAATTCGCCAAGCCCGGCGCGCGGGCCGCTGCCCAGAAGGCGCACGTCATTGGCGATCTTGAACAGGCCGGCGGCGAGCGCGGTCAGCGCGCCATGCAGAAAGACGAGCGCGTCGTGGCTGGCGAGCGCCTCGAACTTGTTGGGCGCGCTCACGAAGGGAAGGCCCGTCTCCTGCGCGGCGCGACGCGCGAAACGCTCGGCGAATTCCGGATGCGCGTTCAGGCCGGTGCCGACCGCCGTGGCGCCCTGCGCGAGCGCGCAGACGCCGGGCAGCGCCGCCTCCACGCGGCCTGCGCCCAGCCGCGCCTGCGCCGCCCAGCCGGAGACCTCCTGCCCCAGCGTCACGGGCGTGGCGTCCTGCAGATGCGTGCGCCCGACCTTGATGATGTCCGCAAAGGCGCGGGCCTTCTCCTCGAGCGCGGCGGCCAGAGCGTCGAGCGCAGGCAGGAGCCTGCCATGACAGGCGAGCGCGGTCGCCAGATGCATCGCGGTGGGAAAGCAATCGTTCGACGATTGCCCGAGATTCACGTGATCGTTGGGATGCACCGGCGCGCGGGCGCCGAGGGGAGCGCCAAGAGTCTGGTTCGCGCGATTCGCGATCACCTCGTTGACGTTCATATTGGTCTGGGTGCCGGAGCCGGTCTGCCAGACCATGAGGGGGAAATGCGCGTCGAGCGCGCCCGTTTCGATCTCACGGGCGGCGACGTCGATCGCCTGCGCGCGCGTGGCGTCGAGCAGACCCAGCTCGCGATTGACCTGCGCGGCGATTCGTTTGACGAAGGCGAGGGCGCGCACGAGCTCGATGGGCATGCGCTCTGAACCGATGCGGAAGTTTTCCAACGAGCGTTGGGTCTGGGCGCCCCACAGGCGATCGGCGGGGACGGCGACCTCGCCCATGGAATCTTTTTCGAGCCGGACCGGCGGCCGCTCCTGCGTCGGGAAGCTTGGCATAATCTGGTCTCCCTTCTTATCCAGCCACTTGGCCAAACACTTGATCGCCACGTGACGCCGCGCGCCCTGGGCGACGCAAAAATTTGTTCCAAGCGAAGCGTTTTTTCTGGAACTTCCGCCGCAGCTTGCGGTTGTCCTGCCGACAAGGTTGGGCGGAAGCGGGCATCCCCTCTCGCAGCGCCCCTTGGTCAGCGTCGGAGCCTCGCGCGCCCGGCGCTCCGTTCGCCGCGTCGTGCAAAGGATGCCACATGGAAACTGAGAAGCCCGTCAGAAAATCCACCCGCGGTTTCGCTTCAATGGACCCGGAGAAGCAACGCCAGATCGCGCGCAAGGGCGGCACCAGCGTGCCTAAAGAAAAACGCAGCTTCTCGCGCAATCGTTCACTCGCGGCTGAAGCCGGCCGCAAGGGCGGACAGAGCGTGCGCCCTGCGATGCGCAGCTTTTCGCGCGATCACGAACTCGCCAGCGAAGCCGGGCGCAAAGGCGGGCACGCCTCCCACGGCGGCCGCGAAGCGGAGGCGCGCGACGCCGAGAAGTGACGCGCCCGGCCTTCAGCCGTCGGGAAGGATGTAAGCGTGGGCAGGGTCCGCCGGAGCTCCTTCCAGCGGGCCCGCCGCGTCAGGGCGCCAGACCAGCGCGTCCTCGATGCGCCGCGCAAGCGCGAGGTCGCGCGCGGTGACGCCGCCCGCGTCATGGCTCCACAAGACGACCTCCACGCGGCCCCATGAGATCGTGATCTCCGGATGGTGCCAGGCCTGTTCGGCCAGGTGGCCGATGGCGTTGGCGGCCAGCATGGCGCTCTTGAACCCGTTCACCGCATAGACGCGACGGATGGCGCGCCCCTCCAGCCGCCAGCGCGGCGCCTCGCTGCGCAACATGCGTTCGACGGTTTCAGATTCCAACGCGCTCGGTTTCATGACGATCTCCCCGCTTTCGCCCGGAGATCATTTAAGGCGCGAATCCCCGCAGGGCCACCAGGCTGCGGGCGAGATCCTCAGCCAGAAGCGCCAGAAAATCGTGTCCATGGGCGGCGAGGAAGGCTGCGTCCGCGTGCCGCCAGGCTGCGCAACGCACGAACACCCGCCTTGCCCCCATATTGCCGGCCGCGCTGCCCAACCCATGCAATAGCGCGTGAAAAGACGCAGGATCTCCGGCCTGCAGAGCGGCGGAGAGCGCAGGCGGCGCGTAGGCGCATTCGACGGAGAACTGGTCAAGCAGGGAGGAAAGAAAGGCGGCTCCCCCGAGCCGCAGAAGACCGAGCGTCACCGCCTCGTCGACGAGGGGTTCGTCGCAGGCGAAAAAGCTATCCGCAGAAAGGCCCGCGGGCGGGGAAGCAAGCGCGGGCGCGTTCACGAGGCCGCCCGCCGCATGGAATCAGAGGGGCCCTGCAGACGCGTTCTGGCCGCACGCGCGCCCTCGCGCGCCTGTGCGGACAGGATCGCAAGACAATCCTCGTTCATCTCCGTGACGTCTATGGAGCAGGTGAAAACGCCGATCACCGCGCCCTCGCCGATGCGCAGCGGCGTTTTCTCCGTCACCAGCAGGCGGGTGCGGCCCCGCGCGTCGACCGCGCGTTCGAGAAAGCGCTGAATGGCGACGCCGCCTGACGCGATCTCGCGGTCGCGTAGCGCATGGTCGGCGGCGCGCGTCGGGCCGAACAAATGATCGAGCGGACGATCGGTCGCCTCGCAGGCCTCGCAGCCAGCGAACGCGGCCTGCTGCGCATTGACGAACAGAACCAGACCGTCAATGGCCGTCGCGCTGAGAAGGCCTGGCAGCCGTTCGATCACGCTCGCCATGCGTGCGCGCAAATCGGCCAGCGCATGCGCCTGTTGCGCCTCCAGCTCGCGCGCGCGCTTGGCGGCCTGGGCCAGTTCGCGCGCCTTCTCCGCCAGAAGCGCCTGGCTCTTGTGCATGCGCAGCAAATTGCGCGCGCGCGCCACGAATTCATGATGATCGACCGGCGTGGTGAGAAAATCCGTGGCGCCGGCCTCAAGCGCGCGCAGTCGGACCTGGCGTTCGTCGTGGACGGTCACCACGATGACGGGAATCTCGGCGGCGCCGGGCAGGCGGCGAAATCGGCGCACGAACTCCGCGCCATCCCAATGCGGCATGTGATAATCGGTGACGACGAGATCGAGCGCCTCGTCTTAGAGCGCGCTGAGGGCCTCGCGCGGATCTGAAAAGATTCGAATGTCGACGTCAGGCTCCACTTTGGCAGCGAGCTTGGCGAATACGCTCCTGTTGATCAGCCGATCGTCGACGATGACGATGAGCGACATGGCTATGTCTCCCGCCGGAGGCGCCGGCGCCGCCGGCGGTCCTGCGCCGGAGCGCAAAAAATGTCATGGCTGAATTAATATTCCGGCAATGAATCCGACACGCGACGGACGTCAGGGACGCCCTACGCTCGCATAGCGGAATCCACGGCGGCGCATATCCGTAGGACGATAGACATTGCGCAAGTCCACCACGACAGGCTCCGCGAGCTGCTCGCGCACGCGGTCGAGGTCCAGGGCGCGGAATGCGTCCCATTCCGTCACAATGACCAGCGCATGGGCGCCCGCGAGACAGGCGTAAGGGTCTTCGCAGAAGTCGACGCCCGGCAGGAGCGGGCGCGCCTGCGCCATGCTCTCGGGATCGAAGGCGCGCACGCGCGCGCCAAGGGATTGCAGGGTCGGCACGATGACG
>CAZYBF010000011.1:50937-65623 GCA_964645525.1 uncultured Beijerinckia sp.
TGGGCGCGTCGCGCATGTCGTCGGTGTTGGGCTTGAAGGCGAGGCCGAGGATCGCGATCGTCTTGCCGGCGACGGAGCCGCCGCAGGCCTCGAGCACCTTGTCGGCCATGCGGCGCTTGCGCGCCTCATTGGCGGCGGCCACCGTCTCCACGATGCGCACGGGCGCGCCGGCCTCCTGCGCAGTGCGCACGAGTGCGAGCGTGTCCTTGGGAAAGCAGGAGCCCCCATAGCCCGGCCCCGCATGCAGGAATTTCGAACCGATGCGATTGTCGAGCCCGATGCCGCGCGCGACGTCCTGCACATTGGCGCCGACCTTTTCGCACAGATCGGCGATTTCATTGATGAAGGTGATCTTCGTCGCAAGGAAGGCGTTGGCGGCGTATTTGGTCAGCTCGGACGTGCGCCGGCCGGTGAACAGGATGGGCGGCTGATTGAGGTAGAGAGGCCTGTAAATCTCCTCCATCACCTCGCGCGCGCGGTCATCCTCCGCGCCGACAACGATGCGGTCGGGACGTTTGAAATCGCCGATGGCGGCGCCCTCGCGCAGGAATTCAGGATTGGACACGACCGAGAATTCGGCGTCGGGCCGCGTCTCGCGCATGATGCGCTCCACTTCGTCCCCCGTCCCCACCGGCACCGTCGATTTGGTGACGATGACCGTATAACCCTTCAGGGCCGCCGCGATCTCGCGCGCCGCGCCATAGACGTAAGAGAGATCCGCATGGCCGTCGCCGCGCCGCGAAGGCGTGCCCACGGCGATGAACACAGCATCGGCCTCGCCGACGGCGCCAGCGAGATCGGTGGTGAAGGACAGGCGCTTCTGGCGCACATTCGCCTCGACGAGCTCGGGCAGGCCCGGCTCGAAGATCGGCGATTCGCCGCGGCGCAGCGCCTCGATGCGCGACTCGTCTCGGTCGACGCAAACGACGATGTGGCCGAAATCAGCGAAACAGGCGCCGGACACAAGCCCGACGTAGCCTGAACCAATCATTGCGATGCGCATGCAGCGAGCCCTCAAATCAGCAGCGAGGCTTTAGCATTATTGCGCAAAAAAGGAAAAGCTCGGTCCTGACTGTCGCGGGGTGACGCGCGTGATGGGGCGCCAATAAAAACGGGCGGCCCAGAGGCCGCCCGCGGGTCTTGACGGAACCGGCTGGGGTCAGCCGCCGACGTAATTGCCGTATTTGATGAGGTTCTGCTTCTGCCCCTCGTTGCGGGGCGGAAGCTTGAACAGCTTGTGCGCGGTGCCGCCCAGGATGTTGTGCCTCGCCTTGTCGGAGAGGAAGGGCAGGTCCCAGATCGTGGAGGGCAGATCGAAGTCCCAGTGGGGATAGTCGGAGGCGTAGAGGAGCTGCGTCTCCGCATTGATCATGCGGAACGTGGTCTCCAGCGCCTCCATGTCCTGAATCTCCATGGGCTGCGACGTGTAATACATGTCGCGCATGTAGTCGGACGGTTTCTTCTTCAGCACCGGGCATTCCGAAGGACGCAGCATGTATTCGTGGTCGAGCCGCTGCATCAGGAACGGAATCCAGGCGAGGCCCGCCTCGATCCACAAAACGGGCAGTTTGGGGAAGCGCTCGCCCATGCCGTTCACCACCCAGTTCGTGCAGTGCAGGATGTTGAACCAGGAGAAGCCGAGCGCATGGGCGGAGAGGAAGCGGTTGCAGCTCTGGAACGTATTCGAGCCCCAGTTCGGACCCGAGTGGAAGGCGATGGCGAGGCCGCGCTCCTCGATGGCGCGGTAGACCTTCATATAGGCGTTGTCGCTCACCGCCATTTTCTCACGCACGGAGGTGATCATGAACCCGCCGACGCCCTTGCGGTCGCCGAAGGTCTCGACCATGCGCAGAGAGCCTTCGGGATCGCTGAAAGGCAGGCAGAGCATGGTGTACATGCGCCCGTTGGTGTCCGGCAGCGCCTTCTCCGTGACCCAGCGCGCATAGGCCCAGCACAGTTCGAACTCCATCTCCTTCTGGGGATGCAGGCCGACGTTGAGCATGCCTGTTGGGAAGAGGCAGGAGTAATCCACGCCCATGGCGTTCATCCAGCGATCGCCGAGCTGAGCGTCGCGCTGGCGGGCGTTGTCGGTTTTCTCCGAAGCGCGCAGCGGATAACGGGTGACGCGGCCGCCCATGTCCTGATAGCCGAAGCCGCTCGGCATCACATTGCCACGGCCGCCCTTCGCGCGGCTGGAGAGCGCGAGCTGCTTGAGCACCTCGTTCTCCATGAAGGGGAGAATCTCGGCGAAGTTCTCGTTCTCGTAATGGTGCGCGTCGGTGTCGACGATAAGCACGTCGTCGAAATTGCGGTCCTTCACCTGCTTGGCGGCGTGCGCGAGCAGTTTGGACGTGTTGAGCTCTTCGACTGTGACGCGGCGTCCGCGGTCTGCGATCAGGTCCATGGGGTTCCCCTTTTCATTGTGCGTTGAAACGTGAAATGCGTTCGATCTTTTCTAAAGGCGTCAGCTTGAGCTCCAACTCTGCCACATGCCGAGTTCGAAAACCTGCAGGTCGACGGCTTTGAGCAGCGCGCCGCACATCACCATGACGTCGGTGGCGGTGACGGGCGCGCCGCGCACGCTGAGAATCGGATAGCGGTTTCCCGCTTCATGATTGGCCGCGTAGAGCCGGCAGAGAGCGGCTGCAAGCGCCTGTTGCGCATGCGGCTGGATATTCTCGAGCTCGCCCTTCGCCAGACCGGATTCGATGAACGCGGCAAGGCGCAGCGCGTCGCGCGTCGCGGGCGTCTCCTCGATCCGTGCAGGCGCAGGAATGCGGCGAAGCACCTCCACCTTGCGCTCCGGCGCCGGTGCGGAGGGCGCGAAGGGGCTTCCCTTCTTTTCCTCCAGTTTGCGCAGCGCCGTGGAGTTAGGCTTCACGCCGCCCGCCATGGCCTTCAGAAACGCCGCCTTCTGTGCGGGCGAAGGCTCGCCCTCGCCAGACGCAGCGCGCGCAGCGGGCTTCTTGGCGCCGACCTGCTTGGCGACGGCCTTCTTGGCGGCGGGCGTCTTTTTGGCTGACGCGCGCGGCGCGGCCTTGCCCGCTTTGCGGGCCGGCGCTTTCGCGCCCTTAGGCGACGACATAAACCTCGTCTCCCTTCTGCACGACGTCATACTTGCGCAGTTTGATGCGCCGGTCGGCCACGTGCTCGCCCGTCTTCATGTCGTATTCATAACCATGCCAGGGGCACACGAAATTCATGTCGCTCTCATGGAAGTGCAGGCCCATGGAGGTCTTGTCCTCGCGCAGGGGCTCGATCACGCGCGCGATCGTGAGGCCCTCGCAGGCAGGGCCGCCCTGATGCAGGCAGTAATTGCTGTAGGCGTAGAAGGCGCCGGCGTGACGGAACACGCCGATCTCGTCCTCCCCGATGCGGATGATCTGGCGCTCGCCGTCCTTGAATTCAGAGGCCTTGCCGACAAATTGCTCCGCCATGGAGTCGCTCCCTTTCTTGTGGTTCTGGTGGGACGGGCGCGCCGTCCCTTGGGCGCGATATTGAGCCGAGGCGGGCCGGCTGTCCAAAGCTTTTTCTTTGGATCAGGTCAAAGATATTCTTTTATCGGAGCGGGCGGGCGTAGGGCGTCACCCGCGCCAGCAGGCGCGCCACCGTGGCGTCGAGAAAAGCCTCAAGCGCGACCTCATTGGCGAAGGTCTCGCGCTCGGCCGGGCGAACCACATAGAGCGTGCGGGTCAGCGCCGGCCGGTCGATGCGACGGGCCACGAGGGCCCCGCTGCGCAACTCCTCCGCGGCGAGGCTGAAGGGCATCACGCTCGCGGCCTCGCCCTTCAGGATCATGGCGCGCATCGAGGTCACGGAATGGACCTCATAGGCCAGGCGCAGGCTGAGCGACAGGCGGCGGGCCTCCTGCTCGACGATGCGGCGGATGACGCCGCGCGCGCCGGCGATGACGAGATCGTGCTCCAGCGCCTCCGCCAGACTCACGCTGGGGCCGGGCGGCGCCTTGCCGGGCGCGGTCACAAGAAGAAGGTCCTCCTCCAGCACGGCGCGCCGGTCGAGACCCGGCGCGTCCTCGACATTGTAAAGAAAGGCCACGTTGACCTGACCGCGCGACAAGGCGTCGAGCAGGACGGGCGTGCGCTCCTCCACAAGACTGAGCGAGACATTGGGCATTTCGGCGCGCGCGCGCGGCAGAAGCTCCGAACCCACCATGAGCACCATGCTGGGATTGACGCCAAGCGCCACATGATCGTGATCGCGGCGACCGAAAGCGCGCACGTCGAGTCGCGCGCGATCGACGTCGGCGAGGATCGCGCGGGCGCGCTCATGCAGGAGGCGGCCCGCCTGCGTGGGCGCAACGCCGCGCGAATGGCGCAGCAGGAGTTTCACGCCGAGCTCTTCCTCGAGCAGGCGGATCTGCGCGCCCAGCGCAGGTTGCGCGAGGCCCAGCCGTTCCGCCGCGGCGGACATGCTGCCGGCTTCAAGGATTTTCACGAAATAGGAAAGCTGGCGAAAGTTGATCGTCTCGCTCCCTAAAGGACGGGCGTGCTGTGGGTGTGCGCGTGGCCTTCCCCGCCGTGGCTGTGGCTCTCCACGTCGATGCGCACCGGCACAAGGTTGATGTGGCCGAAGCGCACGCCGCGCTCGGCGATCACGTTCTCGGCGAGCTTGCGCACCGCGGAGGTCTCGCCCTTCAGCAGCGTGATCTCCATGCAGTGACGATGATCGAGCCGCGTGCGCATGGAGGAGATGGTGAGGTCGTGATGATCGTGCTGGGCGCGGTCGAGCCGCATGGCGAGGTCGCGCCCGTCGTAATCGTAGACATAGGACACCGCGGCCACGCAATAGGAGGTGAGCGGCGCGCCCTGCGAGCGCACGAGCGCGTCACGCACCAGGTCGCGGATCGCCTCCGACCGGTTGCTGTAGCCCCGAGCCTCCATGAATTCATCGATGGCCTGCGCGATGCCATCGTCGAGGCTGATCGTCAGACGCTGCATTCCGCCCTCCCGCGGTCCTGCGAAACGCTTCCTGAATAACAGGCGCGCCCGCGCGGGCAAACGTGAATCACGCGGGCTAGAGGCCCGCCGCGCCTGCTTTCAGCAGGCCAAGCGCATAGCGGGCGCAGGAGCGCGGCGTGCGCAGGACGAAGCGCGCGCTCTCCGGGCGCCAGAGCAGGGCGGGCGCCTTGCCGAAAAGCGTTCGCGCGCAGGAGCCCGCGGGAAAGGCCCCGGCGTCGAGATCCAGCATCACGGCGCTGGACAGAAGATCCGCCGCAGCCGGGCCCTCAAGCTCCAGCGCGGCCTCGGCGCCGGTGGTCTCCACAAGGGCGTGCGCGCGCCCGGCCAGCGCGGCGCCCAGGCGGGCTGTCTCAAAGTCCGGCGCCGCGGGCTCGCCCAGAAGCAAAAGCGCGTCGGGCCCGAGCCACAGGACCGCCCGCCCGCCCGCCTGCGCCGACCCGCAGGGCGCGGGCGCGGCGAGGCCCAGCGCTGCGCAGGCCGCCTGCAACGCTACGGCGTCCGCGCGAAGCTCGAACGCGGGCGCAGGCTCCAGCGCGCGCACGCGCAGGCCTTCGGCTTCAAGGATCCATCCGGGGGGGAGCGGCGCGCGCGTCTCAAGCATGCAGGCGCGCTCCGGTGGGATCGTAGAAGGCGGGCGGCGCAATCTCCGCCTCGATCGGCGGCCCATCAAGCCGGGTGACGAAAACGCGCGCGCCCATTCTCGCCGCGCCGTCCGCCACCAGAGCAAGAGCGATGGGCGCGCCAAGCACCGGCGAGAAGCGCGAGGTCGTGACATGGCCGAGCGCGAGCGGGCCTGCAGCGCCGGCAGGGCGCGTGGCATCCGCCATGACTTGCGCGCCGATCTCAAGCGGACGGCCCGACCGCACGCGCAAGCCCACCAGCCGACGCCGGCCCGGCGCCGCCAGATGCGCGAGGCGCAGCGAACGCGCGCCGACGAAATCACCCTTGCCCGCGCCCACGAGCCGCGACAGGCCCAGATCGTCAGGCGTGCAGGAGCCGTCGCTGTCCTGCCCGATGATGGGATAGCCTTTCTCCGCGCGCAGGACGTCGAGCGCCTCAAGGCCGTAGGGCTCAAGGCCGAGGGGCGCGCCGCGCTCCAGCAGCAGATCCCATGCGGCGGCGCCATGATCCGCAGGAACATTCACCTCGAAGCCCAGCTCGCCCGAAAAACTCGTGCGCATGAGGCGCAGGGGAACGCCCATGAACGCGCCCTCGCGCACGCTCATATGCGGGACGGCCTCGCGCGCAAGATCGACGCCCGCAACGAGCGGAGCGAGAATCTCGCGCGCGCGGGGGCCCTGCACGGCGAAACAGGCCCATCGCTCCGTCACGTCCACCAGCCAGACCCGCATCTGGGTGAACTCGGTCTGGAGGAAGTCCTCCATGTGGTGCAGCGCATGGGCGAGGCCCGAGGTGGTGGTGGTGAGATGGAAGCGATCCTCCGCGAGGCGGGCGACCACGCCATCGTCCATCACGAACCCGGCCTCGTTGAGCATCAACCCATAGCGGGAGCGCCCCGGCGCAAGCCGCGTGAAATCGTTCACGTAGATCTTGTTCAGAAAGGCCAGCGCATCTGGCCCCACGACCTCGATCTTGCCGAGCGTGGAGGCGTCGAACAGGCCGGCTGCAGCGCGCACGGCCATAGCCTCGCGCGTGATCGTGCGCGCCTCGCTCTCGCCCGGCCGGGGAAAAAAGCGCGCACGCTTCCACGGGCCGGCATTCTCGAACGCCGCGCCCAGCGCGGCCGCGCTGGCGTGAGAAGGCGTCTCGCGCGCAGGCGCATAGGTCTCCCCGCGCCCCATATGCGCGAGCGCGCCGAAGCTCACCGGCGTGAACGGAGGCCGCAGCGTCGTCACGCCGACGGCCTGCGGCGCGCGGTCGGAACGCTGCGCGACGATGCGGGTGGCGTTGATCGCGCCAGTCTTGCCCTGATCGGTTCCAAGCCCGCTGGTGGTGAAGCGCTTCACATGTTCGATCGAGGCGAAGCCCTCGCGCTGGGCGATGTCGAAATCGCGCGCCTTCACGTCGTTCTGGAAATCGACGAAAGCGGGCCCTTCCGCGACGGGTTCGCTCCAGGCGCTTGCGAACGGCCAGTCACCTTCAACCGCATGAACGCGCGCAAGGCCGCCGGCGGCCGCGCCCTCGTCGAGCGCGCCGGCGAGCGACAGCGTTCCGTTCGCGCCGCCCACGCATAACAGATGCGGCGCATGCTCCCGCGGCCTGAATGCGCCAAGGGCCTCGTCCCATGCAAGCGCGCCGCGCGCCTGCGCGTAGAGATGCAGCGTAGGCGTCCAGCCTGCGCCCATCAGGACGAGGTCGCAAGCCACGCGCCGAACGCCCGCGCCCGTCTCCACATCCGCCGCCTCGACCGCGAGCCGGCCATGGACCTTGCGCACCCGCGCGCCCAGTTCGAATGGCGCGCCGGCGGCGCGCGCCGCCTCCACAAGCGCATCGCTCACCTGCGCGCGCGCATCCGCAATGAGCGCGATCTCCACACCCGCCGCCTGCGCCTCGAGCGCCGCGCGCCATGCGCTGTCGCTCACGCAGGCGACCAGCGCGCGACGCCCCGCCGCAATACCGAACCTGTTGGCGTAGACGCGCGCGGCGTCAGCCAGCATCACGCCGGGCCTGTCGTTGTTCTCGAACACCATGGGCCGCTCAATGGCGCCCGCCGCCACGATTACGCGGCGCGCGCGCGCCTGCCAGAGACGTTCGCGCGGACCCTGCGCCTGCGCGGGCGGCTTATGGTCGGCGCATCTTTGCACGAGGCAGACATAGTTTTGCGCGTAAAGGCCGAAGGCCGTCGTGCGATTGAGCAATCTGACGTTGGGACGCGCGCGCAATGCGCCAAGCGCGTCGCGCAGCCAGTCGGCCGCCGGCGCGCCGTCGATCATCGCCGCGCGTTCGACAAGCAGCGCGCCGCCGAAGTCGAAATCCTGCTCGCACAGGATGACGCGCTCTCCGGTTTCGCTGGCGGCGAGCGCGGCGGCGAGGCCGGCGGGGCCGGAGCCCACGACAAGCGTCTCGCAATGGACATAGCGATTTGCGTAATCGTCGGGATCAGGCTCGCGCGGGGCTGCGCCGAAACCAGCGGCGCGCCGGATCAGCGGCTCATAGAGCTTGCGCCAGGCGCCTGCGGGCCACATGAACGTCTTGTAGTAGAAGCCCGCAGGCATCAGCTCGGAGGCGAGATCGTTCAACTCCATCACGTCATGGCGCAGGGAGGGCCATCTGTTCTGGCTGCGCGCCACGAGGCCCTCATAGAGCTCCACCTGCGTCGCCTGCAGATTGGGCGTGACGCGGCCCGCGCCGCGATCAATGGTGACGAGCGCGTTCGGCTCCTCGACGCCAGCGGAGAAAAGGCCGCGCGGCCGGTGGTATTTGAAAGATCGTCCGACAAGCCGCACGCCATTGGCGAGCAGGGCGGCGGCGAGCGTGTCGCCTTCGCGCCCTTCAAGAGCGCGTCCGTCGAAGGTGAACCGCAGGGCGCGGCGTGCGGAGCGGAGCGCGATCACGTCCGTCATGGCGCATCCTGCTCAAGAGGACGCGCCTCGATCAGGGAATCGTCGCGCGTGTCGCGCCGCAGAATGAAAAATCGTCCGCAGCCATGCGCATGGCGCCAGCGCTCCTCGCTGGCGCCCTTGGGATTGGCGCGGGCGAAAAGATAATCGGTCCATTGCGCGTCGCTGGCGGCTGCGGGATCAGGCGGGCGCGTCAGCCCGGCCTCGCCGCAATAGCGAAACTCGCGTTCGGGGCGCGCCTGCCGGCAGTGCGGACAAGGGATCATCAGCATGGCGGCCTCAATGGGAGACCGCCGCTGCGGTCGCCTCGTCGATGAGGGCGCCGGCGCCGAACCGCTCGAGCCCGAAGGGCGCGAGGATCGGATGCGGCGCGCCCTGCGCGAGACTGGCGGCGAACAATTGACCGGAGCCGGGGATCGCCTTGAATCCGCCTGTGCCCCAGCCGCAATTGAGCCAGAGGCCCGGCGTGGGCGCCGGACCGATGATGGGTGAACGGTCCGGCGTGACGTCGACGATTCCCGCCCAGCTGCGCATCATCCGCAGGCGGCGCAGACAGGGAAACAATTCGCACAAGGAATCCACCGTCTCGCTCGTCACATGAAAGGAGCCGCGCTGCGCATAGGATGGATAGGCGTCCGTGCCCGCGCCGATCACAAGCTCGCCCTTGTCGGACTGGGACATGTAAGCGTCAATCGTGTTCGACATGACGACGCAGGGCATGATCGGCTTCACAGGCTCGGAGACGAGCGCCTGAAGGGGAAAGCTCTCAATGGGAAGACGCAGGCCCGCCATCGCGCCCAGAACGCTGGAATGGCCGGCGGCGACGAGAGCGATCGTCTTCGCGCCAATGAGGCCGCGGCTCGTCTCCACTCCGCTCACCGCGCCGCGCGCGTCGCGACGGATCGCCGTGACCTCGCAATTCTCGATGATGTCGACGCCCAGCGCATCCGCCGCACGCGCATAACCCCACACGACGGCGTCGTGACGGGCGACGCCGCCGCGCCGCTGCAGCGAGGCGCCGAGCACCGGAAAGCGCGGGGCTTCGCTCACGTCGAGGATGGGGCAGAAAGCCTTCGCCTGCGCCGGCGTGAGAAACTCCGCGTCTATGCCCGCAAGCCTGTTGGCGTGGACGTGACGCATGAGCACGTCCACATCGCTTTGCGTATGGCCCAGCGCCATCACGCCGCGCGGTGAGAACATCACATTGTAATTGAGCGCTTGCGACAGGCCTTCCCACAGGCGCAGCGCATGCTCGTAGAGCGCCTCGCTCTCCTCCAAAAGATAATTGGAGCGTACGATCGTAGTGTTGCGGCCCGAATTGCCGCCGCCGATCCAGCCCTTCTCCAGAACGGCGACGCTGCGGGCGCCATGTTCGGCGGCGAGATGGAAGGCGGTCGCCAGCCCGTGTCCGCCGCCCCCGACTATGACGTAATCATAGGCCGGGCGCGGCGCGGGCGAACGCCATTGCCGCGTCCAGCCGCGGTGGCCGGAAAAGCTCTCGCGAAGAATCCGCAGAAAAGAAAAGCCGCGCATGAACCGCAGAATGCGCGGCCCATGCGCGGCGATCAAGACCTGTGCGTCAGGTGTTGCGCGCGCCCGTGGAGCCTGCGCTGCGCTCCGCGCCCGGAGGCACATGGACGTCGATGAGGCAGACGCCGCCGGCGTTGAGCACGTCAACGCCCTTCTTCAGCGCCGCGTCGAGCTCCTCCAGCGTCTTCACCGGGCCGATGCCGACGGCGCCCTGCGATTCGGCGAATTTCGCGATATCGACGCCCGGACCGCTGATGGCCTGACCGATCCAGCGGTTCTCCACGCGACGATCGCGCTTGCGCGCCACGTTCTCCTGATGGAGCTCGTCGTTGAAGTAGGACTGGTTGTTGTTGATGATCGCGAGCAGCGGAATCTTGTGCTTCACGGCCGTCCACAAAGCGTTGCCGCCCATCATGAAGTCGCCGTCGCCCATGATGGAGACGGTGGGTCGGCCAAGGTCGGAGGCCGCCAGCGCCACGCCGATGGAGATCGAGGGGCCGGAGCCGATGCCGCCGCCGCCGTCCTTGCCCATATAAGACAGGGGCGAACGGAAGGGCCAGAGATCGCAGGGGAACTGGCGCGCGACGGCCGCCAGCGTGACCTGATCGGGATCCTTGAACTGTTTGCGCAGCGCGACCGCGACATCCTGCATGCGGATGCGCGAGGGATCGCTCGAAGGGGTGAACGTTTTGCGCACCGGCTCGCGCCAGGGCGCCTTTTTGGCCCCGCTTCCCAGAGCGGCGAGCAGGTCGGCCACCACGGTCTCGGCGGAAGCGGAGATCAGGAGATCGGCCGGCGGCATGATCTGGTAGATCATGTGCGCGCCGTTATGCAGGTGATGGTCGAGGGTGACGTTGATCACCTTGCCCTTCATGTTCACGCCGCCCTTGGGCGGGCAGAGGGCGCCGCCGAGGTCGATCCACTCGAGGGCGAGGACGAGATCGGCCTCGCTGATGAGCTCGTGCTGCGGCTTGCTCGGCTGGTTGAACGGCTCAATCACATGGGCGGGATGATCGGTCGGGAAAACCGCGCCGTTCTTGAGGTCGCTCATCACGCAGGCGCCCAGCGCCTCGGCGAGCTTGACCCGGTTGTCCCACGCCTGCTGCGAACGCGTTCCGCGGCCGAACAGGATGAGCGGACGCTTGGCGGCCTTGAGCATTTCAACCGCGCGGGCGATGTCGGAAGCCTGCGCGCGGGGCGGCGCCGGAGGCTGGTAGCGGGCGATGTCTGGAATCTCGGGAGCCTTGTCGAGCTTCGCTTCGCCCAGTCCGGCGTCGAGCACGATATAGACTGGCGCCTGCGGCTCCGTGCGCGTGGCGACGTTGGCGCGCAGCATCGCGTCCACGATGGCGGGCGCGGAAGCGGGCTGGTTGTCGAACTTCACGATGTCGCGGACCATGCCCGCCTGGTCGGTCGAGGTGTGGATCCAGTCGATCCAGGGACGACGCTGGTTGGCGTCGACGGGGCCGGTGGCGCCCATGAGGAAGAGCGGCTTGCGGTCGCAATAGGCGTTGAAGATCGCCATATGCGCATGCATCAATCCGACGTTGGAGTGAACGATCGCGGCCATCGGCTCGTCGGTCACCTTCGCATAGCCATGCGCAATGCCCACCGCATGGTCCTCGTGCAGGCAAAGCAACATGCCCGGGTCGCGGTTGCCGAGATGGTTCACGATGGAATCATGGAGGCCGCGATAGCTCGCGCCCGGATTGAGGCTCACATATTTGAAGCCGAAGCGGCGCAGCATCTGCGCAGCGACGTCTGAGCCCCACGCGACCTTGTCGTCAGGCGCGCCTTCCGGTTTGTCGAGATGCATGTCGTTCCCTCTCCGTTGCGTTTTGGCGGCGCGGGCGGATTGGGCCCGCCATGCGCCGCTGCGTTGGTTTCCGGGAGGCTGGGAGCGATGCGTCGGCGCTGCCTGCGCCGCATGTTGCGATCGCGACTGAACGCGCCTTGCGCGCCGCGGCTCCCTGGTCCCCCATGGCCGTCGTTCGCCCAAGGACGCGGCGGCCTGTTCGCCGGGACTATGGAGGCCGCGCCCGCGGAACGCAAGCCGAGGCGGCGAGCGTGAAAAGCTAGAAAGGCAGGTTGAAGACGCGGCTCGGCACAAGCTCACCGCCCTCGACCGCGCCGAAGGCGATCGGCACGCCGCCGCACGCCGCATAGGCGAAGCCGCCGACGGGCGCGTCGCGGCCGCGCAGGAGAAGCGACTGGCCCCTGCGCAGGCGCGCGGCGCCATCGCGATCCACCACGACGCAGGCGAGCTCCGAGAGCCCGGCCTCCACCGCCAGAAGATCCCCGAAGGGATCGGCTCCCTCGCCCTCGAGCTCCGCAAGCGGGGCTGCGTCATCCTCGGTGAAGGGGCCGACGCGGGTGCGACGCAAGGCGACCACATGGCCGAAACAGCCGAGCAGCCGGCCGAGGTCGCGGGCGATGGCGCGCACGTAAGTGCCCTTGCCGCAATGGGCCTCGAAAACCGCCTCGTCGGGATCGGCCCGCAGCAAATCGAGCGCATGGATCGTCACCGGGCGCGGCTGCAGAATCACTTCCTCGCCGTCGCGCGCGACGTCATAGGCGCGCTCCCCGCCGATCTTGATGGCGGAGAAGGCCGGCGGCGTCTGCATGATCGTGCCGACGAAATTGGGCAGCAGCGCTGCGATCTGATCGACCGCGGGGCGCGCGTCGCTGGTGCGCGTCACCGCGCCGTCGGAATCATCGCTGTCGGTTTCCGCGCCCCAGCGCACGGTGAAGCGGTAAGCCTTCCGTCCGTCCTGCACGAAAGGCACGGTCTTGGTCGCCTCGCCGAAGGCCACCGGCAGGACTCCGGAGGCGAGCGGATCGAGCGTGCCAGCGTGACCGGCCTTCTTCGCATTGAAGATACGCTTGAGACGGGAGACGGCGTGGGTGGAGGTGACGCCGACCGGCTTGTCGAGAATGAGCCAGCCGTTGATCTCGACGCGTTTGGACCGTGGGGCGCTCATTCCGACTGGCCGTCCTTTTCGTCCTCGGCCGCCGGCGCGGAGAGGTCCTGGCGCACTTTGGGCGAATTCAGCAGCGCGTCGATCTTGTCCGCGTTGTCGAAGGCGTCATCGATGCGGAAGCGGATGTCCGGCGCGAATTTCATGTTGATCTTGCGCGCGACTTCTCCGCGCAGGACCTTCCGGTGATTGTCGAGCGCGCCCAGAACCGCCTCGCGGTCGCTGCCGCCAAGCGGCATGACGTAGATGGTGGCGAGCTTGAGGTCGGGGCTCATGCGCACGCGCGGCACCGTCACCACGTGGGAATCGAGCACGGGATCGTTCAACGCGCCCCGCGCAAGCGATTCCGACATGGCGTGACGAACGAGTTCAGCGACCCGCAGCATGCGCTGGGACGGCTCGCCGCCCTTCTGATGCGATCTGGACATATTGCAACTCCGGCGCGCGCGACCGCAGCCGCGCGCATGCCTCTCGTCAAGAACGGTGGTCAGGTCAGGCTGGAAGAAGCGCTCACAGCGAGCGCTTCACTTCCTCCACGCGGTAGCATTCGATGACGTCGCCCACGCGCATGTCCTGATAGCTCTCGAAGGCCATGCCGCATTCCTGGCCCGCAAGCACTTCCTTGACCTCGTCCTTGAAGCGCTTGAGCGTCGAGAGCTTGCCTTCGTGAACAACGACGTTGTCGCGGATGAGGCGCACGCTGGCGCCGCGCTCGACCTTGCCGTCGGTGACGCGGCAGCCGGCGACCTTGCCGACCTTGGAGATGTTGAACACCTCCATGATCGAGGCGTTGCCCAGCATTTCTTCGCGATAGGTCGGCGCCAGCAGGCCCGACATCGCGCCCTTCACGTCATCCACGAGGTTGTAGATGATGTTGTAATAGCGGATCTCGATGCCCGAACGCTCGGCCGCTTCGCGCGCTTCCTTATGGGCGCGCACGTTGAAGCCGATGACGGCGGCGTTGGAGGCTTCGGCGAGCGTGATGTCGCTCTCGGTGATGCCGCCCACGCCCGCATGGATGATGCGCGCGCCGACTTCATCCGTGCCGAGCTTGTCGAGCGCCGCGATGATCGCTTCGACGGAGCCTTGCACGTCGCCCTTGACGACGAGCGGGAACTCCTTGCGACCGGCGGTCTTGAGCTGGCTCATCATATCGGCGAGCGAACGGCCGGCGCCGGCGCCGCGGGCGGCGGCCTGATCGCGCTTCTGACGCTCGCGATAATCGGTGATCTCACGCGCGCGGGCTTCCGACTCCACGACCGCCACGCGATCTCCGGCCTCAGGCGCACCCGAGAAGCCCAGAACCTCGACGGGGAAAGACGGACCCGCCTTGGCGACGTTCTTGCCCTGATCGTCGAGCAGCGCGCGAACGCGGCCGGACTGCGAGCCGGCGACCACGATGTCGCCGATCTTCATCGTGCCGCGCTGCACGAGCACGGTGGCCACGGGGCCGCGCCCGCGATCGAGCCGCGCCTCGATGACCGTGCCCTCCGCCGCGCGGTCGGGATTGGCCCTGAGGTCGAGCACTTCAGCCTGCAGGGCGATCGCCTCGAGCAGTTTGTCGAGGTTGATCTGCTTGAGCGCGGACACTTCGATTTCGAGCGTGTCGCCGCCCATGCTCTCGACCTGCACTTCGTATTGAAGCAGCTCCGCGCGCACGCGCTCGGGCTTGGCGTCG
>CAZYBF010000012.1:0-14266 GCA_964645525.1 uncultured Beijerinckia sp.
CCTGGCGGTCGCTGCGCGCGCCGCGTTCGCCCCTGTCGCCGCGCGGCGCGCGGGCGGGGCGCTCCTCGCCGGCGGCGCCGGGCGGGGGCATAAGGGTGGGGTCGGCGACGAAGGGCGTCATGGGCGCCTGATCCTCCGGCGCGCGATGGCTGCCGTGGGTCTTGTCCATTTCCGCGAAACGTTCACGGCGCGAACGCGATTCCTGCGAGCGGTCGCGGTCGCGACGACCCGAGCGAGCGTCGCGTCCGCCGTCTCTGCGGGCGCGCAGACGGTCTTTATCCGGCGGCGCGTCGCCCAATTCCTCCGGCCGCGGTCCGAGCCAGTTGACGTCGAGCTTGATGAGCTTCTCGATCGCGGCGACGTGCTTGGCGTCCTCGCTGGTGACGATGGACAGAGCGACGCCGGAGCGTCCCGCGCGTCCGGTGCGGCCGATGCGGTGCACGTAATCGTCGGGATGGATCGGCACGTCGAAATTGAACACGTGGCTCACGTCAGGAATGTCGAGGCCGCGCGCGGCGACGTCGGAGCAGACGAGCAGAGCGACTTCGCCGCGCTTGAAAGCGTCGAGCGACGCCATGCGCGCGGGCTGATCCATGTCGCCGTGCAGCGCGCCCGCCGAGAAGCCGTGGGTGGTGAGCGACTTGTGCAGGATCGCCACGTCGCGCTTGCGATTGGCGAAGATGATGGCGTTGCGCAGCCCGTCCGACTCGCGGATCAGGCGGCGCAGCGTCTCGCGCTTGTTGGAGCCGCCATGCGAGGCGACGAAGCCCTGCGTGATGGTGGAGGCGGTCGTGCCGACGCGCGCGACTTCCACGCGCACGGGATTTTGCAGGAACTGCTCCGTCAGGCGCGTGATCTCCGGCGGCATGGTCGCCGAGAAAAACAGCGTCTGGCGCGTGAAGGGCACGAGCTTGCAGATCTTCTCGATGTCGGGAATGAAGCCCATGTCGAGCATGCGGTCGGCCTCGTCGATGACGAGGATTTCGATGCCGGTGAGCAGAAGCTTTCCGCGCTCATGGAAGTCGATGAGGCGTCCGGGCGTCGCGATCAGCACGTCGGCGCCGCGGGTGATCTTTGCTTCCTGATCGCCGAAGGAGACGCCGCCGATCAGCAGGGCGACGTTGAGTTTGTGCTTCGCGCCGTATTTGACGAAGCTTTCCTCGACCTGCGCGGCGAGTTCGCGCGTGGGTTCGAGGATCAGCGTGCGCGGCATGCGCGCGCGGGCGCGGCCGCTCTCAAGACGCGAGAGCATGGGAAGCGTGAATGCTGCGGTCTTGCCGGTGCCCGTCTGGGCGATGCCGAGCACGTCGCGGCCTGCAAGCGCATGCGGGATTGCCTGCGCCTGAATTGGTGTGGGTTCGGAATAGCCAGCGGCTTCCACGGCCGCCAGGACCTTTTCGCTCAGTCCAGTATCTTTGAAAGACATTCCATGGCCTTGTTGATGGCCTGTGGGCCCAAGCGACGAACGGGGCTAGCCGGGTGCGTCGCGGGCCGCCAGTTACGCGTCGGAAAAGGGGAAGATTACGCCGCACTCTTTGCGGCGGAACAGGCGGAGGGCACGCGCGGGCCTCATCAGCGCCTGAGCTAGACATAGGCTCAAATCTGGCGAAGTCAACGGAAATCGTCGGCTCGGCCATGGGTTTGGAGTTTAAGGCGGCGGGCGGGGCGCCCGGCGCGCGGTTGTCGGCCCTGTCAACGCGGCATGCCGAGCTCAGGATTGGTGATCGTATTGCCGATCTTGGGACGCTGCGTCGCGCTGACCGCCGATGGGTCGGTGCGCCGGGAGAAGAACCATGAGCCCAGCGATTGCTGCTGGGGGCGGGGCAGGGCGGCCAGCGTGCGCGTGGCGCCGGTAGCGCCGGGCTGGTTGGTGCGCGCGACCCGGCGGTCCGCGCTCTGCTCAAGAAAATAGACCGCGACAACGGAGGCGCAGGCGATGGCGCCGCACCCCAACGCAACCGTGCGCACGAAACCGGATCTGCGAATGGACGAACCGCTCATAACGACCCCGCAAAAATCTTAAGGCTGAGCCCAAGTTTCTCGCGAACGGTTTAAGGCGGCGTTAACGTTGTTTCGCAACGTCAGGTTCTTGGCTCGATCAGATGTCGAGCGTCTCGGCTGCGGCGAAGCTCGCCCGCTCCTGAATGAAGGCGAAGCGCGCCTCGGGCTTGTTGCCCATCAGGCGCTCGACGCTGTCGGCGGTCGCCTGGCGATCCTCCTCCGTCACCGCCACGCGCAGCAGGGTGCGCTTGCGGCGGTCCATCGTCGTTTCTTTAAGTTGTGCTGGAAGCATCTCGCCCAAGCCTTTGAAGCGACTAACTTCTACCTTGCCTCGGCCGGTGAAGAAACTCTTCATCAGCTCGGCTTTGTGCCGGTCGTCGCGGGCATAGGCGGTCTTCGCCCCCTGGGTCAGTTTGTAGAGGGGCGGGACGGCCAGATAGAGCTTGCCGTTCTCGATAAGGCGCGGGGTCTGACGCCAGAAGAAGGTGATCAGAAGGGACGCGATATGGGCGCCGTCCACGTCGGCGTCGGTCATGATGATGACCTTGCCGTAGCGCAGGTCTGCGTCTTTGTAGCCCGCGCCGCCTGCGATTCCGAGCGCCTGCATGAGGTCGCCGATCTGTTGATTGGCCGCCAGCTTGTCCCGGGTGGCGGAGGCGACGTTCAGGATCTTGCCGCGCAGGGGCAGCACGGCCTGGGTGGCGCGGTCGCGCGCCTGTTTGGCTGATCCGCCGGCCGAGTCGCCCTCCACGATGAACAATTCGGTGTCGGAGGGCGAATTGCTGGAGCAATCGGCGAGTTTGCCGGGCAGGCGCAGCTTGCGGCCCGGCGTCTTGCGGGCGACGTCCTTCTCCGCCTTGCGGCGCAGACGCTCCTCCGCGCGCTCGACGGCGAAATCGATGAGCTTGGCGGCCTGCGTCGGGGAATCGGCCAGCCAGTGGTCGAAGGCGTCGCGCACCACGCTCTCGACGAGGCGGGTGGCCTCGGAGGACATGAGCCGGCTCTTGTTCTGGCCCTGAAACTCCGGCTCGCGCACGAAGACCGAGATCAGCGCGGCGCAGCCCGACATCACGTCGTCGGTGGTGACGCTCGCGAAGCGGCGCGTCTGGCCTATGCGTTCGGCGTGGTCCTTGAGCGCGCGCAGCAGCGCCTGCCGCAGGCCCGCCTCATGCGTGCCCCCGTCGGGCGTCGGGATCGTGTTGCAGTAGGAGTGAACGAAGCCGTCCTCCTCGGCGAGCCAGGTCACGGCCCATTCCACCGAGCCGTGGCCGCCCGGCTTCTCGACCTTGCCGGCGAAACTGGTTTCAACGACCGCGTCTTTGCCCTCGACGTCGGTGGCGAGATAATCCCGCAGGCCGCCTGGGAAGCGGAACACGGCCTCCGCAGGCGTCGGCCCGTCGGCCTTCAGCAGCGAGGGATCGCAGCGCCAGCGGATCTCGACGCCGCCGAACAGATAGGCCTTCGAGCGGGCCATGCGGAACAGGCGCGCCGGGCTGAAATGCGCGTCGGGGCCAAAAATCTGCGGGTCGGGCTGGAAGCGCACGCGCGTTCCGCGCCGGTTGGCGACCTTGCCGCGGTTCTCCAGCTTGCCGACCGGACCGCCCCGTTCGAACGCCTGGAAATACAGCTGCTGGCCGCGCGCCACCTCCACTTCAAGGCGGGTGGCGAGCGCATTGACCACCGAGACGCCGACGCCATGCAGGCCGCCGGACGTCTGATAGGCGCCGGAGTCGAACTTTCCGCCCGCGTGAAGCGTGGTCATGATGACTTCGAGCGCGGACTTCTTGGGGAATTTGGGATGGGGATCGACGGGAATGCCGCGCCCGTTGTCTGTGACCGTCAGCCAGTCGCCCGGCTCCAGCAGAACGTCTATCCAGGTGGCGTGGCCCGCCACCGCCTCGTCCATGGAATTGTCGAGGACTTCCGCGAACAGATGATGCAGAGCCGTCTCGTCCGTGCCGCCGATATACATGCCCGGACGCCGGCGCACCGGTTCGAGGCCTTCGAGGACCTCGATCGAATCCGCGTTGTAATCCTCCTCGCCCGGCGTGCCGCGCGCCGAGCGCGCGCCCTGCGCCTTGCCGGGCTTGGCGTTCGCGACGGGGGCCGATTTTGCGGGGGCGGGCTTGCGCGCCGGGCCGCCGCCGAAGAGATCGCCGTTCGAGGCCATGGGAATCCGTTCTGTCTCGGGGCCCCGCTTATCGGGCGATTCAGCGCGCGAAGGCAAGCGAAACGTGAACGGAACGAAAACGAAATCCCCTGCGGCGATTGCAGCCGTTCAGCGGATCAGCTAGTTTTCGAACGACGTTGCGACGCCTCTGAGAAGGCGCGGGCGGGGAAGGGAGACGCCAATGTACGCTCATGTGAAGTCGTCCGTGGAGGCTTTTGCGGGCAAGGCCGCGCTTGTGGCCGGGCTGATGGCCGCCGCTACGGTCGCGCTGCCCGCGCATCATGCGCAGGCGCAGACGACGCTCAAGGTCGCTTTGCCGCAAAAAGGCAATTGGGACACCGGCATCACCGAATTCGGCGTCAAGGCGGGCTTCTTCAAGGAGGCGGGCCTCGAGATCGATATTCTTTACACGCAGGGCGGCGCGCAGACGGTGCAGGCCATCATCGCCGGAAGCGTCGACATCGCCATGCAGGGCGGCATCCTCGGCCTCGTGGGCGCCTACACCAAAAACGCGCCCCTGCGCATCGTAGCCCCCGCGATGACCGGCACGCCGGACATGTTCTGGTATGCGCGCACCGACAGCGGCATCAAGTCGTTCAAGGACGTGGAAGGAAAGACCGTCTCCTTCTCCGCGCCCGGCTCCTCCACCAATCTCGTGCTGCTGAACCTGTTCGACCATTACAAAGTGAAGGGCAAGGCCACCCCCACCGGCGGCATTCCCGGCACGTTCACGCAAGTCATGTCGAAGCAGATCGACGTGGGTTGGTCCGTGCCTCCGTTCGGCCTCAAGGAGATCGCCGAGAAGCAGCTCCTCATCGTCGCGCGCGGCAGCGACGTGCCGCATCTGCAGAACCAGACGGTGCGCGTCAATTTCACCACCGCCGAGACGCTGGCCAAGAAGCGCGACGCGCTCGTGAAGTTCCAGCAGGTCTATAACCGCACGCTGGAATGGGCCTACAAGGACCCCAAGGCGGTTGAGTACTTTGCGGAGGCTGCCGGCGTCTCGGTGGAGGTGGCGCGGGAGTCGCGCGACAATTTCTATCCGCAGGCCGCCATGCAGCCCTTTGAGATCAAGGATCTCCAGCGCACGCTCGATCAGGCGCTCGAATTCAAGTTCGTCGCCAAGCCGACGAAGCCTGAAGAGGTGAAGGGGCTGTTCGACATCCTCGTGCCCGCGCCCAAAACCTGAGGGCGGCGTTCTGAACCGCCTTCTTGCGGACGGCGCCGCGCGCGCCGTCCGTTCGGTGTGAACTCTCCATTCATGTGGTGACAAATGGCGGGCGCCGCCACAATGTCCGTTCCATCGCGTAGTCTGAGACGGCGCGCGCCAGCCTGGCTTGCCCGCCTCTGCGTTCTCGCAGGTCTGCTCGCCCTGTGGGAGCTTGCGGCCGCGCGCGGCTGGGTGAGCGCGTTCATCGCGCCGCCGCCCAGCGAGATCGCGGCAAGTTTCGAAATGCTCTTTGTGCAGGAAGGGCTGGCGGGCGCTTTCCTGCGCACGTTTCTGGAGGCGCTGGCTGCGGCCTCGATCGGCTCTGTTCTTGGCATTTGCGTCGGCTTTCTCCTGCATCGCTACAAGATCGCGGGCCGCGCCTACACCGACTGGGTGGCGGCGATGGCGTCGGCGCCGCTGGTGCTTCTCTATCCCATCTTCCTGGTCGTGTTCGGCCGCAATTCGGCGACCATCGTCGCGATGGGCGTGGTGGGCTGCCTGCCGCCGATCATCCTGAAGGCGAAAGAGGGGCTCGACGGCGTGCGTCCCGTCCTTCTCAATGTGGGGCGCAGCTATGGCCTGCGCGGCTGGCGCATGTTCGCGATGATCCAGTTTCCGGCGGCGCTGCCGACCATATTTAGCGGCGTGCGCATTGGCCTCCTGTTCGCCATCATCAACGTCGTCGGCGTCGAATATCTCATCGTGTTCGGCGGACTGGGACAGCTGATCTCCGATCTTGGCGACCGTTTCGAAATCGCAGGCATGTATGCGGGCATCCTCTTCGTGATCCTTGTCAGCGTGAGTTTCTTCTTCATCACCGAGCGGATCGAAAAATGGCTGCTGTCGAGCAAATGAGGCGCGGCGCGCCGGCGCGCGCGCCATTCTGGACGATCGGGCGCATGCGCGTGGCCGCGCTCGTCGTGATCTTTGCGCTGTGGGAGATCGCTGGCGCCTCCGGCCTTTTCTATCGCGGCGTGCTGCCCTCGTCGCTGCTCGTCAGCAAGGCGTTCTTCGACCTGCTGAGCAGTTCGTCTTTCTGGATGCATGCGGGCGTCACGGGGCTTGAAGTCGCGGTCGCCTTCGCAATCGGCTGCTCCACCGGCGCGATCGCCGGTCTTGCGCTGGGCGCCAACCGCTATGTGGGCGATGTGTTCGAGCCCTTCCTGCATTATCTCGCGCCTACGCCGAAGATCGTCTTTCTGCCGATCCTGCTCATCCTGTTCGGCGTCGGCATGGGCTCCAAGATCGCGCTTGGCGCCATCTCCGCTTTCTTCCCCATGGCGCTTGGGCTTGCCGCCGGCGTGCGTCAGGTGAGCCCGGTCCTGTTGCGCGTGGGCAAGACGTTCCGTCTGACGCGGCTGCAGGTGGTGCGGATGATCTATGCGCCAGCGCTCATGGCGCCTCTCGCCACGGGTCTGCGCATCGGGCTCGGCATCTCCATCGTCGGCTGCCTGATGTCGGAGATCAAACTGTCGAAAATGGGTCTCGGCTATTCCGCGATGGAATATTATCGAGTCTTCGACATTCCCAAAATGCTCGCCGTTCTGTTGTTCGTCTTCCTCTTCGCCGCGCTGGGCAACATGGTGATCGACCGGCTCATGCGCATTCCCGGTCCTGACGCCGTGACGAAACGCAAATGGAACGTGTTCACCCGGAGATTTTCATGACGCCAGCCCTGCGCATCGATCGTGTTGCGAAAACCTTCGAGACCGACCGGGGCGTCGTGCGCGCGCTGGAGCCGGTATCCATCGACATTCGGCAGGGCGAGTTCATTTCCGTGATCGGCCCGTCGGGCTGCGGCAAGTCGACGCTCATGAACATCGTCGGCGGTTTGATCGAAGACTATGAAGGTGCGGTCTATGTGGACGGCGAGCAGGTGCGCGGCTGCCACAAGTCCGTCGGCATGGTGTTTCAGGAGGAATCGACCTTTCCTTGGCGCACGGCGCTGGACAATGTGGCTTTCCCGCTTGAGGCCGCAGGCGTCGGGCGAGAGGAGCGCCTGTCGCGCGCGCGTGATCTCCTGCGGCTGGTCGGCCTTGACGGGTTCGAGAACCGCTTTCCCTCCGAGCTTTCCGGCGGCATGCGCCAGCGCATCGCGATCGCCCGCACGCTCGCCTTCCAGCCGCGCATTCTTCTGATGGACGAGCCCTTCGCCGCGCTTGATGAGCAAACCCGCCTGCTGCTGGGCGACAAGGTGCTTCAGATTCAGCAGGACCTGAATCAGACCACGATGCTCATCACGCATAACATCGCCGAGGCGGTGCAATTGTCCGACCGCGTGCTGATCATGAGCTTCCGCCCGGGGCGTATCAAGCGCGTCGTGGACATTGATCTGCCGCGTCCGCGCTCCTCGAAAATGATGGGCGGCGAAGCCTTCGGCAAATATGTCGCGGAGATCTGGGAGGACCTGCGCGAGGAAGCGAGCAAGGGTCTGCAGGACATGGAGGCGATGCGCGCCCGCGCGTAAGCCGGCGCCGCGGCGCTGTTTAATCCACGCTCACGTCGCAGGCGGCTATCCGCGACGCCACGTCTGGATCATGCGTTGGCAGATAGACGAGGGGGCGCGATTGCGCGAGCGCGCGGATCGCCTTAAGCGTCTTCTCCTGCTGAGTGGGACTGGCGGCTATTCCGTCTGGGACCGCCTCCGCCATGGTGGCGCGCAGGTATGACGCATCGCCTGCGAAGAAATAGAGCGTTTCGCCATCCTCCAGAACGACCGCGATATGGCCGGGCGTATGACCTGGGGTTCGCACCATGTAAAGCGAGCCGTCGCCCGTGATCGGTTGCGAACGGGGCAGGCCGCCGAGCTGTCCGGCGTTGAATGTCACGATCCGCGGCGTAAACCATTTGGGCCAGTGTTTGGGCGGGTAGGAGGCGAGCCTGCCGACTCCGCTCATGGCGCCCGCCCATTCCTGCGCGCTGACGATGATGCGCGCGCGGCGGAAGTAGTCGAGCCCGCCGGCGTGGCCGAGCGCGAGGCTCGTCATCACGACCGCGCTGACGTCGCCGGGGTCGAAGCCAAGGCGCTGCAATTGCGGGCCCACTTCATCCTCGGGCGCGATCCTGTAGCGAAGCGCACGGCGCACGTAGGGGTTCCAGCGGGGCATGAAGCCCGGCTCCGTCACCTGCGCGGTTTCGCCCGCGTCCACCATGAACAGCCCTTCCGGATGTTCGATGAGGAAGCAGTAGATCGGCATTTCCCGCGTCCACTCGCGGTCGGACAGGATCCGCCACCACCGCCCTATGCCGCTTGTCCGGGCGCGGATCTGCGCTGGGCGGAACTGCACGGAGCCGGTCCTGATGGGATGAATGCGGATCATGCGGCTACGCTTGGCGCCGGCTTGGGATGGATTGGGGCGCATGGGCTTCCTGCGGGCTGCTCCGGGTGGCGTCGGCGTTGGCGCAGGCGGGGACCGCCCGGGCGCTGACATGACAACGGCCAGAAGTCCGTCGCGTTTCGCTTGGCCGTAGAAGCATCGCGGCGAACCGCCTTGCGTCCGTGCGCGTAGGCGCCTAAAGCACCCGCTTGGAAGGATCCCCATGGCCAGCTCAAAAAACCCCAGAAAGCAGACCAGCGGCGCGCAGCCCAAACGCGCCGGCTCCTCGGCGGAGGGCGCGACGCTGCTCGGCCAGCATGTCTCCCTGCCAGCCTCCCCGGAGGAGGCGCAGCTCGAGCGCGTGCCCAATCCGCATCCAGACACGGATTATGTGGCGCGCTTCACCGCCCCGGAGTTCACGTCCCTGTGTCCCGTGACCGGCCAGCCGGATTTCGCTCATCTGGTGATCGATTACGCGCCCGGCCGCTGGCTCGTGGAATCGAAGTCGTTGAAGCTCTATCTCGGCGCGTTCCGCAACCATGGCGCCTTTCACGAGGATTGCACGGTGCGCATCGGTCGCGAGCTTGCGGCGCTTCTGAAGCCCAAATGGCTGCGCATCGGCGGCTATTGGTATCCGCGCGGCGGCATCCCGATCGATGTGTTCTGGCAGACGGGCTCGCTGCCCAAGGGCGTCTGGGCGCCCGATCAGGGCGTCGCGCCTTACCGCGGCCGCGGCTGATCGGAGGCGGAGGCGGGAGCGGGCGGCTGCGCTTGCTGTGCGAGCGCGTCGCATTCGGCGCGCAGGCGCTGCGTGGCGGCCGCCGCATCCAGTCCCGCAAGCGTCGAGGGCGGCATGGGCGCGCCGATGCGCGCCTCGATCGGCGCGCCGATGCGCCGGCGCGTCTCGTGAAAGAACAGCGCCAGCCGCAACGCCGGATGCACATGGCTCACGATCTGGAACAGGCGCGAGTTCTGGCCCATGAAGCGCAGCGCCAGCGTGTGCGCTTGCGCGCTGATCGCCAGCTTGCCGGCGAAATGCGACCACGGGCCGTCCAATGCCGGCAGACGGCCCCAGCGGTCCGGCGCCGTTGAAATGGCGCCCGCGGGAAAGACGACGACGCATCCGCCAGCGCGCGCGTGATTGAGCGCCTGCGCCAGAGTGCGGGCGTTCGCGCGCCGGGCTTGCGGCGTCTCCGAAACATCCACCGCGAGCATGCGCTCGCGCATTTCCGGCGCGCGCATCAGCACGGCGTTGGTGAGCACGCGGAAATCGCGCCGCGCCTTGCCGATCAGCGCGCAGGCGGCGATGCCGTCGAGCACGCCGAAAGGATGGTTCGCCACCACGACCAGCGGTCCCTCGCGCGGGACCGCCGCAAGGCTTTGCGCGTCGAACACAAGATCGATGGAGAGCGCTTCAAGCGCGGTCTCGAAGAAATCGCCGCGCGCGCCCCAGCCGGCCTTCTGGTGGCGCAGGTAGAGGCGCTTGATCGTCTCGCGTCCGGTGAGGCGCTCGAGGCCGCCGATGGCCAGCCGCTTCCAGAATGGATCAGCGGGATCGCAATAGGTGAAGGCGGCTTCGTCCAGAAGGACGGGCGCGCGCATATGTGGACTATCCTGCATCAGCGCAGGATGCGACAGGCGCGCGACGTTTTTGCGACGTCACAGTTTTTTGGCGAGGGCGTCGAACGCCATCAGCTGGCGCAGCAGGCCTTCGAATTCGCCGAGCGGCACCTGGTTCGGGCCATCCGAGAAGGCGTTGGCCGGATCGTCATGGGTTTCGATGAACACGCCGGCGACGCCCACGGCCACAGCCGCGCGCGCGAGCACGGGCACGAATTCCCGCTGGCCGCCCGAGGAGGTTCCCTGTCCGCCGGGCTGCTGCACCGAATGGGTCGCGTCGAAAATCACGGGCGCGCCGGTCTGCTCGGCCATGATCGGCAGGCCGCGCATGTCGGAGACGAGCGTATTGTAGCCGAAGCTCGCGCCGCGCTCCGTCACGAGCACGTCCGGATTGCCGGCGCCGGTCACTTTCGCGACCACGTTTTTCATATCCCATGGCGCGAGGAACTGGCCCTTCTTCACATTCACCGGCTTGCCGGTGGCGGCGGCGGCCAGCAGAAGGTCCGTCTGGCGGCAGAGGAAGGCGGGGATCTGCAGCACGTCCACCACCTGCGCGGCGCGCGCGCACTGGTCGTTCTCATGCACGTCGGTGAGGATCGCGAAGCCGAAGCGTTCCTTCACCTCGGCGAACACGTCGAGGGAGGCCTCAAGCCCAAGCCCTCGCTTGCCGGCGGCCGAGGTGCGGTTGGCCTTGTCGAAGGAGGATTTGTAGACGATGCCCACGCCAAGCCGGTCGGCGACGTCGCGCAGGGCGCCCGCCATCCGAAAAGCGTGGTCGCGGCTTTCGAGCGCGCACGGGCCAGCGATGATCGAGAGCGGCAGGCGATTGCCGAAGCGGACGGCGGCTGCGCCGGCGCCGATGACGACTTCTGGATTTGCGGACAGGCTCATGTTGCGCGGCTCCTCAAGGGCTTGCGTAGCGAAGCCCGGGGGCGCGCGCAAGGGGAGGGCGCCGCAGGCGGGCGCGCGGCCCGCCTGACCCGCTTATTCCGCCGCAGCGCGTCCCTTTTCCGGGCGCGCCATCGGCCGGCGGGCGAGCACTTCCTTCAGGAAGCGGCCCGTATGCGATTTGGGATTGGCGGCGATCTCCTCGGGCGTGCCCTGCGCGACGATGGTTCCGCCGCCGTCGCCGCCCTCCGGCCCCATGTCGATCACCCAGTCCGCAGTCTTGATGACTTCCAGATTGTGCTCGATCACCACGACGCTGTTGCCCTGATCCACGAGTTCGTGGAGCACTTCGAGCAGCTTCTTCACGTCATGGAAATGCAGCCCGGTGGTGGGCTCGTCGAGAATGTAGAGCGTGCGGCCGGTGGAGCGGCGCGACAATTCCTTCGACAGTTTGACGCGCTGCGCCTCGCCGCCTGAGAGCGTCGTCGCCTGCTGGCCGACCTTCACGTAATCCAGACCAACGCGCTTCAGCGTGTCCATCTTCTCGCGGATCACGGGCACCGCCTTGAACAGGTCGCGCGCTTCCTCCACCGTCATGTCGAGCACGTCGGCGATGGACTTGTCGCGATATTTTACTTCCAGCGTTTCGCGGTCGTAGCGCTTGCCCTTGCACACGTCGCAGGTGACATAGACGTCGGGCAGGAAGTGCATCTCGATCTTGATGACGCCGTCGCCCTGGCAGGTCTCGCAGCGCCCGCCCTTGACGTTGAATGAGAAGCGGCCGGGCTTGTAGCCGCGCGCCTGCGCCTCGGGCAGTCCGGCGAACCAGTCGCGGATCGGCGTGAAGGCGCCCGTGTAGGTCGCGGGGTTCGAGCGCGGCGTGCGCCCGATCGGCGACTGGTCGATGTCGATGATCTTGTCGAGGTGCTCGACGCCGTCGATGCCGTCGTGCGGCGCGGGATGCTCGCGCGTGCCCATCAGGCGCCGCGCGAGCGCCTTGTAGAGCGTCTCGATCACCAGGGTCGACTTGCCGCCGCCCGACACGCCGGTCACGCAGGCGAGCGTGCCGAGCGGGATGTCGACGCTCACGTCCTTGAGGTTGTTGCCGCGCGCGCCGCGCACGCGGATGCGCTGGCCGCGATGGCCGGCGCGGCGCTGGCGCGGCACGGCGATCTGGCGGAAGCCCGTGAGGTACTGGCCGGTCACGCTCTCCGGCACGCGCAGCACGTCCTCCGGCTTGCCGCTGGCGATGATGCGCCCGCCATTGGCGCCGGCGGCCGGGCCCATGTCGACGAGATGGTCCGCCTCGCGGATCGCCTCCTCGTCGTGCTCGACGACGATCACCGTGTTGCCGAGGTCGCGCAGCCGCTTGAGCGTCGCCAGCAGCCGCGCGTTGTCGCGCTGGTGCAGGCCGATCGACGGCTCGTCGAGCACGTAGAGCACGCCGGTGAGCCCGGAGCCGATCTGCGAGGCGAGGCGGATGCGCTGGCTCTCGCCGCCCGAAAGCGTGCCCGAGGAGCGCGCGAGCGTGAGATAGTCGAGGCCGACGTCCACGAGGAATGCGAGGCGTTCGCGGATCTCCTTCAGGATGCGGCCTGCGATCTCGTTGCGCTTCTTGTCGAGACGCTTCGGCAGGTCGCTCGCCCATTGCGCCGCAGCCTTCACCGAGAGCTGCGCGATCTCGCCCAGATGCTTGCCGTCGATCTTCACGGCGAGCGCTTCGGGCTTCAGGCGATGGCCGCCGCATGCGCCGCAGGGCGTATCGGCCATGAAGCGCTGGATCTCCTCGCGCGCCCATTCGCTCTCGGTTTCGATGAAACGGCGTTCGAGATTGCGCACCACGCCTTCGAACGGCTTTTTGACCTGGTAGGCGCGCAGGCCATCGTCATAGGAGAAGCGGATCTCCTCATCGCCTGATCCGAACAGGATGGCGTTGCGCGCCGTCTTGGAGAGCTCCTGCCATGGCGCGTCGAGGCGGAACTTGTAATGCTTGCCCAGCGCCTCGAGCGTCTGCAGGTAATAGGGCGAAGATGATTTCGCCCATGGCGCGATGGCGCCCTTGCGCAGCGTCAGCTTGGGATCGGGCACGACCATTTCGGGGTCCACCCTTTGCTCGAAACCGAGGCCGGAGCAGGCGGGGCAGGCGCCGAATGGATTGTTGAACGAGAAAAGGCGCGGCTCGATCTCCGGAATCGTGAAGCCCGACACGGGGCAGGCGAATTTGGAGGAGAAGAGGATGCGTCGCGGCGCGCCCTTCTCATCCTTCTCGTCCACGAATTCGGCGATCGCGATGCCGTCGGCGAGATCGAGCGCGGTCTCGAAAGATTCCGCCAGACGCGCGGCGAGGTCGGAACGTACGACGATCCGGTCCACGACCACGTCGATGTCGTGTTTGAACTTCTTGTCCAGCGTCGGCGCGTCGGCGATCTCGTAATAGGTCCCGTCGATCTTCAGGCGCTGGAAGCCACGCCGGGTGAATTCGGCGACCTCCTTCTTGTATTCGCCCTTGCGGCCGCGGATCACCGGCGCGAGCAGATAGAGCCGCGTCTTCTCGGGCAGGGCGAGAACGCGGTCCACCATTTGCGAGACGGTCTGGCTTTCGATCGGCAGACCGGTCGCCGGCGAATAGGGCACGCCGACGCGCGCCCAGAGCAGGCGCATGTAGTCATGAATCTCGGTGACGGTGCCCACCGTCGAGCGCGGGTTCTTCGACGTCGTCTTCTGCTCGATGGATATCGCCGGCGAGAGCCCGTCGATCTGATCGACGTCGGGCTTCTGCATCATCTCCAGAAACTGCCGCGCATAGGCGGACAGGGATTCCACATAGCGCCGTTGCCCCTCCGCATAGATCGTGTCGAAGGCGAGGGAGGATTTGCCCGAGCCCGAAAGCCCCGTGAACACCACGAGCTTGTCGCGCGGAATGGCGAGGTCGACGTTCTTCAGATTGTGTTCGCGCGCGCCGCGCACGACGATCGACTTCTGGTCCGGCGATGCGACAGGCGCGGCAGGGGCGGCGGGCGCGCGCCGCGACCGCACCGAGTGGCACAATGTCGTCATCTT
>CAZYBF010000012.1:14276-24624 GCA_964645525.1 uncultured Beijerinckia sp.
TGGCCTTCGGCGACGGCTTGGGCGTGGATTTGGAGGGCATGGGAGCTTGGTGTCTCTTTCGGTTAAGGCGGCAACTTAGGGTGCGAGGTCGGCGATGCACAGGGCCCCTCGGCGCTTCCCCCGGGAACTTCTGCGGGAGCCGGCTTGCGGGGCCAGTCCGTCGATGCTAGAACAAACAAGGAACATGAATCGCAGGGCCCTCGCAAGCCTCCCTTTCTTTCCCGGCAGATGTGGAAAAGGCGGTCCGGCGCGCGTTGACGGGTCGCAATCTGGTCGCGGGGGGTTAGGGTGCAGGCCAAACCAGCGCGCGCGCATTTGGAGATCTGGACATGTCAGGCAGCGTCAACAAGGTGATCCTCATCGGCAATCTGGGTCGCGATCCTGAGGTGCGCCGGATGAACTCGGGCGATTCCGTGGTCAACTTCTCGCTCGCCACGACCGAGTCCTGGCGCGACAAGGCGACGGGCGAGCGCCGCGACCGCACCGAGTGGCACAATGTCGTCATCTTCAACGAGAACCTTGGCAAGGTCGCGGAGCAGTACTGCAAGAAGGGCTCGAAGGTTTACCTCGAGGGCCAGTTGCAGACCCGCGAATACACCGACAAGGACGGCAACCAGCGCAAGGTCACGGAAGTCGTGCTGCAGCGCTATCGCGGCGAGCTCACCCTGCTCGACAGCCGCGGCGGACGCGGCGGCGAGGAGGCCGTCTCCTATGGCGGGGGCGAGGGCGGCGGCCAGAGCTTCGGCCGGTCGAGCCCGATGGAGCGCCGCCCCGCGGCCCCGGCGGGCGGGCGCGGTCCCGCGCCCATCGATGACGACATCCCGTTCTGAGCCTGAGCGTCTTCGACTTTCTTGGAAGATAGGTCGGCGCGCGCGGCGCGGCGTGCGCGCGCAAGCGGTCCTTTTGGGCGTGATGAACCTGGTCGCGTGGCGCGCGTGCAGCCCGTGAGATCCTGCGCCGCCAGCGACGTGGGCCCTGCGCGGACGCCGGCGCTCCAGCGTCTCCGGGACAAAATGATAAGTCGTTGATATTGTGATATTTACGCGCCGCCTCGCGGGTGTCGCGCGCTGGCGTCCGGGCTGGGAATCGGCTAAAAGGAAATCGACTCGCCAAACATCCCGCGCCGCGGCTCCCGCCGTCGGCCCCCACGCAAGGATCAGCCGTCTTGGCCGACGACAACGACGCCGCCCAATCGGATCCCTCCGGCTCCGACATCCGTCCGATTTCGATCATCGACGAGATGAAGCGCAGCTATCTCGATTACGCCATGAGCGTGATCGTGAGCCGCGCGCTTCCCGACGTGCGCGACGGCCTGAAGCCGGTGCACAGACGCATTCTCTACACGATGCACGAGAACGGCTTCACGCCCGATAAGGCGCATAAGAAGTCCGCGCGCGTGACCGGCGACACGATGGGTAAATACCATCCGCACGGCAATCTCGCGATCTATGACGCTCTCGTGCGCATGGCGCAGCCCTTCTCGATGCGGCTGCCTCTCGTGGACGGGCAGGGCAATTTCGGTTCGATCGACGGCGACCGGGCGGCTGCGGAACGCTACACCGAGGCGCGGCTCGCGCGCGCCGCGATCCCGCTGCTGGACGACCTCGATAAGGACACGGTCGACTTCACGCAGAATTATTCCGGCGAATTCGAAGAGCCCTCCGTCCTTCCCGCCAAATATCCTAATCTTCTGGTCAACGGCGCCGGCGGCATTGCGGTCGGCATGGCGACGAACATCCCGCCCCACAATCTCGGCGAAGTGATCGACGCCGTGTTCGCCTTGATGGAGAAGCCCGAGATCACCATCGACGAATTGATGGAGATCGTGCCGGGGCCGGACTTCCCAACCGGCGGCTCGATGCTGGGCCGTGGCGGCGCGCGGCTCGCTTATCATACCGGTCGCGGCTCGATATTGATGCGCGCCAATGTGACCATCGAGCAAATGCGGCGCGACCGCGAGGCGCTTGTCGTCACCGAGATCCCCTATCAGGTGAACAAGACCACGCTGATCGAGAAGATCGCGGAGCTCGTGCGCGAGAAGCGCATCGAGGGCATTTCGGACCTGCGCGACGAGAGCGACCGCGAAGGCATGCGCATCGTCATCGAGCTGAAGCGCGATGCGGTCGCCGACGTCGTGCTCAATCAGCTCTGGCGCTACACGCAATTGCAGCAGTCCTTCGGAGCCAACATGATCGCGCTGAACGGCGGTCGGCCCGAAACGCTCAACCTGAAGGATTTCCTCGTCGCGTTCCTCGACTTCCGCGAAGTCGTCGTGACGCGGCGCACGAAATATCTGCTCGGCAAGGCGCGCGACAGCGCTCATGTGCAGGTGGGTCTTGCGATCGCGGTCGCAAACATCGACGAGGTGATCCGCCTCATCCGCACGTCGCCGGACGCCGCCGCCGCGCGCGCCGCGCTGATGGGTCGCGACTGGCCTGCGCGCGACATGGCGCCGCTCATCGCGCTCATCGCCGATCCCAACCATACGCTGAATGCGGACGGCACGTATCGACTCTCTGAGGCGCAGGCGCGCGCCATTCTCGATCTGCGCCTGCAGCGCCTGACCGCGCTGGGACGCGACGAAATCTCCGACGCGCTGAACCGGCTCGCGACGGAAATCGCGGATTACCTTGATATCCTGCGTTCCCGCGCGCGGGTGATGGACATCATCCGCACCGAGCTCAACGAAGCCAAAACCAATTTCGCCACGCCCCGTCGCACGATCATTCTCGATAGCGACGCGGATATGGACGATGAGGATCTGATCGCGCGCGAGGACATGGTCGTCACCGTGTCGCACAACGGCTATGTGAAGCGCGTGCCGCTGTCGACCTATCGCGCGCAGCGGCGTGGCGGCAAGGGCCGCTCGGGCATGCAGACGCGCGAGGAGGATTTCGTCGCCCGGCTGTTCGTGGCGAACACGCACCAGCCGCTGCTGTTCTTCACCTCGAGCGGTTATGTCTACAAGGAGAAGGTCTGGCGCCTTCCGCTGGCCGCTCCGCAGGCGCTCGGAAAATATCTGAAGAACATCCTCACCAATCTCGAAGAAGGCGAGCGCATCACCAGCATTCTCGCGCTGCCTGAAGACGAGGCGCAGTGGGAAGGGCTCGACGTGATGTTCGCGACCACGCGGGGAACCGTGCGGCGCAATAAGCTGTCCGACTTCACGCAGGTGAACCGCAGCGGCAAAATCGCCATGAAGCTCGACGAGGGCGAGGCGATCGTCGACGTGCAGATGTGCACCGAGGAGGACGACGTTCTTCTCACCACCGCCAACGGCCAGTGCATCCGCTTCCAGATCCGCGACGGCGTGCGCGTGTTCAAGGGCCGCGATTCCATGGGCGTGCGCGGCATCGCGCTCGGCGACGGGGACCGCGTGATTTCGCTGGCGATCCTGCGCCATGTGGAGGCGTCGAGCGAGGAGCGCGTCGCTTATCTGAAAATGGCGCGCGCCATGGGCGGCGACCCGTCCGAGGAGACGCCGGCGGATGCGGGCGAGGACGTGTCCGCGGAGGCCAGCATTTCAGGCGAGCGCTATGTCCAGATGTCCGCGCTCGAGCAGCAGATCCTCACCGTGTCCGAGCGCGGCTTCGGCAAGCGCACGTCGTCCTATGAATATCGGATCACGGGTCGTGGCGGCAAAGGCATCACCGCCATGGCGGTCAATGCGCGCAACGGCAAGCTGGTGGCGTCCTATCCCGTGGAGGAGAGCGACGAGATCATGCTGGTGACGGATGGCGGTCAGCTGATCCGCTGTCCGGTGGGCGACATTCGCCGCGCCGGGCGCAGCACGCAGGGCGTGATCGTCTTCCGCACGGCGGAGGATGAAAAGGTCGTCTCGGTCGAACGGATCGGGGACGAGGCCGGCGGCGGCGACGATCAGGGCGCGGGCGAGCCGGGCGAGGGCGATGCGGCCGGCGGCGAGGGCGGCGTCTAGGCCCGTTGGGCCTAGAGGCTGAACCGCGTCGCCAACAGCACAGCGGACAGGCAGGCGACGGCGCCGAAGGCGCCGCCCAGGATCGCCAGGACCACGCGGTCATCGGCCTTTTGGGGCGTGCGCGGCGTCATGAAACGGTCGAGAAGCGCCCATTGATGGGCGTTGGCCTCGATTATAGGGCCGATGTTCTTGAGTAATTTGGCCGGAATGCGGGCCTGCGTTGGAATTACGGACTTGAACACGTAAGCGTCTCCTCGCAATCGTACAGTTCTAGTATCCGTTTTTATGGTGAAGGTGAAGTTAATCGGGCGCCTTCGCGCCGGTTGGTTCTTTGCCCGGCCGCGCAATGGGGCTAGTCTGAACCCATGACCCGCTGCGTCGCGCTGTACACAGGTTCGTTCGATCCGATCACCAACGGCCACCTGGACGTGATCCGGGCGGGCGCGTCTTTCTGCGCCCGGCTGGTGATCGGGATCGGGGTCCATCCCGGGAAGGCGCCCCTGTTCAGCGTTGAGGAAAAGACCGCGCTGATCCATGCGGCGACGGCGCATCTGACCGACGGCGGCCATTGCAAGATCGAGGTCGTCACATTCGACGGCCTCGCCGTGGAGGCGGCGCACGCGGTCGGGGCGAACGTGCTTTTGCGCGGCCTGCGCGACGGGACCGATTTCGACTATGAGATGCAGATGTCCGGCATGAACGGGTCGATGGAGCCGGGCGTTCAGACCCTGTTCGCGCCCGCCTCGCCGGGGGCGCGCTTCGTCTCCGCCACGCTGGTTCGCCAGATCGCCGCCATGCATGGCGACGTCTCCGCTTTCGTGCCGCCGAAAGTGGCCGAGGCGCTGAAAGCCAAGTTCCGCAAGCCGCCCATGTGAGCGCGGCGCGAGGGTCTTTCGCGCGTTCTGTTTTCGAGCGGCCCGGCGCGGCGTCGGGCGCTCTTGTCTTTTCGCTCGGGCGTGGCACTGATGGAACCCTGCGGCGCATTCGCGCGTCGCTTCCCAGTCCAACCGAGGTCCCATGAAGATCGATCGTCGCGCCTTCGCTCTTTCCGCCGCAAGCCTGCCGCTCGCCGTCGCTGTCGGCGTCAGCCCGGCCTCCGCCCAGCAGGGGGCGGACCTTGAGAACACGGTCTATCTGGACACGAAGGATGGGCGCGTCGTCATTCGCCTGCGGCCGGACCTTGCGCCCAAACATGTCGCGCAGATCAAGACCCTTGTGAAAGAGGGATTTTATGACGGCATTGTCTTCCATCGCGTGATCGAGGGCTTCATGGCCCAGACGGGCGACCCCACCGGCACGGGAACGGGCGGATCGAAACTGCCGAACCTGCCGGCCGAGTTCACCTCGACCCCGTTCCGCCGCGGCACCCTTGGCATGGCGCGCGCGCAGAGCCCCAATTCGGCGAATTCGCAGTTTTTCATCTGCTTCGCGGACGCGCGCTTCCTCGACAATAATTACACCGTGTTCGGCGAGGTGGTGTCGGGCATGGAGTTCGTCGACAAGATTAAGAAGGGCGCGGGACAATCCGGCATGGTGCAGAACCCCGACAAGATCGTGCGCATGCGCATGGCGGCGGACGCCAAATGATCTGGGCGCGCCTCGCCGCAGCGGTCTTCGCGGCGGCGGGGAGCCTTACGGGCGTCGCTTTGGCCCAGTCGGGCCAGGTCGCGCCTTATGTGGACACGATCCAGCCGGGCTTTCGCCTGCCGCCGGTCCCCAGCGATCCGCTCGACCGGCTTTATCCCCCGCCGGCCGTCCCTGATCCGCCGCCGCTGCGCTCCAAACCCATCCCGCCGCCTTATCCGGGCGGAACCCTCGGGCCCGGCGCGCGGCGTGACTATCCCCAGGGGTTCACGATGACGCTGGAGCGGCCGCGTAATAGCGCCCGCGCCGCGCTCGCCGCCCCCCGCGCCATCGACCGGCCGCGCCAGATCGCCGAGCGGCTGGCCCGCTGCTGGCGCCCGCCGCCCTCCCGGGGCTCGAGCGAGGCGACGATCCGTCTGTCCTTTTCCCGCACGGGCGCGGTGATCGGCGAGCCCAGAGTGACCTATTTGAGCCCGGGAGAGGGCGGGGACCGCGCGGCGCTGCGCGCCTCCATTCTGGCCGCGGTCGAACGATGCGCGCCATTGCGGTTTACCGAGGGCCTCGGGTCGGCTATCTCCGGGCGACCCTTCACCATCCGCTTCGTCGAGCCCGCCCGCGGCCCGCGCGAATGACCTTCAGCAAAGGAACGCCACATGTCCGATGACACGAACACTCTGACGCTCGAAACCACGCAGGGCGCGGTGGTGATCCGCATGCGCCCGGACCTCGCGCCCAACCACGTCGCGCATATCAAGCGTCTCGTGAGCGAGGGTTTTTATGACGGCATCGTCTTTCATCGCGTGATCGAAGGCTTCATGGCCCAGACCGGCTGCCCGCACGGAACCGGCACCGGCGGCTCGCAATATCCGAACCTGAAGCAGGAGTTCAACGCGCAGCCGCATGTCCGCGGCGCTGTCTCCATGGCGCGCGCCTCCAACCCGGATTCGGCGAATTCGCAGTTCTTCATCTGCTTCGACGACGCCACCTTCCTTGATCGCCAGTACACGGTGTGGGGCGAAGTGGTGGAAGGCATGGAGAACGTCGACAAGATCAAGCGCGGCGAGCCGGTCCAGAACCCCGACAAGATCGTCTCCGCCAAACTGAGCTGACGAAAGCTCCCGCGACGCGCCCCGGCCTGCCGCCCGGCGTCGTCGCCGGAAGGAAGCCCCATGCGCGTCGATCTCTTCGACTTCGAACTGCCTGAGGACCGGATCGCGCTTCGGCCGGCCGAGCCGCGCGACAGCGCGCGGCTGCTTGTCGTGCGGCCGAACGGGCTGCCTGCGCGCGAAGATCGGCGCGTGAGCGACCTGCCGGGCCTGCTGCGGCCGGGCGACGCGCTTGTCGTCAACGACACGCGGGTCATTCCGGCGCGGTTGAAGGGCGTGCGCGTGCGCGCGGGGGCTGTCGCGCGCATCGAGGCGACCTTGCACAAGCGCGAGGGCGAGGGTCGCTGGCGCGCCTTCGTGCGTCCCGCGAAAAAGCTGAACGTCGGCGAGCGCGTGCGCTTCGGTAGCGACGCGGAGAGCGCGGCGTGCCTGCTTGGCGCGCTGGACGCCGAGGTTCTGGAGAAGGGCGAGGAAGGCGAGGTCCTGTTCGGATTCTCGTTCTCCGGCGCCGCGCTCGACGAGGCGATCGTGCGCGTGGGCGAAATGCCGCTGCCGCCTTACATCGCATCCAAGCGCGCGCAGGATGATCACGATTCCAGCGATTATCAGACGCTGTTCGCCAATGAGCCCGGCGCTGTGGCCGCGCCGACCGCCGGCCTGCATTATACGCCTGCGCTCGTAGCAGCCCTCGAGGCGCGCGGCGTCAGGATCGTGAAAGTGACGCTGCATGTGGGCGCGGGCACGTTTCTGCCGGTGAAGGCGGAGGATACGAAAGACCACCGCATGCACGCCGAATATGGCGTCGTCACGCCCGGCGCGGCGCGTGTGTTGAACGAGGCGCGCGCGGCTGGCGGGCGCATCATCTGCACCGGCACGACGACGCTGCGGATTTTGGAGAGCGTAACGGACGAGGCCGGCGTGGTGCATCCACAGGCTTGCGAGACGTCGATCTTCATCACGCCGGGCTACAGGTTCAAGGCGGCGGACCTGCTGCTGACCAATTTCCATCTGCCGCGCTCCACCTTGTTCATGCTGGTGAGCGCGTTCAGCGGGCTTGACGCCATGCGCGCGGCCTATGCGCACGCAATCGCCTCCGGCTATCGCTTCTATTCCTACGGCGACGCCTGCCTGCTTGAGCGGGCGCGGGCAGGGGAGACGTCATGAGCGAGCAATTCACTTTCGCCTTGTGCGCGACCGACGGCGCCGCGCGCACGGGGACGATCTCCACCGTGCGCGGGCAGATCCGCACGCCCGCCTTCATGCCTGTTGGCACTGCGGCGACGGTGAAAGCCATGTACGCCGATCAGGTGCGCGCTTTGGGCGCGGACGTGGTTCTGGGCAATGTCTACCATCTGATGCTGCGTCCGGGCGCGGAGCGGGTTGCGGCGCTGGGCGGCCTGCACGCCTTCATGAATTGGCCCTATCCCATTCTCACGGATTCGGGCGGCTTTCAGGTGATGTCGCTTTCGAAACTGCGCAAGCTCGATGAGAACGGCGTGACGTTCCAGTCGCACATCGACGGCGCGCGCCATGTTCTCACGCCTGAGCGCTCGATGGAGATCCAGCACCTGCTCGGCTCCGACATCCAGATGCAGCTCGACGAATGCATCAAGCTGCCAGCCAGCGAGGGCGAGGTGGAGCGCGCGATGCGGCTGTCGCTGCGCTGGGCGGAGCGTTCGCGCAAGGCGTTTCACGCCGCGCCGGGGCGCGCGATCTTCGGCATTGTGCAGGGGGGAGGCGAGCCGAAACTGCGCGTGGAGAGCGCGCGCGCGCTGGCCGATATGGATTTCCACGGCTATTCCATCGGCGGTCTGGCTGTCGGCGAACCGCAGCATGTCATGCTCGCGATGATCGAGGAGACGCAGCCGCATCTGCCGACGGACAAGCCCCGCTATCTGATGGGCGTGGGCTCGCCGGACGATCTTCTCGAGAGCGTGCGCCGCGGGGTCGATATGTTCGACTGCGTCATGCCCACCCGCGCCGGTCGCCACGGCCTCGCCTATACGCACAAGGGAAAGGTGAACCTGCGAAACGCGCGCCATGCGGAGGACAAGTCCTGCCTCGACGCGCTGTCGGATTGTCCGGCCGCGCGCGATTATTCGCGCGCCTATCTCCACCATCTCGTCAAATCTGGCGAGATATTGGGCATGATGCTGCTCACCTGGGCGAACCTCGCCTATTACCAGCAATTGATGGCGGGCATGCGCGCGGCGATCGCCGAAGGCCGTTTCGCCGATTTCTATGCGCAAACAAAGGCTGGTTGGGCGCAAGGCGACGAGCCGGCCGCCTGAGCGCGCATATGCGCGGCGACTGGAGCCGTTGGCACGCCCTATGCTTTAACGGAACGAGAGGATGGAGCGCCGGCCAGTACGCGCGGCGTTCCCTCCAGCAAAACGCAGCGTGCCTCACAGGTCGTTTCGCTGAATGTGAAGGAGCCGTTTCAGGCAAGAAAAAAGGCGGGTCCCCCCGCCCTTTAGTAAGTCGACAAAATTCCGTTCGCGATCTCGCCACGAAGGGCGGTCGCACGTCGGGTGACCCGACTAAATCCGGAACTTTCCTCCCGCGACTTGGCAAAGCGCTCACCGTGAACCGGTGGCGGCCTCCTTTCGGATTAGGCATGTGAACGCTAGCTAAATTTTTTTCCCCTGTCACGCGCTTTTTATTAGCGCTCTAAACTAATTCCGCAGGACGGAACGGGCATTTTAAACAAAGGCTTGGGTCAAATTGCCGCGGTCAAGGCGGGTGGGTTTCGGCTTGCGCTTGTGTTGAGCCGGGCTTTGGGCTTCTTAGAGCGGCACGCTGCGATTTGTCCTGCGGCGCGCGGGTTGATTCGCACAGGCCGCCCGCCGCCCTGTTTCCTTGAATGGTGCCCTTCATGCGTCTGTCCCGGTACTTCCTGCCGATCCTGCGCGAAACGCCCAAAGAGGCGGAGATCGTGTCCCATCGTCTCATGCTGCGCGCCGGCATGCTGCGGCAGGAGACCGCCGGCATTTACGCCTGGCTGCCGCTCGGCCTGCGCGTGCTGAACAAGATCAACGCGATCATTCGCGAGGAGCAGAACCGCGCAGGCGCGGTGGAAATGCTGATGCCCACCATTCAGCCCGCGGATCTGTGGCGCGAGAGCGGGCGCTATGACGATTACGGCAAGGAGATGCTGCGCATCCAGGACCGTCATGAGCGCGAGATGCTCTATGGCCCCACAAATGAGGAGATGGTGACGGAGATTTTCCGCGCCTATGTGCGCTCCTACAAGGATCTGCCGCTCAATCTCTATCACATCCAGTGGAAGTTCCGCGACGAGGTGCGGCCGCGCTTCGGCGTGATGCGTTCGCGCGAGTTTCTCATGAAGGACGCTTATTCCTTCGATCTCGACGCGGATGGCGCGCGCCATTCCTACGCCAAAATGTTCGCGGCCTATCTGCGCACCTTCTCCCGCATGGGGCTGAAGGCCATTCCGATGCGCGCCGACACCGGGCCGATCGGGGGCAATCTGAGCCACGAATTCATCATCCTCGCCTCGACCGGGGAGAGCGAGGTTTTCTGCCATAAGGATTTCCTTGAGTTTGATGCGCCGGCGCAGGACGTGGACTTCGATGACCGCGCAGCGATGCAATCGGTCGTCGATAAGTGGACGTCGCGTTACGCCGCCACTTCCGAAATGCATGATGAGGCCGCCTTCGCCAGTGTGCCGGAGGCGGATCGCGTCTCCGCGCGCGGCATC
>CAZYBF010000012.1:24634-42195 GCA_964645525.1 uncultured Beijerinckia sp.
TCGAGGTCGGCCATATTTTCTCCTTCGGCACGAAATACTCCCAGCCCATGCGCGCCGTCGTGAACGGGCCGGATGGCAAGGAGGTCGTGGTGCAGATGGGCTCCTACGGGATCGGTCCGTCGCGGCTCGCCGCCGCCTTGATCGAGGCCAATCATGATGAGGCCGGCATCATCTGGCCGCGCGCGGTCGCGCCCTTCCATGTGGGCCTCGCCAACCTCAAAGCCGGGGACGCGGCGACGGACGCTGCTTGCGACGACCTTTACGCGAAGCTCTCGAAGGCGGGCGTCGAAACGCTCTACGATGACCGCGATGAGCGGCCGGGCGCGAAATTCGCCACGTTCGATCTGATCGGCCTGCCGCATCAGCTCATCGTTGGTCCGAAGGGCCTGGCGGCGGGCGAGGTCGAAGTGAAGGACCGTCGCACGGGCGCACGCGAGACGCTGACCCCTGAGGCGGCGCTGAATCTTTTGCTCGCCGCGGCTGCGTGAGCGCATGACGGGCGCGCAGGACACATCGCCCGAATTCGCCGACGAGCCCACGGGCGCGCGCGCCTTCGCGCCGTTCGAATGGATGGTGGCGCTGCGCTATCTGCGCGCCCGCCGCGCGCAGGGCTTCGTGTCCGTCATCGCGGGTTTCTCCTTCCTGGGCATCACGCTTGGGGTTGCGACGCTGATCGTGGTGATGTCCGTTATGAACGGGTTCCACATCGAGCTGATGAGCAAGATCATCGGCGTCAACGGCCACGTGTTTCTGCAAGGCGCGGACACGCCCCTGAACGATTACGATCAGGTGATAGACCGCGTGTCGAAAGTTCCGGGCGTGAAGGTCGCTTTGCCGATCGTGGAGAGCGCGGCGGGCGTCTCCTCCCCCTATCAGCAATCGGGCGCGCTGGTGCGCGGCGTGCGTGAACGCGACATCAAGCGGCTGCCGGGTGTGGCCGAAAACGTGCGGCTTGGCACGCTCGACGGGTTTGATGCCGCCGAGGGCGTCGCCATCGGGCAGAAGCTTGCGGAGAATCTCGGCGTGCGGATCGGCGACCGCGTGACGCTGCTCACCGCGCGTGGCGCCCAGACGCCGTTTGGCGTGACGCCGCGCATCAAAGCCTATCCCGTCGTCGCCATCTTCCAGATCGGCGTCTCGGAGTTCGACGGCATCTTCGTCTTCATGCCTTTCGAGGAGGCGCAGGCCTTCTTCAACAAGGAGGAGGAGGCGACGCTGATCGAGGCTTTCGTGGACGATCCTGAAAACATGGACGCGATGCGCGCGCGCCTCGACAAGGCCGTAGGACGGCCAATGATCATGACCGACTGGCGCCAGCGTAATCGCTCCTTCTTCGAAGCGCTGAAGATCGAGCGGACGGTGATGTTCCTCATCCTCACGCTGATCGTTCTGGTAGCGGCGCTCAACATCATCTCCGGCCTCACCATGCTGGTGAAGGACAAGGGTCGCGCCATCGCCATCCTGCGCACCATGGGCGCGACGCGCGGCGCCATTATGCGCGTCTTTCTTATCACGGGCTCGGCCATTGGCGTCGCGGGCACAGCGGCGGGCTTCGCGCTTGGTCTGCTGGTCGCGCATAATCTTGAACCCTTGCGCCAGTCGCTGAACGCGCTCCTGGGGCTCAATCTGTTCGATCCGAATTTTTACTTCCTCTCGCGCCTTCCTTCCGTGGTGGTGACGAGCGACGTCGTGTTGATCGTGACGCTCGCCCTCAGCCTCTCCCTGCTTGCGACGATCTTCCCCGCCTGGCGCGCCGCCAAGCTCGATCCCGTCGAAGCGTTGCGATACGAGTGACGCCGTGACGCATCCCGCTCTTTATCTGCATCAGGTGGTGCGCACCTATACGCAGGCGGACAAGCCGCTCGAGGTGCTGCGAGGCGCCGATCTCGCCTTATGGCCGGGACAATCGGTTGCGCTGATCGCGCCATCTGGCGCAGGCAAGTCGACGCTGCTGCATCTCGCGGGCCTGCTGGAGCGGCCGGACGATGGCGAGGTCTATGTGGGCCATGAGCCCACCTCCCATATGGAAGATGACGCGCGCACGAGCCTGCGCCGGCTGGAGATCGGCTTCGTCTATCAGTTCCACCACCTGCTGCCGGAGTTTTCCGCGCAGGAGAACGTGATGCTGCCGCAGATGATCCGCGGCCTGTCGCGCGGCGTTGCGAAGCGTCGCGCCGGTGAATTGCTCGCCTATCTGGGTTTGGGCGAACGGCTGACGCATCGTCCGGCCGAATTGTCGGGCGGCGAACAGCAGCGCGTCGCCATCGCCCGCGCGGTCGCCAACTCTCCGCGCATTCTGCTTGCCGACGAGCCCACCGGCAATCTCGACCCCAAGACCGCTGACCACGTGTTCGCCGCGCTCACGCAATTGGTGCGCGCGACGGGTCTGGCCGCCCTTGTCGCCACCCATAATCTCGATCTCGCCGCGCGGATGGATCGTCGCGTCGCTTTGCGTGACGGGCGCATTGTGGAGCTGGAGTGATGAGCGCGGGGGAGGGGGCGCTTGTGCTCTTTTCCGGCGGTCAGGATTCGGCGACATGTCTCGCATGGGCGCTCGCGCGTTATGATCGCGTGGAGACAATCGGCTTCGATTACGGGCAACGCCACCGCGTAGAAATGGAGTGTCGTGCGCGCCTGCGAGAAGGCATGTCGGCGCTGTCGGCGGCCTGGGCGGGCAGGCTCGGCGACGACAATGTGGTGCAACTCGACGCTATCGCGCAGGTTGGGCGTAGCGCGCTGACGCAGGACATCGCCTTTCGTATGGAGAAAGACGGCCTGCCGAACACATTCGTGCCGGGACGCAATCTGATCTTCCTGACTTTCGCCGCCGCGCTCGCCTATCGTCGCGGGCTGCGGCGCATCGTGACCGGCGTCTGCGAGACGGACTATTCGGGCTATCCTGATTGTCGCGACGACACGATCAAGGCGATGCAAGTGGCGCTGAACCTTGGTCTTGATCGGCGCTTTGTGCTCGAGACGCCGCTCATGTGGCGCGACAAGGCGCAGACATGGGCGTTGGCGCAGGAGCTTGGCGGCGCGCCGCTCGTCGAGCTGATCCGCGTCCATTCGCACTCTTGCTATGCGGGCGATCGCACGCGCGCACATGAATGGGGCCATGGCTGCGGCGCTTGTCCGGCTTGCGAGTTGCGCGCCGCGGGCTGGGCGAAATGGGTGAGCGCGCCATGACCGAGCTGAAACCGCGCATCTTCGACGGCCCGACGCTCGTATTCGGCGGCGTCTATTCGAACCTGCAGGCGCTTGAGGCTCTGTTTGATTTTGCGCGCTCGCGCGGAATTCCCCAGAAGCGCTGGATCTGCACCGGCGACGTCATCGCTTATGGCGCGGACGCGCGCGCCTGTTTCGAACGGCTTGCGGAGACGGATGCGCTGATCATCGCCGGGAATTGCGAGGAGGGTCTGGCCGCAGGCGCGCAGGATTGCGGATGCGGCTTCGCGCCGGGATCGACATGCGATGCGCTTTCCGCGAAATGGTGGGCGCACGCCAGCGCACAGCTTGGCGCGAATGCGCGCAGCGCGCTCGCGGCGCTGCCAGCGCGCGCTGTTATTGAGATCAACGGCCGGCGCCTTGCGGTCGTACATGGCGGCGTTGAGGAGACCAGCCGTTTCATCTTCGGCTCTGCGCCCGACCGCGTGCTGGCGAGTGAGATCGCCGCGAGCGGATGCGAGGGCGTGCTTGCCGGCCATTGCGGCTTGCCGTTCACGCGCGTTGTCGACGGCCTGTTATGGCACAATTCCGGCGCGCTTGGCATGCCGGCGAACGATGGCACGCCGCGCGTCTGGTGCAGCGTGCTCACGCCCGCTGACGGGCGCGGCGGAGTGCGCATTGAGCATATCGCGCTTGATTACGACCATGCCGGCGCGGCCGCGGCGATGCGCGCGGCGAAACTGCCGGAAGAATACGCGCGCGCGCTTGAAAGCGGTTTGTGGCCGTCGTGCGAAATTCTCCCCAAAGACGAGGCGAAAGCGTCCGGCGCGCCGCTCACCGCAGGTTCGCTGACCTGGTTGGGAGCAGGGGCGGGCGAAGCGCCTGCCGCGTTCTGGCCGCGCGCCAGCGGGCCTGCTCCGCTCGCGCGCGAGAAGTTCAGAGATCCTCACGTGACTGCTGGCGGCGAACTGCGCGCGCAGGTCGCGCTTGCGGGCCTGCGCACGCTTTGGATCAATACAGGCACGCTGTGCAATCTTTCCTGCACGAATTGCTATATCGAATCCACGCCGCGGAATGATCGGTTGGCCTGGATCACTGCGCAGGAGGCGCGCGCATTCTTCGATGAGATCGAGCGCGACCGTCTTCCGGTGCGCGAGATTGGTTTCACCGGCGGCGAGCCGTTCATGAACCCTGAGTTCATCGATATGCTGGAGGAGGCGCTCGCGCGCGGCTTCAAGGCGATTGTGCTCACCAATGCGATGTCGCCCATGCGGCACAAGGCGCAGGAGCTCGCCGCGCTTAACGCGCGTTATGGAGATGCCCTCACGCTGCGGGTCTCCATCGATCATTACACGCAGCGTTTACACGAGCTTGAACGCGGCCCGCGTTCCTGGGATCCGGCGATCGCGGGTCTGCGCTGGCTTTCAGAGAACGGCTTTCGCATCCACATCGCCGGGCGCATGTATTCCGGCGAAACTGAAAGCCTTGTGCGTAATGGATATGGCGGATTATGTGCGCAGATCGGACTTGCGCTCGACGTAACTGATCCCGTCGCCCTGATGCTGTTTCCAGAAATGGACGCTCATGCCGACGTGCCAGAGGTTTCTCAATCCTGCTGGGGCGTGTTGGGCAAGTCGCCGTCCGACATGATGTGCGCATCATCGCGCATGGTGGTGAAGCGCAAGGGCGCGTCCGCTCCTGCGGTCCTCGCCTGTACGCTGCTGGCTTATGACGAAGCGTTCGAGATGGGTCCCACATTGCGTGACGCCGCGGGGCCGGTCGCGCTCAACCATCCCCATTGCGCGCGTTTTTGCGTGCTGGGCGGGGCTTCCTGCAGCGTCGGTTGATCCGCCGTCGGCGCCCGTTCACTGGTTCCCATTATCGTTGTGCGAGGACGCTGATCCGCCTTTGCGTCCGGCGTCGGCCGCGAGTTCCCGGTCGCGCGAAAAGCTTCTATTTTCCGCATGCACGCTTTGTCCGCCCTTGCGGCCCGCTTCAGCGGCGAGGGTGCGGTCCTGCGAGAAGCTTCGGTTCTCCGGCGCGACGCTTTGTCCGCCTTTGCGCCCTGCATTGGCGGCCAATTGTCGGTTCTGCGAAAAGCTTCTCTTTTCGCTGGGCACGCTGCGGCCGCCCTTGCTGGCGATCTCGCGCTGCTTTTCGCGATCCATCGACGCGAAACCGCGCGTGGATCTGGGACGTTCATTCTTCTGACCGCTCTCAGCCATGTCCGAAGCCCTTTTCGCTTTACGGGCGCGGACGAATGGACCCGTCAGCGCCCCGGGTCCGGCTGTGCGCCAGACGCGGGGTCAACTTTGGCTGTGGGCGGAGGTTCCGGCTTTTGGATCAGCGGAAACGTGATGCTGTGCTTGTGGTTTCGCTCAGGCGGGACGCGCCATCCATGCGCGCAGGGCGCGGTTGAAGGGCTCGGGCTGCTCTACCGGCAAAAAGTGTCCGCAATCGTCGAACACCACGAGCTGCGCGCCGGGAATGGCCGCCGCCATTTGTTCGTGCTGAGCGACAGGGCTCCAGTCGTCCTCGCGGCCGCAGGCGATCAGCGCAGGGCAGGCGATCGTGGGCAGAACGGGGCGCGCGTCGTGGCGGTTCACCAACGCGCGGATCTGGCGCTCGTGTAATTCGGGCGTGGCGCGTAGCACCATGGCGGTGAGCGGCGCCATGAAGGCCGCGTCCGCGCGGCGACGCGGATGAAGCATGGGCGGCAGCCAGGCGGCTGCGAGCGCGCCCATGCCCTCGCGCCAGGCGAGGTCGATGACCGCCTGCCGTTTGGCGTCCTCGCCCTCCGCCTTGGGCCCGGCGCCCGTGTCGAAGGCGCAGAAGCGTTCGATGCGCTCCGGCGCGAGCCGCATAATCTCGAACGCCACGCGCCCGCCCATGGAAAAGCCGGCGATTGAGAAGCGTGGCGGCGCGATCTCAAGCACATGGCGCGCCATATCGGTGAGGGAATCGAAGCCAAGGAAACGCGGCACGCGGACGTCGATGGCGTCCGCCAGACCCTCCATCTGCGGCTTGAACACGGTCTCGTCGCACAGGAGGCCGGGCAGCATGTAAAGGACAGGTTTGGCGCTCATCTTCGTCTCACGAATGCAGGGGGCGTGAGGTTCGATAGCCTGCGACGAGTGATCGCGCCAGTGGGCGTTCGCGCGGTTCGTCCCGACATGGGCTTTACTATATGAATGTGTCGCTCCGGTCACGCTTGTAAGCGCGCCGACGACGCCGTGCGTGTTAGCGAACGTGCATGGGCGCGCCTGTGCGCGCGAAACGGTTGGAGTGAAACATGGCTGGGCAGCCTGCCAAACAGGCTAGCGTCGAGGACGGGCTGGGCGAGGACATTCTCGCTCACGTCACGCCCAAATGGGTGGACTGGTACCGCGAGACCATGCGGCGCACCACGCAGGACGACGACGAACAAAGCGGCAAGGCGGCTGCTGACAGCGCTCATGCCGGGTCGCAGGGGCCCGGCGCGGTTCAGCGCCCTGTGCGCTGAATGCGCGCTAGAGAATGATGCTCGGATTGCGGATGCACTGATCGCAATTGATGAGGTTGATGCGCTTGGCGCGGATCAACCATGAGCCGTTCATTTTGCGCATGTCGTAGCCGCACCATCCGGTGAGCTGGCGCGTCTCAAAATCCCAGAACTCGCTGACGATGAAGTTTGAGCGCACCATGCGCCGGTCGTCCGCGTCGGATGAGAACACCTCGACGTTCGACACCATGCGCACGGTGCGCGACCGCGGCGCCTGCGACCATGCATATTCAGAGCGCAGCCGGAACACGCGATCCTCCAGCCGCCGCCGGTCGTCGAACATGACGGCGATCTCCGTGCGCGGATCGCCGCCTTCGGGTCGCGCCGGCGCCCAGTAGGCGCATTCGGGCGCAAGCATTGCGAGCCAGTCGTCGTAGCGGTGCTGATCGAGCAGGCGCGCCTCGCGCTCCAAAATCATGCGGAACATGTCCCGCTCGCCCGGGTCGCACAGAGCCTTGGCGTCCACGTCCCAGTCGGTGAAGCGCGCGAGAAGGTCTGCGTAGAACGCGTCGTCGACGTAATAGGATGAAAGAGATGGATCGCGGCTTGCGGGCTTGTTCATGGCTCAGGGCTCCCGCTGGATCTCTAATGGCGTTTCGTCTTTCATGATGCGCTTCCATTCCTTGATGTACTCGCGCATGAAGACTTCATCTGTCGCCGGCGCGCTGATCGTGCCGTCGGCGTTATGCCTGATGCGGCCGGGTATTCCGTGGCCGCGGTTCATATAGATCCATTCGTCCTCGACGCAGGCGAGCCCGCGTTGGATCTGTTCGAAATTGGCGATGTCATCCACCTCGCCGAAATTAGGGAAACCTTCCTGCGTGCGCATGCGCAGCGCGTTGATGATGGGCAAGGCGTCGCCGATGTCGCCATTCACGTCTTCGATGCGCGTGCCGTACCAGACCGCGTCCGTCTCATCGACGCTTACGGGCTGGAACACCTGAATGTGATTGCCCAGCAGCGAGAGGTTGGGAAAGATATTGATGTTGACGGGCTCTGAGCCAGCCAGATCAAGCAGACTGTCCGCGCGTTCGCCATAGCGCGCGCGCAGCGTCTGTTCGGCGTGCTCCATGCCCGGATGGGTCGATTCAATCGCCCACAGCCCGCCGGGGCGGGCCTGCAGGTTCGGCCGCTTGTCCTTGAAGTGGTGGCCGTTGCCCATGTATTGCACGTACATCTCAAGGCTGTCGGGCGAGTTTTTGTAGAAGGCCATCCCCTTGTTGCCCTCGTCGACAAGCCTGTTCTCCATCTCCAACAGGGAACGATGGGAATAGATCACATGGTAGCCGTCGGATGAATTGTCGTAGGCGAGCTTCCAGTTTCCTTTGAACTTGAAACGGTTCGCCTCGCACACGATGACTTTGCCGCCGGGATTGCGGTCCAGCCATTCGTCTATCGGTCGCGTAATCGGCCCGAGCCATTGGCGCAGCGGCGGAGCCTTTGCGTTCAGAGTGCCGAAGATGAAGCCGCGATAGGATTCAACGCGCGGGACCTGCGCGAGATTGAACTTCGGATCCTTGATGTCGCTGGAATAGCCGTCGGCCCATGGCACGCCGCGCAGTTTCCCCGTGTTGAGGAAGTTCCATCCATGGTAGGGGCACTGAAAGAAGCGCGCATTGCCCTTGTCATTGCGGCACAGCGTCGTGCCGCGATGCGTGCAGCGATTGTAGAGCGCGCGCAGCACCCCGTTCGCGTCGCGCGTGACGATGATGGGACGCAAGCCCATCTTGCGCGTGATATAGTCATTGGCCTGCGGGATCTCGCTTTCATGGGCGAGATAAACCCATGTGCCGCCGAAGATGCGGGTCATCTCCTGTTCGAAGATCGCCGGATCCGTGTAAAGCGCGCGGTGAACGCGGTCCTCCTGGACAAGCGCGTCCCAGTCGTAACCGGGGCGGGGCGTTCGGCTCATGACGTTCATGACAGGCTCCTGGCTTCCAGCGCAGCGTCCGCTAGAAGAAATCGAAATATTCGTTCTGCTCCCACTCGGTCGCCTCCTCGCCGGCTGACTGGCCGGAGGCTTCGAGCGCGCTTTGGTATCGTCCCGCCTCGACGCGTTTAACCTTGAGATAATAGTCGACGAACAGGTCGCCGAACGCTTGTCGGAACAGGCTTGAGCGCTCAAGTTCATCGAGCGCCTGAGGGAGGCTCGCGGGCAGGCGCGCGCGGTCGCTGTTGTAGGGCTCGTCGTCCTGCTTGCCGGGATGCGCCTTGGCGTCCACGCCCGCCATGCCAGCGACCATTTGCGAAGCGATGTAGAGATAGGGATTGGCGCAGGGCTCGCCGATGCGGTTCTCCATGCGCGTCGCGGGATCGCCCACGCCGCCCAGCACGCGGATCATCGCGCCGCGATGATCATAGCCCCATGAGGCGCGGTCGGGCGCAAGAGAGTTCGGCTTGAAGCGTCGATAGCCGGTGACGGTGGGCGCCGCGAACACCGTGGCGGGCGCGGCATGTTCCAGCAGGCCCGCGACATAGGACATGCCGAAGGGCGAGAGCGGATCGTCCGCAGCCTCCGGCGTGAACTGGTTACGACCCTGCAGGTTCACGATGGATTGGTGCAGGTGCCAGCCGCTTGAATAATAGCCCTTGAGGCCGGGCCGCGCCATGAACGTGGCGAAATGGCCCATGCGTCGGCAGATCTGCTTGGTGGCCGTGCGAAACAGCATCGCATTGTCGGCCGTCTCAAGCGCGTGGGAGGGCGCGAACGTGCATTCGAGCTGGCCGGGCCCCCATTCCTTCTCAATCGATCGCACGGGCAGGTTGATGGCTTCATACGCCTGCACAAGCGCGCTGAGGATCGGCTGCATCATGTCCATGCTGGATTCGGAATGGAAATGATAGCCGGGCTCCACCGGACACACGTCAACAGGGCGACCGCGGCGCCCCGGCGCGCCGACATTGTCGAAATCAAGCCGGTCCTGGATCACGCGCAGAAGGTAGAACTCCATCTCGAGTCCCACCATTTGCGCGAGCCCGCGTTCGCGCATCCGGGCGATTTCGCGTTTCAGCAGTTGGCGCGGCGAAAAGTGAAACGGCTTGCCGGAGTCAAAATATTCATCGCCCACGATCCACGCCACGCCCGGCGCCCATGGCAGGACGCGGAAGGTGGAGGGATCGGGCACGAGCGTCAGGTTCGGCGAGCCGGTCATCTCGTCGAGTCCCATCCCGCCGCCGCGCACGAAGGAGGAGAAGGTGCGCGTGCCCGCCGAGTCGAGCGTGCTTGTCGCCACGTTGATGTTGTGGCCGCTGCGCAGCGCGCTTAGGAACGCAGGCGCGGTGAGCGCCTTCGCGCGCGAATATCCGTGCGGATCAGCCCACGCGAGGCGCACCAGATGAATGTCCCGCGCCTTGATGCGCGCGGCGATCTCGGCGGCTTGGCGGCGCTGTTCGTCGCTCCACAATCCGTGTCGTTCGATAAAGGGAGCGGATGTCATGCTTTCCTCAGATCATATCTGTTTAAGAGATGCGCCGGTCACTCCCAGGCAGGTTATTCCCAAGCGCAGGTTCCCTCGGCTTCGGCGACGTAATAATCCCATGCGCGGATGGGCTCGTGTTCGCGGTCGTCGCCATGGCGGCGCGCGGCGCCTTCCGGCGTGTAATGCTTCGGCTGAAGGCCGGCCGCCATCGCCTTGAGCTGGAGTTCGGCGGTCTCCTCCATGAACAGCGCGTTCACGCAGGCGTGGGGAATGGACATGCCCGTCGCCAGCATGCCGTTGGCCTGCAGAATAACGGCGACATGCGGCCCCAGCGCCTCGGCCACGCCGTCGCCCAGCTCCGGATTGGCGGCGAGCACGGGCTTGGCGAACACGGGCGCGACATGGCCGAGATTCGCGCCGAAGCCATGGGCGATGCGCAAAGGCTCCGCAGCGCAGGCGAAGGCCGCGACATTGCGCGGGTGGCCGCGCGCGATCGACATCACATCCGCGCGGCGCTTGTAGACGGCGAGATGCATCGCCGTCTCGAGCGCCGGTCTCCCGCCGCCGGCGAGTTGCCTGCCGTCCATATCGAGCTCGATTAGATCCTCCTCGCGCACAGTCCCAAGGGCGATGCGCGGCGTCATGAGGATGCGCGCCTCGTCGGGAATGCGCGCGCTCACATGGCCGAAGCCTTCCACGATGCGGAAGTGATGGAGCACGCGGCAGGCGCGCAGCATCAGGGCGCGTAATTCAGGCGAGGAAGCGTAGGACATCGCGAGCGGGCGCCTTTCTTGTGCGCTGCGGCGAAGGTGGCGCAGCGAAACCATGGAACTGCGCCAGATTGGCGTCTGGCGGGGCGTTTTGCAAGCGAGGCGCGCATCGCTGCAAGCCCCGCTCTTGCGAAGTTTTCGTGGCGTTCGTCATTCCTGAAAGGCGCGCTCCCGCGAGCGCCGCACGCCGGGCAGGACGATGACCGCGAGCATCCCGAGACTGAGCGCGAGCAGGGTCGCTGAGATCGGCCGCTCAAGGAAGATCATCGGATCGCCGCGCGAGAGCGACAGCGACCTGCGCAGGTTCTCCTCCATAAGCGGGCCCAGCAGAAAGCCCAGCACCATCGGCGCGGGCTCGCAGCCGAAGCGCACGAGCACATAGCCGAATAGCGTGAAGAAGGCGGTGATCGCCATCATCGCCCAGTTCGCGTTCGAGCCGTACACGCCGATCACGCAGAACAGCAAGATCGCAGGGTAGAGCAGGCGATAGGGCACGCTGAGCAGGCGCACCCAAAGGCCGATCATCGGCATGTTGATGATCACGAGCATGAGATTGCCGATCCACATGCTGGCGACCATGCCCCAGAACAGGTCCGGCCTGCTGGTCATCACGGCCGCTCCCGGCTGCACGCCCTGTATCATCATGGCGCCCATCATCAGCGCCATGATGGGATTGGAGGGCAGGCCGAGCGTGAGCAGTGGAATGAAGCTCGTCTGCGCTGCGGCGTTATTGGCCGATTCCGGGCCCGCGACGCCCTCGATCGCGCCCTTGCCGAAACGTTCGGGCTGTTTCGCGATCTTCTTCTCAAGCGTGTAGCTTGCGAAGGAGGCGAGCACCGCGCCGCCGCCGGGCAGAACGCCGAGAATGGAGCCAAGCCCCACGCCGCGCACGGAGGCGGGCCAGGCGCGCTGGAAATCGTCGCGCTTCGGCCACAGGTCGCGCAGGCCCGTTTTCACGGGCTCGCGCGCGATCTCTTTCTCCTCGAGATTGCGCACGATCTCGACGATGCCGAACATGCCGATCACCATCGGCAGGAAGTCGATTCCGTCCCACAATACGGAGACGTTGAACGTGTAGCGCAACGCGCCCGTGTTCACGTCTGTGCCAACGAGCCCGAACAACAGGCCCACAAGCACCATGCCGATCGCCTTCAGCACGGAGCCATGCGCGAGCACGACGGCCATCAACAGGCCAAGCGTCATCAGCGAGAAATAATCCGGCGAATTGAATTTTTGCGCGAAGTCCGCGAGCGGCGGCCCGAAGGCGGCGATGAACAGCGTGCCGACGCAGCCAGCGAAGAAGGAGCCGAGCGCAGCGACGCCCAGCGCGACGCCTGCGCGTCCCTGCCGCGCCATCTGGTGCCCGTCCATACAAGTCACCACGGACGAGGATTCGCCGGGCATGTTGACGAGGATCGACGTGGTGGAGCCGCCGTATTGCGCGCCGTAATAGATGCCCGCGAGCATGATGAGCGAGGACAGCGGATCAAGCCCGAAGGTGATCGGCAGCAGCATCGCGATCGTGGGAATGGGGCCTATGCCAGGCAGCACGCCGATGAGCGTGCCCAAGAGACAGCCCGCCATCGCAAAGCCGATGTTCTGCAGGCTGGCGGCGGCGGAGAAACCTGTGGCGAGATTGGCGAGCGCGTCCATCGGGGTCACGGCGGAAAGGCGGCCATGGGCTGGCCAAGCGCGTAGACGAACAGCGCCACGCTGAAGGCGGCGAGGGCGAGGGAGAGGAGGGCGGTCTCGCGCCAGTCGACATAAGGGCGTGCGAGCGCTGCGAGAAATGTGACCGCGATCGCCGCCAGCGCGAGGCCGAAACGCTCGACGACAAGGCCGAAGCTTAGAATGGCGACGCAGACCATCAGGATTGGGCGCAGTTTCGGCGCCTCGACGGCGGGCCCGTCGAACGCCAGCGCGCGCAGAGCAGCGATGGCGCCCACGCCGAGAATGAGCCAGCTCAGGATGATGGGGAAGAAGCCGGGCCCCATGCGCGCGGGGGAGCCGAAAGCGAGGTCGCTCCCAAAATAGAGCCCCGCCGCGCCCACAAGCGCGAAGACGCAGGCGGCTCCGAAATCCTGCGGACTCCTGATGCGGATCATTGTGCCTCCCCGACGACGCCTTGTCCTGGCGTTTCGCCGCAGGATCTTGAAGCCGCGCGGCGTGCGTTCGTTATAGCCGGCGCGGATTGGTCGATCCAGCGCGCAAACCCGCGGCCTTGGATCGCTTGGGAACCTGGAGGCGCTCTGACCGTTTCGTGAAAGGCGCCCCATCCCGCGCCGACGCGGGCGCCGTATGGGCGCGCGATGGCGTCCAGGGGTCAGGCCCGTCGGCGCAGGGAGCAGGTCCCATGGAACATAAAAGCGTCGAAGCCTTGCGTGGTCTTGCGGATGTCCGCTTTGAGCCGCCTGCGCCTTTGAGCCGGAAAGAGAGGCTTGAGGCATGGGCGAAGGCGCTCGACCGCCAGTGCGGCGTGCCGGTGCGCCTGTTCCATCAACTGGAGTTCATGCCGCGTTCCGATTGGGGGCCGCTTCGGGTCGAGGGCTCCCCTCTGTCGATCGCCTTCAGCGATCCGCTGCTGCGAGCGCAGGGATTGCAAAGCGACCGGCTCGGCGACGCCATGGCTTTCTTTGAGATGAATGAGGGGGAGACCCACCGCATGCTGTGCTCCTGCATGCACGGGGCGTCCATGAGCGCCACCCGGGCCGCAGCGCTCGTGCGGCAAATGGCTTCGCCTCTGCCGCACCTCGCCATGCGGCTTGGCGTGGGGGTCTTCGCGGCCTCCGCGTTGGGCCTGTTCTTGTATATGGCCTGAGCGGTCGGGTTTTTCGCCGTTTGGAACCGTCCCGGGCGCCGCTCGGGGCGGCAATTAGCTATTTATTTGTGCATGCGGTGCACGTTTCTTGAGCTTCCCTCCAATCTCATTAAAGTTAAGCTGGCGCTTTGACGCTTCTTTGCGCTCGTAATGCTGCGAATTAGGCGCCCTGATTCACGAATAGGCACGCTGGCATGTTTTTTGTTCACCTTCGCGGCTGCTCAAATGCTTGCGGAGGGAATGTCGTGGCGCGTTTCGGATCGTTTTTTCTCGGTGCTCTCGGCGTATTCGCCGGCGCAGGCTCGGCCTTCGCTTCCGACGCCCCCCGCATCGACGCCGCGGACACCGGCTTCATGATCGTCGCTACGGCGCTCGTCCTCATGATGACGCTGCCGGGCCTCGCCCTGTTCTACTCAGGCATGGTGCGGCGCAAGAACGTGCTCGCCACCATGGCGCAAAGCGCCGGCGCGCTGGCGCTCGTCTCGCTGCTGTGGCTTGCGCTTGGTTACACGCTCGCCTTCAGCGGCGACGGCCCATGGATCGGCGACTTCCAGCGCGTCTTCTTCTCCGGCATGGGGCTTGAGACGATCAGCCCGCTCGCCAAGACCATTCCTGAGATTCTGTTCGCGATCTATCAGATGACCTTCGCGGTCATCACCTGCGCGCTGATCGGCGGCGCGGTCGCGGACCGCATGCGCTTCTCGGCCTTCCTCGTCTTCAGCGCGATCTGGCTGTTCGTCGTCTACGTGCCGTCCGCGCACTGGGTGTGGGGCGGGGGCTTCCTCGGCGCCATGGGCTTCGTGGATTTCGCGGGCGGCGCCGTCGTGCACATCAATGCAGGCGTCGCGGGCCTTGTGGCCGCCATCGTCATCGGCAAGCGTCAGGGCTATGGACGCGAGAACCTCGCGCCCTTCGATCTCTCGCTCGCCGTCATCGGCACGGGCCTGTTGTGGGTCGGCTGGTTCGGCTTCAACGGCGGCTCCGCGCTTGGCGCGGGTTCGCGCGCGGTCTTCGCCATCGCATCCACGCATCTGGCGGCATGCGCCGGCGCCATCGTCTGGGCGGCCATCGAATGGAGCCATCGCGGCAAGCCCTCGGTTCTTGGCATCGTCTCGGGCGCTGTCGCCGGCCTTGGCACGATCACGCCCGCCTCTGGCTTCGTCACGCCCCTGCATGGCGCGATCATCGGCGCTGTCGCCGGCGCGATCTGCTATTGGTTCTGCATTGTGGTGAAGCACCGCCTGAAATACGACGACTCGCTCGACGTGTTTGGCGTGCACGGCATTGGCGGCATGCTTGGGCTTCTCGCCGCTGGCGTGTTCGCGACTAGCTGGCTTTCGGCGACGCCGGAGGCGCCGGGCGTGTCGGGCCTCATCGAGGGCTCCGCGACGCAATTGGGCGTGCAGGCGCTCGGCGTCCTCGTCACCACGGCCTGGTGTGTGGTCGGCACGCTGATCGCGCTTGGGCTTACGCGCGTGTTCACTCCGCTGCGCGTGGATTCCGACGGCGAGCGTGAAGGACTTGATCTCGCCTTGCACGGCGAGGCGATCCACCAGTGACGAAAAAAGGGGGCGCGCCGCGCCCCCTTTCTTTTTGCGCAGCGGCGATCGTCAGCCGACGACAGCTGCGTAATAGCTCAGATCGATGTATTTGGACGGCTCGCTGAGACGCCCGCCCGAACCGTAGCGCGAACGCAGGTCGAGCACCGTGTTCACGCCATCCATCAGCATCGCCGCTTTGGGCGTGAGGCCCGAGCGCGGCGAGAGCAGGGAGTTCATCACCGCGCCTGCGACCTGCGGTTTGATCTCCGGCATGTTTTCGAGAAGGATCGCGGTCGCTTCCTCGCGGTTGGCGGGATCGAGCGTCCATTCAAGACCCTTCAGATAGCCGCGGATGAAGCCTTTCAGCGTCTCCGGATTGGACGCCGCCCATTTGCGGCTCGCGGCGAAGGCGCCGCCCTGATAGGCCGGGAAGATATTCGTGGACGTGTCGAGCACGTGGAAGCCCTGATTGCGTGCGATGCTCGTGAAAGGCTCGATGGTGAGCGTGCCCACATGCTGGCCCGCTTTCACCGATTCCCAGCGCGCCGGCGTCGCGCCCACAGGAAGCATCTGATAATCGGCCTTCGTCAGCCCGTTCTTCGCGAGCATTTCATACAGGCAGAAGGCGAAGCCGGTGGACAGCGCGTCCAGCGCGAGCGAGGCGCCCTTCAGGTCCGCATAGCTCTTGATCTGCGGAGCCGTGATGAAGGCGAGCTCAACTTGCGTGGCGCCCATGAAGGCGAAGAAATCGGTGTCCTTCAACGCGACCGCGCCCTGACCTTCCTGATAGGCGACCACATTGTCGAAGGCGGTGCCGGCGATCTGGAACTTGCCGGCGGCGAGGTTCTCAGCCTGGAAAGCTGAGTTCGGCGTCGTGTTCATGTTCACGGACACGCCGGCCTCGTCGAACCATCCTTTCTTCAGGGCCGCGAAGATCGGAAGGTTCGGCGCGCCGGGAAAACAGATCAGGTCGATTGTGGGCTTGCTCACTTGGTCGCTCCCTTGCGTTCTTGGGTCTGTTTGCGCGCGCGCCCGTTCTGGATGGCGCGCCACACGGCGAATTGCGTCGCCGGCATCTGAATGTCGCGAACGCCGTAATCCTGCAGCGCGTCGCACAGGGCGTTCACGACGCAGGCGAGGGCGGGCGTGGTGCCGCCCTCGCCGCCCGCCTTCACGCCGAGCGGATTGGTGGGCGACAGGACTTCCGCGATTTCCGTGCGGAAGGAGGGCATCTCATCCGCCCGCGGCATGTGGTAATCCATCAGCGAGGCGGCGACAGGCTGGCCTGAATCCTTGTCGAGCGCGCATAGCTCGCCAATCGCCTGACCCACGCCCTGCACGATGCCGCCATGGGTCTGGCCGTGCACGATCATCGGATTGATGCAGCGGCCGACGTCGTCCACCGCCGCATAGCGCGTGATCTCGTAACGGCCGGTCTGCGGATCGACCTCCACTTCGCAAATGGCGCAGCCGTTGGGGAAAACCGGCTCGTGCATTTCATTGTCGCAGACGATGGACACGCCGTCCTTGAGATCGCCGGGCAGGTCGATCCCGTCGATCGCGCGCGCGAGCTCGTAGAGATCGAGCGATTGGTTCGTGCCCTTGCGCAGGAGGCGACCGTCCTGCCAGATCATCTCCGCCTTGTCGGCGCGCAGGACGAAGGCGGCGAGGCTGCGCGCTTTTTCAATGAGCGCGTCAGAGCCTTTCGAGATCACCGTGCCGGCATGACGCATGGAGCGGCCCGAATGCGACCCGCCGCCCACGCTCACCACGGCGGTGTCGCCGATCACGATGTCGACTGTGTCCACCGGCAGGCCGAGCCGTTCCGCCACCACTTGCGCAAAGCTTGTCTCATGCCCCTGGCCGCTCGGCTGGGTGCCGATGACGCAGGCCGTGCGCCCGCTGGGCTTCACGTAAATCTCGGCGCGCTCCTTGGGCGCGCCGATGGAGGACTCGACATAATGGCCCATGCCGATGCCCGCCAGCATTCCGCGGCGCGCTGCGGCGCGCTTGCGCGCAGGGAAACCCGCCCAGTCGGCGATCTCCATCGACAACGCCATTTGCGCGGCGTAATCGCCGCTGTCATAGGTGGCGCCGACCGCATTGGTGTAGGGGAAGGCCTTCGCCTTCACGAGGTTTTTCTTGCGCAGCGCGATCCTGTCGAAACCCAGTTCGCGCGCGGCCGTGTCGATGATGCGTTCAATGGCGAAATTCACCTCGGGCCGGCCGGAGCTGCGATAGGCCTGCGTGGGCGTTGTGTTGGTGAACACGGCGCGCGCGCGCAGCGTCGCGGCAGGAATGTCGTAG